>NZ_JAWDJT010000010.1:0-204439 GCF_032464715.1 Hymenobacter endophyticus | reverse complement strand
TTAGCCGCCTCAAGCAGTTTCGCCGCGTGGCCACGCGCTATGACAAGTTGGATGCCCATTTTCTGGCCTTTGTTCATCTTGCCGCAACCGTACTCTGGCTGCGTGACTGTTAACACTTCCTAACTACTATGTGCGGTTACTTGCCCTAGGCTGTCGGAGCCGTTTCGGAGTAAGAATAGTAGCCGCAACCAATGGCCTGGGAGCGTACTTTGCGCTCCCAGGCCATTGTGCGCTTATGTTGGCGCCGCTTCCTACCACAGGCGTGGCTCCGCGCTTTTCCTTACATCCTAGCCTACCTTTACGTTTCTATGCGCTACTACATTCCCTTCCTGCTGCTGACGGCCCTGACAGCCTGCACTTCCACTGCTCCGTCTGTTACCACTGCCCCGGCTCTTGGCACCTTATCGGCACCTATTCCGGCGGCTACTCCCGTAGTTACGGCCAAGGCGATGGTAACCTCAGCCCACCCGGAGGCCACGCGCATAGGGGTAGAAATTCTGCAGCGGGGTGGCAATGCCTACGATGCCGCCGTGGCCGTGCAGTTTGCCTTGGCGGTGGCCTTGCCAGTAGCCGGCAACATTGGCGGCGGAGGCTTTTTGCTCTACCGCGGCGCCAACGGGCAGGAAGGCGCACTGGATTTCCGGGAAACCGCCCCGGCCGCTGCCTCCCGGGATATGTATCTGGACGCCCAGGGCAACGTCATTCCCAACCTGAGCACCCTGGGCCATTTGGCGGCCGGCGTGCCCGGTACCGTGGCGGGCATGTGGGCCCTACACCAGAAACTGGGCAAGCTACCGTGGAAAGACGTGGTACAACCTGCCGTTGACTTGGCGGCCCAGGGCCTAAAGCTGACGGAAAAAGAAGCCGCCGGACTCAACGGGCAGCACGACACCTTTGGCAAACTCAACCCTGGCAGTGCCTATCTGAAATCGAGTTCCTGGACGGCTGGGGAGGTAATCCGCCACCCTGACTTAGCCCGCACGCTGGAGCGGGTTCGGGACCAGGGCAAGGCCGGTTTCTACGAGGGCGAAACGGCCAACTTGCTGGTAGCCGAAATGCAGCGTGGCAAGGGCATCATCAGTAAGCAAGACCTACTAAACTACCAGCCCAAGTGGCGCACGCCCCTGCACGGCCAGTACCGCGGCTATACTGTGCTGACGTTTCCGCCGCCCAGCTCCGGTGGCGTGGCGCTGCTGCAGATGCTGCAGATGCTGGAGCCCTACAACCTCGGCCAAGCTGGCTGGCACTCGCCCCAGGCTACGCACTGGATTACCGAGGCCCAGCGCCGCGTGTACGCCGACCGCGCCACCTACCTCGGCGACCCGGACTTCGGCCGCGTGCCCGTAGTGCAGCTGCTGGGAAAGCCCTACAATAAGCAGCGCATGGCTACTACCCTGCCCTACCGCGCCACGCCCAGTGCCCAGGTAACGGCCGGCGCAGGCCTGCCCGGCTACGAATCGGACCAGACCACGCATTACAACGTGGTAGACGCCCAGGGTAACGCCGTAAGCTGCACCACTACCCTCAACGGGGCTTACGGTAGCAAGGTAGTAGTAGCAGGAGCCGGGTTTCTGCTCAACAACGAAATGGACGACTTCAGCAGCAAGCCCGGCACGCCCAACTCCTACGGACTGGTAGGCGGCGCGGCTAACGCCATTGCGCCCGGCAAGCGCATGCTTTCCTCCATGACGCCGGCCATCCTGACGAAAGGCAACAAGCTGGCCCTGGTAACCGGCACGCCCGGCGGCAGCACCATCATTACCAGCGTGCTGCAGTCTATTCTGAACGTGGTGGATTACGGGATGAACGCCCAGCAGGCTGTGGCCGCCCCCCGCCTGCACCACCAGTGGCTCCCGGATCAGATTGATGTGGAAGCTGGGGCCCTACTACCCGCCGCCCAGGATTCGCTGCAAGCCCGCGGCTACAAACTCAATCCTCGTAACGCCTGGGGGCGGGTAGAGGTAATCCGGGTGCTGCCGGGCGGCCAGCTGGAAGGCGGCGCCGACCCCCGCGGCGACGACGCGGCAGCGGGATATTAAGAGGGCATGGGTGGCGTATTTGCTTTCTATTTTCGCATACAGTTGTGCGTGCTGTTCTTCTCCTGGTTTGTATGCGGCGTATTGTATTGTGCTGGCTGAGCTTGCTGCTGGGCCTGCTTCCTAGTTTGGTACAGGGTCAAAATATGCCCGGCACCATTCTCATCGAGGATAATTCCTTCGATAAATGGTGCGGCACTTTCAACTACCGCTATGAGGTGACCATCCGCCGAAACACGTTTTGGCTGTACCGGACTTGGTGGGAGGAAGGCGATAAAATCCGCCAGCGGCGCAAACGGCTTAGGCAGATACCTCGCCAGTTGGTGCAGGAACTGGTAAATGAGGTGCAGACACCCTACCCCACCCTGCAGCCGGCCGACCTGGGATACGGGTATTCTGCCGATTTGGCGCAGCAACTGCTAAAGCAGTGCCTAACCTACCGCCCAGCCTGGAACCCTAGCCAGACTGCCGTAGTTGAAGCCGCCGTAGTCCGGCCCGAATACCTGTTGCGGGCCGTAAACCGGGCAATTTTGCGCCAGGGCTATACCTTGCTCCATAGCTCTGGCACCACCCGCTTCCAGCTGACGCTATGTTACCCCGACCGCCGGGTACGGGTACTGGCCAGCCGTAACTACCTAGGTTTGCCCTGGCGCGACGACCAGAACCGGTTGAACTATAGCGTCCGGATTGCGCCCCTGCTCGTGCGGCTGCTTCCGGCCGCTCAAAGCTCCAACTACGCCCGCTTTCAGCCCCAAAACCTGGTGCCACGACTGGCCAGGCAACTCTACGACGACCAGTGCCAAAAGCAGGTAGAGGCTCTCACCTGGGAGAACTTCCGGCCAGAGTTCAACAAGCTCCGGCAACGGTTTCGGGTAAGCCGTATTCGGGAATCTATTTCTAGTAATTGGCAGTGGAACTTTGAAAACCGGCTGGAATTTGAGGCCCGCGATACAACTATGCCCGCCGGTGTATGCTTGGGCGTAGCACTCACTATTCAGAATGGGCAGTTATTTCCACCCGATTCTGTGCTGCGCCGGGCCGATTACTACTTGCAGCAGCTGCGGCAATTGCCATTTCTGCTAGAATTTCTAGCCGCCGACACCACCCGAAAACTGACTGTTTCCTTTAATAACACGGCTTCCGTGAGCACTAAAATAAGCGAAGAGCAGCGGTTACCCGTCTACCGGCCATACGCCTTCCTGCCCGGTGCTTCTGCCGACTACCTGTACCGCTGCGTTTCCTTTGAGCTAACGGATGAGCAGGACCGTACCTCACGGTGGGTATTTACCCCTGAACAAGGGCTGATTTTGCACTGGTACAATGGCAACGGGGCGTACCGCTACACCCGGCAGGAGCTGGACGGCCCAAAAGCAACTTCGGGCTCCACCTGCTGCCGCCTTGACCAATACGGCCAGCTGCTGCCTCGCTACTAGCACCGGCCGCTACCCCTTGGCGGGAGCAGCGGCCGGTGCTAGTAGCGAGGCAGTAAACCCAGCAGAATTCCTACGACACCTTCAGGTTGCCAGCGGCGGTGATGAGCGTTTGGCCCAGGTGGCGGAGTTGGTCGCCGGTGGCATCGTGCAGGTTGCGGGCAATGAGGGAGGTTTCCTGGCCGAGGTGTTGCAGGGAGCTGGCAATGGCCGCCCGGTCGTCGCGCTCCACGTAGCCGCGCAGGTTGCGCAGTTCGGTTTGCAGCCCCGTCAGGGCCGAGCCCCCGAGGCCGTCGAGGGCCGAAATCCAGCCGTCGATGTAGCCGATACCGTTTTCTACGGGGTGGTCGTGGTGGTTTTCCAGGGCGTCGTAAATGTTCTGGATGGTTTCTTCGATGCGGGCGTTATGATTCATAGGAAAGGAGGGTTGAGAGGGCAGTAACGGGTTTCCAGAAACTGTACGCCGGCGGGGGCGCTGGTGTTGCCACGGGCACTGTGGGGCGGCAGCTACTCACCAGGCAGCCGCTGTCAGTACATATCAATGGTCCTCCTTTTCTGCCACCACATCGAAGGCCAGCTTGAACTCATTGCGAATGGCGTAGCTGCCCAGGTTCTGAAAAAAGCTGCTGGAGTTGTAGTTGATACCGAATTGAGTACGGTCGAGGGTAGCGGTGCCGGCAACGCGGAGTTGGCCATTGGCCAGTTTGGTAAGAGTGAGCGGAAACTGAACGGGCCGAGTGACGCCCCGCAGGGTAAGCTGCCCACTGGCCCGGCCAGCCCGAACTTCGTCAAGCACGAACACGGCCGTTGGGAAACGCGCCACGTCGAAGAAATCGGGGCCGCGCAGGTGCTCGGCCAACTGGGTCTGCTCCTGTTCAATAGTACGCATGTCAAACTCGAAACGGCCGGCACGCAGGGTGCGACCATCATAGGCGAACGTACCTTGGCGCAGCTGCACGGTGCCGGTGGGGGCGTACGTACCTACTTCGGCGTAGCCCGTCCACGTAATGCGGCTAGCGGTGGTATTGACTTGGTATACATCGGCGGCGGGGCGGGCGGCGGCCAGCGTAAGCAGTACACAAAGAGTGAGCAGTAGTTTCATGGCGGTTGTGCTTGATGAGGTGAGTTGCGGGGTAGCCCCGACTAGCGCGGGGTGGCTTCGGTTTCAATAAGGCCCTGGCCTTTGTAGAGCTTGCCGGCGGCGTCGCGGGCCAGAATGTACCAGAGCGCGTCGCCGCCGTAAAGCCGGCGGGCGTTATCGGCGTAGCGGTAGTTTTTGGCGAAAGTGTATGTGCGGCCATACTCCAGGCGGCCGGCGGGGCACTGGAACAGCTCAGCAAACTCGGCCGGCGTTTCCACCATGTTCTGCTGCCAGCCCCGCTCATCGTACCAGATAAAGCTGCCGCACTCCACCACCGTCAGCGGCCCTACTTCGGAGCGCAGCATGGTGCTATGTTTCCACACGTAGCCGCCGGGCTGCTCGGGGTAGTTGGGGTTAGGAGTGTGCCAGAGCGTGAGGCCCACCGGTACCGCGCGCAGCTTATCGGGCAGCACGCGGCGGTGGTTGCTCCAGGCGGTGGCGGGAGTGGTTTGGGCCAGCAGCGGCGCGGCCGTTGCGGCAGTCAGCAGCAAGAAAAGCAGGATACGTTTCATGGGTCATGGGGAAGAATGAACGACCCAAAGGTGCCCCACTCCACTCCCCGAAACGCCCCACATCCAGGTCCGGGACGCCCCACATCATGATATGGGACTATGTTAGTCGTGAGGGTGGGAGCAGATACAGGAGATATCATGCTCCCCTACACCCTTGACACCCTCCTACACTTGCTTATGCCCTAGCTTCATTCCACTCCCGCGGAGCTAGGCCGGTGAACTGCTTGAAGATGCGGTTGAAAGTGGTTTTAGAGTTGAAACCACTTTCCAAGGCAATGCCCAGCAGCGTGAAGCGTTGCGCATCGGGGGCGGCCAGGCGGCGCTTTACTTCCTCTACCCGGTAGCTGTTCACTACATCATTGAAGCTGCGGCCAAAACCTTGGTTGACGGTGGCGGAAATCAGCCGAGGAGCCAGGCCGGTATGGGCCGCCAGCTCAGCCAGGGTGAGTGTGGGGTTCATATAGAGCTTCTCCTCTTCCAGGGCCTGCCGGATGCGGACCAGGGCAGCTTCATTCAGGGCAGGCACCATGGCTTCAGTGGGCGGCGTAGTGCTAACTACCGACACCGGCTCAATGGCTGTTTGCTTCTGCTCAGGCGACGCGGCCTCCACGGGCTCCAGAGTTTCCGGCTCGAAGCGGATGGCCTGCATATCAGCCTGGCGAAGGCCCACTATTCCCACCAGAAATACTACTATGCCTAATAGCTCGGTAGAGTAGTCGTACTCATAATACAGCCCGAAAAACTCGCGCAGCACCACTTCCACCAGCCACTGCACACTCACCACCCCCACGGCCACCAGCAGTACCCGCAGCCACTGCAGCCGCAGGCGGGATACTTCCGAGAAATTATCGGCGAGCCAGTGGCGGTAGTGGCGCAGCAGCTGCAGACTCAGCAGCAAGTATATGGTGAGCGAAACCCAGGTGCCGATAAACTCCAGGCTGTAGGTAACGGGCCGGTGTACGTGCTGCCAGAACCACAGGCGCGTGGCGTAGGGCTGCAGCCGAAGCCACCAGTACAGGCCCGCCTGCACCAGCACCGGCCCAAAATGCCACCACTGCCGGGGCGCAAACCGGAAGTGGTGGTTGATGAGGCTGCGCACATAAAAGTACAGCAGTGGCCCGAACGCAAACGAGTAGTAGATGGGCGCGAAGTACCAGTCGGCATTCTGCCCGTACACATTGGCCACCCGGAAAAATCCATCCAGCAGCCACAGGGCAATACTGAGCATGAGCAGGGCCAGAAACCGATTGGGCAACCGGTTGGTAGGCGCCACCCACAGCAGTCCGGCGGCCAGCAAGGCCTGCGCCACCACGGCCCACAACACCACAACCAACGGCGTAAACGGAATTTGCATAGTAGAGGCGGTATCTTTGGCGGGCGCCTGGAAAAATAGCCGTTTCTTTTCGCTCATTCTTTTCGCTCACCCGCATGAAAGCAAAAGTAGGAGAATGGCTGCGGCGCTACCTGCCGGCCGAGGGGCTGTCGGTGGTAGCTACGCTGGGCGGGGCGGGACTGGCTTGGCACCTGGCTCCGGGCCGGGAAGTGCAGGCGGCGCTGGCCGGCACCTGGGCCGGCAACGTGGCGTACTTCGGCTGGCTGCTGCTGCAGGATGTGCGCCAAACCCGCCGCCAACTGCACCGCTGCGGTCAGCGGTACACTCGCCGCACATTCGGGCAAAATGTGCGGGCGTTGGTGGTCGAATTCGGCCCCGCTGAAGTTCTCGATAGTCTGCTGATCAGGCCGGCCCTAATGGTATGGCTTCCGCGCCTGCTGGGCAGCCGCAGTGGCGGTATTGTGGCTGCCAAGCTACTGGCTGATGTGACTTTTTACGTACCGGCCATTGTCAGCTATGAACTCAGCAAAAAGCGCCTGCGCCGGTTCGAAGAGTAGCACTGGCGCTTATAGAGCCAGGTTAGAAACTACTTCCCCTCCTCAGGGGAGGAGAGGTTAGGGATGGTAAATAATCGTTGAACGGCACTAAAGCTACCTTCTAGTTTTATGTTCTCAGATAAAATCAACCACCCCTCGGCCCTGCTTACCTGAGGCGGGGGCCTAGTTTCTAATCCTAGTCTTATTCTGCGCGTTGCCCTTCCGTTACACTTGGGAAGCCGTTCACCAGTCGCCTTTTGCCTTCACACCCGCTCACCCTCCTGCCCTAGCCGTATGTCCCTGCCTGTTCTCACGCTCGAATCCTTTCCGCAGGGGCGGGTGCGGCGGCCCTGGTACCTGGAGCGGCTGGCCCGGCACGTGGCCAATTTCCCCGGCGTGAGCCAGCCCCACGCCCACGATTTTTACCTGCTGCTCTACGTTACGGAGGGCTACGGCACCCACACCATCGACCTGATCAGCTACGAGCTGAAACCGGGCAGCATGTTTTTTATGACGCCCGGCCAGGTACACCACTGGCAGCTTTCCGCCGATGCCCAAGGCTACGTGGTATTGTTTGAGGCCGATTTTTACCTGCTCCGCTACCCCGGCAGCCGCCTGTTCGAGTACCCGTTCTTCAACCACGCCCACGCCCCGGTGCTGTACTTGCCCAGCGCCGAAGCTGCGCTGCTGCCCCTCCTGGAGCGCATGTGGGAGGAGCATTCAGCCCCGGCTCCCCAGCAGGACGAGGTTTTTCGGGCGTATCTGCTGCTGTGCCTGGAGCTGGCGGCCCGCGAGTATCCCGCAGCCCCGGCCCGCCAGGCGCAGGAGCCCCGCCACGCCCAGCAGCTTTTGCGCGAGTTTGGCAGCCTGCTCAACCAGCACTTCCGGCAGCAGCGGGCGGTGCAGCAGTACGCCGACTGGCTGCACCTTTCGCCCAACCACCTCAACGCCCTATGCAAGCGCCACCTGGGCAAAACGGCCAGCGCCCTCATTCAGGAGCGGGTACTCATTGAAGCCCGCCGCCTGCTGCGCCACACCGATGCTACCGTGGCCCACATAGCCGACCAGCTGGGTTTTGAAGATGCCTCCTATTTCGGCCGCTATTTCCGCAAACACACCACCCAAACCCCAGAGACATTCCGGCTGGCCGGCAGCGCGGCAGCAGATAACAGGTAACAGATTGCTACGTCTTTCCGAGCGGAGCCGAGGAGGACGGTTTGATGTGGGTAGTAACAGCTTATCACGACCAGCGTGCAGAGGTTCCTTCTCTGCCATTCTCGCCTCTGCTTACTACCCTCGTTGATTTGTACCAGACAAACCCGCAAACGCCTCTTACGCCCGCTTGAGAGGCGTTTTACCTTTGTTCTGTACTTACTCAAGCACCCAATCCATGATGGCAACCATAGATTCGAATACCCTGGCGCTGCTGCAGCAACGGTGCCCCCGCTGCCACGAAGGCCAGCTGTTCACGCACTCGGCCTTTAACCCGGTGCGCTTCGCCGAAATGCCGGAACGCTGCCCCGTGTGCAGCCAGGCTTACGAGCCCGAACCCGGCTTTTACTGGGGCGCCATGTTTATTAGCTATGCTTTTTCTACGGCCATTATGCTGGTAACGGGCTTTTTGGTGTATCACCTGCTCCACGACCCGGCCGTGTGGGTGTACGTGACCAGTGTAGCGGTAGCAGCCGTGCTGCTTACCCCGCTGAGCCTGCGTTACTCCCGCACCATTATGCTGTACCTGTTTGGGGGCGTGCAGTACCAGCCCCGCCGCTACCAACCGGCTGGCAACCGGTAGCAGAGCAGCACTGCGGGCTAGCAGGGCCGTGGGATTCATAACGGCAACCTCGCGGCCCTGTTGGTGGTATGCAGGGCGGCTCCGGCCGCGTTGTTTCGCCTCCCGCATGACTGATTCTGCTCCCCTGTTCCTGACTCCCGATGGCCCGCTGCGAGGCCACTACCACGCCGGCCTGGTGCGCGCCAGCGGCATCCGCTACGCCCGCGCCACTCGGTTCCAAACTCCCATCGACGAACCCGCTCACCCCGAAACACGCCAAGCCACCACCCCCGGCCCGGTATGCCCCCAGGTGCCCGACCCGGCGCTGCAGGAGGCCCTGGGCCCCGCCCTGGCCGGCCGCACCTTCGATGAGGATTGTCTGCGTTTGACCGTAACGGCCCCGGCTGATTACCATATGGGTCCGGCGCGGGCGGTGCTGGTCTGGATTCATGGGGGCTCCTACGTGAGCGGGGCCGGCGACTTGGCTTTCTACGACCCCGCTCCGCTGGTGCGCGAGCAGGGGTTGGTGGTAGTGGCCGTGAGTTACCGCCTGGGCATTCTGGGGTTTCTGGGCCACCGGCACGCGCCCGCCAACCTGGGCCTGCTCGATTTACTGGCTGCGCTGCGTTGGGTGCAGCGCAACATTGCCGCCTTCGGGGGTGATGCCGGCCGCGTGACGCTGCTGGGCCACTCCTCCGGCGGTGACGCGGCGGCGCACCTGATGCTAGCCGAGGGCGCGGCCGGGCTGTTCCGGCGCGTGATTCTGCACAGCGCCCCGCTGGGCCTGGCCCCCGGCCGCGCCCGCATGACCCGGGCCATGGCGGCCGCCGTAGCGCCCCTCCCGCCCGATGCGCCGCTGGAACACGTGCTGGCCGCCCAACCCCGGGCAACACAAGCCGCTCGGTGGTCAGGGCTGAAGGCGGGAATGCCGTTTGGGGTGCAATACGGCGTGGCTCCCTTGCCACCCGAAGCGGCCGCCGATGCGGCCTGGCAGGCGGCAGCTCCCCACTTCGATGTATTGATTGGAGCCACCGCCGATGAGCTGCGCTTCTTTGCCGTCATTGCGCCGCCGCTACGCCGCCTGCTTACGCTGCCCCGCCCGGCGCCGGCTTTGGTGCAGGCCCTTATTGCGGCGGGCTCCCGGCGTATATACGTGGGGCCGGCCGTGGCTTTTGCCCGTCGCCACGCCCTGGCCGGCGGCCGCGCTTACCTGTTTACGGTGCGGTATCACCCAGCGGGCAGCGAGTTTGGCGGGGCCCACACTATTGATTTACCGTTGCTGTTTGGCTCCGCCGAGGCCTGGGCTCCCGTGCCTTTACTGGGCGAAGCAGGCTGGCCGGAAGTGGAAGCTGCCGGCCGCCCCGTCCGCCAGTTCTGGGCCGACTTCGCCCGCGCCGGTCAGTTGCCAGCCCGTATTCACCTGCCCGGCGTTCTGGAGGTGGAAGAGGTGAAATAAGCGCCGGCCCAACAGTATCGAGGCCAGAGCGTTTCGCATGTCTACAGCAAGAAGTCCGTCATGCTGAGCGCAGCCGAAGCATCTCTACCTCTGGCTAATTATTGCTATTACAACGAAGCGGTAGAGATGCTTCGGCAGGCTCAGCATGACGGCCTTTTGTAGCTCAGGCCCTCGTTTTTTGCTGCTGTTATGCTTATAAATAAAGCTGATGGCACAGCTCTAGTGCCGAGCTCGGTGTATATTCCGGCATGCTTCGTCCTACCCTAATGCTGCTGTGTGGCCTGCTGCTCAGCACTTGCCAGTCGCGTACCTCCGCCCCCGCAACCACCGAGTGCGCCCCGGTTGCCCCGCCCCAATATACTATCCACCACCCGCAGTGGGCCGATTCGGCCAGCATTTACGAGGTGAACATTCGGCAGTACACGCCGGAGGGCACATTCCGGGCATTTGAGCAGCACCTGCCGCGCCTGCAGAAAATGGGCGTGGGTATTCTGTGGCTGATGCCGGTGCAGCCCATCGGGGAGAAGAACCGCAAGGGCACGCTGGGAAGTCAGTACTCCATCCGTGACTACCGGGCCGTAAACCCGGAGTTTGGTTCGATGCAGGACCTCCAGCACCTGATTGCGGAGGCCCACAAACGCGGCATGCACGTAATTCTGGATTGGGTGGCCAACCATACCAGCTGGGATAGTAAGCTGCTGCAGGAGCACCCCGCGTGGTTTACGCGCGGCCCTCAAGGCCAGCTAGTACCCCCGGTAGCCGACTGGCAGGACGTCATCGACCTGGATTACAGCAAGCCCGAACTGCGCCGCTACATGCAGGAGAGTATGCTGTACTGGCTACGGGAGGCCGATTTCGACGGGTTCCGCTGCGACGTGGCCGGGTTGGTGCCCATGAACTTCTGGAACCAGACGCGGACGGAGCTGGAAAAGGTAAAGCCCGTATTCATGCTGGCCGAGTGGGATGAGTTGCACGACCCGCCCTTCCTCCAAAAAGGCGAATTCAACCCTAACACCGGTATGCTGCAACAGGCCTTTGATGCTACGTACGCCCTGCGTATGCGCTACTTGCTAGACAGCATCAGCCGGGGCCAGCAGCCCGTAGCGGCCCTCGACGCGTACCGAAAAGTGGAGCGCAGCCGCTACCCGGCCACTAGCTACCTCATGTACTTTACTACCAGCCACGACATCAACAGCTGGGACGGTACCGAGTATGAGCGCCTGGGCAAAAATGCCCTGCCCCAGGCCGTGCTGACGGCTCTGCTGCCGGGTATTCCGATGGTGTACTCGGGCCAGGAGGCAGCTCTCAAAAAGCGCCTGCGCTTCTTCGACAAGGACACCATTTCGTGGAACAACTACCCGCTGCAGGATTTCTATACCAAGCTGCTGCAGCTGAAGAAGCACCATCCGGCCCTGCGCAACGGAGATGCATGCAGCCGGTTCGTACGCTTGGCGTCGCCGGAAGGCACGTATGCTTTTGAGCGCCGGAAAGGTCGCGCCGTGGTGGTTACCGTGGTGAACTTCACGGATACTCCGCAGCAGGTGTCGGCACCGGAAGCAGAACCGTTGCAAGACGTTTTCTCGGGCCAAGCGGTGAGCTTCTCCCCTACCGCCCCACTTACGGTGCCGGCCCGGGGCTGGCGGGTGCTGCAGCGGCAGTAAAGCCCGTACCGGTACAGGGGCGGAATATTCCTTATTGGATTAAGAAGGCAACGTGCCCTGGCGAAGTAGCTGGGGCACGTTGCCTTTTTAATTATTTCAGTGCCCCAGCTACTTACCTACATACACTGTGTTGTGGGCAACCTTTCGGGTGGCCAGCCCATCTGCCCTAGCAACTACCCGGTTGCCCCGCACCCTGGATGTCCGATCCTCAACTTCTCTCCTACTATGAAAACGCTTTTCCGCCCCCTGTGTGCCGGCCTGCTCGGCAGCGCCTTGCTCTTGACGCTGGGTCTTGCTTCGTCTGCTGCCGCGCAAACTGCGCCTACCACCACCCAAACCACCCCGGCCGACAGCGTGGATATGCTGGTGCAACAGGCCATGCGGCAACTCCGTATCCCGGGCCTGCAGCTGGCGGTAGTGCGCCACGGGAAAGTTGTGAAGCTGGGGCAGTATGGCTTGGCCAACATCCAGGATTCAGTAGCAGTAACCGGGCAAACGCGCTTCTTTCTCAACTCCATCACCAAGGCCTTTGTGGGCGTGGCGGTGATGCAGCTGGTGGAAGCCGGCAAGCTGAACCTGGACGCCCCCATTGGCCGCTACCAGCCCGAGCTACCTGCTGCCTGGTACCCGGCCACCGTGCGGCAGTTGCTCACCCACACCTCCGGCCTGCCCGATATCCTTCCGGAGGACGCATTGGTGACTGAAAACAACGAGGCCGCCGCCTGGCAGCAGGTACAGAAGCAGCCGCTGGAGTTCAAGCCCGGGGAGCGGTTTGCCTACAACCAAACCAACTACCTGCTGCTCGGCCGCCTCATCACCCAGCTCAGCGGACAGCCATCTACCGAGTTTATCCAGCAGCGCCAGCTACAAGTGGTAGGCATGCCGCGCACCAGCTTCGGCGACGCCCATAACGTGCTGCCCCACCTCGCGCGCGGCTATACGTACACCCAGTACGTGAACGGCGCACCGCGCCGGGGTAAGGAGCTGCGCAACCTGTTTGAGGTGTTTCCGCCATCTTTGCGCACCGCGGCCGGCATGAGTTCCACGGCCCAGGAAGTAGCCAGCTGGCTGGTGGCCTTGCAGCAAAGAAAACTGCTGCAACCCCAGAGCCTCACTACTCTCTGGACGCCCGGCCGCCTTAATGATGGCACAACCCAGAGTTTTGGGGGTAAGCTCAACGGCTACGCCCTGGGCTGGCCCACGGCCGGCCGGCCCGAGCACCCGGCCGTAGCCCCGGTGGGCGGAGGCCGCTCCGCCGTGTTCGTGTACCCCCAGGATGAGCTGGCCATTGTGGTGCTCACCAACCTGCAGGGTGCCAACCCCGAGCGTTTTGTGGATGCCCTGGCCGCCTGCTATCTGCCCGATATGCGCGTAGCCGATGGGTTCGGTCTGCCGCCTACCTTGCGCGCCTTGCACCGTGCCCTGCGCCAGCGCGGCTTCTCCCACTTAAGTGAGGAAGTGCGCAAAGTCCGTCGCCAGAACCCCACCGCCGAGCTACCCGAAACGGCTGTTAATGCCTGGGGCTACTCCCTGGTGGAGCAGGGCCAGTTGAATGATGCGCTGGCCGTGTTCCAACTCAACACGCAGATGTATCCCAAAAGCGCCAACACCTACGACAGCCTGGCAGAAACCTACGCCGCCCTCGGCAACAAGAAGCTAGCCACCCAATACTACACCCGCGCCCTGGTCCTCAACCCCAAAAACCGCGCCGCCGCCGAGTATCTGAAGCATTAGTGCAGGTTTAGCGGTGGATAAACGGTAGCCACTGTAATTGACCGTCATTCCGAGCGTAGCCGAGGAATCTCGCGTGCTGACGTTGCAATGGTACCTGTCATGCTGAGCGAAGTCGAAGCATCTCTACCGCTTCGTTGAATTACTAGCCCAACGTCAGCACGCGAGATTCCTCGGCTGCGCTCGGAATGACGGTCTGGTTTTGCAGAGGACATCTACTTTCAACCCAACCAACAAAGAACTTCCGCCCTTGCCCGTCGTTCAACCGCAGGAAACGACCTTGCCATGACTGCCGAAGAACCCTTGCACCCCCACTCCCATCTGTTTCGGGTGCGCCACCCGGAGTGGGCCGCCAACGCCACCATTTACGAAGTCAACCTGCGCAATTTCACGCCGGAAGGCACTTTTCGGGCGTTTGAGGAGCACCTGCCTCGGCTGGCGGCAATGGGCATCAGCATTGTGTGGCTGATGCCGATTCACCCGATTGGCCAGGTAGAGCGCAAGGGCACACTGGGCAGCCAGTACGCCGTGCAGGACTATTTTGGGGTGAACCCCGAGTTTGGCACCCTGGATGATTTGCGCCACCTGGTGCAGACCGCCCACGGCCTGGGCCTGCGCGTGCTCCTAGATTGGGTAGCCAACCACACCAGCTGGGACAACCCGCTGGTGCAGCAACATCCCGAGTGGTACCAACACGACGCTCACGGGAACCTAGTGCCGCCCGTAGCCGACTGGACCGACGTGGTAGCCTTCGACTACACCAGCCGGGAGCTGCGCCGCTACATGACCGACGCCCTGCTCTACTGGGTACAGGAGGCCGATATTGACGGGTACCGCTGCGACGTGGCCGGCCTGGTACCCACCGATTTCTGGGACGAGGCCCGCCTGGAGCTGGATGAGGTGAAGCCGCTGTTTATGCTGGCCGAGTGGGACGAGCTGTACCCCAGCGGCGGCCTAAGCTGGGAGGAATTCAACTCCGACACCAAGCTGCTGGAGCGGGCCTTCAACATGACCTTCGGCCTGCGCCTACACTACCTCCTCGACCACATTGCCGAAGGCAAGGCCCGGCTGGAGGATATCGACGTGTACCTGGCCGCCGAACGGGCCAAATATCCGCCCTCGGTGTACCTGATGCACTTCACCAGCAACCACGACGTGAACAGCTGGGACGGTACCGAGTACGAGCGGCTGGGCCCGCTGGCGCTACCGTTTGCCGTACTCACGGTGCTGCTGCCCGGTATGCCGCTGGTGTACACCGGCCAGGAAGCCGCCCTTAGCCGCCGCCTGCAGTTCTTCGACCGGGACACCATTGGCTGGTACACCATTCCGCTGCAGGAGTTTTACACCAAGCTGCTCCAGCTCAAGCGCCGCCACCCCGCCCTGCGCAACGGCGACACCAGCAGCCGCTTCCGCCGCCTCCCCGGCCCCGAGCAGCTGTACGGCTTCCTGCGCGGGAAAGAAGGCGCAACAGTCCTCTGCGTTATCAACGCCGAAGCCCGGGAAACGCCGCTTACCCTACCGGCGGAAGCAGACGGCACCTGGCGAGACGTATTCAGCGGGCAGCAACTACTATTCCAGCAGGGCGACGAGTTATCGGTACCCGGCCACGGCTGGCGCGTGCTGGAACGGCAGTAGCGCGCAGCTCTGCTTCGCGCACGAGCAACGCGAGTAACCACGCGTGAGGCGCAATACCGGATACTCGCCTGCGGCTCGTGCGCGAAGCAGAGCCACGCTACTCCTTCCCCGGCCCGTACAATACCTGCCCGGCACGCTGGCTGGTGTGCTGGCCTTCGCGCACGGTGAGGCGGCCGTTAACCAGCACGTATTTCATGCCCACGGAATACTGGTGGGGCTGGGCGAAAGTAGATTTATCCGCTACCGTGGCGGGGTCGAATACCACGATATCCGCCGCGAAGCCCGGGCGCAGCAGGCCCCGATTGGCAAAACCGAAGGTTTGAGCGGGCAGGCTGGTCATGCGGCGGATGGCTTCTTCCAGGGTGATAATGCGCAGCTCCCGCACATAGTGGCCCAGCACGCGGGCATTGGAGCCGTAGCCGCGTGGGTGGGGCGCGCCCTCCTGCCACACCCGGATGCTGGCATCGGAAGCCACCATATTTTGAGGGTAGCGCATGATGTTCTGCACGTCGGTTTCGCTCATGCCGTGAAACACCATTCCCGCATCGTATTGCAGCACTAGGTCCAGCACGGTGGCGGCTTCGGCGCGGGCGTTGTGGGGGCGGTGGCGCAGCTGGTTGATTTCCTCCAGGCTGCGGCCGTTGTAGCTGGGCTCGGGTGGAAAGCTGGCTACTACGGCGTAGCTGAAATGCTTGAGACCCTTGCGTTTTAGCCGCTGCGCCAGAAACTGCTCTACCTGCCGCCGCACGGCCGGGCGGGCCAGGCGGGCGCGCAGGGAGTCGCGGCCGTCGGCCTGCACATCATCGGGCAGCAGGGTGCTGAGGCTGGTGGAGCTGGCGGTGTAGGGATATTGGTCGATGGTGACGGGTTGGCCCTGCTGGCGGGCAGTTTCGATGAGGCTCAGCAACTCGTCCGTGTGGCCCCAGTTCTGCTGCCCGCCCAGCTTGAGGTGGGAAATCTGCACCGGCAGCCCCGCTTCGCGCCCAATCAGCAACGCTTCCTGAATGGCCTGCCGCACGCTGTCGGATTCGTTGCGCATGTGGGTGGCGTAGAGGCCGTGGTGGCGGGCGGCCACCCGGGCCAGCCGCACCAGCTCGGGCGTGCGGGTGTAGGTACCCGGAACGTAAATCAGCCCCGACGACAAGCCTACCGCCCCGGCCCGCATAGCACTGTCTACCAACGTTTCCATCCGCTGCAGCTCGGCCTGTGAGGGTTGCCGCTGGGCCCGACCCATCACTGCTTTCCGCACGGTGCCCTGCCCCACAAGTGAGGCCACATTCACAGACAAGTGCAGACTATCCAGCTGGCGAAAGTAGCGGCGCAAATCGGGCCGGGAGGAGCCGCAGTTGCCAGTTACTACCGTCGTCACGCCGTCGTAGAGGAAATTGTCGGCCGTGGGCTGGCGCACTTCGTCGTCCTCAATGTGGGTGTGCACATCAATGAAACCAGGGGCTACGGCCAGGCCACGGGCGTCCAGCACAGTATCGGCGGGGTAGCTTGCGGGCAGTTGGCCCACGGCCACAATACGGCCGGCGCGCACGGCCACGTCGCCCAGCGTCCAGGTGTTGCCGGTGCCGTCGTATAGCCGCCCGTTGCGAATCAGAATATCGGCCCGCTGGGGCGCTGTTTGAGCAATTAGCAGATGGGGCAGCAGAAGTAGAAGCAACAGGCAACGACGCATGTTGCTAAGGTACTAGTCGGAAGCCAACTGGTCGAACGGCTGCGCTGTCGGAGCGGGGCAGTTTGGCTCATAGCCACTTCAGCTCCCGCAACACGGCTTCGGTTACGGCGCGGCGGCTGGCTATGAACTGGTCGTCGTTGACGGGGCCGGGCTTGGGCTCGATGTTGAGGGCGAAAAAGGCGCGGCGGCCGTTGGCACGCGTTATCCAGCCCACCAGCCAGCCGTTGTCGGGGTTGCGGGCCGAGCGGAAGCGCCAGCCGGTTTTGCCGTAGAGCGTGTATTCCGCCGTTTTTTTGAGAATAAGAATCTGCTGCACGGCGCGCTGGTGGCGCTTTTCCACGGGCAGGGTTTCGGCCTGCAGCCGGCGCAGGAAGTTTACCTGCTCAAACTGGCTGATTTGGGACTTCCCATCCAGCCAGAAGGTATCCAGAGTGGCCGGCGTGACTACCATGCCGGGGTAGCCCAGGCGCGGGAGCCACTGCCGGTAGCGGGCCACCCCAATGCGCCGGGCCAGCTGCTGGTAGCACGGCACGCACGACACCCGCAGGGCCTGGGCGTAGCTCATATCCTGGTTCCACTGCTGAAAGCTGCGTTTCATCCCGTCCCACTTACAGATGGTGGCCGTATCGGGCAGGGCCCCGGTTTGCAAGCCAATGAGGGTGTTGGGTATCTTGAAGGTGGAAGCCGGCAGAAACCGTTGGCGGCAGCGCTTCAGGTTGTAGGCCACGTACTGCCCCGCCGGCTCATCATACAGCAGAAACGAGCCTCGCACCCCATACTGGTCAAATTGCGGCTGAAAACTCCGCTCCACAACAGCCGGTACTAAAGGGGTCGAAGCGGCGGTCAGCAGGAATAGGCTTAACAGAAATACGGGTATCCAACGCATGGCGCGAAGATACGGCAACCTGTTGCAGAGACCCCGCTTACACAGCCCGCTCGTTGCGGGCAGCTTTTTCTATGATGCGAGCAATGCGCTGCTGGCGGGTTTCGGGGCGTTTCACGGCTATCAACTGCTGCAGTATCTGCTTGCGGGTGCTTGGCGGGAAGGCCTGGAAGTTCTGGTGGGCCGCTGCGTGTTCCGCAAAGGCCGCAGCCAAATCAGGCGGCAGTTCCAGGGCATCTACCGCGTCCAGAATAGCCCAGCTGCCATCCTGCTGGGCCATTTCAATTTTGGCTACGCCGGCCGGGTGCAACTGGCCCGCGGCCTGCAAGGCCGCAATGCGCCGCTTGTTCAGCCCCGACCACACGCTGCCCGGCTTGCGGGGCGAGAAATACTGCTGGTAGCACAGCGCATCCCCTTTGCGAGGCACTGAGTCAATCCAACCAAAACACAAGGCTTCCTCCACAGCTTCGGCGTAGTTCAGGTAACCGGGGCCCTGGGCCTTTTTGTAGAGCGTGAGCCAGATACCATCCGGTTGGGTGTGGTGAGCCATTAGCCAGATGCGCCACTGCGCGCGGGTGGGGGCATCCAGTACGGGCAGGGTATCGAGTTTGCGGGCCATACCCGAAGATACGCGGACAGCCCTACACTCCAGTACCAGCCGTATCCCATAACCATCGGGCGCGGCTGGCAGTTATACCGGCTCTTGTCGGCGGGGCTTTACCTTGCCATCCTTCCTTTCCCTTTTTCCCCAATCAAGCAATGCAACATCGTGAACTGGGCCGCTCCGGCCTGCAACTTGCTCCGCTGGTTTTGGGCGGCAACGTATTCGGCTGGACGGCCGACGAAGCCGCTTCTTTCCGCGTGCTGGATGCCTTTGTAGCCGGAGGCGGCAACGCCATTGATACCGCCAACGTGTACTCGGCCTGGGCACCCGGCCACCAGGGCGGCGAGTCGGAAACCGTACTGGGCAAGTGGCTCCGGCAGCGCGGCCGCCGCGACGACGTGCTCATCCTCACCAAAGTAGGCATGCAGATGGGTGACGGTTCCCAGGGCCTGGCCAAGGATTACATCCGCCGCTCGGTGGAAGACTCGCTCAAGCGCCTGCAAACCGACTATATTGACCTCTACCAGAGCCACAAGGACGATGAAAGCCGGCCCGTGACTGAGCCCCTGGAAGCCTACGCCGAGCTGATCAAAGAAGGCAAAGTGCGCGCCATTGGAGCCAGCAACTACTCGGCCAGCCGCCTGCGCGAAGCCCTGGAGGCCAGCGCCGCTCAGGCTTTGCCCCGCTACGAGAGCCTGCAGCCGGAATACAACCTCTACAACCGCGCCGACTTTGAGCAAGAGTTGCAGCCGCTGATCCTGGAGCACGGCGTGGGCGTGATTCCCTACTTCGGGCTGGCCTCCGGCTTCCTCACGGGCAAATACCGCACCGAGGCCGACCTCTCCAAAAGCATCCGGGGCAGCAGCATCGGCCCCAAATACCTCAACGACCGAGGCCGGGGCATTCTGGCGGCCCTGGATGCCGTGGTGGCCCGCCACGCCGGCTCCTCGCCCGCCCAGGTAGCCCTGGCCTGGATACTGGCCCAGCCCGGCCTCACCGCGCCTATTGCCAGTGGCACCACCCCCGAGCAGGTGCAGGAGTTGCTGAAAGCTACCTCCCTACACCTCACCGCAGCCGATGTGCAGGAGCTGAATCAGGCCAGCGCCTAGGCAGTGGCCGAATCATTATTCATGTTACAACGCCTCCGGCAAACCCGCTGCCGGAGGCGTTATGCCGCTACGGACGTCCTCTTCCTTTTACCTACAGCCTGCTTATTTCTGCCGGAAATTGAGTTTCCGGCCGCTGGTGCGCATCTTACGGCTTCGTCCGCGTCTTTCTTTGCATGATTATCCGCCCTGCTACCCGTTCCGATTTGCACGCTGTATACCTGCTATGGTGTGAGCTAATGGATTCGCACGGGCAGTATCATTCCGTTTTCGGGTATCACCGCATGGCCGAGGTGCAACTGAAACAAGCCCTGCTGAATCGGCTGCGAGAACCCTACACGCGGTTCTTTGTGGCCGACACGCCCGAGGGGCTGGCCGGTTTGCTGATTGCCATGTACCAGCTCGGCAACCACGGCATGCACTACAAGCGCCGCGGCTACATTGCCGAAACTATGGTGCGCCCCCCCTTTCGTCGGCTGGGTATTGGCCGGGAGCTGTTTCTGGCGGCCAGACACTGGCTGCTACAGGAAGGGGCCGACCACTTGGAGTTGCAAGTGGCCGTACAGAACGAGGTAGGCCACCGGTTTTGGGCCGCTATGGGATTCGCCCCCACTACCTACCACCTCATGCTGCCCCTGCAGCCCCCGCCCGGCCCCCACGACTGGCCCCAATAACGGCGCGGCGCTAACTGTTGAGCCGCGCTTTGCGTTAGCCAGTATACTTCCGCTCTATACGCTACCAGTATTGCTCATGCTCCTTGCCACCCCTATTACCCCCTTCGATTGGAACCGGATTCTGCTGTCGGAGGATGCGCCGCCGCTCTACCTCCTGGAGGTGCTGGTGCGGTGCATCATCACTTATATTATGACGCTGGCAGTCCTGCGCGTGACGGGCCGGCGCGGGGTCAAGCAGCTTTCCTTGTTTGAGCTAAGCATTGTGCTGGCCCTGGGCTCGGCCGCCGGCGACGCCATGTTCTACGACGACGTACCCCTGGCTCATGTGGGGGTGGTGTTCGGGGCCGTGGCCCTGATGTACTGGGGCTTCAACCGCCTCACCGAGCAACTGCCGCGCTTCTCCGACTGGCTGGAAGGGGCCCCGGTGTTGCTGGTGGAAGAAGGCATCATCAACATGAAAAATTTCCGGAAGCAGCGCCTCAACCAAAAAGAACTGTTTGGGGAGTTGCGGCGGCAGCAGATTGAGCACCTAGGCCAGGTACGCCGCGTGTACATCGAGGCCACCGGCGAAATGAGCATCTACTTTTTTGAAGATGCCGACGTACGTTCCGGCCTGCCGGTATGGCCCGAGCGAGTGGACGCCGCCGCCAGCCGCGTAGCCGAATCGGGGGAATATGCCTGCTGCCAATGCGGGCAGGTGCAGGAGCTACCCCGCGGCGGTGCGGCCTCCTGCTCCAACTGCCGCTACCCAAAGTGGGTACCCGCCTGCACCGACAAGCGGGTGCAGTAAACCAGCTTTTCTTCACTTCGCTTTCCATGCTGCCGCTCCTGCACATTCATCACATTGCCATTATTGCGGCTGATTACGCCCGCTCCAAGCGGTTCTACACCGAAGTGCTGGGCCTGCGTATCATCCGGGAAGTGCACCGGGAGGCCCGGCAGTCCTGGAAGCTGGACCTGGCCTTGGGCGAGCAGTACGTCATCGAGCTATTTTCCTTCCCCAACCCGCCCCAACGCCTCACCCGCCCCGAGGCTACCGGCCTGCGCCACCTGGCCTTTGCCGTGGCGGACATTGACGCTACCATAGCTCACCTCACGGCCCACGGAGTCGCCTCCGAGCCTGTTCGGATAGATGAGCTGACGGGCCGCCGCTTTACGTTCATCGAAGACCCCGACGGCCTGCCGCTGGAGTTTTACGAAGCATAGCCTAAACGGAAAAAAACAGAGCCCCGGCCTAGCGGCCGGGGCTCTGTTGCAACTGCAAATCGAATTTGAGCCAATTCGCAGGCTTGCATGGTATGCGTTGGATTGTACGTTGGGCCGCTGGTTAGGGTTGCTAAGGATTACCTCAGCCTGGTCATCACTCAGGTTTCGCCGCCACCGCTAGTTTCCAGTAGCTCATGGCTCCTTGTCGCCCGCCTGGGTATTCTTCCCGCTTCAGGTACAGCGTGTTCTTATCCACCCAAAATAGCTCCTCCGGCTCCCAACTGGTAGGCCGTACCTCCCAAAACGGCCGTAGCGTACCATTTTGCAGCCGAAAAATCTGCAGGGCATTGGGCTGGCCACCACTGTATTCTAACCCTGGGCAAATGGTGGCTATGCTCTGCTGGTCGGGTGCATACACCGGTTTTCCGTACAGCGTCAGCCGCCGGCCTTCGGGACTGATGAGCCACCATTCGCCGGTTTCATAGAAAGTCACTTCCACCACGTGCCGTCGGAAGCCAGCCGAGAAGCCGTGGTAGACATAGTTCGTCGATTCATCCTCCGAGTGACCATTGGCAATGGCTTTTTCGTCGATTACCACGTCGCGGAAAGTTTGCGGGCCGCTACTGGTAGGAATGACGAACTGCCCGTTGAGGGGTTTTATGGGAAAAGTCGTCGGCACTTGTACCGGTTTGGCTGCTCGCCGGGCCTGGGCGTAGGTAGCCGCCGTAATCCGGTGCAGAGTGACAGCCGGGGGCGCAGGCGGGCTAGGCAGTAGTGTGAGCAGAACCAGTGGTAGTTGCATAGCCCAAAATACGAGCCTTATTTAGGCAATAAGTGCCGAGGTCAGTATTCTTTCCTGGTTTGAAATCGTAGAGCCGTTGCGGTGCAGCTTGTGCTGCATTGCCCGTTGCCCCCTACCTTGCCCCACTATGCCCGACAACCCTGCGCCACTCCCCTACCTCATTATTGATTTCGACAGCACCTTTACCCAGGTGGAAGGCCTTGATGAACTGGCCGACATTGCCCTCACCGGCCAGCCCAACCGCCCAGAAGTAGTAGCCGCCATTCGGGCCCTCACCGACCGGGGCATGAGCGGGGAGCTGAAGTTCTCGGAGTCGCTCAGGGAGCGGCTGGCCTTGTTGCCGGCCCGCCGTGAGCATATAGCCCTGCTGGTGGAGCGGCTGAAAGGCAAAGTATCGGAGAGCATCCGGCGCAACCGCAGCTTCTTCGAGCAGTTTCCGGGCCGGGTGTACATCGTGAGCAGTGGCTTCCGGGAGTTTATTGAGCCGGTGGTGGCCGAGTTCGGCATCGACGCCAACCATGTGCTGGCCAACACTTTCTCTTTTGACTCCGACGGCCGCATTACCGGCTTTGATGCCAGCAACCCGCTCAGCCAGGACGGGGGCAAAATTCTGCAGCTGCGCCAGCTTGACCTCCACGGCCCCGTGTACGCCCTCGGTGACGGATACACCGACTACCAGATTCGGGAAGCGGGCCTGGCCGACCGGTTTTATGCCTTCACCGAAAACGTAACCCGCGAGGCCGTAGTGGCCCGCGCTGATGAAGTGCTGCCCTCCTTCGACGAATTTCTCTACCAGAACAAGCTCCCCATGACCCTTTCCTATCCCAAGAACCGCATTAAGGTTCTGCTGCTAGAAAACCCCGACCCCCGCGCCGCCGAGCTGTTTCGGCAGGAAGGCTACCAGGTGGATACCGTGCCCGGCGGCCTCGATGAAGAGGAGCTGGCCGCCCGCATGGAAGGCGTAAGTATTCTGGGTATCCGGAGCAAAACGCAGGTAACGCCCCGGGTGCTGGAGGCCGCCAACCGCCTCATTGCCGTGGGTGCGTTCTGCATCGGCACCAATCAGATTGACCTCACCGGCTGCATGAAAAAGGGCGTGGCCGTGTTCAATGCGCCCTTCAGCAATACCCGCTCGGTGGTGGAGCTGGCCCTGGGCGAAATTATTATGCTGGCCCGCCGCATCCCCGAGAAAAGCCCCAAAATGCACCAGGGCGAGTGGGACAAATCGGCCAACGGCTCGTTTGAAATCCGGGGCAAGAAGCTGGGCATTGTGGGCTACGGCAACATTGGGGCGCAACTCTCGGTGGTGGCGGAGGCCGTGGGCATGCAGGTGCTCTACTACGATGTAGCCGAGAAGCTGCAACTGGGCAACGCCGTAAAAATGCGTACCCTGGATGAGCTGTTGCAGCAAGCCGATATTGTGACCCTGCACGTGGATGGCCGCCAGGAAAATACCAACCTCATCGGGGCCCGGGAGCTGGCCCTGATGAAGCCTGGTGCCCTGCTCCTGAACAACGCCCGCGGCCACGTGGTAGATGTACCCGCCCTGGCGGCCGTGCTCCGCTCGGGCCACCTGGGCGGGGCCGCCGTGGACGTGTTTCCCTACGAGCCCAAAACCAACCAGGAGAGCTTTGAAAATGAGCTGCGGGGCCTGCCCAACGTGCTGCTCACGCCCCACATTGGCGGCAGCACCGCCGAGGCTCAGCGCAACATTGCCGAGTTTGTGCCCGAGCGAATTATGCAGTACGTAAATACCGGCAACACCCAGCAGAGCGTCAATTTTCCCAACATTCAGCTACCCGAGCAGCAGGCCCACCGCCTCATTCACATTCACCAGAACGTGCCCGGTGTACTGGCCCGCATCAACAACGTGCTGGCTCAGCACCACGTCAACATCCTCGGCCAATACCTGAAAACCAACGAGCACATCGGCTACGTGATTACCGACATCGACAAGCAGTACGACCAGGAGGTGATTCAGGCCCTGCGCGAGGTAGAACACACCATCAAGTTCCGGGTGCTGTACTAACGGCCGTTCTCAGAAAGCTTGGCTCTAAAACACCAACCGGCCGCCCCGAAGTAGTTTCAGGATGGCCGGTTGGCGTTTGGTAAGCAGGGTCTGGTGGCGTTATTCGCGCTGGGTGCTGCCGGTAGCGGTGGTGAGGCGCAACACATACACGCCAGCTTTCAGCGTGGGCAGGCCGGGCAGCAGCTGGGCCACCGACGACAGAGCCTGCTGACTGCGGTACATCGTCTGGCCAGCCAGAGTACTGAGCATAACCGTAGCGGGCTGGGCTATCAGCAGCTCATTCTCGAAGGGGCCAGGAAAGGTAGTTAGGGAAGTGGCAGCGGCGCGGCTCGTGAAAGAACCGCTTACCAGGCGGAAGATACTGGTGCTGGTAGGCCGCGTGATGGTGAGTGAACCAGGGCTGAGGGTGGTACCGGACGCCGTGGTTACGCGCAGTAGCCCCGAAAGCTCCCCGCCTGGTACCGTTATCCGCACCTGCGTGGCCGAGGTGGAATCAGCCACGGTGGACATGTGCTGGCCGTTGAGCAACCCCAACTGCACGCCTGTCAGAAACGTACCCGTGATGGTAACAACCGTAGCATTGCTAATGGGAATTTATGGATGCAGGGAGAAGCGGGAGCCTTTCCCTGCACCCCTGGCTACCATGGCTCAACTACCCATTATTGCATCTGAACAACCTTTCTGAGCTGTTCAATTTTTACATCCTGTCTCGAATCTGGACCAGAATACGCTCCATTTCTTTCCGTACTTCTCCGGTAGGTACCACGTGGTTGTTGTTCAGGAAGCTAAAGGCCAGCAGCCGGCCTGATTTGGTACGCAGGTAGCCTACCAGATTGTGGTTGTTGGTGAGCGTACCGGTTTTCCCCCAGAGCCAGGGCCCACGCGCATCCCGGTACACGCGGCGCAGGGTGCCCTGTCCGCCCCCGGCAGCCAACAGGCTCAGCAGGCGCGGCTCAGGCACGCGCTGGTGCAGTTTCAACAGCAGCGCCACCAGGGCCCGGGGCGTAACCAGGTTCAGGCGCGAGAGGCCGGAGCCATCCACCCATACGGCCGCATCGGGCAAGTCGCGCAGGTAGCGGGCCTGCATTACCCGAATGGTGCGGGCCGTACTCAGGGAGTCGTTGCTCAGAGTGGAGGCACCCATCAGCAGCAGCTGCTCGGCCAGAAAATTGTCGCTCACGCGCAGCATGCGGCGGTACAAGGAGTCAACGGGCAAACCACGCAGGGTACGCACGGAGTCTTGGGGGCGCAGGCGCAATGGGGCCAGGGTCAGCGGGCGGCGCAAGGTATCCTGCAACAATTGCAGCAGCAGCGCCGGACTGGTACGGAAGGGGGTTTCATCAACCCAATTACTAGCGGCCGGAAATGCCCAAAACCGGTTTTCCTGCTCCTGACGCCGCACACGGTCTTGGGCGGGGTTGGGCATACCGGCCGGGGCTGGCTGCGTGAGCGGGCGGAAAAAGCGGGGCAGCACCTTGGGCAGAGGCTGGCCGGCGCGGCCGTAAAAACGCACGGTGTGCCCGTAAATGGGTAGTGGCCCCCGCTCCGGCTGGAAGTAGTAGTTGTAATCGTCCCAGCTCCAGCCGGGACCATAGACCGGGGCGGTGGGCACTGGCGCGTACACCAACTGGCCCGGGTAGGTTTGCAGGAAGGTAAAGGCCCGCCGCGAGGGCACGTCGCCGTGCAGGAGCGTAGGGTCGCCGGTACCCCAGAACAGCAGGGTATCGGGGCGCTGCACGTAGTGCAAGCTAGGCAGGGAGTCGGGCAGCAGCTGCAGGCCGGCGTAGAGGCTGAACAGCTTCATGGTGCTGGCGGGCGTGAAATACTGGCTTTCCTGATGGCCAAACAGCTGCTGGCCAGTGGCCACATCAGCCACGCACACACCCACCTGATGCCGCCGCAACACTCCCGACTCCTGCAGCAACTGCTCCAGCCAGGCGGGATTATGGGCCGGGCGCGGCGCGGCAGGGGCCGTAGGCTGCGCCCGGGTTGATACAGAAAGCAAGAAGCCAAACAGGGCCAGGTAATGGGCAAGAGCAACACGCATAAGTGGCGCAAGATGGCAGATTCGTAGATGAAACAGGCAGGTTAGCCGACCTTTTGCGGCCCCGGTTAAACCTTGCGCCCAATTTCGTTTCTATGCGAAGTAGGCCAATGCCGGCGTTGGCTATCTTTTCACTACTTCCCCACAGTTGAACCTGAGCTGATGAACCTTGCCCGACTATCCTCCCTGGCCCTGGGGGCTATGCTTACCATTACCTCACTTACCAGCCAAGCCCAGCAAACCGGCCCAGCAGCACGGCCGGCCCGCGCCGAAACCAGAGCCTACATCAGCCGGAATGTGCTGCCTACGCTGCGCATCCAGCGCCAGAAGCTCGAGGCCCAGCTAAGCACTTCCGACAAAGCCCAGCTAGCTGTGTTCCGGGCCCAGCTCCACGACCTGCGCCAGCGGGGCCGTGAACTGCGCCGCACTACCGCCCCTGGTGCCCGCCCCGCCCTCACGGAGCCTGAGCAGCAACTGGCACAGCAGCTGCGCACTGAAACCCGCACCCTGCTGCAAAGCGTGGAGCAGCTGGCCCGCAAGTACGACGCCGATATTGCCCGTCTGGCCCAGGAGCTGAAGCCGCAACGGGAGCAGTGGGCTACCGATTTGCAGGCCATTACCGCCCAGCACCCCAGCCCGGCTACCCAGCCGCGTCCGCGCAAAAACCGCCGCTCCGATGGGGTGCGCCGCTTTCTGCAGCCGGCTCAGTTTCTATTGCTCCAGCCCGAGGCTTCCACCCCAACTCCCGCTGCACCGGGTGGCAATGCCGGGCTAGGGGGCGTGTTCCCCAACCCCGCCACCGCCGCCAGCCAATTGGAATACGAGGTTACCAAAGCAGGCCCTGTAACGGTGGAGCTCCTCGATGGGCGGGGCAACACCTTGCGCACAGTAACGCAAGCCATCAAACAGGAAAAAGGCCCGCACACCCTGGCCGTAGATGTAGCCGACCTGCCCACGGGCACCTATTTCTTCAAGATTACCACCCGCGCCGGAGCCGAAACTAAACGGTTTGTGAAAGAATAGCCCGCCGCGTCAATAATCAACCCTGAGGCAACGTTCTGACGCCGGCCTGCACTGCGTAGGTCGGCTTTTTCGTGGCCCAGCCCCCGCACACGGCGGTCAACCCTCTATCTTTACGGTACTATGCTGCGTTTTTCCTTCAACTGGTGCTTATTCGTTCTCACGGCTGCGGTGCTGGCCTCCTGCTGCGGCTCCGTGGCCTGCGAGTGTGAGGACCGGTACGCTGAGGCAATCAAGCTGCAGTTCAGCGCCGATGCCGTGAAGGGCTTCCAGGACCGCGAAATCCGCAACGTGTTTCTGGTGCGCGTGCCCAACGATACGGCCCAGCGGCCCCGGGCCGATACCGTGGCCTTTACCCGCGCCAATGGGCAGCGGCTGCGCGATACGCTGGTTATCAACAACCTTACGCCCTTTACCCGCAGCGGCAACCGCAACCTCAATGAGTACCGCTACCAGGTGTACCTGGCCCGCACCCGCCGCGACTCCGTATTCTTTCGCTATGCCATTGACAGCGTGGCCCTGAGAACCCGCCTGCAGGGCGACGGGTGCTGCACCTGCTACCAGAACACCAGCAAGCTGGTGTACACCAACGGCAGCACCACGCCCATCAACCTCACCGACCCCAGCGCCAACAACCAACTGGTGCCGCTGGTACTGGCCCGGCCCTAAGCCGCCCCAACGGCCCGCCCCCTTTACCGTATAACCAACGCCTCAGCTTCCCACTTTACCTGGTGCTGCGGCGTGCCCCCTTTGTTATGCTGAAAGAACCGACCCCGGCCGTCTCGCCCACTTTTCCGTTCCGGACTACCCTGAGTCTGGAATCCCTGATTGCGTACTGGCGCGCCGGCGAGGAGTCGCTGAACCAGGGCATTGCGCTGCTCTCCCGCTCGGTGGGCCAGCAGGTAGCCGCCGCCGACTGGGTGCGGGGTGCCCTGACCGACCTCACGCTGCTGGAATGCAACTGCGACCTGATTGAAACCCTGATGCTGGCCGTATTCCCGCCGGCCTCCTTTAACACGGACATCGTGGGGGCTATTCCGCCATTCCAGCGGCACAGCTTCTACCACACGCCCCGCTTTGCCGAGGTGCTGCTCAATGCCAGCAACATCATCAAGCAGCCGCTGAACATTGATATGCGGCAGTTGGAGGTGTACACCACGCGCATGGCCTACCAGCTTATTCTGGAGAAGGTGTACGAGGTGCAGCTGCCCTTGCAGGGCAGCATCATCTTCACCGTGCCCGACTATAGCATTGGTCTTTACCGGCACTACAGCGTGGAGTTCAACTCCACTTTTTTGCAGGTACAGATACACGGCGAGAAGCCGGAGCTGACTCCGGAACAACTGGATTTTCTGAGTCGGAACCCCCACCGCACCGAGTTGTGGCAGGAACTGTTACCCCCTGAGCATTTCGAGCTGGTAGGCTTTAACATTCTGCACCTGGTAGATGTAACGGAGCAGGAGATTCTCTCGGAACTGAAGTACGACTTGCTGGAGCGGGACGTGCTGCAGGCCTCCGACCGGCTGGAGCAGATTCAGGAGAAGTTGCGGGTACTGTTTGGCAAGCCGTTTCTGCAGCTGGGCATTGCGGCCTACGACGAAAAGAAGCGGGCTTTCGTGGATTTCGGCCGCAAAATCAACCACAGCTTCCTTACCAAGCAGCTGCACAACCCCGACGCCAGCTCCGGCTTCCGCCAGATCTACAGCCAGCTCTGGCAGGACCGCCGCCCCCTGGTGCTGGAGGATGTGGAGCGGGCCGATATGCCCGAGGATTTGCGCCAGCAGATTCTGAGCCTGGGCATCCGCTCCGCCATTCTGGCCCTGCTGCCCTACGGCGACGATACCGTGGGCCTCTTGGAGCTGGGCTCCCCCACCGTGGGCGACCTGAACGAGTTCAGCCTCGAAAATGTAAACCAGTTTCTGCCCCTGTTTGCGGTAGCCGTGAAGCGCAACGCCGAGGACATTCAGACGCGGGTACAGGCCATCATCAAGGAGAAGTTTACGGCCATTCACCCTACTATGGAGTGGCGCTTCACGGATGCTGCCCAGAACCTGCTGCAGAAAGTGGAAGACGGCAACCGCCAGGCCGAAATGGAGGACATCGTATTCCATGACGTGTATCCTCTGCACGGCTCCAGTGATATTAGGGGGAGCAGTACGGCCCGCAACGAGGCTATTCAGGGCGACTTGATTGAGCACCTTACCCTGGCTGGCAAGGTGCTGAAAAAGGCCTCAGAATTTCAGCAGCTACCCATTCTCGACGAGCTGAAGTTCTACGTAAATAAAAACCTGCGCCGCCTGCGTCAGGGCATTCTGAGCGGCGACGAGGTGAGCATTTTCGAGTCGCTCAGAACGGAAATGGAGCCGCTGTTTGAGTACCTGCGCCAGAACACCCCGGAGCTACAGCCCGTCATTCAGCAGTACTGGTCCCACATCGACCCCGAGCTAGGCATCCTTTACAAGCGCCGCAAGGCTTTTGAGGAAACCACTACCCTGCTCAACGATGCCGTAAGCAGCTACCTGGATGAGGAAGATGCCAAGGCCCAGCAGATGTTCCCGCACTATTTCCAGCGCTTCAAAACCGATGGCGTAGAGCACAACATCTACGTGGGGGCAGCCCTGGTGCAAAACAAGCCCTTCGACCTGGTATTCCTGAAAAACCTGCGGCTGTGGCAACTGCTGGTGATGGTAGAAATTACCCGCCGCACGGCCGCCCTTAAACCCAGCCTGCCAGTGCCGCTGGAAACCACTCAGCTCATTCTCATTCACAGCCAGCCCCTGAGCATCCGGTTCCGGCAGGATGAGCGCCAGTTTGATGTGGATGGAGCCTACAATATCCGCTACGAAATCATCAAGAAGCGCATTGACAAGGCCACGGTGGTGGGTACCGGGGAGCGGCTCACCCAGCCCGGACTTATTGCCTTGGTGTACAGCCAGCAGCGCGAAGCCGACGAATACTACGAATACATCGACTACCTCCAGGACCGGGGCCTGCTGGAACCCGAAATTGAGGAGCTGGAGCTGGAGGAGCTGCAGGGCGTGAAAGGCCTGCTGGCCTTGCGCGTGAAGGTAAAATTGAATTAAAAATTGAGAAATAAGAATGGGGGCGTTTAGCATCTGAATAGTTCAGTGTTAAACGCCCCCATTCTTACTTCCTAACTGCCTCTCCTTCCGCCACCAGAACCGGAGTCCTGAGCGAAGCAGAATCAGCCAGAACAGGCCGCTGGCGAAACCGGCCGCTACATCGGTGGCGTAGTGTACGTGCAGGTACACGCGGGTCAGGCCGATGAGCAGGGCAAACAGCACCAGTAGAGCCGCCCAGGCCGGGTGGCGCCGGTGCCGCCACAGCATCCAGGCTAAGCAGCCATAGAGGGCCAGCCCAATCATGGCGTGGCCGCTGGGAAAGCTCAGGCCCGGCTGAAATAGCAGCGCCGAGCTGGGACGCAGGCGGTGGAAGTGCGTTTTCAGAACTTGGTTGAGCAGCGCTGCACCGGCCACGGCCAAAAATACCTCCAGGGCTTCCCTTCGATGTCCGCGCCTTTTCAGCACCAACGGAATACCGCCTCCCGCCAGCACCAGCCAAGGTAAAGACGCAAAAAAAGTGAGGGCCCGTACAGGGCCCGTTAGGCCGGGCCAGGCGGCCCGAAGCGCATCCATCTGCCGGAAAGCCCAGGTATCAAACTGCACCGAGTGCTCCACGAACACCACTCGCACCAGGAAGAAGAAAAACAGCGCAGCCCCGATAAACACCCCACCCACCACCGCTACTTCCGCAGTAAGCAGGCTGAACAGGGCAAGCAGGCGGGCTAGTAGTTTCTTCATGCACTCACATATTAACCCTGATTGAGCCGATTGTGCAGGTTTTTACGTGCAAGCCTGCGGATACAGCCGGATCTGACTGTAGTGGTACGCCAGGGTTTGCGTTTATCGGCGGTTGAAACAGTGCTACGTGCTTGACCGGTAAAATCTGTAATAAAAAAAGCCGACCCATTTCTGGGTCGGCTTTTGTGCGCTCGGAGAGACTCGAACTCTCACACCGTTAGGAACTGCCGCCTGAAGACAGCGCGTCTACCAATTTCGCCACAAGCGCAGCACTTTTTTATCAGCTGACCTCCGGGTGAGTGTCATTTGATGCTGCAAAGATAGGCCGATTTTTCAACGTCTGTCAAGTTTCGGGGCAAAAAAACTGGTAAAATATTTTTCTAAAAAGAGTGATTTCACGCTATATGGGCTGTTTTTCAGCGGATTGCAGTTGATTTTTAAATCGTTTTTTCGCCTGCATTTCTAAGCGTTTCAGTACTGGAATGGCTACTACCAGCCAAGCCAGTCCCGCCGCGAAGCCCGCCAGCACATCGGTGGCGTAGTGCACCCGTAGGTATACCCGCGTCAGGCCAATGAGCAAAATCAGGAGCGCCAAGGCCCCACTAAGGCCGTACCGCCAGGCTGGGCGGCGCACGTGCGTCCAGACAAGGTAAATGAGCAGCCCGTAGAAGGAAGCCGAAATCATGGCGTGGCCACTGGGAAAGCTCAGGCCGGAAGCGGAAGTAAGCGGCAGCAGTGGCCGGGGCCGCTGATAAAACTGCTTTAACACCAGATTCAGGGTGATGCTGCCCAGAGCCACCACTGGCACTAGCAAGGAATACCAGCGGTGGCGCTTCAGGAGCAGAAACCAATTGATGAGCAGGCACCCAGCCCCGGTGATAAAGTTGCGGGAGGCGAAGAACGTAACGGTTTCCACCCAGCTCTGCCGGCTGGGGCCCAGCAAACGGCGCGTCCAGCGGAAAGCCTCCGCATCAAACGTGGCCGCGTCTTGGTCGAACACCTCCCGGCCCAGAGCCAGAAACAAGACCACGCCCAGCGTACCCAGGGCCAGGGTAATGGCAAACTCCGTCAGAAAAAGCGTAAACCCGGCCAGTAGCCGCTGCAATGTGCCCCTCATGCTATCTGATACGGATTGAGTGTGGAGGAAGGTACGCGAATAATACGCCCAAGATGACAGTACCTTCGTTGATCTGTCTCTGCTTCCCCTTTGTTCTCACTAGCTCCCAATGCTTCTGCCCGATTCTGGTTTTGATGCGGTAGCGGCGTTTTACGATGCCCTGGCCCGGCTGGTATACGGCCCGGCCCTGCAGCGGGCTCAGCAGGCGGCCCTGGATGCGGGGCTCCCCCCAGGGCCGGTACGGGTACTGGTGATTGGGGGTGGTACTGGCTGGGTACTGGGCGAGATTTTGCGGCGGCGGCCCGAGGCACGTATTCTGTACCTGGAAGCTTCTCCGCATATGCTGGCCCGCAGCCAGGCTTGGCTGCAGCAGCATGCTCCTCACCAGGCCCGGCAGGTAGTATTTCGGCTGGGCACAGAAGCCGCTCTGCAACCCCAGGAGGAGTTTGACGCGGTGCTGACGTTCTTTTTCCTGGATTTATTCGCCCCAAACCGACTACGTAGCATCGTGGAGCGGCTGTATTCGGTGCTGGTGCCTGATGGTAGGTGGTTGCTGGCTGATTTTGGGCCGCCCAGCCGTTGGTGGCACCGGGTGCTGCTCTGGCTGATGTACCAATTTTTTGGCTTCAGCGCCGGTATCAGCGCCCGGCAACGGCCGCCCATGGAGGCAGAGCTGCGCCGCCTGAACCTGCAAGCCCAAGCTGCCGGACAGTTTTTTGGCCATATGGTGCAGGCCAGTGTGTGGCGAAATCAGTAACAGGCCGCCGGATAGGCGTCAGAAACCGTGCTCAGCCTTCTTACCGGGCACTCCCCAATTCATTCCGAGAAACTAGCAACGGAAACCCGTAGGTTCGTGTCTGTATCCGTCTTTCTCTCTTTTCTTCCCCTTATGATAGTGCGCAAAACTGCCGCCCTGTTGCTGCTGGCCCTCCCCCTCGGGCTCAGCCAGTCGGCTCTGGCCCAAGCCCCGATACAGTATGAGTTGGCCTTTCCCAACGCCGTTCACCACGAAGCCCGCGTTACGGTCACGTTTCGGGAAGTGCCGGCTGGGCCGTTGCAGGTCCGCATGGCGCGCTCTTCGCCGGGCCGCTACGCCTTGCACGAGTTTGCCAAGAATGTGTATGACGTGCAGGCTACTGATGCCCAGGGCAAGCCTTTAGCCGTAACCAAGCCCGACCCCTACGGCTGGACGGTGGCCGGCCACAGCGGCACGGTGGTGTTTACCTACACCTTATTCGGCGACCGGACCGATGGCACTTACGCCGGCATCGACCAGCGCCACGCTCACCTGAACGCGCCAGCTACCTTCGCCTACGCCCAAGGTCTGGAGCAGCGGCCGGCCGCCGTGAAGTTTCAGCTACCCGAAGGCTGGACCGTGGCCTCGCAGTTGAAACCCGAAGCTGGCGGTACCTGGACGGCCCCCAACCTGCAGTACCTCATGGATTCGCCTACCTCGCTGGGGCCGCAGCAAACCCGCACCTGGCAGGAACAGGGCCGCACTATTGAATTGCAGGTGCTCCACGATGGTGCGCCGGCCGAGTTGGACGCGTACACGGCCAATACCAAGAAAGTGGTGAAGGAAGCCGCCGCCATTTTCGGGGGCTTGCCGGAGTACGATTTTGGCCGCTACACCTTCATTGCCAACTACCTGCCCCAAACCAGCGGCGACGGGATGGAGCACCGCAACTCCACCAGCCTCACCAGCAACCGCCCCCTGCGCGGCCCGGGAGCCACGGACAACCTGGGTACGGTGGCCCACGAGTTTTTCCATAGCTGGAACGTGGAGCGCCTGCGCCCCCAGGACCTGGAGCCGTTTGATTTTCAGCGGGCTAACATGAGCAGCAATTTGTGGTTTGCTGAGGGATTTACGCAGTACTACGGCCAGTTGCTGATGCGCCGGGCCGGCATTCAGACCGATGACCAGTATTGCCAGCAAGCCCTGAGCGGCGTGGTAGATGCCATGCTAACCATGCCGGGCCCGAAGCGGTACTCACCGGTGTACATGAGCCAGCAGGCCCCGTTTGTGGATGCGGCGGCGGCCATCGACCCTAACAACCGCTCGAACACTTACCTAAGCTACTACTACATTGGCGCGGCCAACGCCCTGGCCCTGGATCTGGAGCTGCGCCAGCGCTTCAAAACCGACCTTGATACCTACATGCGGGCCCTCTGGAAGGAGCACGGCCCCCAACAGAACTACGCCCCCGCCAAGCCCTACACCCTGCGCGACCTGCAACAGGTGCTGGGCCAGGTAACCAAGGACACTACATTTGCCGGGCAGTTTTTCCGCCAGCACATTACCGGCCACGAGCTGCCTAACTACGAGGAGCTACTGGCCCCGGCCGGACTGCTGGTGCGCCCGGCCCGCGCCGGCCAAGCTACGCTGGCCGCCCGCCTGCAGTTCAACCCCGACAGTACGGCTACCCTGGGCACTACCCTGCTGAACAGCCCGCTCTACCAGGCCGGCCTCGACCGGGAAGATGTGGTGCTGAAAGTAGACGGCCGCAAACCCACCAACGCCAAGGAAATGCAGGCCCTGCTAGCGGCCCACAAGCCCGGCGATGTGCTGCCCTTGGAGTACCGCTCCCGGGGCCAAGTGCGTACAGCCTCGGTAACGCTGCAGCAGGATAATACGCTGGAAGTAGTTACCTACGAGCAGGCCAAGCGCCCCGTAACCAAGGCCCAGAAGAAGTTCCGGGCCGACTGGCTGAATGGCAAGGCTAAAGGGTAATTTATCAGCTATACACTTTGCAGCTTGCCGCATAACAAAGTCCCCAACAGCCTAGGTTGTTGGGGCTTTTTGTTAAGTAGTCCGCAGAATTAAGTTACCAGCCGCTCATTTTGAGCGAAGCCGGGAAATAGTGGCCTGTTAATCTGGTAAAGGGGCTCGGGCTACACTCGGGTTGGCCTTGGCATGCTCGTAAGTCAGACATCCTCAGCTTTATCACCCAGCACTTTCACCTGCTCTCCCCACCACTTGCGGTTTTCTTCCACCTGGTAGCCAGCATCGACTATCACCCGGCGTAGGTGCACTCCCGCCTTTATGTGGCTGCCGCCTAGTAGCACGCACTCTTCCAGCACGGCTCCGGCCTCCACCGTCACATCGGGCCCTAGCACACTGCGGCGCACGGTACCGGCTACGCGGCAGCCAGGCGCAATCAGGCTATCCTCCACTAGGCTACCGGCTTGCACCAGGGATGGCGGCCGGGGCAGCACTAGGGTGTACAGGGGCCAATCGGGTTGGGCCAGGGCTACGCCCTGATTATCGAGTAGGTCCATGTGGGCTTGCCAGTAGGCTTGCGGAATGCCCACGTCGCGCCAGTAGCCCTGGAAGGGAAAGGAGTACGCCTGCCCTTCCTCCACCAACGTCGGCAGCAGGTAGTCCCCGAAATCCTTCAGGTTGGTGTGCTGCTCGGCTAGTTGCGTAAGTGTCCGGTCCAGAGCTGGCATATCGTACAGGAACACCTCGGTGGTAATGATATCCGATACGGCCTTGGCGGGTTTGTAGGCAAAGCGCCGCACGCGGCCGGTGCGAGTGAGTACTACGTTGCCGAAGCGGGTGGCCTCATCCTGGGGTGGCACGGCAGTGGTTACCATCGTTACGTGGGCCCGACGACGCAGGTGCTCGGCCAGCACCAACCCAAAATCGAGGGTGTACAGGTGGTCGGCCGACAGTACCAGCAACACATCGGGGGCAAATTGCCGGATCAGGGGCAGCTGCTGGTACAAGGCATCGGCGTTGCCGCCGGCAAATCCGCCCCCCTCCGGCCCGGTTACCGGGGGTAGCACGCGCATGCCCCCGTAGGTACGGTCAAGGTCCCAGGGCCGGCCCCCGCCCAGGTGGTCGTTGAGCGTGTGCAGTTCGTAAGATTCCAGCACCCACACATCGGTCAACCCCGAATTCACGCAGTTAGACAAGGCAAAGTCGATGAGCCGGTAGGTGCCCGCAATAGGCAGTACGGGCTTAGCCCGGCGCTGAGTGAGCAGGCCCATGCGGGAGCCTTTACCACCGGCCAGCACCAATACCAGCACTTTCTGGCCGAGTAAGCGCGTGCCGCGCGCCTGATTGAGGACGGGAGTTTGCATGCAGAAGCGTAACCATTGGGCGAGAACAGCCTCCCCCCGTTTTCATACGCAGCCCGCCAGACAAATGCCGGAAAGTACTGGTTTGTGCCAGCCCGCAAGTTGCGCCAGCCATTTCCTTTGCCATTTGGCTGGTTTATATCGAGCACTGTACTGGCAGAGCGCAACCTACCTGCGCAAACCTGGTTCTTATGCGAGCAAGTGCACGCGTTAGCCTTGGTTTGCGTTAGTATCTTCGCTGTCCATCCGTACCACTGCCCGGCAGTACCATCTGTATGCTTTCACGCTTTTTATGTTGCGGGGCCCTGGCCTTTTTGCTGACGGCGGCTTCGGCCCAGGCCCAAACTACCGAGCCGGTTGCGGCCCCGGCACGGCTGGGGTTGCGGCCCCAGTACAGCCTGCAGGCCGGCGCTACGTTTGCCGGCCGCTACGGCTCGGCCACTTACCTAAGCCCTACGGTTTCGGTGCCGGTTACGCAGCGGTTTTCGGTATTTGGGGGGGTTACCTACCTGCGCACCATGCCGGGCCTGGCTTACGCGCCGTTTGGCGAAGCCGGCCGCCCACTGCCCCAGGGCACTAACCATTACCTTGTGCAGGGCGGCGGCCAGTACGCCCTTTCGCCCCGGGTTGTGCTTACGGGCTCCGCCTGGAAAGACCTCTCGCCTACTGCCGGCCCGCTGGTGAGCCCATATGCTGGTTTTGGCGGTAATATGGGTACGGGCGTAAACCTGCGCGCCGACTACCACATCACCGAAAACTTCTCGGTTTCGGGTGGCGTGCGGGTGAGCAATGGTGCTACGGCGTACCCGGGCGGCTACTCTCCCCTGTTTGGGCCAGGCGCACCGCTGGGTTATTAATGTACTGCCGCTCCGGCCGGCCTGGGCCGCCCGAACCTGGTTCGGGCGGCCCGTTCGTTTTTGGCGTTTCTTTGGGCTGATTTTCCCTCTTTCCTGTTTGCCTGCTTATGGCTGCCGCCCCACATTTTGCGCATAATCCGCAACTGCCCATCATCAAGCCCAACTACCCCGGCAATAAGATGGTTGGGCGCGAGTACTGCAATGGCGAAGAGCTGTACGAACCCAACTTCGGCACAGTACTCAAGTGGCAACTCAGCAAAAATCCGCAAAAGGAAGAAAAGAAGGCTGATACCTGGGTACCCGAGGTGGTAGACTGCACGACATTTCTGGAAAGTCAGGAAGATGGCTTGGTATGGCTGGGCCATGCCTGCTTTCTGCTGCGCGTAGCCGGTAAGCTGCTCATCTTCGACCCAGTGCTACTTAGCTCCCTGGGCCTGCGCCGCCGCCACGCCCTGCCCTGCCAGCTGGCCCAGCTCCGTGGCCTCGATTACCTACTGCTCAGCCACGGCCACCGCGACCATCTGGACGCGAAATCGGTGCAGGTGCTGAGCCAGCAGAACCCCAACTTGCGCGCGTTTGGGCCGCTGGGAATGGCGGGTTTGCTGCGTGGTATGGCTCCTAGTGTGCCAGTACAGGAGGCCGGCTGGTGGCAGCAGTTTGATTTGGGCCCGGAGGTGCCGTTTGAGCTATTTTACCTGCCGGCTTCCCACTGGCACCGCCGGGGCCTGCTAGACCTGAATACCGTGCTGTGGGGCTCCTTTCTGCTGCGCCTGCCCGATGGCCGCACCCTCTACTTCGCCGGCGACACGGCCATGGCGGGGCATTTTGAGGAAATTGAGCGGCAGTTTGGGCCCCTGGATACCGTGCTCATGCCCATTGGGGCCTACAAGCCCCCCTACATGATGCAGCTGAGCCACGTAAACCCCCACGAGGCAGCCAAGGGGGTAAATCTGCTGCGGGCAGGCCACATCGTGCCCATGCACTACGGCACCTTCGACCTTTCCGATGAGCCTGCCTCCGAGCCAATTCGGGAGTTGCAGCTGGTAGCCAACGGCGGAATGCTGCGCGGGGAGCTGCATGTGCCGGCCGTGGGCGAAGTACTGCGCTGGCAGGATTGGGAGTAACTCTCTGAAGTCCACAGGCATGAAGGCATTGTACTGGAAGCTGAGCAAGGTGCACCTCACCTCGGCTGGCAAAATACTACCCCTTAGTTCGTTTCTGATGAGCATAGTACAACACGTACCCATAAGGGGGAAGTGGCATTAAATCAATTTAATACCATTTTAACTATAATTAAATCCTACTGCCATAACCTCGAGCGTACTTTTGCGGTTGGAAAGTGAAGTGGGCTTGAAAGCAGACGGCTGAAGTACATAGCTACCCGTTGGCTTTCCACGTATTGCTGCTTCCCTGTCCTCTAGCTCATCAGTTGCTAGCCGGGACTTCTGACTCCCGGCTGGTAGTTTGCCCACCGTTGCTCTTGTTATTTGTTTGCCCGCATGGCCTCCAAAACCCTGAATTTACCACCGCCTACCCCATGGCAGCGCCTTACCCGCATGCTCGACACTGAGCGGCGCTCCATTCGTTACATTTTTTACTACGCCATTGTTACGGGCCTCATTGGCCTCACCCTGCCGCTGGGTACGCAGGCAGTATTCAACCTGGTATCTACCGGTGCCATTTTCAGCTCTTCCTACATCCTGATTGGGGTGGTAGTGCTGGGCGTACTGCTGGGTGGTCTGCTGCTGGTAGGGCAGCTCACGATGGTGGAAGTTATTGAGCAGCGGCTGTTTGCCAAGGCCGCCATTGAGTTTGCCTACCGCCTGCCCCGCATTGAGCCCAAGGCCCTGGAGGGCGAAAACCCACCGGAGCTGGTGAACCGGTTTTTTGACATTCTGACGGTGCAAAAGGGCCTTACCAAGCTGCTGATTGACTTGATGTTTGCCGGCTTCCAGATTCTGTTTGCCGTTATCGTTCTGTCCTTCTACCACCCCATTTTTATCGGTTTCGGGCTGCTTACCCTGCTTATGCTGGCGCTGATTTATGTGCTCAACTACCGCCGGGCCCTGCGTACCAGCCTGGAGGAATCATCCTACAAGTACAAAACTGCAAGCTGGCTGGAGCAGATAGCCAGTGACCTGCCCCGGTTCCGCCATAACGAGGCGGAGCAACGGCACGCCCTGGCCCGCACCGACGAGCTGACGGCCGAGTACCTGAAAGCTCGCAACGGCCACTTCCGGGTGCTGAAATCCTACTTTGGCTGGGCCATAGCCCTGCGCACTGTGCTCACGGCGGGCCTGCTGATTGCCGGTACGCTGTTTGTGGTATCGAGGCAGATGACGCTGGGCCAGTTTGTGGCTGCCGAGGTGCTGATTGTGCAGATCAGCGGCTCCATTGAGAAGCTGATGACCGGCGTAAGCACCATTTTCGACATGCTGACCGGCGTGGAAAAGCTGGCCGTGGTAACGGACCTACCGATAGAGGAGCATACAACTGAACAACCCCATGCTTAACCTATCTAACCAAGACATAGACGATACCGTGTGGGATGAGGAGCTGAAACTTTCCCACCGGGAGCTGCTGGACCCCAAAGGCGGCCGCCGCCTGGGCCGGGTGCTGCTCATAGTAGGCGTGGTGTTTCTGATTATCCTGTTTTTGCCCTGGCGCCAAACTATTGAGGGTACTGGCTCACTCACCACCCTGCGGCCCCAGGACCGGCCCCAAACCGTACAAAACCAAATTGCGGGCCGTATTGAGCACTGGAATGTGCGGGAAGGCCAACTGGTGAAGCGTGGAGACACCATCCTGACCATTTCTGAAATCAAGGACGAGTACTTCGACCCCAACCTGCCGGCCCGCCTAAACGAGCAGCTGGCCGCCAAACGCGGCACCGTGGGGGCCTACGATGCCAAAGTAGTTGCCACTGACCAGCAAATCAATGCCCTGCGCCTGACGCTGGATGTGCAGCTTTCGGCGGCGCGCAACCGCATTACCCAGGCCCGCAACACGGTTTCCATCGACAGTGCCGACCTGGTGGCCGTTACCAACTTCTACCAGATTGCCCGCTCCCGCCTGGCGCGCTACGAGGACGGCTACAAAAACGGCCTGTTCTCCCTCACCGATATTGAAACCCGCCGCCTGAAGCTGCAGGAGGATTTGGCCAAGGTAGTGGCCCAGCGCAACAAGCTGCGCAATTCTCAGCAGTCGTTAGCCAACGCCCAAATTGAGCTGGCTAACCTGCGGGCCAAGTACGAGCAGGACGTGGCTAAAGCCCTTTCTGACCGCAGCTCGGCCGTATCCAGCAAGGTTTCCTCGGAAGGTGAAGTGGCTTCTTTGCGCAATAAGATTGCCAACGTGGATGTGCGCCGGGGCCTGTACGTGGTGCGTGCCCCCCAGAGCGGCTACGTAGTGCGCACGCTCAAAGCGGGCATCGGTGAAACCATTAAGGAAGGAGAATCCATTGCCACCTTGCAGCCCGACGCGCCGCTGCTGGCCGCCGAGCTGTACGTACGCGCCATGGACGTGCCCCTTATTCAGCGCGGGCGGCAGGTACGGCTGCAGTTTGACGGCTGGCCCGCCATCCAGTTCTCGGGGTGGCCCTCCGTGGCCGTGGGCACGTTTGGCGGCACCGTTACGGTAATTGATGTAGTAAGCAGCACCAATGGAAAGTACCGCCTGCTGGTGCGCCCCGACCGCCACCACGAGCGGGACAACCCCTGGCCGGCGCAGCTGCGCCTGGGCTCGGGGGTATACGGCTGGGTTATTCTGGACTCGGTGCCGGTATGGTACGAAATCTGGCGGCAGCTTAACGGTTTCCCGCCTACCCTGAAGGCGCCTACCGCTGAGGCTCCCATTAAGGAAACTGCTACCAAGGATAAGTAACAGTGACGATGCTGTTCCCGCGTGTGTTTCGGCGCCTGGTCGCCGCATTACTGCCTGATTGGGCAGTAAGCCGCCCGGCTGTGCTGGTGCTGGGCAGTCTGTTGTGCAGTTCTCTTGCCCAAGCCCAGGACCTGCGCCTGCCCACCCAGAAACCAGGCCTGGAGGCGGCCCCTCTGCAAACCCGCCAACTGGCCCAAGACCGCCCCCCGACGGATACGGCGCGGGTATTTTCGCTGCAGGACCTGGCCGACTTGGTGTATGCAAACCACCCGGTAGTCAAGCAAGCCGCCCTACTCAGCGACGACGCCCGCTCCCAGGTGCAGCAGGCCCGGGGCGGCTTCGACCCCAAGCTGGGCTCCGGTTTCGACCGCAAAATATTTGGCGGCACTGATTACTATAACAATTGGGCCAATGAGCTGAAAGTCCCCATCTGGCCCGGCGGCATCGACCTGAAAGTGGGCTACGACCGCATGGTGGGTACCTACGTGAACCCCGAGTACCGCACCCCGCAAAAGGGTTTGGCGGTGGCCGGGCTGTCGGTGCCGCTGGGTCAGGGGCTGCTGATTGATGAGCGCCGCAGTACCCTGCGCCAGGCCCGCATTCTGGTGGATGCGGCCGAGGCCGAGCGGGTCAAGCAAATCAACGAAGTGTGGCTGCAGGCGGCTCAGGATTATTGGAACTGGTACTACACCTACCAGCAGATGCTGCTGATTCAGGAGGGCATTGCGCTGGCCGAAACCCGGTTCCGGGGCACCAGCCGCCGTGCCCAGCTCGGCGACCAGGCTCCCATCGACTCGGTAGAAGCCCAGATTACGGTGCAGGACCGCCAGGTGCAGTTTGAACAGCTGGGCGTGGAGCTGCAAAACGCCCGCCTGCTGCTTTCCAACCACCTCTGGAACAAGGATGGCCAGCCGGTAGAGCTACCCGCTTATGCCGTACCGCAAACTCCGCCCCTCACCCCACTCGATTCGGCCGGTTACGAGCAGCTGCTGGACTTTGCCACCAACCGCCACCCTACTCTGCTCAAGCTCGATGCGAAAATTCGGCAGCTGGGCGTGGAGGAGCGGTACCGGCGCGAGCTGCTCAAGCCCACCATCAACGTGAGCGGCTACCTGCTCAGCCGCGGCGACTTTTACCGCCCGGAAGTGCCCGCTTACTACGACTTCGGCCGGGACAACTACAAAGTGGGCGTGGACTTCGCCTTTCCGCTGTTTTTGCGCAAGGAGCGGGGCAAGCTCTGGCAAACCCGCCTCAAAGTGCAGGATGCCAGCCTGGAGCAGCAGAACAGCCGCCGCGTGATTACCAACCAGGTGGGCGCCAAGTACAACACGCTCAAGGCCTACGAGCGGCAGCTGGCCGTGCAGGCCCAGGCCATTGCCAATCAGCGCATCTTGCTGGCAGCCGAGTCGCAGAAGTTTGAGCTGGGTGAAAGCACGATTTTCCTCATCAATGCCCGCGAAACCAAGCTCATCGACCTGCGTCTGAAGCAGGAAAGCATGCGCGCCAGCTACGAGAAGGCGCTGGCCGAGCTCTACTACTACGCCGGCACCCGCACCCTGCGCGCCGAGTAGTTGCCTGCGCTGTTAGCTTTTGGCTATTAGCTGTTAGCTTTGACGTTCTGTTGCACTGTTCAACGCATGGCAGGAGGAGTTCACTCTCCTCCATGCGAAAAGCTAACAGCCAGCAGCTAACAGCCAATAGCGTAAGTACATGTCGCCCACCCTCGTTCTGAGCCTGATTGCGGGCTATTTCGTCGTCCTCATCATCATTGCCTACCTCACTTCGCGGAAGGCCACGAGTGAGTCGTTCTTCATAGCCAACCGCAACGCGCCCTGGTACATGGTGGCCTTTGCCATGATTGGGACTTCGCTGTCGGGCGTCACGTTCATTTCCATTCCCGGCATGGTGGCTTCGCAAAGCTGGAGCTACATGGCCGTGGTGCTGGGCTACATTGTGGGCTATTTGGTCATTGGCACCGTGCTGATGCCGCTCTACTACCGCCTGCGGCTGGTGAGCATTTACACCTACCTGGAGCAGCGGTTCGGGTTCTGGAGCTACAAAACCGGGGCGCTGTTTTTCCTGATTTCGAGGGCCGTGGGCGCGGCGTTCCGGCTGTTTCTGGTGGCGGGTGTGCTGCAATTCGCTGTGTTTGATGGGCTGGGTGTGCCGTTTGCCGTGACGGTCACGGTCAGCATCTTTCTGATTTACCTCTACACCTTTAAGGGCGGCCTCAAAACCATCCTCTGGACCGATACTTTCCAGACGATGGCCATGCTGGTATGCGTGGCGGTGAGCATTTACCTGATGGCCGACGAGCTGAACCTGGGCTTTGCCGGGCTGGTGAAAACGGTGAAGGAAAGCACCATGTCGCAGATCTATTTCTCCGACCCCAAGGACGACAAGTTCTTCTGGAAGCAGTTCGCCTCGGGTGCCTTCATCACCATCGTCATGACCGGCCTCGACCAAGACATGATGCAGAAAAACCTGAGCTGCCGCAGCCTCCCCGATGCCCAGAAAAACATGTTCTGGTTTACGCTGGCCATTGTGGTGGTGAACGTGTTCTTCCTCTCGCTGGGCGTACTGCTCTATAAGTTTGCCGCCGCTAAGGGCATTGCCCTACCCATGAACCCAACCACCGGCAAAGTCATCGGCGACAATGTATTTCCGTTGCTGGCTACCAACCACTTCAGCTTGTTTGCGGGCATTGTGTTCATCCTGGGCATCATTGCCGTTACCTACGCCTCCGCCGACTCGGCCCTCACGGCCCTGACCACCTCCTTCTGCGTGGATATGCTGGACATCAAGCAGTACGATGAGGCCAAGCAGAAGCAGCTGCGCCAAGCCACGCACTTCGGGTTCAGCATCGTACTGATTATCATCATTCTGATCTTCCGGGCCATCAACGACCAGAGCGTGATTACCTCGGTGTTTAAGGCGGCGGGCTACACCTACGGGCCGCTGCTGGGGCTGTTTTCTTTCGGCATCTTCACCGGCCGGGGCCTCAATGATAAGCTGGTGCTGCCCGTGTGCGTGGTGGCCCCGCTGCTCACCTGGTTTATTAACTCCAACTCCAAGGCCTGGTGGGGCTACGAGTTCGGCTTCGAGATTCTGATGCTCAACGGCCTGATTACCTTCCTGGGTCTGCTGGCCATTTCGCGCCCCCGCAACCTGGAATTGAACCCCGTTGCGTAGCCGTTGTTAAGGGAGGCGTACCTTTGTAGTAGAGCAAGCCTGGAAGAACGTCATGCTGAGCGTAGCCAAAGGCGGAGTCGAAGCATCTCTACCTCTGACTAATTAATTAGCATTGCGCCGAAGCGGTAGAGATGCTTCGACAAGCTCAGCATGACGGGCTTTTTCGCTCCTTCCCCTATCAACCCTGCCAACCCTATGAAACATCTGTTCTTCATGCTCGGGCTCGTAGCTTTAACCGCTGGAGCGGCACAGGCCCAGCAAGCCCCGGCTCCGGCCCCGAAGCAGCCCGTGGAGCTGCAACCGGGCCGCATGCAGGCCCAGGCCCGCCCCGCCCCCAACCGCCCCGATGCGCCGCCCCAGTTTCCGGGTGGAGTGCAGGGCCTGAGCACGTTTTTTCAGCAGAACCTAAAGTATCCGGAAGCGGCCAGCGTCAAGCAAATCAGCGGCAACGTGGTGATGACCTTTACGGTGGAAGCCGACGGCCACCTCACCAACCCCTCGGTGGTGCAACCCCTCAGCCCCGAGTGCGACACGGAGGCGCTGCGGGTGCTGGGCCAGATGCCGGCCTGGAAGCCGGCCACCCGTAAGGGCCAGCCCGTTGCCACCCAGGTGCGCCTCCCCATCCCCTTCGGCAACTCCGAAGGCCTGAAGGTGGAGCAGGGCAAGAATAAATTTGAATAGTGAATTGAGACCCGAGACGGTTAGAAATAAGAAGTGAGACAAGATTCCGGCGTCAAGAAATGGGCACCGGAACCTTGTCTCATTTCTCACTTCTAAACGCTCACTTCTAAAAGAAATGGCAGCCAGAAGCGGAATGAATACCAGTGGCCAGGCGGGGCCTGATGCCCCCAAGGTCAAGCTTACCAAAGAGAGTTTTCAGCAAGGCCTGCGGATTTTCCGTTTCACGCTGCCCTACCGCGCCAAATTCATCGTGGGCACGGTGCTGCTTACGTTGTCCAGCGCCAGCACCATGGCCTTCCCCTGGCTGATTGGCAAGCTGGCCGACGCCGCCAGCGGCAACCCGGTGGTGCTGCCCAACGGCACGGCCGTTTCCATCAACCAGATTGCCCTGGGCTTTGGGGTGCTGATTCTGTTGCAGGGTTTGTTTTCGTTCGGGCGCATCTGGTTTTTCACGCAGGTAAGCGAGTTTACCGTGCGCGACATCCGGCAGGCGCTCTACCGCAAGTTCGTGAAGCTGCCCATTCCCTACTTCGAGAAAAACCGCGTGGGTGCCATCACCTCGCGCATCACCTCCGACGTGGGCATCATTCAGGATTCCTTCTCCCTGACCCTGGCCGAACTGTTCCGGCAGGTGACAACCCTGCTGGCAGGTATCGTGTTCATTATGATAGTATCGGTGAAGCTGTCGTTGTTTATGCTGCTAACGTTTCCGCCGATTGTAGTACTGGCCATGGTGTTTGGCAAGAAAATCCGGGTACTGGCCAAAACCACCCAGGATGAGCTGGCCAAAACCAACGTCATTGTGGAGGAAACCCTGCAAGGCATCAACACGGTAAAAGCCTTCACCAACGAGCAGTTTGAAACCCAGCGCTATACTGCCTCGCTCACCAATACCGTGCGGGCGGCCCTGAAAAGCAACCTGTACCGCGGCGGCTTCGTGTCGTTCGTTATTATTGGCCTGTTTGGGGGCATCGTGCTGGTACTGTGGCGCGCCGCCACGCTGGTGCAGGCCGGCCAGATGACAATTGGCGACCTGACGCAATTCGCCTTGTACACCATGTTCATCGGGGCTTCGGTTGCGGGTCTGGGTGAGCTGTACGGCAAGGTGCAAAGCACGCTGGGCGCTTCGGAGCGGATTCTGGAAATACTGGACGAGCCCACTGAGCCCACCCACCAGCCCGGCGCACAGCCCATCCACCTGCGGGGCGATATTGCCTACGAACACGTGCAGTTCCAGTACCCCACCCGCCCTGACCTGACGGTACTCCAAGACATCAGCTTCTCCATCCGGGCCGGCGAGAAGATTGCGCTGGTGGGCCCCTCGGGAGCCGGCAAATCCACGATTGTGCAATTGCTAATGCAGTTCTATGAGCTGAGCGGCGGCGCAATTCTGGTAGACGGCCGCCCTATCGGCCAATACGACCTCACCGAGCTACGCCAGCATATCGGCATTGTGCCCCAGGAAACCATTCTGTTCGGGGGCTCTATCCGCGAAAACATTGCCTACGGCAAAACCGACGCTACCGACGAGGAAATTATTCAGGCGGCGCGCAAGGCCAATGCCTGGCAGTTCATCCAGTCCTTCCCCGAGGGGCTGGATACGCTGGTGGGCGAGCGGGGCATCAAGCTTTCGGGCGGGCAGCGCCAGCGCATTGCCATTGCCCGCGCCATCCTGAAAAATCCCGCCATTCTGCTCCTCGACGAAGCCACCTCCGCCCTCGACTCGGAAAGCGAGAAGCTGGTGCAGCAGGCCATGGACGAGCTGATGCAGAACCGCACCAGCATCATCATCGCCCACCGCCTGAGCACCATCCGCAAAGTCGACAAGATTCTGGTCATCGACGGCGGCCGCATCGTGGAGCAAGGCTCTCACGAAGAACTCAACAACGCCGAAAATGGCCTCTACGCCAACCTGCTGAAACTACAGTTCGAGCTGACGTAAGGCCCGGATTTATCGGATTGCACGGATTAACTGAAACGGGCGGCGCGGTGGCGTTGCCCGTTTTTTATTTGACATTTTCTATCTTATCTACTTATTCTATTCTTTCTCCTATGCCTGCCTTAGCGTACCCACGTCGCCTCAGTCTTCAGCCTTTATACGGCATGCCAGCACTGGCCAGCGTGGCTTTGCTTCTCACGGCCCTGCTATTGATGGTTGCGCCACCACGTTTTTCCAATCAGCCGCGTATCCAGCTTCCAGTTATGAAATACACGCCATTCACCTGCCAACTAATGGAGAGTCCGATTACAACTATTTACCTGACTGAGCAAGGACGTTTTTACATGGAAGAAGGTGATTCGTTAACTCACATACAACTAATGCGGCACCTGACAGCAGGTTACGCCTTGCCCACAGTGCTCGGGCAGAATACTATTAACCTGAACCATTTCCGGCAGCCCGGCCTAGACCTGAAATTCCTGCCCCGCTGGCTACAGGCACATAAGCAGGTAATCATGCGTAACCCGTATTACTATCCAGAATACAATCCGGTTTACCACACCAATTTCATCTTGGAAGCTGATCAATGTACCCCGGCTTTCCGCATTAGGGAGTTAATGAACCAGTTGCAGGAACACGGAATTCGTCATGTAAGCCTGGCATATAGTTACCCCCGATAAAATGGCCATCCGGTATCACTATGCCCGCCTATCACGCATCGAGCTGCTACGGCCGGAGTTGGGGCTGTGGGGCGGCGTTATGTTGCTGCTAAGCACACTGTTCATGTCCTCGGCCAAGTTCTCGGCTGACTTACCCATTGTGCGCTTACCCAGTAGTATGGAACGATGCAGCAGGGGCATATCTGAAGTTCAGCTTATTCTCTCACTGGATATGCATAGGCGGTTATCTATGCACGCCAGCACAAGCGAGTTACAGACTAAAGCCATTGAACTGTTAGCGCAAAACTATGGCCTGCAATTTTCAAGCGAGCAACGTCAGCAGTTGCAGCAGCTACCGTATCTGGGCTCCGATGTTCGACAATTACCGGTTTGGCTGGCCACCTCAGGCTGGCAGCGAAAAAAACTATCCAGCGGTATTCCGTATTCTGCCCCAAATGACCAATTAACAGCATTACTACAAGTTGCCAATCGAGCCGGCTACGCTATTCATGGCCACCCAGCCATTGTATGTTTACGACTGGATGCCCGGCTGCCGGCCTCGGTTGTCATGCCTTTTCTACATCAAATTCAGCAGCAAGGCGTTAACAGGTTTGTTTTAGTTGCTGAAGCAGAACAAGTGCGCTACGCTCCTGCAAGTGGTTATTAATCTCCCCGCCACCCCGCCCACCTTCCCGGAGTACCAGCTGATTCACCGGACGCAGGAGCGGCAACGGATTTTGGGTAATGCAACCCCAGCCCCGGCTGCCAAAAGCGTACTTCGCCATGCAGTCGAATGGTTAGGCTGTGTGGTGCTGGTGATTCTGCTGCTAAAACTCCTGATTTCGGATTTCAACTGGCCCGAATGGTGGGGCTGGCTTCTATCCGGCAAACCGCTCATTGCCATTGCAGTATTTTGGGGCGTTACACTTTTCGCTAACGCAGTAGGCGCATTGCGGAGGCGCCGACAGTATTACTGCGCTTTTCGGGAGCAAGCATCTTCCCAGCCGCTAAGTATCAATATTGAGTCTGTTGGCATAACGGTGCAATGGCCTCAGGATTGGCAATTTTTGCCCTGGCACTCCCTCACCCGCGTGCAGCAGGTAGGCGACTGGCTGCTGCTCTACCCCGGCCCCAATTTCGCCTATTACCTGGATTTGCGGCAGGTGCCGGAGCCTTACACTTCCGTAGATGTGCTGGCCCTGATTGGCAAAAGGGAAGAAAGCGGCCCAGCGGCTACCTTCGCCTCCTGATGAAACCAACCCCCATTACCCTGTCTGCTACAAGTCTGACTACTGACGATTACGTGGCCTTAAACTTTCGGCTGTGGCAGTTGCAGCCAGCTACGCGCGGTATCAAGTGGCGACTTGGCCTGTTGATACTTCTACTAAGCCTGAGCGTAGGGCTTGACGTTTTGCAGAACGGCCGGCTGGAACACGTCTTCGTAGTTATTTTCTTAGGTGTGCTGGTGGTCTGTGCGTTTTCCTTACCTCTCCTGACCCGTTACCAGTTGCGCCGGGGCTACGCCCGCAACCCGATGCCCGCACCAAGCATTTCTTACCTGCTAACCGATACGGAAGTTATTCAGCAGAGCCCGTTAGGCACTTTTCCGGTGCAATGGCCAAAGATTCAGCGGGCCATGTGGGTAGGGCATAATTGGCTGTTGCTTTACCCTAATGAGTTAGGCTCTTACTACCTGGATATGCGCCGCCTGCAACCGCCCGCCACGCCCGCCGAGGTGGCCGCTCTGCTCACCCGCCACAACATTGCGCAACAGCAGCTCTAGCCGCAACCCACCGGGCAACTGCCCGTCTGTACGCCGGTAGGTTGCACCGCTTACCCGGGCAGATTTGCCTACTTTCGCTTCGAATTCCCAACGCCTCTTTTAATCTCTCGCATGAGTACTTCGACTTTCTTCAAGTCTTCTTCCCGCGCCCTGAGCGCCACACTGCTGGTAAGCGGCCTCCTCTTGAGCGCCGCCGCCGAAGCTCAGATCAGCACACCCCAGGCCAGCCCCAAAAGCATCATTCAGCAGCGCGTGGGCCTCACCGATGTAACGCTGGTGTACTCCCGCCCCAGCCTGCGCGGCCGCGCCGCCTTCGGTAACCTGGTGCCGTTCAGCAAGCGGTGGCGCACGGGTGCCAACGCCACCACCAGCATCAAATTCTCGGATGATGTAACCGTGGAAGGCAAAAAGGTACCGGCCGGCGAGTACGGCATTTATACCATTCCCGGCAAAACGGAGTGGATTGTGGTGCTGAACAAGAGCACCAAGATGGGCGCTGATGTGGACGCCTTCAAGGACGACGAGGACGTGGCCCGCTTCACCATCAAAACCTATAAGGTGCCCACCAAAGTGGAAACCTTCACCATGAACTTCACCGACCTCACCCCCGCCACCGCCAACGTGGACATGCAGTGGGAAATGACCGGCGCCAAGTTCAAAATCACCACCGACGTGGAGCCCAAGGTGATGGCGCAGATTGACGAGAAAGTCATCAAGAACGCCAGCCCAAGCAACGGCGACCTAGCCGCCGCCGCCGTGTACTACCTCGACAACAACAAGGACCTGAAGCAGGCCCTAACTTGGATGCAGAAGGCCAACGAGAAGGACCCCAAGTTCTGGAACTTGCTCACCGAAGCCAAAATCCGGATGAAGATGAAGGACTACAAAGGCACCATCACCGCCGCCGAGCAGTCCAAAAAGCTCGCCCTCGACGCCAAAAACGCCGATTACGTGAAGATGAACGAGGACCTGATCATAGAAGCCAAGAAAGCCGGCAAGCTGTAATCAGGAAGTCAAAGGGCTAAAAAGCTAGTTCCCCTCCTTGGAAAGGAGGGGCTAGGGGTGGTTGACAATCGTTGAACGATACTAGAATCTAATTTCTAGAAACAGTTCTAGCGCAAGGTCAACCACCCCTAGCCCCTCCTTTCCAAGGAGGGGAACTAGCTTTTTAGCCCTTTGTAGTCTGACTTCCCTAAAATGCTCCCCAGCACCACCACGCCGCAGCCAATGATGTTGAACCAGAGGTAGCCGATATCGGTGGTAAAAAACAGAACCAGAACGACGGCTTGGGCTACCACAGCGGCCCAGAATACGGCCCGGCCACCCACGGCTTTCAGGAAGAAGGCCACCATGAAAATGCCCAGAATAGTACCGTAGAACAACGAGCCCAGGATGTTCACGGCCTGAATCAGGTTTTCGAGGCGGGCGGCGAAGGTGGCAAACCCGATGCCCAGCACGCCCCAGCCCACGGCCGCCGCCCGCGACGCCAGCACGTAGTGCGCCTCCGCCTGCCCCGGCCGGCGCGGCTTGTACAAATCAACTACCGTAGTGGAGGCCAACGCGTTAAGGCCGGCGGCAGCCGAGCCCAGAGCGGCACTCAGCACCACGGCTACCAGAAGGCCCAACAGCCCCTGCGGCAGGTAGTTGAGCACGAAGGTGAGGAACACGTAGTCGGTGTCCTTGGCTTCGGTGGTGGGTTCGGCCTTTTTGAGCAGCTGCTGGGCCTGTTGGCGCAGGCCGAGGTTGGCGGCCTGGGTGGCTTGCAGGTGGGTTTCGGCGGCGGCAATGGCGGTCGGGTCCTCGCTTTTCAGGGCCTGCACGAGGCGGCCAGTGGCGCGGCGGCGCACCTCAAACAGAGTGGCGTGCTCGCGCTCCAGCTCGCGTAGCCGGGGGCCGTACTGCTCGGAGTGGGCCACCTGCATGTACACCGGCCGGTTGAAGGTGAGCGGGGCGGGGTTGAACTGGTAGAACACGAACAGCAGCACGCCCAGCAGCAGAATTCCGAACTGCATCGGAATCTTGAGCAGACCGTTCATCAGCAAACCCAGGCGGCTTTCGGTAATGTTGCGGCCGGTGAGGTAGCGCTGCACCTGGCTTTGGTCGGTGCCGAAGTACGAGAGGGCCAGGAACAAGCCGCCCGTCATGCCCGACCAGAAGTTGTACCGGTCGGTGGGGTCGAAGTGAAAGTCGATGAGGTTGAGCTTACCCTGGTGGCCAGCCACGCGCATGGCATCGGTAAACCCAACCTCGGCCGGCATATAGTGCACCAGCAGGTAGCCCGCCACCAGCAGCCCCACGAAAATTACGGCCACTTGCCCCTGCTGGGTTACCATCACGGCCCGCGTACCGCCCGAAACGGTGTAGGCAATCATCACGGTACCCAGCAGCCACACCGTCAGCTGAATATCCCAGCCCAGAATGGCCGACAGCACCAGCGCCGGCGCGTACAGGCTCAGGCCGTTACTGAGCCCCCGCTGCACCAGAAACAGTAGTGCCGCGAAGGTGCGGGTGCGCCGGTCGAAGCGGCCTTCCAGGTACTCATAGGCCGTAAATACCTGGAGGCGGTGGTAGATGGGCACCACGAAAATGGCAATGAGTACCATCGCCACCGGCAGCCCCAGGTAGAACTGGATGAAGCGCATCCCGTCGTCGTAGGCCTGGCCGGGGGTGCTCAGAAAGGTAATGGCCGAAGCCTGGGTAGCCATGATGCTGAGCCCGATGGCCCACCACGAGGCCTGCCGCCCGCCCAGCAAATAGCCATCCAGCGACTCGCCGGCGCGGCGGGTGCGCCAGGTGCCGTAGCCCACAATGAACAGCAGCGTTCCGCCCAGAATCAGCCAGTCGAGCCCGCTCATGCAAACGCCCGGGTCAGGTACACGAACAGCCCGATTTCCAGGGCCAGCGCGCCCAGCACCAGCCAGTACCACGCCCGCCATGAAGGCAGCAGCGGCGGCAAATCAGATTCGGTTTCGGAAGTTGCGGGGTGCGGCACGGCGGAAAGGGAATTACGGACGAAAGATAACGCAGGAAAGCGTAGCACCAGCGCCCTAACAGCGTTGCAGCGCGAAGCCTTTGCTGCGTGCATCCCAGAACAAACCAAGCAGCATTTTTCCAACAGCACACAAGGCAGAAGCTCCGCACTACGGCGCAACCACTGGCCGGGGCCGCAGCCAGCCAGTGGCCAATTCCCAGAGGCAGGTCAGCAGCAACCCCAGCGCCGCCCCGGCTACCACGTCGCTGAGCCAGTGAAACCCCAGCACCACCCGGCCCAGGCACACCAGCCCCAGCCACCCCAGCAACCAGGGCCGTGCCCTGGAGAACCGCAGTGCCCAGGGCAGCAGCAGCCCCGCCGCGCCCGCCGCGTGCCCCGAGGGAAACGCATCAAACCGCCCCGCCAACTGCCAGAAATCAGCATTGGCGGCTAAGTTCCCGAACACCTGACCCGGCCGGGGCCGGTTGAAATACATGGCCAGCAGGTTGCGCAGGCCCTGACTGCTTATCATCGTCAGCAGCGCCACCAGCCAGATGGTGCAGTGCGGCCACCGCCGCAGCCGGGCCACGGCAAACAGCAGTAGCAGCAGCGGCCACAGCCACAGCGGCATCAGCTTATCCGTAACCGCATCATGCACCCGCATGAAGCCCGTAAAAAACGGCCGTAGCGGCGCGTCGTGCCGGTGCAGTAGCTCGGCCAGTGGCTCGTCCATGGCCCATATCAACAGCAGAATGAGCGGTACCGAAGCCAGCGCAAAAAGTACAAGGCGGATATAGTTTCGCATAGACATAGTATCACTGAAGACCGTATGCGCCGGTCCGGCGGCTGGCAGCCGTCGGGCCGGTCGTCGCCTGCTGACGTTATTACGATGTTGTGCTGACGGTCCGGCCGACAACCGGCCCGGCGGCTGCCAGCCGCCGGACCGGCGCATACGCCGTGAGGTTGTAGAGACGCGTATTCGCGTCTCTGCGCGTGCTGATGGTGTTTAGCGGAACGAAGAAGCCCCCAACGGTGCGGCCGCCCAGACGCGAATACGCGTCTCTACTTACCCAACGACACCATATTGGTCAGTATCCGATAGGCACCGGGCACGCCGGCGGGTAGCTCCCGGAACAGCGAGAGGCCAGTGTAGATGTAGTGGCCTTTGCCGTAGTCGGCGACCAGGATGGCGCTTTCCTTGGCTTTCTCGCCGGGGTCCTGGCTGCTCAGTACGGTTTGGTACTTGGGGTCCCACTGGCTGGGGTAATAAAGGCCCTGCTCCTGCACCCAGCCCTCGAAGTCCTTGCTCGTGATTTTGTTGGGCGTGTTGAGTAGGGGCTGCGTGGGGTTGAGGAAGGTGACGGGGGCGTTTTCCACCGTCACCCGGTCGGTGCTGAGAGTGAGCGGGTACGGGCCGATTTGCGGCAGCACGGTGCCGCGGTTCACCACGTACTGCACCACCAGGTTGCCGCCCTGCTCCACGTACTTCAGCAGCGTGGGTTGCAGGGTTTTGAGGCGGTCGAGGGTGTTGTAGGCGCGCACGCCCAGCACCACGGCATCGAAGCGGCGCAGGTTCTGGTCGGTGATGTCCTCGGGCTTGAGCAGGGTGACGGTGTAGCCGATCTGGCGCAGGGCGTCGGGCACCTCGTCGCCGGCCCCCATCAGGTAGCCGATTTCCTGGCCCTTGCGCCGCAGGTCCAGCTTCACCAGCGGGGCTACGGCTTCCGGGAACAGGGTTTGGGTGGGAATGTGGGTGTAGGCAATGGTCTGGTAGCCGCGCGAGTACGCCTGCCCCTCCACGGTAGCCACGGCCCGCAGCTCCGATTTGCCTTCTGCGGCCCCCGCGCCGGGCTGCACCCGGAACTGCACGGTCTGCTCGGCGTCTTTGGCCCCCAGCTCGAAGGGGATGCTGGCAGGCTCGGCGGTCCAGCCTTTGGGCAGGCTCAGGGCCAGGGTACCCTTCACACCCGCTTTGGCGGCACGCAGCGTCACGGGCACCGTTTTGGGCTGGTTATCGGCAAACACGTAGGCCCGCCCGCCGATGTTCACGGCCACCGGCGGCACGACTGTCAGCGGGCGGTACTTCTCCCCTTCTACCGGGTCGGTGCTTTTGTATTGCAGGTTCTTGGTGTAGTAAAAGGGTACTCCGGCCACTTCAATGGCAAATAGCACCTCATTCACAGGCCTGTTTTCAGGCCGGCCCAGCACTTCCCGTTTTTCTATCCGCTGGCCCTTATGCGGATGCTCAGGCCAAGCAAATTCTTCTACTATTTCCGGCACTTTGTACATGCCTATCGTTCCGGCTTCGCGTAGCCAATATGGCTGTGAGACTGATTGCTTAGCCGGGATGGTGATGGATGCTTTTTTCAGAAACGGCTTGCCGTTGGTCAATTGCTCGTTGACCTCCTGCTTTGCCATATTCCCTACCGTTTGAAAGCTGAAATCAATAGCCGGAACCTCCAGCCACTTCAGCTTCACTGGTACCGATGAGCGATTTAAGGCTTCAATGACCACATCAAGCTTCCCATCAGGTGTGGCGGTGGTTTCCTGCGAAATTGCAGACAAGTTCAGCCCCAGACAGCCATATATCAGTTCATCAATTTCCTCCCGCTTCTCGTCATTCCAGAAACCGGCCACTTCAGGTAGCTTCTGCAATGCCGCCCGCACCTTCAGTAGCCCCGCCACACTTGCCGACGGATTGGCCGGGTCGTACTTGCGGATTACCTCGTCTAGCATCTTCCCAATGGCTGCGCCGCCGGGTACCCGGTTCCAGGTCAGGTCCACGCCGTCGAACAGGTCGGTTTTGGCGGGCTCGCCTTTCAGCAGCTGGAAATACTCCGGGGCCTCGCCGCGCTGGGCGCTGCTGCCGAAGCCCTGGCTGCGGTGCTGGGAGCGGCTGCGGGCGGCAATTTCGCCGTAGCTCTGGCCCAGCAGCGGGTTGAAGCCGCCGGCATCGAGCTTGAAGTACGGGCTCATGTCCTCGCCGGGCTTCACGAAGAAGGAGCCGGTGTTCCAGAGCAGCCGCTTGGCCTGCCAGGGCTGCACATATTGCAGCTGCTCGGGGAAGCGCTTGGGGTCGGCGGCGGCCGAGAAGGCCTCGATGGCCAGCATGGCCGAGGCCGTGTGGTGGCCGTGGCCGGCCCGGGCGTCGGGCGGGAAGCGGGTTATCATTACATCCGGCCGACGCTGCCGGATGACCCACACCATATCGGAGAGCACCTGCTCCTTGTCCCAGATGGTGAAGGTTTCCTCGGGCGTTTTGGAGAAGCCAAAGTCGTTGGCGCGGGTGAAGAACTGCCGGCCCCCATCAATGCGGCGGGCGGCCAGCAGCTCCTGCGTGCGGATGACGCCTAGCCCCTCGCGCAGCTCCGGCCCGATGAGGTTCTGGCCCCCGTCGCCGCGGGTGCAGCTGAGGTAGCCGGTTTCCACCAGGCGGCCGTTGGCCAGGTAGGCAATCAGGCGAGTGTTTTCATCGTCGGGGTGGGCGGCTAGGTACAGGGCTGAGCCCAGCACGTTCAGTTTCTTCAGCCCCAGCAGAATCTCGCCGGACGACCAGGTTTTGGGGGCCTGAGCAGCGGCTTCGGGAATTAAGAATTGAGAAGTAAGAAGTAAGAATGCCGATAAAGCGGCGTAGAAAGAGCGAAGGCGCATGAACGAGGCGGTTGAGGTGGCCGGGCGGTAAAGATAGAAGGCCAGCCGGGAGGTTGCAGCCCCCGCCGCCTACCCTTTGGGCAGATAGGACAAGGTACTCCGCTCCCAAAGAGCCCTGCGCCAAGCCGGCTGCCGGCTGCTCCCTGACGCGCGGCTGCCACCGGACTTTTTTCACAACGGCGGGCGTTGGGCACGGAATTAGCCGGATGCACACTGGCTGGCTTCAGCCAGTGCCCGGGTTTGTCCCGTCTTTTCCTGATTTTCGTGCCACTTATGTCTCGGTTGCGTAGTCATTGCGTCCGATACTTTTTTGCTTTCGTTCTGTATGCATTTTTCCTTCCCCTCCCGGCTGCGCCTGCTGGGCTTGTCCGTGCTGTTTCCGGTTTTAGCTTCAGCCCAAACCACCCCGCCTGCCTCCGCCGCCCCGGCCCCGGTAGCGCCCACCTCCCCCCAATGGTACTTGCTGGATGCTCAGCAGGACGGGGGGGTGATGGGCGTGAGCGTGACGCGGGCTTATCGGGAGCTGCTGCAGGGCAAGGCCTCTACCCCCGTACTGGTGGCCGTAATAGATGCCGGCATTGATACCGCCCACGCCGACCTGCGCCGCGTGCTCTGGCGCAACCCCCGCGAAGTGGCAGGCAACGGCCTCGACGACGACAAAAACGGCTACGTGGACGACGTGTACGGCTGGAACTTCCTGGGTGGGGCCGATGGGCGCAACATCAACGAGGAAGCCCTGGAGGAAACCCGCCTGCTGGCCCGTTTACAGCCCCTCTACCAGGGCAAAACCCGCACCAGCGTGCCGGCAGCCAAGCGCGCGGAGTACGACCTATACCTGAAGGTAAAAAAAAGCTACGAGGCCAAGGTGAAGGAAAACACCGAGCAGCTGCAGCAGTTTGCCCAGGCCTACGCCGAGAACAAACAAGGCGCCGAGGGCCTCAAGCAGGCCCTGGGTGTGGAGCGCCTAGACACCGCCACCCTGCGCAACCCGCCCACCCAAAACCCGGAGCTGCGCCAAGTCACCACGGGCCTTTACCAAACGCTCATCCAGACGGGTTTTGCCTCCTTGGATGATGTGCTGGTAGAAATGCAGAGGGGCTTGCAGGAAACCAAGGACCAGCAACAGTACGGCCTGAACCTGAAGTTTAACCCCCGCTCCATTGTGGGCGACCGGCCCGACGACCTGAAGCAGCGCGACTACGGCAACCGGGACGCAGCCGGCCCCGACCCCATGCACGGCACCCACGTAGCCGGCATCATCGGGGCCGACCGGGAAAACAATGCGGGCATACTAGGTGTGGCCCCTAACGTGCAGATCATGTCGGTGCGGGCTATTCCGGACGGGGATGAGCGGGACAAGGACGTGGCCAACGCCATCCGCTACGCCGTGGATAATGGCGCCCAGATCATCAACATGAGCTTCGGCAAGTACTATTCGCCCCAGCGCCCGGCGGTGGAGGAGGCCATCCGCTACGCCGATACCAAGGGCGTGCTGCTGATTCACTCAGCCGGCAACGAGAACAACAACCTGGACAATACCACCCAGTACCCCTCGCCCAATTTCCTGAACGGGCAGCGCATCCCGAACATGATTACCGTGGGTGCCTCTTCCCGCCTCAACGACGAATCCCTGGCCGCCGACTTCTCCAACTACGGCAAAGTGCAGGTAGACGTGTTTGCCCCCGGTAACCAGATTTATTCGACCCTGCCCGGCAGTAAGTACGGCAACCTCAGCGGCACCAGCATGGCTGCACCGGTGGTTGCGGGCATTGCCGCCACGCTCAAATCGTACTTTCCCCAACTCACGGCAGCCCAGCTTAAGCGCATCATTCTGGCCTCGGCCCAGCCGGTACATACCAAAGTGCGCCAACCCGGTAGCACTAAGCTGGTTGACTTTGCGGAACTGTCGCGCACGGGTGGCATTGTAAACCTGTACCGGGCCGTGCAGTTGGCTCAGCAACCAGCCCAATAACCCCGCCCGTTTCTGCGCCCCGCGCAACCCTGCCCCCGCTGCCACCTCCTGCTTAAACGCAGGCGGGCAGCGGGGGCAGCGGTTTTTCGGCCTCACCGTTCAGATTTAACCCTTGGGCCGCTCTGGCGTATTCTATACCCAGGTGGCGCTTGTGCCTTTGCTTTTTACCCCCGACTTATGTCCTCACAGCAACTACCTCAGCCCGGTAACCAGTCCGCGGCCTCCTCCCAATCTACTACCAGCCTCCCCAGCAAACCCACCCGCGACGCCCTGTGGTGGCGGCGACAGATAGTAAATACCCTGTTGATGGTAACGGGCGTGTTTTCGGCTGGTTTCGGGCTGGAAAGCTTCCTGCTGCCCGGGGGCTTCCTGGATGGGGGCGTTACGGGTATTTCCCTGTTGCTGGTGCAGGTATTCGGGCTGCCGCTGCCGGTGCTCATTGTGGTGCTCAATATTCCTTTCGTGCTCATGGCCTGGCGCCAGCTGGATACGGGCGTGGCCGTCCGTAGCCTGATTGGTATTGTGGCGCTGGCTATTGTGCTGGCGGTTATGCCCTACCCCATCATCACGCAGGATAAGCTGCTGATTTCTGTGTTTGGCGGGTTCTTCCTGGGTGCTGGTATTGGCCTGGCCATGCGGGGCGGCGGCGTACTCGACGGTACCGAAATTATGGCCATCTACCTGAGCAAGAAGTCCAGCATGACCATCGGGGATATTATCCTGGTGTTCAACATCCTGATTTTCGGGGTAGCGGCTTATATCCTGTCCATCGAAACGGCTCTGTACTCCATTTTGGCCTACTTGGCCGCGGCCAAAACCATTGACTTCGTGATTGATGGCCTGGAGGAGTATACCGGCGTTACCATCATGTCGGGGCAGGCAGATGCGGTGCGCCGCATGATTACCGAGGAAATGGGCCGGGGCGCTACCGTGTACAGCGGCAAAGGCGGCTACGGCACCCACGGCCACCAGGCCAATGCCATCGACATTGTATTCACTGTTATTACCCGCTTGGAACTAACCAAGCTCAAAACCGAAGTAGAGCAAATTGACCCCAACGCCTTCATGGTGATGCACAGCGTGAAAGAAACCAAGGGCGGCATGATCAAAAAGCGGCCCTTGCACTAAGCGGTGCAGGTGTAAAATGAATGACCTTGTGAAATGGTAAAGCTGTAAACCAGGAACATGTCACGGCTTCTCGCTTTCTGCCATAACGTGCTTCCCATTCACAGATACGAAAGTTCTGACCTGTTCAAAAGCCCCGGGCGTACCCACGTCCGGGGCTTTGTGCTTTGTAGGGCTTAGCGCACTGGCAAGGCCGAACTGCTTGGCCCTACCCATAACTTCACTTCTCACAACCTCACCATTTCACCATCTTTGCAGCATGGCTGCACCCCTCCTTCTCTCCGACCTGTACATTTATCCGGTAAAATCCCTGGGCGGCATCCGCCTCACGGAAGCCACAGTAGAGCCGCGCGGCCTGCGCCACGACCGGCGCTGGCTGATTGTGGATGAGCGCAACCGCTTCATGACGCAGCGGCAAACGGCCGCCATGGCCCACCTGAAAGTATCCCCGGCCTACAACGGCTTCCTGCTTAGTCACCAGCAGCGCCCTGAGCTACTGCCCTTGTATGTACCCTTCACCGCTACCCCCGAAAAGACGCTGTTCGTCACCATCTGGGATGATATGGTATTTGCCTGGCGGGCCAAGCCGGAGTGTGATGAGTGGCTTTCGGAGGCCCTGGGGCAGCCCGCCAAGCTGGTGTATATGTCGGATATGGTGCGCCGCGACGTGGAGCCGGAGCACAACCCCGAGGGCCAGCTAGTGAGCTTCGCCGACGGCTACCCCTTCCTGCTTATTGGGCAGGAGTCGTTGAATGAGCTGAATACGCGCCTGGCCGAGCCAGTGGAAATGGACCGGTTCCGACCTAACTTGGTGTTTAGTGGTGGTGAAGCCTTTGCGGAGGATGCCTGGGAGTATTTCAGCATTGGTGACCTGCAGTTCCGGGCTGTGCGCGGCTGCGGCAGGTGCGTGCTCACCACCATTAACCCCCACACTGCCCAGAAGCACCCCCAGGGCGAGCCACTCCGGACGCTGGCCGCCTACCGGACCGAGGGCAGCAAGGTCATGTTTGGGCAAAACGTTACGGGGTCCGGCAGCGGCTTCCTGCGCGTCGGCGACTCGCTCACTCCCCGCTAGCAAGTCCTGAATACACCCCACTAACCAAGTCCCGAAAGGTGGCAGGACATACTGCAATGGAGCAGCTTACCGTGCAGGTAACAGGCCCGATAAAACAATATTCAGCGGAATAATTGTGTTTTGCCAAGCCGAAAGCAAATCAGTATCTTTGTCAACCTCCTGGTTTTGAAATACTGCTGCTTCAGTTAGGCCCGCTGTTTCCTCACGAGCCATTCTGCAGCAGTTTTGCCCTGCCGACCTCTCCGTTCTTTGTCTTGCCCCTCCGCACATGCCTGCAACCCACCGCTTCCTCGTACGCTTTTTTTGCCTGCTGCTTGGCGGGCTCCTGCTGGCAACTTCTGGATACGCTACCACCAGTAGTGAGTTGCAGGCCCCGTGGAATACGCTGCTGCACCGCTATGTAACCCCCGATGGTCGCCTGGACTATGCGGGCCTCCTGGACGAGGAAGATGAGCTGCTGGGGTACCTGCAAGGCCTGCGCAAAGTAAAACCTGACCCGCAAACCTGGCCCCCTGCCGATACGGAGGCGTTCTGGATAAACACCTACAACGCGGCCGCCACTTACCTGATTCTACAGTACTACCCCGTGGCCAGCATCAACGACATTCGGGTGAAAGTGGTGGGGGGCACTAAAACGCCCTGGGAAGCGCCGGTTGTCAATGTGGGTGGGCAGAACTATTCCCTAAACCAGATTGAGCGGGAAATGCTCCGCAACCAGTTTCACGACCCTCGGGTCCATTTCGCCCTGATGTACGGTGCAGCCTCCGCTCCAGCCATTCTGGCCGAGGCCTACGATGGCGCCCGCCTCAGCCAGCAACTAGACCAACAGGCCCGCCGCTTCCTCAATGACCCGGCCTTCAACCAGCTTAGCCCCCAACAGGTGCAGCTATCCGGGCTTTTTGAAGCGTATGGAGCCGAGTTTGGCTCCGAAGCGCAGCTGCTGGAATTCGTAAATCAGTACGCTCGTGTACCGGTACTGCCCACTGCGAAGGTAGAATACCTGTCTTTCAGCTGGGCTTTGAATGACCGCACGGGCCTCAGCAGTTCCCAGGCCCTGGGCAAACAGTAGGACTTCCGCTAACCTCACTTAGCAACGCCCCGTACCGCTTAGCGGTGCGGGGCGTTTGTGTATGGCCCTGCCTCACGTACTTCTCACCTATGAACCTTCCCCTCGTTCTGGACTTTTTGCGCCAGCTGGCCGCGAACAATAACAAAGCCTGGATGGACGCCCACCGTGCCGACTATCACCAGGCCCGCGCCGAATACACGACCCTGGTTGCCAGCTTACTGCGCGACGCTTCCGCTAGTCTGGAGCCCGGGTTGCGAGGCCTTACTCCCTCAGATGTGATGTTTCGCATCAATAAAAACGACCGGTTTCAGCAGAGCGACGAGCCCTACAAGCGCCACATGGGAGCCGGCTTGAAGCCGGGCGGGCGGCATAGCCCTTGGGCGGGCTACTTTATTGCCCTGGAGCCCGGCGGCGAAACCTACATTGGCGCGGGGCGCTGGATGCCGGAGCCCCAGCAACTGGCCCGCATCCGCCAAGAAATTCACTACAATGCTCCCGCTTTTCACGCCGTCCGCCAGGACACCCGGCTCCTGCGCCACTTCCCCCTGGGCCTTGACACGTCTCAGAGCCTCAAAACCGCTCCCAAGGGCTACGACCGTACCGACCCCGACATTGAATGGCTGAAGCTGAAAAGCTACTTCGTATGGCAGTCTTTCTCCGACGCGGAAGTAGCCCGCCCGGATTTTACGACCCGGGTGCTGGAAGCCTGGCAGGCCGCCAAACCCTTCGTGGATTTTCTGAATGAAGCTATGAAAGCGGAGGAGTAGTGCTTAGTGCGTGTGAAAAGAGGCCCTGCCAGGTTACGGCAGGGCCTCTTTTCATACGCACTAAGCACTAACAACTAAGCACTAAAACAGCCCGAATAACGTGCTGTTGATTTTATCGATGATGACGCTCAGGTCTTCGGGGTTATTCACGTAGTCGAGGTTGTTCACATCCACGATGAGCAGACGGCCTGCGGTGTAGCCCTTGATCCACTCCTCGTAGTGCTCGTTCAGGTGCTTGAGGTAGTCAATCTTGATGTTGTTCTCGTAGTCACGGTTGCGCTTTTCAATCTGCTGCACCAGCTTGGGCAGGTCGGCGCGCAAGTAGAGCAACAAATCGGGCGGATTCACCATGCTGATCATGGACTGGAACAGGTTCAGGTAGTTCTGGTAGTCCCGCTCCGACATGAGGCCCGACTGGTGCAGGTTGGCCGCAAAAATGTGCGCATCCTCGTAGATGGTGCGGTCCTGAATAACCCCCTTGTTGTTCTGCTGCAGCGCCTTGATGCGCTGGGTTTGCTGGAAGCGGCTATTGAGGAAGTATACCTGCAGATGAAACGCCCAGCGCGGCATGTCATCATAGAAATCCTTGAGATAAGGATTATGGTCGACGTCCTCCAGAAATACTTCCCAGTTGAAGTGATGGGCCAGCTTGTTGGCCAGAGTGGTTTTGCCAGCCCCAATGTTGCCGACTATTGCAATGTGCATGAGCGAGACACGAAAAAAAACGAAGGCTCAAAAATAGCGGATACCCGCCGAACCCAACGCATTATCAACGCCTTCGTACAAGAATAGTGTACGCTCTATATTACGCCTCATCATATGGACTCGCTGCACTTACAGCCGATTGGTACCCTGCCGGATGCAAATGGGGCAGTGTTGGTGGAGCTGCAGTACGCCGCCCCCCAAAAGGTGTTATACGTGCGGTGGTTTGGCAACCTAACCAGCCGTGAGGTAACCTTGGTGGCCCAGGAAGCATTGAAGCTGCAGGGGCAATATCCGTTTACCCTCCTGCTGAATGACAAAACCAACGCTACCGGCGACTGGGTGGAGGCCATGGATTGGCTGGAATACGAGTGGCTGCCCCGGGCTATGGAGGGTGGGTTGCGGAGTATAGCCTACGTATTCTCGCCCGACATGCACAACCAGTTGGCTAGTATGGAGTTTTTCGAGCGAGTAAGGCAGTATATCCCTATCCAGATGTTTCAGGATGTACCGGCGGCCTGGCAATGGCTGCGCCGGCAAGGGCTTCCGCCTCGCACTGCAGCATTGCCTCAATAGGCACGTATACAAACCGCACTGGCCCCGGCTGCCTGAGCAGCCGGGGCCAGTATAGCACTGTACGCAGGCACTATTCGCGGATAACGTCCTTCACGTCCCGGGCTTTTTCCAGGGTCCGGAATTCCCCTTGCAGGCTCCGGATGCGCAACCGCTCCTCCAGGGGCAGTTGGTCGCGCACTTGGTCGTAGCGGGCATTCAGGCGGCTCAGTACGGCGCTGGCGGCGCTCCAATCGGCCTGGGTCCAGTCCTTTTTATCGGTGCGCATGGTTTCTACCAGGCGGAAGTACAGGTCGGGCAGTTCCGTAGCGCGGGCCTTGCTGATGTTGACATCTTCATTAAGCAAGCGGCGCTGGGCCTGGTCGGCGGTAGCGGGGCGGCGGGCGGCGGCATCCAGGCTATCCTGGCGGGTGGCCCAGCGCTGGTAGCGCACTTTCTGGGTGCTGTATTCCTTTTTACCTTCCACCGTGAGGCTATCCACGGCTTTATCTATGCGGCGGCTTTGGCGGTCAAACTCCTCACTGATGCGCGGCAGCTCACGGCGTGCCGTGGTAGCGGCGCGGCTTACTTTATCATTTACCCAGTCGCTAAAATCGGCTAAATCCCGTTCCAGGCCGGCCGTAGTGGCCGTGCCGGTAGCAGGCTTGGTGGTTTTGCGGGGTGTTTGCTGGGCCGAGGCCGAAAAGGCCAGTAGGCTGGCCGCCGTGAGCAAAGTATAGGCAACAGGAAGTTTCATAGGGCAAGTAAGGAGAAAAGGTGGGTAGTGGAAAAGAAGCAACAGAAACGGCTCCCCAGTCCGGACCTGTATGCTGGAAGCAGGCAATTTCCGGCCCAAAAAACGAATGAAACCGGTATTTGGGTTCGGTTTTGCCGCAGATAATGCCGTTTTTTGCTGGCTATGTCCGTTACCGAAGCCCCCGCAATTCGTATTCAGGCCGCCACGCTGGCCGATGTGCCAGCCATCATGCAACTGGCCGAGGCCACCTGGGAGCCAACGTACCGCTTCATCATTTCGCGGGAGCAGATTGATTACATGTACCGGGTTATTTATACCCCCGCTTCGCTCCAGCGACAGATGACGGAGCAAGGGCACACGTTTCTGCTGCTGTACGTAGATGAGCAGGCGGCTGGTTATGCTTCCTTCTCCGAGCAGGGCGAGGCGGGCCTCTACAAGCTCCACAAAATATACGTACTGCCTTCCCGCCAGGGTATGGGCTTGGGCCAGCGCCTGCTGCAGGCGGTGGAGCTGGCCGTGCGCGAGGCCGGCGGGCACATGCTCGACCTCAACGTGAATCGGCATAACCCGGCCCAGGCTTTCTATGAGCACCAGGGGTTTCAGCGCCACCGGGAGGAGGACATTGCCATTGGCCCTTACTGGATGAACGACTACGTAATGCGTAAGCACCTGTAGATTTTACCGTATTTTCTTTCTCTTCTTCACTCCCACTTTCTTCTTTTATGGCCACAAAACTCACCGTCCTGAGCAATGGCTCCCTGCGCGTAGATGGCACCGACTTCGAGCTGGTTGATGCCCAGGGCAATTCTTACGGCCTCGGTGGCCGGGAGCGAATCAGCATTTGCCGCTGCGGCCTCTCCAAAAACAAGCCCTTTTGCGACGGTTCGCACAAGGGCCATTTCGAGCACAATGCCGAGGCCTTCGACCTGCCCGCTCCCAAGCCAGCCACGCCACCCATAACGCCTCCCGCCACTCCCGATGCCGGCGCGGCTCCGCTGGCCTAACGCCTGTTCAGGCACCAAAAAGCCGCCCCGCCCAGCATGATGCTGAGCGGGGCGGCTTTTTGGTGCCTGAACGGGCTAGAACAGGGAGTTTACGAAATCCACGTACTCCTGGCGGGCTTCGTCCTGGCTTTTGCCACGCTGCCCGGCCCAGGCATCGTACTTGGCAATGGCTTTGAAATCGAACCCGCCCGGACGGTCGCCGGATACGTCGCCCTCACTGCCCTGCTTATACAGGGAATACAGCTTAAGCAGGGTAGCGTTGTCGGGTTTGGCGGTCAGTTCTTTGCTGCGGGCGGCGGCGGCTTCAAATTCTTCGGGAGTGGCCATGGGGCAGAGGGTTGATGGGAAATGAATGAGGTTGCGGCAAAAGATACGGACTGCGGTGGAATTAGGCTGCATGCAGCATTTATTTCTCCCCTATCTTCCCCCATCTCTCCCACTTTCAGCCGCTACCCATGCCCCTACATCTACGCTTCCCTCTGCTAGCCGCCGGCCTACTGCTGGCCCCAACCGCTCAGGCCCAGAAAACCTACCTGCACTGCGGCCGTCTGCTGAATATGCGCACCGAGCAGGCCCGTACCACCGTAACGCTGGTGGTGGAAAACGGCCGCGTGGTGGCCGTGGAGTCGGGCTACTCGGCCCCTGCCAACCCCCAGGATAAGGTTATCGACCTGAAAAACCGCACCGTGCTGCCGGGCCTTATTGATTGTCACGTGCACCTGGAGGGCGAAACCAGCAAGGACAACTACCTCAAGGAATTCACCCAGAACCCAGCCGACGTGGCGTTTGGCTCCCTGGAATATGCCCGCAAAACCCTGCAGGCTGGCTTTACCACCGTGCGCGACCTGGGCGGCTCCGGCGTGAACATTGCTTTGCGTAACGCCATTAATAGGGGGCAAGTGGCGGGCCCGCGCATTTTCACGGCGGGCAAGGCCATATCGGGCACGGGCGGCCACATGGACCCTACCAACGGCTACCGCCTCGACCTGATGGGTATGCCTGGCCCGGCCGAGGGCATAGCCAACGGCCCCGACCAGGGCCGGCAGGCCGTGCGCGAGCAGTACAAGCGCGGGGCCGACCTCATCAAGATTGCCAGCACCGGCGGGGTGCTCAGCGTGGCCAAGGATGGCTCGGCCCCGCAGTTTACGGAGGAGGAAATACGGGCGGTGGTGGAAACGGCGCGGGATTTAGGCCTGGCCGTGGCCTGCCATGCCCACGGGGCTGAGGGCATGAAGCGGGCCATTCGGGCGGGCGTCACCAGCATCGAGCACGGCACCCTCATGGACGAGGAAACCATGAAGCTGATGAAGAAAAACGGTACTTGGTATGTGCCCACCATCACGGCCGGGAAATCGGTAGCCGACTCCGCCAAAATTCCGAACTACTATCCGCCCCTAGTAACGCCCAAGGCCCTGGCTATCGGTCCCAAATTGCAGGGCACCTTCGGCAAAGCCTACAAAATGGGCGTTAAAATTGCGTTTGGCACCGATGCCTCGGTGTACCGGCACGGCGTGAATGCCTTGGAATTTCGCTACATGGTGGAGGCCGGTATGCCCGCCTACGAGGCCCTGCGCAGCGCCACCGTATCGGCCGCCGAGTTGCTGGGCCAAACCAGCACCCTGGGCACCCTGGAGCCCGGCAAGCTGGCCGACGTGGTAGCCGTGGAAGGTGACCCGGTGCAGGACATCAACGCCATGCAGCGGGTGCGTTTCGTGATGAAGCAGGGGGTAGTGTACCGGCAGGAATAGGACAACGGAAACTTTGGCCTTGTATTTGCCCGACGCTATATAGCCACACTTTTCTACCCTATCACATGCTGAAATTATCTACGCTACTACTAGCCGGCGGGCTGGCATATTTTACTGTGGGCCAAGCCCACGCCCAAACGGAATTGAACAGCCGGCCCCAACCCGGCATGACGCCCTCTCAGGCAACGCCTGCCCCCGCTTACCCGCAGCTGCCGTTGCGCCCCACCGACGATGACTACCCGCGCTACCAAGGTAGCCTGGCGCTGGAGTTGGGTTGGGGAGCCCCATACGGCTTTGGCGTTTCGTACGCGCACCACCTCACTCCAAACTGGGATATAAACGGTGGCCTGGGCATCGGTATCGGTGGTAAAATCGGAATTGGCACTCGGTATTTTCTTAAACCAGAACGCACGTTTACGCCCTACGTGGGTGCCAACGTAGTGCGCACCGGACGTATTGATCAAGTATCAGTGGAGTTGAATGGGGAGCAGGCCGTGTATTCCATGGCCTCCAGCGCAACGCTGCACCTGCGGGGTGGGGTGCGCTGGCAGCCGGGCCGGGTGGGCTTACTGGCCACGGGTGGCTACGGTGTTCGGCTTGGTGGCAACCCCGTAGTGTATGATCCGGCCTATAACCCTTCACCGCAGCTACGGAACTTCGTGGATATTATCAGCCCTGGGGGCGTGGAGGTTTCGGTGGGCATAGTGGTTGGCCTAGGACGATAACATGGCCCGCGCAACCGGGCTTCCTTGTTCCTGAACGTATCTATTTGCCACTTGCGGGCGGTGGGCTACCGGTTTCTGAACTGCTAGCCTGCCGCCTACTACTGTTGGGGTAGCTGCAAGCTCGGCTGCACCCTTCCCGGAGGGGCGTGCGTAGGCGGGGTACATTCCTTCCCTGCTATGAAAAAGTCCGTTCCTGACGAGCTAGTCCAGAATTTCCTCAAGCACAAGCTTACGCTGGCCCTGGCCGAAAGCTGCACCTGCGGGCTGGCCGCCGCCCAGCTGGCCTCGGCCACGGGCGTGAGCGAAGTGCTGCTGGGCTCGGTGGTGACCTATCACCCCGAGGCCAAGCAGCGGCTGCTGGGCGTGAAGAAAGCCACCCTGACGGCCTACTCCGCCGAGAGTCAGCAAACCACCAACGAAATGGCCCTGGGCCTGCATCGCCAACTACCCCACGCCGATGTGTGCGTGGCCGTAACCGGCCTTTGCGGCCCCGGCAAATCAGAAACGCCCGAAAAGCCGGTAGGCACGGTGTTCGTTACGGTGCTGTTCCAGGGCAAGGCTCATGAGTACCGGGAGCAATTCAAAGGCACCGGCGACGCCCTGCGCCAGCGCGCCACTGAGTTTATTTATGAGAAGCTAAACGAGCTCATCGAACGGCAGCAGCTGGCCCCGGCTTAAGGTAGCTGCCGGATGGTAGTGGCGGGTTGTTAGTTGTCAGTTGTTAGACCTGTACTGGTACGTGTTGACAGCAGACGAAATATCGTACACAGCACGTTATGCAGAGCTTAGCGAAGCATCTCGCACGCCAACGTTGCAACGACAATCCAGACACCAGCACGTGAGATGCTACGTTCTGCATGACGTGCTTTCGGCGCAACTATTCACACAGCCTAACACCTGACAACTAGCAACTAGCAACCCTTACCCTTCCAAGGCCTTATTGGGGGCCAGTAACATAATTTTCAGGTTGAGGCGTACCACGTCGCCCATGCTGCGGCAGCGGCTGAACTGCTGGGTGCGGTGGTGCTGGTTGAGCTGCTGCTTGAGCTGGTTGACCTTCTCCGCGGGCGAGACTTCATCGTGGCGCAGGCAGTCCATCAGGTCCTTGAGGCGGTGGCGCTCCGAGCGCACGCGCCGGGCCATGAGGGTGCGCTCCTCGGTTTGGTACTGGCGGATGCTTTCGGGCGTGAGCAGCTGGCCGCAGAGCTGCACCACGGCCCGGTTATCCTTGAAAAACTGGGGCAGGTACATGTTCTTTTTGCCCTCGTAGCACTGCTGGTCGAAGTCGATGGCCCGCACCCGGTACTGCTCATCCTCGAAGTCGGGCGTCACATCAATAATGTAGTTGTAGGCGCGCATATCACCCAGCAAACGGGCAAAGCACCGCTCATTAAACTTGACGAACTCCTTGGCAATGCGCACCTGGTTGAGGTGAGGCCGCTGCAGATGGTCGCGGATGAAGTCGTCGCCGGGGATGCCGGCAATGTGCTCCTCAATGAGCGTATCACCGTGCACCAGGTAGTTCATGCTGTTGGGGCTCAGCAGGTGCTCCAGCTCCAGACCGTACACCCGCGAGGCATCGGCCCGCTTCACGTAGAAATAGTCGTAGTTGTCGTTGAGCTGGTTGACGATGCGCACCCGAAACGGGTTGCTGTTCCCGAAACGGCAGTAATCCACCCGGTCGGCCACCAGGTGGTCGGTGAAGGATAAGTCGCCGGCGGTTTTGAGCAGGGCGTACACCTCGGCCAGGCCTTCGCTCAGCTCCCGCAGGGCCTGGGGCTCATAGTACACCGTTTCCCAGAGCGTGTCACGGCCCTGGCGGTTAAGCAGCGGAAAGGAGCCTGTGAAGCGCGTGAGTTCCTGGTAGGTGACGGGCAGGTGGGTTTCCCGGTCGTACTGGTGCAGGTAAGCGCGCAGGCGGGGCCGGATGGCGTAGTTTATTTTCTTTTTGGAAATGAGCGTCACGGGTGGGGCAGATAGGGGTAGGATGGCGCTAATGATACGCGGTTTTCCGGTTTCGGCCGGCTGGCTCAAGCGGGCAACCCGCAAAAAATCAGCACGTCAAGCGGGCGGTTTGTACCTTCGCCTCTCGTCTTTCCTTCGTCAGGACCGTGCCATGAAAAAACTACTACTCACCCTTTTTATCGTGCTGTTGTGCCCGGTGTTGTCGCCGGGTTGGGGCTTTTTTGGGCACCGCACCATCACCCAGCTGGCCGTGTACTCGCTGCCGTCGGGCATGCGCAGCTTCTACTTCCGCAACATGGGCAAGCTGGTGAAGCTGAGCACCGCCCCCGATGAGCGCCGCGACCAAGACCCCACCGAGGCCAGCAAGCACTTCATCGACATCGACCACTACGGCGACGACCCCTTCGGCCTCATGCCCAAGGCCTGGGATAAAGCCGTGGCCAAATACACCGCCGATACCCTGCGCAAGTACGGTACTCTGCCCTGGGCCGTGATGGAAACCAAGGAAAAGCTCACTACGGCTTTCCGGGAAAAGGATACCACCGCCATCCTGGCCCTCTCGGCCGACCTAGGCCACTATGTGGCCGATGCCTACGTGCCCCTGCACACCACCGAAAACTACGACGGGCAGCTCACCAAGCAAGAGGGCATTCACTCGCTCTGGGAAAGCAAGCTACCCGAGCGCCACATTGGCAAGTACAAGCTTAATAACGAGCCGGGCCGCTACGAGAAAGACCCGCTGAAGGGCATCTGGCAGGTAATTCAGGAATCGTACGGCTTCCTGGGCGACACCTTCGACAAGGAAGAGGAAGTGACCCGCAAGTACACGCCCGAAACCAAGTACGTGTTCAGCCACAAGTATGGCAAAACCCGCCGCACCTACTCCGATGCCTTTGCCGACTCTTACCACGAAAAAGTAGGCGGGGAGGTGGCCTTCCGCCTGAAGCTGGCCCCTACCATGGTGGCCTCCATGTGGATGACGGCCTGGAAAGATGCCGGCTCCCCCGACCTGAGCACCTTGCTGAAGAAAAAGCCCTCGAAGGAGGAACAAGAGAAGCTGGACGCGGAAATGGACGCCTGGAAGGATAACCTGCTGCTGGAGCAGGGTCTGCTGCTGTCGATGCAGAAGGTAGCCGCCGAAGTCCGCCCCGACCTCATCAACGCCGCCCGCGACATGGCCCCACTGCCCGTCGACGCGGAAGCTGCCAAACCGGCCCCCGCCGCCCCCGTTAGCCCGGTGCCCGGTGCCCCCGCCCTCCCGGCCGGCACTACCAAGGTCAAAATGAAGACCAAGCCCGCCGACGGCCCCACTCAAAAGGAGAAAACCAAAGTCGACAAACCGGCCAAGGCCAAGAAAAAACCTGCTTCTGATGGGTGGGATACGCCCAGCGGCTCGGGCTGGTAGGCGGCTCCTGCCGGCACCGTATAGCATGAAAGTGCGGCTCCGCTCCGGCGGGGCCGCACTTTTTTGGTTTCTTGCGCTTCTACCCACCTACTTGCTTGCCTCCGATGCAACTCCGTTTGTTCTGGCTACCCGCCCTGAGCCTGCTGGCCGCCTGCAACCAGCCCCAGCCCGATACGGCCGCCACCGTCGCCAAAGCCGAAGCTCCTGGCCCCGACCTTCGCTCCCTGGCCGACTCCAACGTGGTGCAGCTGCTCACTGACTACGGCCGCCAGTACCCGGGCCGGGAAGTGCTGCTACAGACCCGCCACGGCAATATGCGCATCCGCCTCTACGAGGAAACGCCCCTGCACACGGCCAACTTTCTACTACTCAGCCGCAAGGGGTATTTCGACCAAACCGTGTTCAATCGGGTGGTCAAGGACTTTGCTATTCAGGGGGGTACCTCCGATAAGCTGGCTCTGCGCCTAAGCCGATACCGCCTGCCCCCCGAAATCCGGGCCGAACATTTTCACAAGCGCGGGGCCGTGGGTATGGCCCGCTACGACGACGAGCAGAACCCCGGCCGCCTGTCCTCCAGCCACGATTTTTACATTGTGCAGGGCCAGAAGCTGACGGAGTACGGAGCCCAATCCAGCACCGGCCGCACGCTCACGCCCGCCCAACTGCGCACTTACACCACCACCGGCGGCGTGCCCAGCCTGGATGGGCAGTACACCGTGTTCGGGGAAGTGGTGGAGGGCCTGGACGTTATCGATAAAATTGCCGCCGAGCCCGTGGGCAACGACAAGTGGCCGGTACAGGACGTGGGCATCAAGGTGAAGATATTGAAGTAAGCTGGTCTGTCGGGCCGATGGGCCGGTTACCACCCGCCGACGTTGTGAGGGTACCGTTCGAGTTTCTGACAACGACAGGCGGCCCGCCAGGCTACGCCCGCCGGACCGGTATGTGATTAACCACTCGTTACCGCAGCACTTCCACCAGCCGGGCGTGGTTGATGTCGCCCGGCTGCTCGTGCAGCAGTTCCAGGGCTTCGGCGCGGGTGTAGGTTTCCAGGGTGGTGGAAAAGCTAGCGGGCGCGGGCGGGGCTGTGGGCAGTTCGGGTACGGGCTGGCGGGCCGCTGCTAAATCCACGGCATCAGGGCGCACGGTTTGCACCCGGTAGAGGTAGAACTGTGGCTTGGCAGTGCCCGGCGGCTGAAACTGCACCACGTACACGTCGCCGACCTGCGGCTGCTGCACCAGTTCCTGCACGTTGACGTTGGACCGGCAGGCCGCCAGCACCAGCATACTTCCACCTATCAGGGCCCGAACAAGATTTTGCATGGAGCAAGATAGAGCCGTTTCGCTAACCTCACCGGTTCGCCCCAGCCCGGCAACGCCCCGCCGCTGACCCAGACACAAAAAAGGCGTTCCGTGCTCTGCACGGAACGCCTTTTTTCAACGGTAAGCCATCAGCTAACAGCCAATAACTATCGGCCAGATAAGTACTACCAAATGCGGGCCCGGTCAGCCTGGGCGCGTACCATTTTGGCGTCTTCCTTGCAGCCGAAAGCTTCAAAGAACTCGGGCATGTTCATAAGCGGGCCCACCGTGCGGTACTGCGCGGGCGAGTGGGGGTCCGTCATTACCTGCTGGCGCAGGTACTCGGGGCGGGCGTTGGTGCGCCACACCTGGGCCCAGGCCAGGAAGAAGCGCTGCTCAGGCGTGAAGCCATCGAACTTGGGCCGGGCACCGGAGGCGTATTGCTTGGCCAGCTGCTTTTCCAGGGCCGAGTAAGCCAAAGCCAGCCCGCCGAAGTCGGCCAGGTTTTCACCCATGGTCAGCTTGCCGTTCACAAACACCGAGTCCAGGGGCGAGAAGGCCGAGTACTGCTTGCCCACCATGTCGGCACGCTGCTCAAACTTGGCGGCGTCCTCCTTGGTCCACCAGTCGCGCAGGTTGCCCTGAGCATCGTACTGCCGGCCCTGGTCGTCGAAGCCGTGGGTGATTTCGTGGCCGATGACCGCGCCCATGCCACCGTAGTTCACGGCGTCGTCGGCGTTGGGGTCGAAGAACGGAGGCTGCATGATACCGGCCGGGAACACAATTTCGTTCATCGACGGGTTGTAGTAGGCATTCACCGTGGGCGGGGTCATGCCCCACTCCTGCCGGTCAATCGGCTTGCCGAATTTGCTCACGTTGTCGTTGAAGCCCCACTCGCGGGAGGCCAGCACGTTTTTCAGGTACGATTCGCGGGAGATGTTCAGGGCCGAGTAGTCCTTCCACTTATCGGGGTAGCCGATTTTCACGGTGAAGGCGGCCAGTTTTTTCTGGGCTTCAGCCTTGGTGGCGTCGCTCATCCAGTCCAGCTTCTGGATGTGCTCCCCCATGGCCTCCTTGATGTTGGCCACCATCTCCTGGGCCTTTTGCTTGGTAGCGGGCGTGAAGGCCTTTTCCACGTACACCTGCCCAAAGGCTTCGCCCAGGGCCCCGTCGGTGGAGCGCAGCATGCGCTTCCAGCGGGGCTGCTGCTTTTTGGCCCCACTCAGCACCTGCGAGAAGCGGAACGACTCGTCGCCGTAGGCCTTGGGCAGAGCCGAAGTCAGGGACGATACCAGGTGCCAGCGCATGTAGGTTTTCAGGTCGCCGAGGGGCTCCTGCTTGAGCATGGTGCTTACTTCCTTGAAGAAAGCGGGCTGGCCCACAATAACCGTTTTGGCCGAACTCAGCTTCATCTGAGCCAGCGAGTTGGGCAGGTTCAGGTTGGGAAACTGCTTGCTGGCTTCCGCCACCGTCATCTTATTGTAGTTGGCGTTGGGGTCGCGCAGGTCTACGCGGCTCTTGCTGGCTTTGGCCAGGCGGGTTTCCAGGCGGATTACCGTGGCCGCGTTTTTGGCAGCCGTGGCCTCATTCTCGCCCAACATCTTAAAGGTGTTGGTGAGGTAGGTGGTGTAGGCCGCGCGGATGCCCTTGGAGCGGGCGTCGTCCTTGAGGTAGTAGTCCCGGTCGGGCAGGCTCAGGCCACCCTGGAACAGGTTTACCGCGTACTCGTCGCTTTTCTTGTCATCCTGACCTACGTAGCCGTTGTAGAACGCGCCGGTCTGGAGCTTCTGGGCGCGCACGATTTCGTTCTGCAGGCCTTTCAGGTCTTTCACGCCGTTGATGCGGGCCAGTTCGGGCTGCAGGTACTTGAGGCCGGCTTTTTCAATGCTCATGGAGTCCATGGCCGAGGCGTAGTAGTCGCCTACTTTCTGGGCGTTGGAGCCTTTGGCGGCCGAGGTGTTGGCGGCCGACTCATCCAGAATCTGGCGCATCACGGCGTTGTTCTTATCGGCCAGCTCATTGAACGAGCCCCAGCGCACCTCAGCGGCCGGGATAGGGTTATTTTTCAGCCAGCTACCGGAAGCGTACTGAAAGAAGTCGTCGCAGGGGTTCACCGACTTGTCGATGTTGGCCACGTTGAGGCCGGTGCCGGCGGGGTCGGGGGCTGGGGCGGGCGTAGTGGTTGCGGGCGTGGAGGCCGCCGCGGTGGGCGCGGCGGTTTTGCTGGAGGCGCAGCCGGCCAACGACAGGCCGGCGGCAGTCAGAGCAGCCAGCGAAAGGCTGTTGCGGTTCTTCATACAGGTAGGAACTGGTGGAGTGGGGAATGCAATGGAAGGGGCAAGGTAAAAGAAAATCCGGGCCGCTGCTTTTGCGGAACGCAAAGACGAACCCCTACCGTTAGCCGTTGCATTGGGGATGGAGTGAATGGGTAGATAGCTCTAGCTATCCAACTCACCCCCACTCCCCCTTACCTTTACTGCTGCAATGCCCCTGTACAACCGCCGCCCCGAGCCGGGCCCCGCCGCTGCCAAACACCTGCCCCCGGCCGCCATGCCCCTGAGCGAGCTGCTGGCCCGGGTGCGCCAGACGCTGAGTGAGCGGTTTGCCGACTCTTACTGGGTGGTGGCCGAAATTGCCGACCTCACCCTGCCCCGCTCCTACGGTGCGCACTGCTACCTCACCCTCTCCGACCAGCATACCACCGGCCGCGGGGCCCAGCTCAAGGCTCAGGCCCGGGCCACCATCTGGAGTGCCCGCTACCAGCAGCTCTCCGCCGCTTTTGAGGAACAAACCGGCCTGACCCTGCGCACCGGTCTGAAGGTGATGCTGCGGGTGCAGGTGAAGTTTCATGAGCAGTTTGGCCTGAGCCTGGATGTAGTGGCCCTCGACCCCACCTACACCGTGGGTGACCTGGCCCGGCTGCGCCTGGAAACCCTGCGCAAGCTCCAGGCCCAGGACCTGCTGGAGCGGCAGAAACGCCTGACCCTGCCGCTGGGCGTGCAGCGCGTGGCCGTTATATCGTCGCCCACGGCGGCCGGCTGGCAGGATTTTGTGCAGCAGCTGCGTGAGGCACCCTATGACTTCGCCCTCCTTTTGTTTCCGGCTACCATGCAAGGCGACGACTCCCCGGCCAGCATTCGGGCGGCGCTGGATGCCATTCGGCCGCGCCGGGCGGAGTTTGATGCCGTGGTGATTATCCGGGGTGGGGGCTCCAAAACCGATTTGCTGGCCTTCGATGACTACGGCCTGGCCGCCGCCGTGGCCGCGTTTCCGCTGCCCGTACTCACCGGCATCGGCCACGAGCGGGATGAGGCCGTGGTGGACCTCACGGCCCACCTCGCCCTGAAAACGCCCACCGCCGTAGCCGCCTTCCTGATAGAGCGGCTGGCCCGGCTGGAGGCGGCGCTGGAAGGCTACGGGGGCCGCATCCGGGAATTGGCCCAGGCCCGGGTACAGCAGGAAACTACGCGGCTCAACCGCCGGCTGCGGCACGCCCACGCGGCCGCCCAAACTCAGCTCCAGGACCACCGCCACCTGCTGCACCAGCGTATCCGGCTGTCGGCCCAGGCCCCCCGAGCGCAGCTGCGGCAGCAGGAGCAGCTGCTTACGCGGCGGCGGCACCAGCTGCACCGGGCCGCCCGCACCGCCCTGCGCCACCAGGAGCAGGGGCTGCGGCTACGCGGCCGGGCGCTGGCCAAACGGTTTCGCTGGCTGCACCGCCGCCGCCGCGAGCAGCTGCTGCACCGGCAGTTTGCCGTGCAGCTGGCCGCTCTGCGCCTTTTGCACCGCCAGGAGCTGCGCCTGGCGCAGGTGCACGGCCAGCCGGTTCCGCAGGGGCCGGCCGTGCGCCTGCTCACGCCCAAAGGCCGCCCCTGGAAAGGCCCGCTGCGGCCGGGCCAGGAGTTTTTGCTGCGCCTCCCCGATGCGGCGGTAGTGCCGGCCCGCGTGGGCGGGCAACTGCCGCTGTTTCTTCCCTAACCGTATTTCCCCGCCTATGTCACCCCCGAATATCACCTACCGCCAGGCCATTGAAGAGCTGGAAACCATTCTGCGCGCCCTCGAAACCGATGCCGTGGACGTGGACGACCTCACGGCCCGCGTACAGCGCTCCGCCGAGCTGATTCGCCTGTGCAAACAGAAGCTGCGCTCCGCCGAAACGGCCATTGACCAGGTGTTCGAGAACCTGGAAGAGGAGGACGAGGAATATCCCGAAGAATAAACCAGGCCCGGGCCTATCGGGTATAGGATATCATTTATATTTGGCCACTTCTGCTCCTCATACTCTCTCTGCCTCACACCTATGGCCACCAACGACCTGCAACAAGCCAGCGACTGGACCCGCAATTATCGCACCCAGAATCCCGGCGGTATTAAAGGACACTGCATTCCTGCTGCTACCCTGAACGATATTTTATCCCAGACCGACTGTGTGGGCGTGCGGGCCTATTACGGCTTGGATGATACTGGTGCGCCCAAGCTGATACTGGTAGGCTACGACGCCAATGACAACGACATCCTCAGCGTTACGACCGTAGCGGCGCGCGGCATGATGAGTGAGGAAAATGAAGCAGTTGCGTCACTCAGTTCTTCCGCACAGATAGCAACAGCTTTGCCACCTTGCCCACCTTGCTGTAGCATTGATAACCCACTAAACAGTTAAATACTGTTTACCGAAATGCCCGTTTGGCTTGACACACTGTGCGACATCCTTGAACTGGTAGCCTATTGGGCTATGGTAATTCCTATTGCCATAGCCTACTACAACCGCCACTGGCTGGTTGGCGGCCTCCGGGCACTGCGTTTTGTGCCGCTCTTTCTGCTGGGTATGTACTGTTGCCTGCAAGTGGCCATCCGCTTGTGGGCGTACGGCCTGCCACTTAACCATGTGAATACGGTTGGGGAGACACTGCTGTATTTGAAGGTGTACCATGATGAATTTACGAGCACCGTCATCAAACGCCGTATTCGTGTGGCGGGCGTTGTATTCCTGTGTTTTGCCTGCGTTGATTCCTTTTGGCTGGAGGGTTTTCATCAAATCAATGCTTACACCAACCTGGTGGAAAGCGTACTGATTATTACGCTCGCGCTGCTGTATTTTGAAGTACATATTGTGAGAAGCCAGAAAATTGCGGCTTTGCAAAAACCAATGTTTATTGCCTCTATCGGCATTATATTGTATTTGGTCGGCACCGTCGTACTATACCTGATTACTAATTATTTAATCAATAAGAACGACGGAGAAAATACTCAGTTGGTTTATTCTTCCAGCTCCGTTTTATTGTGCATCATGGCTATTTTATTCAGCCGGTCCTTTTGGTTGGCCCGCCAGACAACACCATCTGGAGAGCTGGGCGTAGCGGGCTCCTAGATTTTTATTACCGCTTCGGGTAGATATGTCCCTATATTACCATTGAATATATATATCTCCCGACCCACGCACACCTGATGCCTTTCACCGACCCCATTCCCGGGTTTAACCCCAATGCAGGAGCCCCCATTGCTCCCACTGAGGCCGAGCAGTGGACCGCCAACTACCGCAACCAGCCCCAGGAAGAACTGGCCGGCCGCAAGCGCACTAAGGCTTATTACTTCGGCAACCAGTTGCTGGATACTATCCAGCAACTGGTTGCGTGGGCATCCGCTTCTACATGGGGCTGGAAGAAGACCTGACCGGCGACAAAAGCAAAGACGAGTACCAGCTGCTGGCCCAACCGGCGAGTTGCTGAATGAGGATGGTATTGTGGGAGACGGTTCGCTGAAATGTCCGTCAGTATGTGATTCTGCAAGCCCCATGAACAGTTGATGTGACCGAATACCTGAGCAACCTGGTGGCATTAATTCGAATTAGCAGTGTTTTGACTGTGGTTCCATTTGCCATCTGTGTCGGCCGAAAGCTTCTGTCCCAAGGGAGCTTTCGGCCGCTGCATTTTTACTTGGCCGGCGACGTGATTTGCATCTTTCTGGATATGTATGGCCGGAAAGTACTACGTAACAATAGCTTTGTCTATCACCTGTCTACTGCTCTTGATGTTACAACGCTTTGCTGGCTGTTTGGCGGGCTCCTGCCTCACAAGCAGCGCCGGATACTTGGCTGGTGCTGGGCCATATTCGCGCTGATAGCTCTCGGTGATGCCCTCTGGCTGGATCCATTCATGAGTAGCATCAATGTAGTCAGCCGCATAGCCGGCAACAGCCTCCTGACGATGCTGGCCATGTACCAGATTTGGAATTTGCAGCCGGCCGGTCGTCCGGAAAAAAATCCGGAGCTTGTTCTGGGGGCCATGGTACTTCTGTATTATCCCTGCTCTACCTTAGTATTCATTGTGCAGGAGTTACTACCGGCCAGCCTCATAGCCCGATTTCCTGGCAACAGTGCCGCTATCAGTAGTATGCTACTCTATCCACCGCTCCGGGTACTGCAAGTGGGGCTGCTGATTTACCTACTGAGCATTTTGCCGGGTGGGCCAGCTCCCCGGCGGGCATTACCCGGGTGGTTGCGCTTCCGGTTCGGAAAGCCGCCCGTAGCCTTGCCTCCAAATATTCACTATCCCATTAACCATTCGAAATAGCCGCGTTTAGCTTACTTTAGCCGAATAGGTATATAACTACCTGCTTTTCTGCAATGCCCGACGCACTTTTACCCTTAGTCCTGGTGACGCCCATTCTGCTTTTGCTGGCACTGGGCATCGTGGGCTTTGTGGTGCGCTACCAGCGGCGGCTGATTCAGCAGCATCAGGAGGTACAGGAATTGCACGAAAGCGCCCAGCAGCAGGCGTTGGAGGCGGCCCTGTTGGCCCAGGAGGAGGAGCGCCGCCGCATTGCCGCTGATTTGCACGACGGTGTGGGCACCACCCTGGCTATTGTGAAGCTGCACCTAAACACGCTCAATCAGCCCGACCTCACCGAGGAAGCCTCCCTGCTACTGGATCAGGCTATCAATGAGGTACGGCGCATTTCGCGCAACCTGCTACCGGCAGCCCTCCAGAAGTTCGGGTTATCATTTGCCCTGGAAGCCCTGGCCCGCACCATGCCCGCCGACGGCCCTACCCACGTAGTGGTGGAGCAGGTGGGCACGCCGCGCCGCCTTGAGCCCAAGCACGAGCTGATTGTGTACCGGGTAGTGCAGGAGCTGCTGGGTAACGGCCTGCGCCACGCCCACGCCAGCCAGATTCACATCATAGTGGAGTACGGCTCAGATCAAATGTCTTTGCAATACTCCGACAACGGCATTGGCTTCGACCCCACCGTTTCGGAACAGCAGCCGCTACCAGGCATACGTACGGGCTTGGGTCTCACCAACCTACGCAGCCGCGTGGGCGTACTGCGTGGTACGCTCCGCCACGAGTCGGCACCGGGCCAGGGCACCAAGGTCTGGATTTCGCTGCCCCTGCCCTATCATCTCGCCAATCAGGCGCCCAACCTATCCCTAGCATGAGCACACCTCCCATTCGCCTGGCTGTCGTTGACGACCACATTTTATTTCGAAAGGGACTTCGCGCCCTCATCAGCGGTTTTCCGGGCATGGAGGTCCTGTTTGAGGCCGGCGACGGGCAGGAGCTGCTGGAGCGCCTGGACCAAGGCACCATTCCGGATGTGATACTGATGGATTTGCAGATGCCCGTGCTCGATGGCCTGCAAACCGTGCGGCTGCTGCGGGTTCAATACCCACAGGTGCGCTCCATCATCATCTCCATGCACGATGAGCCTGAGCTGATTGACTCGCTGCGGGCGGAAGGTGCTCACGGCTACTTGCTTAAGAACGCCAGCCCTGAGGAAGTGTTGGGCGCTATTCAGCGGGCCATTGACACCCGCCCCGGCTCGGGCAACTCCCGGGCTATTCTTACTGCCTCTTTTTAGGAAAGCAACAGCTTAGCCAACAGAAAGCCCCTGACCAACGTGGCCAGGGGCTTTCTGTTGGCTGCGTATTTCTGGGGCGCTACAGCCCCACCGACATACCCAGGGTGAATGTGCGGCCCCGGTTGAAGAAGGCCTGCAGCAGATTCGGGTCGGCCACGTTGGTGCTGTTACGGTTCGATACGTCGGTGAAGTAAAACTCGTTCAGCACATTAAGCACTGAAGCCCGGAAACCGATGCGTACTTTCTCGTTGTACATGGGGCGCAGCTCGTAGCCAAAGTGTAGGTCCAGGTTTTTGCTGGTAGGCAGGCGGTAGGCATCGGTGCGGGAGTTTTCATCCAGAATGCTCTCCGGGTTGAAGGCCGCGTAATACTTCGAGAACACCAGCAGGGAAGGCCGCACATAGAAGCCCCGGATAGGCTCGTAGCGCAAGCCTAGCTGAAACTGATTTTGGGCGGCGTCGCCCACGTGCACGCCATCCAGGTACACCGGCTGGTCAAGCTGGTTTACCTGGATGCCCGATTCCGTTACCTGGTTCAGCAGGCCCTTGCCCACCCAGCGCCAGTCGGCCACGGCAATGGCGGCGTTCAGTTGCAGGCTGCGGCTGATTTCCTGGGCCACGCTCATTTCCACGCCCATATGGCGGGCATTTACGTTCCGGACGGTGCTGTACACTGGCTCCCCGGTAGCCGTAGAGATGGAGTTGGTTGACTTGTTGGCCCACAGGATGTAGTAGGCGTTCAGGGTAGCTTTCAGACTGGGGTAGCTGATACCGTAGCCCAGCTCCACGGAGGTAATGCCTTCCGGCTTCACGTCCCGGTACTGTTGGCCCTGGGAGGTGTATACCTGGTTGAAGAAGGGTACCCGGCTGTTGTGGCCCACGTTCACGAACAGGTTGTTGCGCTCCGTTACGTTGTAGTTGGCCCCGGCTTTCACGCTGTAGCCGGTAAACTCGGCCCAGGGGGTTTCCAGGGTTTTGCCATCGGCGGCGGTGTAGGTGCGGCCGTTGATGGTCTGCGTCTGGTTGAAGGCCACGTCGTAGCTCTGCCCATCCACGGTTACCTGCTTGGGCCGGAAGTAGTCGATGCGCTTGTAGTTGATTTGCGATACGGTGCCACTCACCACGGCCGACAGGACCGGCGTTTTGTACTCCAACTGCGCGTAGCCGCCCAGCCACTGGGTTTTACCGTCGTAGTTGTAGCTGATTTTGTCGCCCTCGTACAGGCGGGTGGTGGGGTCCTCGTTGCGGTTGCCAGCAGTGGTGATGCTGGGGTTCAGGTTGGTGTAGTCGCCACCCAGCAGGTCGCGCACCTCGCGGTAGTGCAGACCCCGGTACAGGCGCCCGTCCACCCCGGCCGAGAGGGTTAGCTTGTCGCCGAGCGAGTAGTCGGCGCCCAGCACGCCCCCGTACCAGCGGTGGCTGTTCACGTTATTCACCAGAAACTGCTGGGCGCGGCGGGTGGGGTTGTTGCGCGGGTCGTTGTAATTCAGCTCGTAAATGCGCTGAAAATCGGTTTGCAGCGTGGTACCGTTCTGCAGAATGGTGCTGGAGTTGCCCGTGGTGAGGCCGGTTACCCCGCCCCCGTTCCCGAAGGAGGCATAGGCTACGGCATTCACAAACAGCTTGCTGTTTACCTGCCAGTAGTCGTTGAGGTTAATCTGGGGCTTGTGGTAGTAGTTGCTGCGCTCATTCAGGTTTTCCTGTTTCTGCGCCACCTTATTGCCGCTGCCATCGAGGGTGAAGCGGCTGAGCGTACCCCAGTAGGGGTTGTACTTGAAGCCCCGGTCACCGTTGGCTAGCGGAGCAGCCCCAATTTCCTGGGCTTTCTGCGTTGAGAACAGGCCTACTTGCTGGGCAAAGCTGCGGGTACCGTGGCTTTGGGGGGAACCCATGCCCGTGAGGGAAATGCGGTGGTTACCGGCCCGCTTGCTGATGTTGCCGAAGTAGGTCCAGGCATCATCAAAGGCTTTATCTACCCACCCCTCCGATAAGCGGCGGGACCCGTACACCGTCACGGCCCAGTCGCCCTTCATGGTGCCGGTGCTCAGCATCAGGGAATATTTCTGGTAGCTGTTGGAGCCGGTTTCTACCCGAGCCAGAATGGCTTTCTTGTCGTCAAAGCCCTTGGTTACGACGTTGATGCTACCGCCCACGGAAGGCACCGAAATCTTGGAGGCCGACAGGCCGCGCTGTACCTGCAGGCTCTTGGTCACGTCGCCCAGGTCCCAGTTCGACCAGAATACCTGGCCGGTTTCCATGTCATTCACGGGCACCCCGTTCACCAGCACGGCCACGTTGCGCTGGTCGAAGCCCCGGATGTTGATGCGTGAGTCGCCGGTACCGCCGCCGCCCTGGGTGGCGTACACACCGGGCGTCTCGTTGAGAATCATCGGCAGGTCGCGGTTGGAAAGGGTTTCACGCAGCTTCACCTCGTTCACGGCCGCAAACGCCACCGGCGTGGAGCGCTCCACGGCCACGCCCAGGGAGCCTACCACCTGCACTTCGTTCAGCGTCGCGCCGTCGGAGGTCAGGTTAAAGGTAGCCGTGGCATTCTGGCTGCCCACCGTCACCTGCTGCTCCAGCAGTTTGTACCCAATAAAGGAAGCCCGCACGGTGTAGGTGCCGGGCTTCAGGCTGGGCACGATATAGGAACCGTTTTCTTCTGCCCCGGCTCCGGTATTGGCCCCGTTGCCCACCACCTGCACGGTAGCGCCGGGCAGCGCTTCCCCCGTTAATTTGTCCAGTACGCGTCCTTTGATGGAATACGTAGCCTGGGCCATGGCTCCCACCGAGGTAGTTAGTAGAGTTCCAGCAAGTAAAAAGTGCTTCATGAAAAAGGGAAATACAACCCGCAAAGGAATTTAAGGCTGTAAAGGTAAGATTTTGACAGGTAGCGCGAAGCAGAAAATACCCCAGCCAACGGGCGGTTATTCCAGCTCCGTAGCCGGGTCCCAGAGCAGCCGCTTGAAGTCCTGGACCTGGTCATCTATCACCCGTATACCCTCCGCCTCCAGGGCCTCCTGCATGGCAGTGGGCGTGGCAAAGTGCTGCTTACCGGTAAGTAACCCGTTGCGGTTGATGACGCGGTGGGCCGGCACATACTCGTTGGCCGTATGGGCGGCCATCATGGCCCAGCCCACCATGCGGGCCCCGTGCCGGGCCCCCAGGTAGTGGGCAATGGTGCCATAGGTAGTTACGCGGCCAACCGGCACTAGCCGCACCACCTCATGCACATCCTGAAAAAAGTTACGCTGCTGCTCCGTGGGGTTGCGAGGAATGGACACGGTGGGAAGGGTGAAATTGTGAAGTGGTGAGTTGGACGTTCAGCCAGATTTGATGATGCAAGTAGTGCAAGTGCAACATCAAACTCACCATTTCACCACTTCCCAATTTCACCTCTCCCCTTCCCCGCGCAACCCGAAGGCGTTTTTGGTGTCTTACCCCCATCTTTCCCTTCCGGCCCCGGCGTCAACCAAAACCAGGTGGTTCGCGTTGTGGCAGTTGCGCCCATCCCCCCTCGTCTCCTCCCCGAACAGGGCTCCATCCGAAGTACCTCCATGCAAACCCAGGAACACCCAACCTCTGACGTAACCGAAACCCGCTCCGGCACCGCTGGCCGCCGCATTATTTGGCTGCTGGTGGCATTGGCGGTGGTGGGCGCATTGGCGTTTGTCAAGATTAAATACTTCCCCTCCCAGAGCCCCGATGCTAAAGGTGGCGGTGGTAAGGGTGCCGCCGGGGGCGGCGGTAAAGGCGGGCCCGGTGGCGGGGGCGGCAAAGGCGGCCAGAAGCTGCCGGTGCAGGTGTACGTGGTGAAGGCCACCAGCCTGGCCGACGAGGTAGCCGCCACCGGTTCCATTCTGGCCGAAGAATCGGTGGTAATCAAAAGCGAAATTTCGGGCAAGATTACCAGCCTCAATATCCGGGAGGGCCAGCCAGTGAGCAAGGGCCAGCTGCTGCTAAGCATCAACGCCGATGAAATTCAGGCGGCCCTGCGCAAGCAGGAATACAACATCAAGCTGTTCCGCGACCAGGAAAAGCGCCAGCGTACTCTGCTGGATAAGGAGTACATCAGCGCCCAGGAATACGAGCAGGCCAACAACCAGCTGCTCACGGCCCAGGCCGATTTGCAGTCGTTGCGAGCCTCTTTGGCCAAGGCCTACGTGCGGGCTCCGTTTGCCGGCGTGCTGGGCCTGACCACCGCCACGGTGGGCACCTACGTGAGCCCCGGGGCCGAAATTACCACGCTTTCCAAGGTGCGGCCCGTCAAAATCAGCTTCACGGTGCCCAGCCGCTTTTCCAGCCTGGTGCGCACCGGCGACCCTATCGTCATTACCGACGAGGCGTCCAACAAGAAGTACGAAGCTAAGGTGTACGCCCTCGACCCGCAGATTGACCCCGTGAGCCGCACCCAGACCGTGCGCGCCCGCTATGCCAACACCCGCGACGAGCTACGCCCTGGTGCCTTTGTGAAGGTGAACCTGCAATTGGGCCAGACCGCCGACGCTCTGCAGGTGCCCACCGAGGCCGTTATTCCGGAAGCTACCGGCTACAGCGTATACACCGTGCAGAAGGGCAAAATGGTGCCGAAAAAGGTGAAAATCGGGGTGCGCTCCGACCGCCTCATCCAGATTACCGACGGCCTGGCCGTGGGCGACTCCGTCATCCGTACCGGCATTCTACAAGTGAAGCCAGGCGACGCAGTAAAGGTGACCAAGTAAGATTTCTCGCAGTGTTTCGCAGTGTGCTGACGACTGACCACTGCGAAACACTGCTTTTCCACTGCGAAACACCGCGAGAAACAAACGTATGAGCTTATCCAGCACTAGTATCAACCGCCCGGTTCTCGCCATTGTGATGAGCCTAGTGATTGTGATTTTCGGGGTGATTGGGTTCCGGTATCTGAGCGTGCGGGAATACCCGAGCGTGGACCCACCCATCATTACCGTGTCGGCCAGCTACACCGGGGCCTCGGCCGACGTAATGCAGGGCCAGGTAACGGAGCCGCTGGAAGAAGCCCTCAACGGCATCCAGGGCATCAAAAACCTGACCTCCAACTCCCGGGACGGCCGCACCCAGATTACGGTAGAATTCGACCTCGACGCCGACCTGGAAACGGCCGCCAACGACGTGCGCGACAAAGTTTCGGGGGCCCAGGGCCGCTTGCCGCGGGATATTGACCCGCCCATTGTGAGCAAGGCCAACGCCGACTCCCAACCCATTGTGATGACTTACCTCAGCTCCAGCAAACGCACGCTGCTGGAGCTGACCGATTACGCCAATAACACCCTGAAAGAGCGCCTGCAGACGATTCCGGGCGTGTCGGAGGTGCGGGTGTATGGGGAGCGGAAGTACTCCATGCGCCTGTGGCTGGACCCGGTGAAGCTCTCAGCCCTGAGCGTAAGCCCCGTGGACGTGCAGGCTGCCCTCGCCCGCGAAAACGTGGAGCTGCCCAGCGGCGCGGTGCAGGGCCAAGCCACTCAGCTCACGCTGCGTACCATGGGCCGCCTGAGCTCCGTGGAGGATTTTAACAACCTGATTATCCGCAAGGATGCGTCTTCCCTGGTGCGGCTCTCCGACATTGGTTACGCCGAGCTCTACCCCGAAAACGACCAGACCATCTTCAAGGTAAACGGCGTGCCCATGGTGGGCCTGGCCGTTATTCCGCAGCCGGGCTCCAACCAGATTGATATTGCCGACGAGTTCAACAAGCGCATCGAGCTGTACGGCAAGGACTTGCCCAAGGACCTGGTGCTCAAGCCGGGCTTCGATAACTCAGTGTTCATCCGTCAATCCATCAACGAGGTGGAGCATACCATCATTGAGGCCTTCGTGTTGGTGGTGGTGATTATCTTCCTTTTCCTGCGCGACTGGCGTTCTACCATTATTCCGGTGGTAGCCATTCCGGTGTCGTTAGTGGGTATTTTCTTCGTGATGTACCTGATGAATTTCTCCATCAACGTGCTCACGCTCCTGGCCGTGGTACTGGCCATTGGCCTGGTAGTGGACGACGCTATTGTGGTGCTGGAAAACATCTACTCCCGCATTGAGGAGGGCGAGGACCCCAAAACGGCCGCCATCAAGGGCTCCGAGGAAATTTTGATGGCCGTTATCAGTACCACGGTGGTGCTGGCGGCAGTATTCCTGCCGGTGGTGTTCCTCACGGGTATCACGGGGCGCCTGTTCCGGGAGTTTGGCATTGTGGTAGCCGGCTCGGTACTGATTTCGGCGTTTGTATCCCTGACACTGACGCCCATGATGTGCTCGGTGCTGCTTAAGCGGGAGGAAAAGCATAACTGGTTCTACCGCAAAACCGAGCCCTTCTTCGAGAAGATGATTAACGGCTACAAAGGCAGCCTCGAAACCTTTTTGCGCAACCGTTGGCTGGCCTGGCTGGTAGTGGCGGGCACGGGCGTAGGCATCTGGTATTTTATGGGTGCCATTCCCTCGGAGCTGGCCCCGGTGGAAGACCGGAGCCGCATCAACCTGAACGCCACCGGCCCCGAGGGTGCCTCTTTTGAGTTCATGGATGCCTACATGGCCCAGCTTACCCAAATGGCCATGGACTCGGCCGGGGAGCAGAACCTGAGCAGCGTATTTGCCGTGACTTCCCCGGGCTTCGGGGGCGGCTCCAACTCGGGTACGGCCCGGGTGCTGCTGCTGGAAGCCGACAAGCGCCCCCTGCCCCAGCCGGCCATTGCCGACAAGCTGAGCGCGGGCGTGAAAAAGCTCTCGGCGGCTCGCACTTCCGTGAGCCAGGACCAGAGCATAGGCGGCGGGGGCGGCGGCCTGCCGGTGCAGTTCGTTATCCAGACCCAGGACTTCGATAAGCTGCGCACGGCCGTACCTAAATTCCTCGACGCGGCCCGCCAGGATCCTACTTTCCAGTTCGTGGACGTGAACCTCAAGTTCAACAAGCCCGAGCTGCGCGTAAATATTGACCGAGAAAAGGCCCAGAGCCTGGGCGTATCGGTACAGAGCATTTCCCAGACCTTGCAGTCGGGTTTGAGCGGGCAGCGTTACGGCTACTTTATCCGGGAGGGTAAGCAGTACCAGATTATCGGGCAGGTGGCCCGCGAAGACCGGAGCCAGCCGCTGGATGTACGCCTGCTGTCGGTGAAAAACGCCAACGGTGAGCTGATCCAGCTGGACAACGTGATTCGGCTGGTGGAAAGCAGCACCCCGCCCCAGCTCTACCGCTTCAACCGCTATAACTCCGCCACCTTCTCGGCTTCCCTAGCCCCCGGCCGTACCCTCGGGGATGGTATTGCCGCCATGCAGGCCATTGCCGACAAAAACCTCGACGACACCTTCAGCACCGAACTGGCCGGTTCCTCCCGCGACTTCCAGGAAAGCTCCAGTAGCCTCGTGTTTGCCTTCGGGCTGGCCCTGGTGCTGATTTACCTGGTGCTGGCGGCACAGTTTGAGAGCTTCCGCGACCCTGTGATTATCATGGTGACGGTACCGCTGGCGTTGTCGGGGGCGCTGCTCAGCCTGTGGTACTTCAACCAGACGCTCAACCTCTTCTCCCAGATCGGCATTATCATGCTGGTGGGCCTGGTGACCAAGAACGGTATCCTCATCGTGGAATTTGCCAACCAGCAGGTGGAAAATGGCAAAGACTACATGACCGGCCTGATTGAAGGGGCCACGGCCCGTTTCCGCCCCATTCTGATGACTTCGCTCTGCGCCATTTTGGGCATTCTGCCCATTGCGGTGGCTACTGGCGCGGGTGCGCTCAGCCGCCGGGCCATGGGCATCGGCGTAGTGGGCGGGCTGTTTTTTGCCACGGCCCTCACGCTGTACGTGGTGCCGGTTATGTATTCCTACTTTGCTACGGCCAAGAAGCACAAGCACGCCGAAGCCGAAGAAAAAGCCGTGGCTGCTTAGGAACCGGCACGTTCTGCTCCACCCTCCATGCCCGTTTCGCAGTTGATTTCCCTCATGCCTCGTTCCTTCCTTTTCGCCCTGCTGCTGGCTGCTCCCCTGCCCTTGCTGGCCCAACGGCCAGTATTACCGGCCCGCACGCCGGCCACGCAGCCCCAGAGCAAACCCCAGACGGAAAAGCCCGAAACCGTGGCTCCGGCCCCCGCCCTCACGCTGGCGGAGGCCATTCGGATGGGTATTGAAAACAACTATAACATCCGCCTCTCCCGGCAGGACGAGCGTATTGCCGAAAACAACGTAACGCGGGGCAACGCCGGGCAGCTGCCGGTAGTGAACGGCAACTTCACCCGCACCTTCAACCGCAACAATGTGCGGCAGGAATCATCGAGCCGGCCTGAACCCAGCATTGCCAACGGTGCTAAATCCAACCAACTGAACGGCAATGTGGCTGCCACCTGGACCATTTTCGATGGGTTCGGAATGTTCATTGCCTACGACCGGCTGCAGGCCTTGGAGCAGAGTCAGCAACAGCTCACGCGGGCCACGGTGGAGGAAAATGTAGCCAGCATTACCGATGCCTATTTTGTGGTAGTGCGCGAATCGGGCAAAATCAAGTCGATTGAGGAAGCCCTGAAAATCGGGCAGGCCCGCATCGACCTGACTCAGGCCCGGGTGGATGTGGGCGTGGCAGCTAAGGTAGAGGTGCTCACGGCCCGCGTGGATTACAACGCTGACCGCTCCATCCTCATTCAGCAGCAGGAGGCGTTGCAAACGGCCAAAATCAACCTCAACAATCTATTGGGTCGCAACCCTAACCTTAACTTTCAGCCTCAGGACTCTATTGTAGTAGCCCAGGACCTGAACCGGGACGCGGTGCTAGCCCAGATTCGGCAGAGTAACCCCCGCCTGCAACAGGCGCGTACCAATACCGAAGTGGCCACCTACGACCGGAAACTGGTGCGCGCTTCCCGGTTTCCGCAAATCGGGCTGACCTCAGGATACGGGCTAAACCGTAATATCAACGGGGCGGCATTTTTCGGTAACCAGCTAGTAACTAACACCGGCCGCACCTACGGCCTAAATTACGGCGTAGTGGCCTCCGTACCCATTTTCGACGGCTTCAACCGCAACCGCCTGGAGCAGAACGCCCGTATTGCCGAGGAACAAAGCCAGCTCCAACTCGACCAAACCCAACTGCAACTGGATACGGAGGCCGAACAGGCCTGGGCCCAGTACCAGAACCGTCTGCAGTTGTTGGAGCTGGAGGAAGCAAATATTCTATTAGCCCGCGAAAACGTGGCCATTGCGTTGGAGCGCTACCGCCTCGGCCTGCTCACGCCCCTGGACCTGCGCGTGGCTCAGCGCACCCAGCTCGATGCGGAAGTACGCCTGCTGGACATCCGTTACCAGGCCAAGCAGGCTGAAATTGTACTGCGACGCCTCAGCAGCGGGCTGGTGCAAGAAACGGCCGCTACCAACTGAGGCCGCCCTCACGCGGGCACACTCATCACTTAAAAAATCAGGGGGCTTGGAAGGATTGCCGGAGTTTAGTCATCCTGATCAACTCCTTAAAATCAGAGTTTTTGAGCTTTTGAGCGCCCGTTCCCTTGTACCTAGGGAGCGGGCGCTTTTGTTTGGCAACAAGTAATCCACCCTCAAAGCAACCGAATTCAGAGAGAAATACAGCCGGTCCGGCGAAGTAATGGGGCTGAACAAAGCGTGTCTGTTAGGTTTGTAGCAATACTACGCCTCTCCCACTTCACACACCTGTTGCTCATGGTCTTACGCCTGTTCAAACTCAGCCTCATTCTGTTCGCTTTGTCGTTTTGCTTACCCAATCAGGTATCGGCGGCTGGTTTGTTTGGAGGTCGTTTTCTGCCCACGGTAAAGGCCAAGCTGCGCGGCTACTCACACGTTCACCGTCCGAACTACCGCCTGTACCGCCCTTATCACCGCTAAGATTTGGCTACCCAGCACTCATAATCCCTCACGCATAGCCAAGTGGTGTGCGTGAGGTTCTTTTTGCAGCATAGGTGTCAGTCAGGCACCCTTATTATTAGCCATTTTGGCCTTTTTAGCTGGCATGCGGGCAAGTGGAAGGAAGCTCGGTTCCAAGCAGCATACTGCTGACTTCCGGCTGGCTTACTGCTGCTCTGGTTTGTAAGTACGCAGCTGCTGCAGTGCCTCTATAGTTTCCTTGCGCTTGTCGCCTTCTTTTTCCTCTTCGCCTTTCGGCTCCTGGGTGGGGGTGCTGAAAAAGGCCAGTATGTGCTGCTGCTGCGTTGCCGTAAGGTGCTCAAACTTCTTATCCGACAGCTTGCGCAGCCACTCCCCGTAGGTTTCATCGGTAAGCGCGTACTCGCCTAGCTTGGTAGGCCGGCCCGTGTCAAAATCGGTGTTGGCCAGCGGTTGGGAGGCGGCGGTACTGTCGCGCGGCTCCTTCTCCAGCATAGTGCAGTACTTGCGCTGCACATCCTGAAAGCTGGCCTTAAAAATCTCCTGGGCTTCGGGAGTGGGCAGCTTGAAAGCAAACGGCCGAAGCGGCCCGATTTTGGGCAGCACCCGCACAAAGTAGGACAGCATGCGGGCCCCGGTACCGGGGTGCTCGTAATCGGTGCCGTAACGCTGCCGGTACTCCCGCTCACTTTCCTTGTATACATACTCGCGGCGGCGGGCCCGGGGACTGAGCCGGCGGATTTCCTTTTTCTGGCTTTGCCAGGCTGCTCGGCTGGCAATTGGAATGAGGCTGCGCACGGCAAACCGGAATGAGCTGATGGCTAGGTCCACGTTAAAGATGACCTGCCCCAGTTCCAGCCCATACGTTTTCAGAAAAGCCCGCTCCAATACCGGCTTGCTTACCTGAAACCCAATGTAGCGCTGGTAATCGGCCGTGCGGTAGCGGCCGGCCGCCACCTGCACCACATCAAAGGCAAACTCCAGCTGAGTGTGCTGAATAGGGGCTTCCTCGTAGGTGATATGGTCGCCGAATTTGGCTTTCAGCTCGGGATACACGCTGGGCATGGCGCGGTTGGTACCCTCGGGGTGGCCGTTGATGTCGGCGGCGTAGTGCGCCAGCGCCCCCAGGGCAAAAGCATACTCATTGCGGCTGTTGGCCTCGTTGAGCAGGTTGCGCACGAAGTCACCGGAACGGACGTAATGCGTGAGGTTGGTGAATAGCACCGAGCCGAACGGATAATATCCCATATCCTGCAGAATGGAGCCCCCGTACGCATAGCTCTTAGCCTCTTTCAGCTGCTCCTCGGTGGTGCCAGGATAGCGGCCCTGCAGCAACGGCACCAGGCAGCGCTGCCAACTAGAGTCGATGTTGGCCTGGTGCGTGAGTACAGAGTAAGCGCGGGCGGGTAAGGCAGTCAGCCCCAGCAGCACGGCCAAGGCAAGTATCCATTTGTACATACAGAGGGGCCCCGGCAGATACTAGGCAACCACAGGCTTCCTCAGTACGGTTGCGCTGGTAAGGTGGTTGTAGGTACATGATTCCGGGCAGTGAAAAGCTCCAGTTGCGAAAAGCCGTCGGCGGTTTTAGTAGCATCTGAATTCAGAAACCTTCCAAATTTCAGTAGCAACATAGGTTTATCCGTCCAATCCAGCCGTTCAGCCGTACCTTTACGCCGTGAAGCAAGTGGTAGCCTTCTTTCTGGGGATTCTGATGCTCGTGAGTGGCTTGGTGCCGCAGAATGACTTGTCGGAACTGGGGAAACTGCCCGAGCTGGCCCAGCACTACCGTTACCACCGGGCCCTGGCCGGCGGCAGCTTGTCGCCGCTGGCGTTTCTGACGCTGCACTACGGCCCCCACGGCGCCAACCACCGCCGCCACCCCTACTCCCAGCGCGATGAGCAGGACCATCACAAGCTCCCGCTGGAACAGCACCACCACGACTGCATGATGGTTGGTTTCGTGCTGCCCCTTGGCCGGGTGCTCCTGCCCCCACGCCCCCTCACCTGGCCCGCCGCCGCCTACCGCGTGGCCCCCGGCCCGCTCTACGCCTTCAGCGTGAGCAACCCACTGCTGCAGCCGCCCCGAGCGTAGCTACCCGAAGCTCTTGGGCGCAGTGCGTCCCGGCTTCCCGTAGTCTTTTCGCTCATTCCGTTATAATATGATTTCTGTCATCCTGGGCGGAGCGAAGGACCTTATCACGTCAGAACGAGTTGTTCAGGAATAAGCTGACGTGATAAGGTCCTTCGCTCCGCCCAGGATGACAGGAGTTATTGACCGACGGCAACCCATTTCTTTATATGCTTGCCCGCATTATCCGGGGCAGCATCCACAACAAGCTGTTTGTGGTGCTGCTGCTCCTGGCGCTGGTAGTCTGGGGTGGCTACTCGGCCACTACCCTCCCGCTGGATGCCATTCCTGACGTAACCAACAACCAAGTTCAGGTGCTCACCCAAAGCCCCGCGCTGGCGGCCCAGGAGGTCGAGCAGCTCCTAACCATTCCGCTGGAGCAGAGCCTGCGCACCATTCCGGGCGTAACGGAGGTGCGCTCTGTGTCGCGCTTCGGCCTCTCGGTGATTACCGTAGTGTTCGAGGACGACGTGCCCACGCTGCAAACCCGCCAACTGGTGGCCGAGAAGCTGCGCACCGCCGAAGCCGACCTGGGAGCCGGTCTGGGCCGCCCCGAAATGGCCCCCATTACCACCGGCCTGGGCGAAATTTTTCAGTACAGCTTGGCCATCAAGCCCGGCTTCGAGCAAAAATACTCCCTGGCCCGCCTGCGCGAGCTGCAGGACTGGGTAGTGAAACGCCAGCTGGCCGGCGTACCCGGCGTGGTGGACGTGAGCAGCTTCGGCGGCTACGTGCGCCAGTACGAGGTGAGCGTGAATCCCGAGCGGCTCAACGCTGGCGGCGTAACCATGCCCGAGCTGTTTTCGGCCCTGGAGGCCAGCAACGCCAACACCGGCGGCAGCTACCTGGAGCGGGGCCGCAACGCCTACTTCATCCGGGGCGAAGGCCGGGCTACCTCCCTGCAGGATGTGGGCAGTATCGTTATCAAACAGAACGGTGGCGCGCCTTTGCTGGTCCGCGACGTGGCCGACGTGCGCTTCGGCCACTCGGTGCGCTACGGAGCCATGACGCGCAACGGCCGCGGCGAAACCGTGGGCGGCATCGTGCTCATGCTGAAAGGCGCATCGTCGGAGCAAACCATTAAGGGCGTGAAAGCCCGCGTGGCCGAAATCAACCAGGCACTACCTCAAGGTGTGTACGTGCAGCCGTTTCTGGACCGCACCAAGCTGGTGGATACTGCCATTCACACCGTGGCCAAAAACCTCATCGAGGGCGGCATTATTGTAATGGTGGTGCTGCTGGTGCTGCTGGGCAACTGGCGAGCCGGGCTGGTAGTAGCCTCCATGATTCCGCTGTGCATGCTGTTTGCCCTGGGCCTAATGCGCACCTTCGGCGTATCGGCCAACCTGATGAGCCTAGGCGCGCTGGATTTCGGGCTGATTGTGGACGGGGCAGTGATTATCGTGGAAGCCATGATTTTCCACCTCGTGCACTTCCGGGCCAAGGCCGAAAGCGAAACCATGGACCAGGTAGCCGAAACGGCCGCCACCCGCATGATGCGCTCCGCGCTGTTTGGGCAGCTCATTATCCTCATCGTGTACCTGCCCATTTTGGCCCTCACCGGCATCGAGGGCAAGATGTTCCGGCCCATGGCCCTTACGGTAAGCTTCGCCATTGTAGGCGCTATGCTCCTGTGCCTTACCTACGTACCGGCCGTATCGGCCTGGGCCCTGCGCAAGGATATCAAGGAGGAAGGCACCGTGGCCGACCGCATCATGAAGTTTCTGTACCGCGGCTACGAGCCCATCATCCGGGGGGCGTTGCGCCTGCGCGGGGTGGTGGCCGGCGCGGCCGTGGGCCTGCTGGTGCTGGCGGGCGTGGTGTTTGCCAGCATGGGCGGCGAGTTTATTCCGCAGCTGGACGAGGGCGACTTCGCCGTGAACGTGACGCTGGCCCCGGGCTCCTCGCTGGCCCAAAGCATTGCCACCACCACCCAGGTGCAGAAAATTCTGCTAAAGCAGTTTCCGGAAGTGGAGCAGGTGGTAGGCAAAATCGGCACCTCCGAAATTCCCACCGACCCCATGTCGTTCGAGGATTCTGACCAGATTGTGGTGCTCAAGCCCCACGCGGAGTGGACTTCGGCCCACTCCCGGGAAGAGCTGGCCAACAAGATGAGTGCCGCGCTGGCCGGCATTCCGGGCGTGAACCTGGAGTTCCAGCAACCTATTCAGATGCGCTTCAACGAACTGATTTCGGGCGTAAAGTCGGATATCAGCATCAAGATTTACGGCGACGACCTGGGCCTTCTGTTCGAGAAGGCCAACGAAGCCGCCACCCTCATTCGGCCCCTGGCCGGCGTGGGCGACCTGAAGGTGGAGCAGATTGCCGCCCTGCCCCAACTGCGCGTGCGCTACAACCGCCAGAAAATGGCCCAGTACGGCCTACGCGTGCAGGACCTGAACACGCTGCTGCGCGCCTCCTTCGCCGGTGATGTGGCCGGGCAGGTGTACGAGGGCGAGCGGCGCTTCGACCTGGTGGTACGTTTGGACAGCACCAACCGCCGCGGCCTGCAGGATTTGCGCCAACTGTACGTGGATGTACCCGGCGGCCAGAAAGTACCGCTGGAAGAAGTGGCCGAAGTGGATTTCCGCAACGCCCCTACCCAGGTTTCCCGCGACGATGCCCGCCGCCGCATCAACATCGGGGTGAACGTGCGCAACCGCGACGTGGAGAGCTTGGTGCAGGAAATTCAGCAGAAACTAAGCACCGGTTTACAGCTGCCCGAGGGATACACCCTGAAGTACGGCGGCCAGTTTGAGAATCTGCAGCAGGCCAAGGCCCGCCTGGCGGTGGCCGTGCCGGTGTCGCTGCTCCTGATTTTCGTGCTGCTCTACCTGTCTTTCCGTTCGGTGAAGCAGGCGGGGCTCATTTTTACGGGTATTCCGCTGGCGGCCATTGGCGGCATTCTGGCTTTATGGCTGCGCGGCATGCCGTTCAGCATATCGGCGGGCGTGGGCTTTATTGCCCTGTTCGGGGTGGCCGTGCTCAACGGCATTGTACTGGTGGCCAGCATCAACGAGCTGGCGTTGGCCGGTATCGACTCGGTGCGGGAGCGAGTGCTGAAAGCCACCCACGAGCGGTTCCGGCCGGTGCTACTTACGGCGGCCGTAGCCTCGCTGGGCTTCCTGCCCATGGCCCTGAGTACCTCCGGCGGCGCCGAGGTGCAGAAGCCCCTAGCCACGGTGGTTATCGGCGGGTTGATTTCGGCCACCCTGCTCACGCTGGTGGTGCTGCCGGTGCTCTATACCTTCTTCACCAAAGACGGTGAGCCCAGCCCCACCGAACCCACCCCTGAGCTGCTGGCTGAAATCAAGGAAAACCACGAGTTGTAGAATCTCCCCCCGGCCCCCTCTCCTCAGGGAGAGGGGGAGCCTGACGTCAGCTTATAGCTTATATCTGAAAGCTGCAAGCCAGAACGCACCCCCTCTCCCTGAGGAGAGGGGGCCGGGGGGTGAGGTTCCGCCCTAAGCAATTGCACTTATATGAAATATATCCTTTGCCTGTTCCTGCTGCCCTTCTGGGCACAGGCCCAGACCACGCCCCGCACCCTGCCGCCGCCCGCGGCGGCCCCGGCTCCGCTGGGGCCGCCCGGCAGCCTTCTTACGTTAAACCAGGCCCTGCAAACCGGCCTCAGCCAAAGCCTGCTGGTGCAAACCGGCAGCCTGGAGATTGAACGCCAGCGCGCCCTGGCCCGCACCGGCTACGACGTACCCCGCACCGTGCTTGACTACCAGGTAGGCCAGATTTCGGGTCCCTTGCGCGACCAGAGCTTCAACGTAATTCAGCAAACGGCACTGCCGGGCGTGTATGGGGCCCAGCGCCGGTTGCTGGAAGGCCAGGTGCTCACGACCGAACAGCGGGTGCGTCAGCAGCGCCGGGAACTGGCGTTCCGCATCCGCAGTGGCTACTACGAGCTGCTGCTGAGCTACCGCCGTGCCGCTTTGCTGCGCCGCCAGGACAGCCTCTACCAACGAGCCGCCCGCGCCGCCCGCATCCGCTACCAGACCGGCGAAACCAACCGTCTGGAGCAGGTTTCGGCCGAGGCGCGGCGGCTGGAGCTGCAGAACCGGCTGGCCACGCTACGCACCGAGCAGCAGGTGCAGCAGCAGCAGCTGGCGGTACTGCTCAACCAGCCCGGCCTCGCCCTCATTGATACCACAACCACGCCGGTACTGGTTTTGACGGCAGCCGATACAGCCGGGCTATCCGCGGGCTCCAACCCTACTCTGGCCTTGCTGGAGCAGGAAGTGGAAGTGAGCCGCCGCCAGACCCGGGTAGAGCAGCTGCGCCGTCTGCCCGATGTGCGCCTGGGCTACTTTAACCAGACCATCAACAAAGAAGCCGGTTTTCACGTGGCCCAGGCCGGGGTGGCCGTGCCGCTGCTGGGTGGCGTGCAGAAGGGCCGGATTCAGGCCGCCCGTATTGGCGAACAGGCAGCCGAAGCCCAGCTGCGCTACGCCACCACCCAGCTGGGTGGGCAACTGGCCGGCCTGCGCCGCCAACTGCAGCGGGCCCGGGCCTCCCTCACCTACTACGAGCAAACCGCCCTGCCCCAGGCCCGCCTGATTCTGGATACCGCCGAAAAAAGCTTCCGGGCCGGCGACATCGAGTACGTGGAGTACGTGGTGAACACCGAGCCGGCCTGGCAGATCCGCGCCGCTTACCTCGACCAGGTGAGCCACTACAACGAGCTGGCCCTGCAGCTCCTGGCCCTCACCGGCGCCGATGCCCGATAACCGACTGCGGCTTTGTAGCGGCCGGCTGACTTCTTAGACTCAATCTCATGAAACCCACTTCCCTTTTATTGTTGGCCACGCTGCTGACCGCCTGCGGTCAGAATAACGCTCCGGAAAAGCAAACGCCCGTAGCCGCCGCCCCTACCCGGCCTACTACCCCCGACGAGGTGCGCATCAGCCCTGCCCAGGCCCAGGCGGCCGGGCTGGAACTGGGGGGCTTCACCTGGAAAAATCTGGCCGCCGATGTACAGGCCAACGGTGTGGTGGATGTGCCGCCCCAGAACCGGGCCTCCATATCGGCGGTAATGGGCGGCTACGTGCAGAGCGTGGCGGTGCTGCCGGGCCAGCAGGTGCGGCGCGGGGCCGTACTGGCCGTACTACGCCACCCCGATTACCTGAAGCTGCAGCAGGAATACCTGCAAAGCCGGGCCCGCGTCACGTTTCTGCAGCAGGAGCTGAAGCGCCAGCAAACCCTCGATGCCGAGGACGTAGGGGCCAAGCGCAAGCTGCAGCAGGCCCAGAGCGACTATGCCTCCGAGCAGGCCAATCTGCAGTCGACGGCCGGGCAGCTCCGGTTGCTGGGCATTTCTCCTGAGCGGCTCAACCAGGGCCGGATTTCGCCCACCGTTACGCTCACGGCACCTATCGGCGGCAACGTAGCCATGGTACACATCAACCCGGGCCAGTACGTGAACCCCCAGGATGTGCTGGTGGAGCTGGTAGACCCCAGCCACATGCACCTGGAGCTGCAGGTATTTGAGCGCGACGTGAACCAGGTGCGCAACGGTCAGCCGGTGCTGTTCCGGGTGCCCAGCCAGCAGCGCGGCCCCGAAATGACAGCCAGCGTCTACCTCGTCGGCAAATCCTTCGACCCCGAAAAACGCACCGTGAACGTGCATGCCCACCTGGAGCCCGAGCGCACTGACCTGATTCCGGGCCAGTACGTGGCCGCCGCCATCCAGACCGGTGCGGCCCGGCAACGTACCCTCCCCGAAGACGCCATTGTGCAGGCCGGGGAGTTCAGCTATATCTTCACCCAAAGCGCGCCCGGTGCGTTTCGGCGCGTGAAAGTGGCCACTGGCACCACCGAAAACGGCGACGTAGCCCTGCGCCTGCTGGAACCCCTCCCCGATTCCACCCACGTAGTGCGCCGCGGGGCCTATTTCCTGGATGCCGAGCTGAAAAAGGGACAGGATGCGGATGAGTAGCCGCAGCCCTCGGGTTTTGACAATAAAAAGGCCGCCTACTGATGCGCAGGCGGCCTTTTTCAATAAGCAGCAGCTTTGGCAGCTGGTCAGTTGTTACCCGCAGCCCCAAGCTGCTGGCGCAACTCCTGCACCTCGCGCTCCAGGTCCAGGGTGCGGAACATCACTTTGGCTTCCAGATCAGAGTAGGCGCGCTCAATCTGCTCCTGTAGCTGCTTTTGCTCGGTTATGTCGGTATTGGTACCGCACCAGCGTAGCACGCGGCCTGCCTCGTCGCGCAGGGGCACGGCCCGGCTCAGAAACCACCGGAACTCGCCGTCGTGGCGGCGCAACGGAAACGTGTCCTCCCACTCCGTGCCGGCAGCCAGGGCTTGTTTCCAGGTTTCGGTTACTTGCTCCACATAATCCGGGTGCTGCACCTTCTGCCAGCCCCAGCCCTGCATTTCCTCCAGCGTGGTGCCCGTAAAGCTGAACCACCGCTCATTGTACCAGAAGATGTGCCCAGCCTCATCGGCCATCCAAGCCAGCTGCGGAATGGCGTTGGCCAGGGTGGTGAAATCCTGCTCCCGCTTGCGCAGGGCTATTTCCTGCATTTTCTGGTCGTGAATATCAGTGCAGGTACCAAACCACTTTTCAATTTCCCCGGCCGCATCGCGCACGGGCAATGCCTGGCCCAAAAACCACCGGTAGTCCCCCTGCTGTGACTTAAATCGGTACTCGATTTCGTAGAAGTCGCCAGTGGCCAGGGAATGACCCCACACCTGGCGGGCCAGCTGTCGGTCATCGGGATGCAGCAGGTTGTTCCACATATCGGGGCCCACGCTGTCGGCCAGGGTGTAGCCCGTAAAGTCAGTCCAGCGCTGGTTGAAATAGGTGTGGAAGCCCATTGGGTCCGTTGTCCAGACCAACTGCGGAATTAGTTCAGCCAGGAAGCTGAAGTCTTCTCCGGAGTAGCCGCCAGGGTTGTTGCGCCTGTCCTCAATGTCGATAGTGCCGATAATCCACTGATGCACCCGCCCGCTGGTGTCCAGCTGCGGGTAGCCCGTGGTACGCACCCAGCGGTATTGGCCATCATGTCGACGGATGCGCCACTCGATTTGGTACTGTTGCGCCGCCTCCCTCATGCGCTGCACCTGCGCGGCTACCCGCTCCCCGTCCTGGGGATGCACCAGTTCCAACCAGCCGGCGCTCAGGTCTTCCAAAGAAAGGCCCGTAAACTGCAGCAGTTGGGGGCTGGCGTACAAGGTAGTGCCGGCCGCATCTGTCACGCTCAACAGAATACTTTCGCCTCGTGAAGGGCGGCTGGTGGCAGAGGAGGACAACTCCGGCATATCAGAAGTGGCGGAAGCCATACAAAATCAAATAGTGTGGTGATAATACGGAGCCTACGGTTGCGTGAGCTGCATTTCCATCCCCGACTGGAAGTAGAGGTTCAACTGGCTTTCGGCACCATTGCGGGAGCGGCGCAGGCGCGTTACCAGTGCGCGGGTTTGCTCCTGGCCCAGCATCAACTCCAGATAGGGCCGGTTTAATAGCTCATCCCGCTGAATCTGCCACTTACCCGCATCCTGCCCATGCGCAGCCTGCACCTCTACCCGGCCCGGCTGCAGGGCAAACAGCTCGGCGCGGGCCAGCATACTAGCAGGATCAGTGTGATTAAGCACCCGGTCAGATACCCGCCAGTTTCCGTTCAGAAACTCATCGGGCAGCTGTTGCAGGTTAACATCAAACAGTACTTCGGTCATAGATACGAGCAAAGGTAGCAGGCAACAGCAAAGCAAATAATGCGCCGGCCTGGGCAAGCACAACAGTATAACTATGGATTACTGATTTGTGTTTGGGTTTTTTATGCTTTACTGTTCAGCTTACTTGCAAGGGCAAACAAAAACGCCTTCCAAGCTGGCTTGGAAGGCGTTTTTTCTTGGGCATCAGAACTGCTTCGCAGAGGAGGAGGGATTCGAACCCCCGGAGGTTTAACCCTCAACGGTTTTCAAGACCGCCGCAATCGACCACTCTGCCACTCCTCTGGGTATAGTGAGGAACTCAAGTGCGTTGCCGCTCTGGTTGCCAAGAAAAAAGGCTTTCTCACGAATTGAAAAAGCCAAGTGCAGAGAGGGGGGGATTCGAACCCCCGATACCCTTGCAGGTATAACGGATTTCGAATCCGTCGCATTCGACCACTCTGCCACCTCTCTGTAAGGCCCAAAATGAGTGGTTTGGGATGGCAAAAGTAGGTACGATTCAGGAATGCACAAGCTACTCCGGCCTTTTTTTCTGAGCCCCTCCGCTTAATTCCTCATTTTCAGGTACAAATTATTTATTCTCAACAGGTTTTTAGGCTTTCTGCAGCGCGACCGGGCGCTTGAGGCGGCCGGTTACGGCGTCAATGCTCACATTAATCTCAAACCCCAGAATCAGAGTCATGCACACAAAATCCAGCCACACCATGAAGCCCACCAGTGTGCCGATGGAGCCGTAGAAGTGGTTATAGCTGTCGAAAATCTTGACGTAGAGGATAAACAGGAAGGATACCGCGAAGATGAGTAGAGTGGCCACCACTGCCCCCGCCGAGACGAACGGCCATTTATCGTGCACGGGCGGCACGTAGTAGTACACCAAGCAGGTAGTGAGTAGAAACAGGCCAGTGACGGAGCCGTAGCGCAACACGCTGGTGAGCTGGTCGGTCATGGATTCGGGTACGATTTCCTGAAATACCAGCGCATCGATGATATAGGTACCAAAGAAAATACCCGCCACCGCAAACAGCAGCACCGAGGACAGCACCACCGTAAGCAGCGTGGCAATTACCCGTTTGCGCAGGTAGGTGCGCTTCTTGAACGAGGGGTACTTCTTCTCAAAGGCATCCAGCAGGGCCATGATGCCATTGGAGCTGAGCACCAGAGCCGTGGCAAAACCAAAGGACAGCAACCCCCCGTGCGGAATATTCACGATATCCTCGATGGTGCCCGATATGGCCGCGTACATTTCCCGCGGAATCAGGTCGGCCAGGAATTGCAGGATGTCGATGTTCAGGTTGGGAACGGGAATATAGGGGATGAGCGTGAACAGGAAGATGATGGTAGGAAAAATGGCAATGGTAAGGTTGAAGGCCATGTAGCTGGCCCGCTTGGCAATACCATCCAGCTTTATTTCCTGCAGCAGCCGGTCAACCACATCATACACCGAAGCCTTACCACCCGCAAACCGCAGCTGTTTCAGGAACACAATGGCGCGGCGCACACTGCGGCGGCGGCGCACATCGGGCAAATGATAACGACGAACGGGAATACGCATGGGGTCAATGAGGAACAGATAAAGAACGTCATGCTGAGCGAAGCGGAGCGGAGTCGAAGCATCTCTCCCGCTTTGTTGCAATGCTAATTGGTTAGTCAGAGGTAGAGATGCTTCGACTCCGCTCCGCTTCGCTCAGCATGACGTTCTTTTCATTTTCACTTACTTCTTCAGAAACGCCGCCGGGGCGGGCGCGTCCACCGGGGCTTTGGGCGGGGTGAGCGGGCCGGCCGTTTCCTCATCGGTGAAGTAAGGGGCCAACTTAGCAGCAATGGCCTGGGGAATAGGTACGGGCCGGCCAGTAGCCATGCTCACAAACACCATAAGCGTGTGGCCTTCCGTGAGCAGTTCCTGCGTCTCGTTATAAATTTCGTACTCGAATAGTACTCGGGAGCCCTCAGCGGGCTGCTTCAGCAGCAGGCGCACCGTCAGCAGGTCGTCGTAGCGGGCGGGGCGGCGGAAACGAGTGCGTATCTCCCCTACCGGCATGCCCACGCCGTCGGCCTCCAGAGCTTTGTAGCTGATGCCCAGCTGGCGGAAGGCCTCGGTGCGGCACACTTCAAAGTAGGCCGCGTAGTTGCCGTGGTACACGTAGCCCATCTGGTCGGTTTCGGCGTACCGCACGCGGATCTGGGTGTCGGAGGAATACATATTGAGTAGTTGTCAGTTGCTGGTTGTCAGTTGTCAGTTATTGGGTGCAGAAGCTAACAGAACAAACTGACAACCAACAACTGACAACTCATTTCATAATCCCGCTCCGCGTGAGGGCGGCCTGGTAGCGGCGGGCGTTTACCAGGTGCTCCTGTTCGTTGCGGGCGAAGGCGTGGTAGCCGCTGAAGTCTTCCTTGGCGCAGAAGTAGAGGTAGTCGTGGCTTTCGGGATTCAGCACGGCATCAATGCTGGCAATGCTGGGCAGGTTGATGGGGCCGGGCGGCAGGCCGCCGTACTTATAGGTGTTGTAGGGCGAGTCTTTGGTCAGGTGCACGTTGAGCACCCGCTTGATGCCAAAGTCGCCGTTGGCGTACACCACGGTAGGGTCGGCCTGGAGCTTCATACCTCGTTTGAGCCGGTTAAGATACACCCCGGCCACGCGGGGCCGCTCGTCGGCGTGCTGCTGCTGCTCGGCTTCCACAATGCTGGCCAGCGTACTCACTTCGGCCCGGGTGAGGCCAAGGGTCTTGCGCTTGGTGTCGCGGGCCGACGTCCAGAACTTCTCGTACTCCTTCTTCATGCGCTGCATGAGGTTATCAGCCGAGGTATTCCAGTACAGTTCGTAGGTGTTCGGGATGAACATGGTCAGCACCGAGGTGGTATCGAAGCCCAGGCTGCGGGTATAGTTGGGGCTGCGCAGCAGGGAGTCGAGGGTGCGGGGCTTCACATCTACCTGGGCGGCCAGGCGGTCCACCAGGTCCTTCCGTAAGCGCACCGTGTTAAAGGTGAGCTGCAAGGGCGACTGGGAGCCGCTTTTCAGCACGTTGATGAGCTGGCGGTTGGTAAGGCCTTCCTTCAGCTCGTAGTTGCCCGGTTTCACGGCGCCCGGCTTGTCGTACTTCATCATGCGGGCCACAAAGTGCAGCGACATTTTATCGACTACCGCCCCGGTTTTCTCCACGCGGCCCAGGGCCGTTTTCCAGTCGGCCCCGCGCGGAATCAGCACGTAGGTACGCTTGCCTTTGGTTTCCACGTTGGGCGTGAAGAACACCTGGTAGAAGTAGTAGGAAAACGTGATGAGAATAAGCCCGAGTATGCCCACCGTGTAGGAGAAACGGTTGCGGCGGCGGGTGGCGTTAGCCTTGTAGTCAATGCGGGTTTTAGCCATGAGGCGGGAAGTGGTAACAAAACGGTAACATTGCCAGACCAGCCGGCTATTGGGGCAGTTCCGGAATCGGGGGTAGCTTTGCGGCTCAAAAGTACGCGGTTTCTGCGGCTGCACCACAGCGTCAACCTTTTCCCCGAAGCTGCGTCTGTTCACGTAATCCTTTCCTTCAATCACCCCCCTTTTTTCTTTTATGAAGCACTCGTACACTTCTTGGCGGCAGCGCATGGCCGTACTGGCCGCATTGGGCGGCCTTACGGCTACGGCCCAGGCCCAGACGGTTACTCCGGTAGCCTTCACCGGAGCCACCTACAACCAGAATTTTGACGGCCTGACGGCTACCGGCACCACGTATCCGGATGGCTGGTCCGGCATTCGTTTGGCCGGCACCGGCACGCTGAACGCGGTGCTGACAATGGCCGTACAGGCCGACAACAGCAACGCCGGCACTGTGTACAATGCCGGTGCCATTACGGGTACCACTACCGACCGGGCCCTGGGCAGCATCTCCTCGAACAGCACGGTACCTGCATTTGGCGCGGCTTTCACCAACCAGAGCGGGGCTGCCATCAGCGGGCTGACGCTGGCCGGCCGTGCTGAGCAGTGGCGCTCCGGTGAAAACGCGCTGGTTGAAAGCCTGGCATTCGAGTACAGCACCGATGCTACCAGCCTCAGCACGGGTACCTGGACTGCCGTATCGGCCCTCGATATTCGGGAGCTGGGTACTGTTGCGGCCACGCCGGCCACGCTTAACGGTAACGATCCGGCTAATTCCGCTGCTATTACGGCTACCTTCCCCATTACCTGGGCGGCGGGTTCCACCATCTGGATTCGGTGGAAGGATACCAACGATGCCGGCGCAGATGCCCTGTTGGCTCTCGATGACTTCACCTTGTCTGCCGCTACTATTACGGCCCCCACGGCCCCCACAGTATCGTTCGGCTCGGCAACGGCTACGGTAGCTGAAAGCGCCGGCACCGTGCAGATTCCGGTGACGCTGAGCGCCGCCAGCACCCAGGCAGTATCGGTGGAAGTAGCCGTTGGCACGGCACCCGGCACGGCTACCTCGCCCGCCGACTATACCTTCACGACCCAGACCTTGACGTTCCCGGCTGGTACTACCACCCAGAACGCCACCATCACGATTGTGGATGACGCGGTGTTTGAGCAGTCGGAAACCATTGCGCTAACGCTACGCAACGTGCTGCCCGCCGGTGCGGCCACTGTTGGCATAGGTACCTACACCATTACCATCACCGACAACGATACGGCTCCGGCTCCTACCGTTACCGCCATTTCGGCCCTCAAGCCGGTTAACGCCGACGGTACGCCCACGCAAACCGGCTCGTTCACAGTAACTGGCGTCATCTACGGCCCGAATTACCGCACGGCCGGCTACCAGGGCACCATCATGGACCGCACCGGCGGCCTGGGCCTGTTCAGCTCCAGCAACCTCTCGTTTGCCCCAGTTCAGGGTGACTCGGTGCAGGTAACCGGCACGCTGGGTACCTTCCGGGGCTTGTCGCAGCTCACGGTTACATCCATCACCAAGCTGGGCACCAGCAAGCTGATGCGCGCCCGCGTAGTAACCGGCCCGCTGACGGAAGCCGAGGAGTCGCAGCTGATTGTGCTGCCGAACGTAACGGCCACCACGCCCAGCGAGTGGACGACTACCGCCACCGCTGCTTACACGGTGAAGGTGCAGACGGCCGCCGGCATTTCATATGATGTGCGCATCAACCCCGCTTCTACCCTGTTCAACCAGCCCGTACCTACCGGCTCGTTCTCCATCACCGGCATTGGTTCGCAATTCGCTTCCGCAGCGGCTCCTTACGCCGGCGGCTACCAGCTAGTGCCCCGCACGAAGGAAGACGTTGGCTCGGTACTCACCGGCACCCGCAACGCCCTGAACGCCGGCAATGTGCGCGTATTCCCGAACCCCGCTACCGACAACCTGACGATTCAGGTAGCCGGCCGCGCTGCCAAAGCTACCGTTACGGTAACCGACCTGACGGGCCGCGCCGTGCTGAAAGGCACTTCCGCCCTCGATGGCTCGTTCAGCCTGCACTCGTTGCGTGCGGGCAGCTACATTCTGTTGGTTCAGAATGGCAGCACCCTCACCTCGCACAAAATTGTGAAGCAGTAAGCACCGCTTCTCAGCCCCATCAGGAAAAGTCCCCGGCCGTTTGGCCGGGGACTTTTTTTGTGGTCTTTTTTGCCGCCAACCCCGTGACGGAGGCAACCGCACAACGCTTTTTGCCGAAAAGAGTATCACTTTACTTCCTGAGCCAGTACCTTGACCGCCCCGCCGTCCGCTGGTATCGGGTCTGACTTCTCACCTATCCTTCCGCACTTGCACTATGGCCGCCACGCTGCTCCGCATTCACCCCGATAATCCGCCCCAGAACCGCATTCAGCAAGCCGTTGACATTATTCGCAACGGAGGGCTCGTCATTTACCCCACCGATACGATTTACGGGCTGGGGTGCGACATTCACAATGCTAAAGCGGTAGAAAAGCTGTGCCGCTTGAAAGGTATCCAGCCCGATAAGGCCAACCTGTCCTTTATCTGCTCCGACCTCTCGCACATCACCGATTACGCCAACGGCATTACCACGCCCGTGTACAAAGTGCTCAAAAAAGCTCTGCCGGGGCCATTTACCTTTATTTTCGAAGCCAGCACCAAGGCCCCGCGCTATGGTGGCGCAAAACGCAAAACCGTGGGCATCCGGGTACCCGATAACCAGATCTGCATTCAGCTGGTGCAGGCCCTGGGCAACCCCATCGTAAGCACCTCCATCCGCGACGACGACGAGATTCTGGAGTACAGCACCGACCCCGACCTGATTTTCGAGAAATACCGCCCTTTGGTAGACTTGGTTATTGATGGCGGCTATGGCAACAATATCGCCAGCACGGTAGTTGACTGCACCAACGAAGACTTCGACATCATTCGCCAGGGTGCGGGTGATATTGAGCAGTACCTGTAAGCAAGGGTGAAATTGTGAAAGGACAAAACATCCTTTCACAACTTCACCCTTCACAATTTCACCCTTGCCGCTTGTGTTTCCAGCGACGGTGCGTCCAGAGGTAATCAGCCGGATACAGGCGAATATCGTGCTCCAGCTGCTGCACAAATGCGGCGGTAATGGGGAAGGTGTTGGGCTCCAGCGGCGCGTCGCCATCGTAGAGCTCCGTCAGGAGTATCTCATAGTAGCCGCGTCGCATGCGCCGGATGCTCACGTACACTACCGGGCAGCGGAAGCGGCTGGCCAGCCGCTCGTTGCTGGTATAGAAACCGGCCTCCTGGTGCATGAAGGTTGTCCAGTAGGGCCGGTCCTCAGGGCCGGCGGCCTGGTCGGAAAGCATGCTCACTACCCGCACTTCGCCTTTCCGTTGGAGCATGTCGCGCAGCGTGTCCCGCATGGGAATGAGGCCGGCGCCGGTACGGGTGCGCAGCCGGTACAGAAAGTGCTCAAAAAACGGGTTGCTGAGCGGTTTGTACACCCCATCGGCGTGGGCCGATAACCACACAGCTCCCGAGGTCAGCACCCATTCCCAGTTGCCCGCGTGCGACGACAGGCCCAGTACCGTGCGCCCCGCCGCGAAATGCCGCTCCAACACCTCGGGGTTCCGGAATAGCACCCGTTTCTTGAGCTCCGCGGCCGGCATAGCCGCCAGCTTAATAGTTTCGACCATTACCTGCGCAAAGTGCCAGTAGAATTGCCGGGCCAACTGGGCTATTTCGGCCGCCGATTTTTCAGGAAAGGAGTTGCGTAGGTTTTCCAGCACTACCCGCTTGCGGTAGCGCACCACGTAGGCCATCAATACATAGATGCCGCGCCCCAGTACATACAAGACACTCAATGGCAAATGGGCCAAACCTAGCAACAGCCACTCCAGCGGCCGGTAATACCACGGATAAGATGTAGAAACGGAGGAAGTACTGTTCATCGGGGCATGATGGCCCCAGCCGGGGCGTAATCGGCCGGGTTGCGGCGCATGGTAATGGTTTGGGTTGATAACAGCTGATTTTTTGCGTTGCGTGCTTCCACGGTTAGCGCGTAGCTGCCAGCGGGCAGCTTGCTCACATCCAGTTCGCCGGTTAGCACCGTTGGGCGCCCATCGGCACCCTGTACTACCCCCTGCCCACTGGCCGCGTCCTTGGCTGCTTTAGCGGCGCGCAAGCGGTAACGCAGCGTAATGCCTTGGCCGGGGGCATTATTATACAGCTCCGAGTAAAAAAACAGCTTATCCTGCCCTCGAGCGTACAAGCCCCCCGGAGCTCGGGTAAGGCTCAGATTGTTCCGCATAAACGTGTTGGCCTCTACCGCCGAGCGACTGGCTGGTTTTAGTAAGAGCACCAGGTCGCTCATGGCGGGCTTAGCACCTGCAAACTCCAGCACCAGGGGCAATTCTACAATGTCGGTGGAGCCGGTGCGGTACAGGTCTTTCAGGTGCCCGCGCAGTGTGTAGCGGCCCTCAGGCAGATTCAGGCGCTTCTGGAAGCTGATGGGGTTTTTGATGGCCGCCGTAGTATCGCGCAGCACCGGGGGCTTCAGCGTAACGGTTTCCTGGTACACAGTCACGCCATCGGCCCGCACTGCTTCCAGCGTTACGGTGGCGCCGGCCTGGTACATTTTCGGCCCGCGCTTTTGGTACGTCAGCTGCTTGCCGGCTACCGTGGCATACACCTCCACCACGCCTCCCTTTATGGCCACGTCCTCACTCCGGAAGCGGGCTACATCCAGCTGCAGCTGGTGCATTTGGGCATGCGCCGCACCCGTAAACAGGAGAAAAGCAAGCGGCAGAAATCGGAGAGGCAGCGGCATAGTGTCAGATTGGCGGGAAAATAAACCTGTTTGGCAGTATTTACTTTCAGCCTTCGGCCGTGCAAAAGTGCACGTTTTCGGCTGATTCTTACGCTAACACGGTGCCGCGCATAAGCGTTACATTTCCAGTATCCTACTTTGGTTCCCAGCTCTGTCATTGCCGGAAAACAAGATCTACTCTTTATAGTCCGGCATCGGCAATACACTCCGCTCCGTTTATTTGCCCCCGTGTTTTTACCCTCTTTGCCCGGTTTTCGGGCCTTTCTTCTGCTCTATGCCTGCCGTTCTGTTTGAGTCCCAGTATAATCCGCCCGCGGCATTCTTTTCGGCATTATTAGGAGCCGATGCCTTGTGGCTGGAAACCCAAGACCATTACCACAAGCAAACTTACCGCAACCGGTGCCTTATCCTGACCGCCCAGGGTGTGCAGGCCCTCACGGTGCCCGTAATTGATGGTAACCGCAGCGAAAAAGTGCTTACTTCCGCCATCGAAATTGACTACCGCCAAAACTGGGTACACCGCCACTGGCGCACCCTGCAAACCGCGTACGGCGGCACCCCGTACTTTGAGTATTACGCCGATTATCTGCACGATATCTACGCGCAGAAGCTCCCCCACCTGTTTGAGCTGAACACGGCCCTGCTGCATTTCTACTTCCGCTGCCTGCGCCTGCGCCTGCCCATTCACCTCACCACCGAGTACGTCTCGCCTGCCCCTGATTCACTCATTCGCTCATTCACTCATTCACTCCTGGACCGGCGCGACTGGCTGACACCGAAAGCCGCCGCCGAACCTGACAGGACGTCGGGCCGGCCCTATGCTCAGAGCTTTGGTAAAGATTTTGTACCGGGCCTCAGCATCTTAGACCTGCTCTTTATGCAGGGTCCGGCCGCCGGCAGTTTTCTTGCGTAGTGTACCTGTCGCCCCGAACCAACGCCCGACTCAATCTGTTTTCAGGTTACATCGGCCCAACCCGCAAAGCTACTTCATTTGAGCCTTGCGGGGTACCGTTTTTCTTCACTACCTTATCTGCATGGAAGCTAAATTCTCAAATAGAGTCAAGGAGGTCATCTCCCTGAGCCGGGAAGAGGCCATCCGGCTCGGGCACGACTATATCGGCACGGAGCATCTATTGCTGGGTATGATTCGCGAAGGGGAAGGCACCGCCATTGGTTTGCTCAAGAAATTGGGTGTATCGGTGGAGGAGCTGAAATACGCCCTGGAGCAGGCTACCCGCAATACCGCTACGCAAGGCACGAGCATCACCGGCTCGATTCCGCTGACGAAGCAAACCGAGAAGGTCCTCAAGATTACCTACCTAGAGGCTAAAATCTTCAAGAGCGAGATTATCGGCACGGAGCACCTGCTCCTCTCGATTCTGCGTGATGAAGACAACATTTCGTCCCAAATCCTGAGCAAATTCAACGTGAACTACGAATCCGTACGTGATTCGCTGGACTACCACGGTAACACGGCGAACAACCCCACCTCCGGCCCCGAGGCCGATGACGACGACAATGACCGCCTCTTCGGCGGCAGTGGCCAAGGCCGTAGTGGCGCCGGCGCCGGCGCTGCCCCTAAAAAAGGCAACGAGAAGTCACGCACTCCGGTGCTCGACAACTTTGGCCGCGACCTGACCAAGCTGGCCGAGGAAGACAAGCTCGACCCCATTGTGGGCCGCGAAAAGGAAATTGAGCGCGTTGCCCAGATCCTGTCGCGCCGCAAGAAGAACAACCCTATTCTCATCGGGGAGCCGGGCGTTGGTAAAACTGCCATTGCCGAAGGCCTGGCCCTGCGTATCATCCAGAAGAAAGTGTCACGCGTGCTGTTTGGCAAGCGGGTAGTTACCCTGGATTTGGCTTCTTTGGTAGCTGGTACCAAATACCGCGGCCAGTTTGAGGAGCGCATGAAGGCCGTAATGAACGAGCTGGAAAAGTCGCCCGACGTGATTCTGTTCATTGACGAGCTGCACACAATTGTGGGTGCCGGCGGAGCTTCCGGCTCCCTGGATGCCTCCAACATGTTCAAGCCGGCTTTGGCCCGCGGCGAAATTCAATGCATCGGTGCCACTACCCTCGACGAGTACCGTCAGTACATTGAAAAGGATGGTGCCCTGGCCCGTCGCTTCCAGATGGTGATGGTAGACCCCACCACGCCCGAGGAGACGATTGAAATCCTGAACAACATCAAGGACAAATACCAGGACCACCACCACGTAGTGTACACCGACAAGGCTATTGAAGCCTGCGTAAAGCTGTCGGACCGCTACATGTCGGACCGTTTCCTGCCCGATAAGGCCATCGACATTCTCGATGAAGCCGGAGCCCGCGTGCACATCAATAACATCGTGGTGCCCGAGGATATTCTCAAGCTCGAAGAGCAGATTGAGAACATCAAGGGTGAGAAAAACCGCGTGGTGAAGTCGCAGAAATACGAGGAAGCTGCCAAACTCCGCGACACGGAGAAGAAGCTCATTGATCAGCTCGACTCAGCTAAAAGAGACTGGGAAGAGGAGACCAAGAAGAAGCGCTACACCGTGAAGGAGGAAAACGTAGCCGAGGTTATTGCCATGATGACCGGCATCCCCGTTTCGCGCGTGGCCCAGAAGGAAAGCTCCAAGCTCCTGAACATGGGCGAAGAGCTGAAAGGCAAGGTAATTGGGCAGGACAAGGCCATTAAGCAATTGGTGAAAGCCATCCAGCGTACCCGTGTGGGCCTGAAAGACCCCAAGAAGCCTATCGGCTCTTTCGTATTCCTGGGCCCCACGGGCGTAGGCAAAACGGAGCTGGCGAAGGTGCTGGCTACCTACCTTTTCGACAAGGAAGATTCGCTGGTGCGGATTGACATGTCGGAGTACATGGAGAAATTCAGCATCTCGCGCCTGGTGGGCGCGCCTCCCGGCTACGTGGGCTATGAAGAGGGCGGTCAGCTGACGGAGAAAATCCGCCGCAAGCCGTACTCGGTTATCCTGCTCGATGAGATTGAAAAGGCGCACCCCGATGTGTACAACCTGCTCCTGCAGGTGCTGGACGACGGTATCCTGACCGACGGCCTGGGTCGTAAGGTGGACTTCCGCAACACCATCATCATCATGACCTCGAACATCGGGGCGCGTGATTTGCAGGACTTCGGCGCCGGTATCGGTTTCGGTACCAAAGCCCGGCAGGAGAACATGGACGAGTTGACGAAGGGCACCATTACTAATGCCCTGCGCAAAACCTTCTCGCCCGAGTTCCTGAACCGTTTGGACGACGTAATCGTGTTCAACTCGCTGGAAAAAGCCGATATCCACAAGATTATCGACATCAGCCTCAGCAAGCTGCTGGGCCGTATCCAGACGCTGGGTTACCGCGTGGAGCTGACCGACGCCGCCAAGGACTTCGTGGCTGAGAAGGGCTATGACCCCAAATACGGCGCACGTCCGCTGAACCGGGCCATCCAGAAGTACATCGAAGACCCGATTGCCGAGGAAATCCTGAAGGCGGAAATTGCCCAGGGCGACGTCATCACCGCCGACTACACGGCTGGCGCTGAGGAACTGACCTTCTCGGTAAGCAAGAGCGGCGAGGCGCCCAACCTGGCCAGCGACGAGCGGCCGGAAGAAGCGCCCGAGCCAAACGACGACGAGCCGAAAGACTCGAAAAAGAAAGGCGAATAATTAGATTCGTCTGAAAACAAAACCGGCCGGTTCCTGCAAAGGAACCGGCCGGTTTTGTTTATTGTGCCTAGTATCGTTTACACCTGTCTGCATATGTCCTCCGTTTTCACAGCCGTATTGATAATCGTACTGTCGAACGTAAGTTGTCAGCAGCACCCACCGTGTCCGTACAATTTAAAGCTTATTACCAAAGAAACCGAAATCAACTTTGCTTCCACCGATAAGCGAGGCATCATGTCAGCAGATGGGACCATTTACTTCGTTCCTGATTCTGACAAATCAGTCATCATTGCTTGCCGTGATAATAAAGTTATATGGCGAGTCAACGCTTCCAGTGAATGTGGATTGGCGACAATTCATCAAGCTGTTCGTTACCTCAAGCTCACTTCCAACAAGCTGGAGGCCGTTTATGGAAAACACAGCTTCTTGAGTATTAAACGCAGCACGGGGCAGGTTACCTGTGAAGGAAGCGACTAACCATATTTTAGTACCCAGCCGCACCAGAATTCTGGTGCGGCTTTTCTTACCTCGTGCGTTACCTTTGACTCTCTTACCGAAGTAGCCACCCTGACTCTTTCCCACCCCACAATGTCTGACCCGCACGCTGACGCCCAACTAAGCAAAACCGAAATTCTCGCCCGCAAAAATGAGGAGGCCCTGCTCGGCGGCGGCCAGGCCCGCATTGATGCCCAGCACAAAAAAGGCAAGCTCACCGCTCGGGAGCGGATTGACCTGCTGTTTGACGAGGGCTCGTTTGAGGAAATCGGCAAGTTTGTAATGCACCGCTCCAAGGACTTCGGCCTGGACAAGGAGTACTACCTCGGCGACGGTGTGGTGACGGGCTATGGCACCGTAAACGCCCGGCTGGTGTACGCGTTTTCGCAGGATTTCACGGTGTTTGGCGGCTCCCTGAGCGAAACTCACGCCGAGAAAATCGTGAAAATCATGGACCTGGCCATGAAGAACGGCGCGCCCGTTCTCGGCCTCAACGACTCGGGCGGGGCCAGGATTCAGGAAGGCGTGGTGAGCCTGGGCGGTTACGCCGATATCTTCTACAAAAACACCCTGGCCTCGGGCGTGGTGCCGCAACTGTCGGCCATTATGGGGCCGTGCGCGGGCGGCGCGGTGTACTCGCCGGCCATCACCGACTTCATCCTGATGGTGGAGGACACGAGCTACATGTTCGTGACCGGGCCCAACGTGGTGAAGACCGTCACCCACGAAAACGTGACCAGCGAGGAGCTGGGCGGGGCCAGCACCCATTCGGCCAAGAGCGGCGTAACGCACTTTTCGTGCGCCAACGAGGTGGCCTGCATCAACCACATCAAGCAGCTGCTGAGCTACATGCCCCAGAACTGCGAGGAAACCGCCCCCATGGTACCCTACGAAGCCGGTCAGGACGAAAACCGCCCCGCCCTGGACACTATCATTCCCGACAACCCCAACCAGCCCTACGACATCCGGGAGGTGATTGACGGCATTATCGACGCGGGCACCTTCCTGGAAGTGCACCAGAACTTCGCCGAAAACATCGTGGTAGGCTTTGCCCGCCTGGGTGGCCGCAGCATCGGTATTGTGGGCAACCAGCCGGCAGTGCTGGCCGGCGTGCTCGACATCAACGCCTCCACCAAGGCGGCCCGTTTCGTGCGTTTCTGCGACTCGTTCAACATTCCACTGCTGGTGCTGGAAGACGTGCCCGGCTTCCTGCCCGGAACAGACCAGGAGTGGCGTGGCATCATCACCAACGGGGCCAAGCTGCTCTACGCTTTCTGCGAAGCCACCGTGCCGCGCATCACCGTTATTACCCGCAAAGCCTACGGCGGGGCCTACGATGTGATGAACAGCAAGCACATCGGGGCCGATATGAACTACGCCTGGCCCACGGCCGAAATTGCGGTAATGGGTGCCAAAGGCGCAGCTGAAATCATCTTCAAGCGCGAAATTGCCCAAGCCGAAAACCCCGAAGCCAAGCTGCAGGAGAAGGTAGACGAGTACCAGCAGAAGTTTGCCACGCCCTACCGCGCCGCCCATCGGGGCTTCGTAGATGAAGTAATCCTGCCTTCTCAGACGCGCCAGAAGCTCATTCGGGCGTTTAAAATGTTGGAAAACAAAGTGGACACCTTACCGCGTAAGAAGCACGGCAACATCCCATTGTAACGAACCTTGAGCCTCCATGAACTGGCAAGCAACCGGCAACATCATTCTTGTTCTGGGTAGTTTAGCCTTCGTAGTGGGGTTGCTGCTCCGGTTCAGGGTGGGGCGCTGGTTCTTGGCGGCGGTGTGGTTACTGCTTACTCTGGGGTCCCTAATGTCTGGGGATTTGCACAGCCTCAGCGAAACCCCCGACGTAAACACCTCTACGCGCACTGTCAGCCGCTACTGTTTGGTGGGTGGTGGGCTGTGCGCCCTGCTTGGGCTGGCCCTACGTGCAATGGCTAGCAAGTTGACATCCTAATTTCCCTTTTGCGCATGCGTCCAGAGTCTTTCGATTTTCTGCAGAAGTATCTCAACAACCCCTCCCCCACCGGCTTCGAGAAGGAAGGTCAAAAAATATGGCTGGACTACCTCAAGCCCTACATCGACGAGTACTTCGTGGATACCTACGGTACGGTAGTGGGCGTGGTGAACCCCAAGGCGGAGTACAAGGTGGTGATTGAGGCCCATGCCGATGAAATCAGCTACTTCGTAAATTTTATCACGGAATCAGGATTCCTGTATCTGCGCAAAAACGGTGGCTCTGACCCATTGGTGGCTCCTAGCAAGCGGGTGAATATTCACACCAAAAAAGGCATCGTGAAGGCGGTGTTTGGCTGGCCGGCCATACATGTGCGTAAAGTGGAGCAGGACAAAGCACCTACCATTGAAACCGTGTTCCTCGACTGCGGCGCATCTTCAAAGGAAGAGGTAGAGCAAATGGGTATTCACGTGGGCTCCGTTGTTACGTTCGAGGACGAATTCACGGTACTTAACGATAAATTTTATGTGGGCCGGGCCCTGGATAACCGTATTGGGGGTTTCATGATTGCCGAAGTGGCCCGTTTGCTGAAAGAGAACAAGAAAGAACTGCCTTTCGGCCTCTACATCGTGAATGCAGTGCAGGAGGAAGTGGGGCTGCGTGGGGCCGAAATGGTGGCTCACCGTATCAATCCGGACGTGGCCATTGTAACGGATGTAACCCACGATACTCAGTCGCCGATGTACGAGAAGAAGACGTCCGGCGACATTTTCTGCGGTAAAGGTCCCGTTATCACCTACGGCCCGGCCGTGCAGAACAACCTGCGCGACCTTATTATTGAAACGGCTCAGAGTGCGGAAATTTCCTTCCAGCGAGCCGCCGCTACCCGCGCCACGGGCACCGATACCGATGCGTTTGCCTACTCCAATGCCGGAGTAGCCTCCGCTCTCATCTCGCTGCCCTTGAAATACATGCACACCACCGTTGAAACCGTGCACAAAGACGATGTGCAGAGCGTGATTGAGCTTATTTACGAAGCATTGCTGCGCATAGAGGACAAGCACGATTTCCGGTATTTTACATAAGCATAAATAAAACGGCCGCTTAGTTAAGCGGCCGTTTTATTTATGCTGCTTATTAATCCGTTTATTATATGAAATATTTTTTGAGTTTATGCTTGTCGCTAATCGGGCCAGTTTGCTTGGCTCAACAACTCTATCTTAAACCACATAGCTTTATCGATAAGCAAATTATAAAGGAGGTGTCAACCGATTTGCACAAACGAGGCATTCATCAAACGCTCGTTTACCAAGCGCTGCTTTGTGACACCAAAGCATACCGGATGTATAGTCTCTTAATCTGGCCTAAAAACGATACTGCTATTTGGGCTAGGCTTGTTACCGATAGTTGCTTATATGAAGCAATTAATTTACGGTCTTCTTTTTTCGCCTTCACCGTTTCAGAAAGAGGGTGGGCGGTTGAAAAGGAAAATCAGCTCAAGTTTGTGCCTCCATTGCTGGCCCCTTACTGTGAGAGAGAAGTTGTGTTGGATACATCTGGCAAACAGTACCGCTACTTTGAATACGGCAGTATATCTACCTATCATCCTTCACTTAATCGTGAAGCCTCCCGTCAAGCAATAATCAGAGAGCTTAGACCATTATTACAGCAAGCTGTCATAATGAGCTCTTTGTGTAGCCCATATCAGAGACCAGACATTATCCACAGTACGCCTTAAAGATCCAGCTTGAAACATCCCCCAATCCCTACGCTTCCGCTTACCGTAACCGACCAGATGGGCCGGCGGGTTGCGGTGCCTTTCCCGCCCCAGCGGATTGTATCGTTGGTACCATCCCAAACCGAATTGCTGTTTGCACTGGGGGTGGGCGCACGGGTGGTGGGAGTTACCAAGTTCTGTATTCATCCGGCGCAGGCCCGCAAGTTGGCGGCAATTATCGGGGGCACTAAAAATTTCGACTTCGAGAAAATTGACGCCCTGAGGCCCGACCTCATTATTGGCAACAAGGAAGAAAACTATCGGGAAGGCATTGAGCAGTTGGCCCGGCGCTATCCGGTATGGATGAGCGACATCAACACCTTACCAGATTCGCTGACGATGATCAGGCGGGTAGGGCTGTTAGTGGGCCGCAAAGAGGCTGCCGAGAGGCTAGCAGCTGAAATTACCACGTCTTTTGCCGTGTCGGCAGCACCTGCTACGTTACCATCGGCAGCTTATTTCATCTGGCGGAAACCCTATATGGTAGCAGCTGGCAACACTTTTATTGATGATATGCTTGGGCGGGCAGGCTTTCGTAATGTATTCAGCAACCTGGGCCGTTACCCTGAAATAACGCCCGAACAGCTGCAAGCCGCTGCTCCCCATCATATTCTGCTTTCCTCGGAGCCCTATCCTTTCGGACAAAAGCACCTTGCGGAATTCCAGGCCATTTGCCCGGATGCCACGATACGGATTGTGGATGGTGAACTGTTCAGCTGGTATGGTAGCCGCCTCCAACATTCAGCCAGCTACTTCCGGCAGCTGCACATCTAATGAACACTGAGGCCACTTATCCGGTGCTGATAAGTGGCCTCGGTATATACACCAGGCTGTGTGTACCGTAATGCTTCTTACTACCAAGCGGAATGTCATGCAGAGCGCAGCGAAGCAACTCGCGTGCTGACATTGAAGTTACTATCACAACCTCAGCACGCGAGCTGCTTCGCTGCGCTCTGCATGACTGACCTTATTTAGGCTTGCTTACTGTCCACACAGCCTAGATTATAGCTAAAACATCGGCGCTGGAGCTGGGTCAGTTACAAAACCTACTTTTTCCAACTCTCGCCAAAACTGCGGATACGACTTCCGCACCACGCGGGGCTCTTCAATGGCAAGGGAACCCAACAAAGCCAGCGGCGCAAATGCCATAGCCATCCGGTGGTCGTGGTAAGTGGCTACCTTCTGGCCTGCCACCCGAAAACCCTCCGACCCGGCCCGGAAGCGGCCTTCGCCCTCATCCAGCAAGAACCCACCGAATTTGGCCAGCTCAATTTGCAGGGCGGCAATCCGGTCGGTTTCCTTAATACGCAGACTTTCCAGCCCGGTCATAGTAACACTAATGCCCAAAGCAGCAGCTACCACGGCCACGGTCTGGGCTAGGTCAGGGCAATCTGTAAAGTCCTGCATCACTTCTTTGGCCGGCGTGGTTTTGCTGAGTCGTACCTGCTCATCGGCTAGGTACTCGGTGTGCACACCAAGCTGCGCCATAATGCCGACAATGGCCTGGTCACCCTGCCAGGAGTAGCGGCGCAAAGTGGGCAATGTGAGGTGGGAGCCGGCGGGGGCTAGGGCTACCGCCGCATACCAGTAGCTGGCCGCCGACCAGTCGCCTTCCACAGTGTAATCAGTAGGCTGATACGCCTGGGGGCGCACTTCCAGTACCTCACCCAAATCCCGGCACTGTGCTCCGAAATGCTGCATCAGCGCCTGCGTCATTCGAATATAGGGCCGGGAGCCCACCTTGCCTTCCAGCCAGATGCGCAGGCCATGGGGCAGCGTAGGGCCCACCATCAGCAAGGCCGAAATGTACTGACTGCTAATGTCGCCGCGTACGCGCAGCTCCGTGAAATTGGACGTTTCTTCAGTGGCGGGCTGAGGTGTGCAGCCTAGTAAGCGTAGGGGCGGGTAGCCTTCCTGGTCCAGGTACTCAATACGAGCTCCAAGTTCGCGCAACGCATCTACCAGCACCCGAATGGGCCGCTCCTTCATGCGGGCCGTGCCGGTTAGCTCAACTTGCCGGCCCGTCATGGCCAAATATGCTGTGAGGAAGCGCATAACAGTACCGGCATCCTCAGCATCCACTATGGTAGCAGCAGGCTGTTGCAGCAGGCGCTGCATAAGCTGGGTATCGTTGGCATCGGACAGGTTGTGCAGCGTGCCGCCCCCCGCCAGCGCCCGGATAATGAGGGCCCGGTTGCTTTCACTTTTGGAAGCCGGCACTTGTGCACTACCGCGCAGTGGCCCCACGGGCCCGGTAAGAGTTAGAACGGAGTCGATAATTGAACAAGTACAATGCAGGACGACCAATGGCCCGACCTAGGTTAAGACAAAACGCAACGGACTAGTGGCGGCTCAGAGCCGGTGGTAGTGTTGCAGGGAAGCCGCAATTTCGGGCAAAGTCACGGGTTGGTCGTACACTCCGTTGCCAATACCTTGCAGGAGGGTGCAATTGATAACGCCGCCCGAATTCTTTTTGTCCTGACGGGCGTATTCGGCAATTGCCTCTGTCTCCAGGCTGATGAACTGGACTTTCTCGAACACCGAAAACAAGAACGTTTCAATCTGCTCCAGCTCTGCCTGGGTCAGCAAGCCTTCTTCGTGGCTCAGCCAAGCCTCACACATCATTCCCGCTGCCACGGCTTCCCCGTGCAGAATCTCACGGCCGGGCTGCTGTAACAGATAGCTCTCCAGGGCATGGCCCACCGTGTGCCCAAAGTTGAGTAGCTTACGCAAGCCGTTTTCCAGGGGATCTTGAGCAACGATGCGCTGCTTCAAGGCCACCGACTCCTCAATGATAGAAGCCCAGTCAGAAATACCCAGCACCCCGATCAAACGGTTACGATTAAAGGCCTCCGCATCGGCAATCAGCCAGTGTTTTACCACCTCCGCGTACCCGGATTTCAACTGACGTGGATCGAGGGTTTGCAGGAAACGCGGATCAATGCATACGGCCGCGGGCTCCTGAAAAACGCCCAACTGGTTTTTGAAGCCAATAAAATCCACTGCCGTTTTGCCGCCTACACTGGCATCCACCTGGGCAAGCAGCGTGGTAGGCACCTGCACAAACCGGATTCCACGCTTATAGATAGCCGCCGCGAAACCACCCAGGTCGGTTACTACTCCCCCACCCAGGTTAATAACCAACGCATGGCGGTCGGCTTGAATACCAGTAAGCGTCTGCCATACGTTTTCGCAGGTGGCCAGCGTCTTGAATTCCTCCCCCGCCGGAATTTCTATCAGGGTATAGCCTGCGGGCAGATGGTATTCCAGCAGTGGTAGGCATAGGCGCGCCGTATGGGTATCAACCAGTACGATAATTGAGCTTACCGCTGGCTGGTGAGCTATACGAGCTACCTGCTCCAAAGCTGAGGTTCCTATAAACAGTGTTTCGTTCAAAATTTTATGGTTTTCTTAAAATATTTCGACGAACGGTTGCAAGAAATCAGACAAAATTAGCTTGTTTTGATGCAACTATTTAACCTCAAGTTTCCATCATGGATGCGCAACTTACTCTCTATTCAACTATGCGCTCTTTTACTCGTGTTGTATTAGTAGCAGGGCTTCCAGTAACTGGGGCTTTGTTTGCCTCCTGCAGTAAGGATGCCATGCCCACTGTCGAGGAGGGTTTGGTCGGCCGCTGGGAATGGCAGCAAACCACTGCTGAAGATCGGCCAGCTCTTACTCCCAGCAATACCAGCCACCAAGTGGTGGTGGAGTTTGACCGGCGTGGTCGGGCCCGCTTTTACCAGGATGGTACTTTGATTAGCGCGGCGGCCTTCTCTGTCCGGCGTGAGATGGGCGGCTTCGGTAAGCCGCCCAAGCACCTGATCATTTACCGGGGCTACCAGAACAATCAGTACTACTCGGTTATTGGCAACCGCCTGCAACTACAGGATACTAATGGCAAGCTGCTGGCTCATAGCTATACGCGGGTAGTACCCGAAGTATCGGCCAATCTGCCTGTTCACAAGCCCCACTAATACTCATAACTGGTACAGCTGGTTGTAAATAGCAAGCGGCGGGAATTTCCCGGCCGCTTTCGGCGGTTTACAGGTTGCCCTTCTTTCCAGCTTTGCTAGTCAAAAAGCAGGATTACAGGTTATCTTTGTGGGCGCAGTCACCACCCATTCCCTGCTCAACCACCCCATCTATGCCCGTTACGCAAGCCCCCCCAGTTTCTTTCAACGACACGGCCGTTGCATTTGCCTCTAAATCCAACGGAGAGCTGCGCAAAATGTATGCGCTGTTTGCGGCCATGAATAACAACACACTGGTAAAAACCGGGGGTGGCCTCATGAAAACGGCCTTGAAATGGCACATCCCAGGCACGGCCTTTCTGATCAAGAAATCTATTTTTGATCAGTTTTGTGGAGGTGAAACCATTCAGGAATGCCTGCCTGTAATTCAGGAGTTAGGGCGCTACAACATCGGTACCATCCTTGACTACTCGGTGGAAGGTGAGGGCAACGACAAGAGCTTTGATGCCACTACTACCGAAATTCTGGCCACTATTGAGCTGGCAGGCCGCTCCCAGCACATTCCCTTCTCGGTATTTAAGGTGACTGGTGTTGGTGATGCTGGCATTTTAGAAAAGGTGCAGGCTGGCAAGGCCCTGACGGCAGACGAGCAGATGAGCTACGAAAAAACCCGCAAGCGGATTAATGCAATTTGTGCGCGTGCTCACCAGCATGGCGTCCGGGTGTTTGTAGACGCGGAGGAAAGCTGGTTCCAGGACACCATTGATCAGCTAACTTATGAGATGATGCACCGCTATAACCGGGAGTCGGCCATCGTCTGGAATACTTATCAGCTCTACCGCCACGACCGGCTGGAGGCCTTGGAAAAGGCTCATGCTGATGCCGTGGCCGGCGGCTATTATCTGGGCGGAAAGCTCGTCCGGGGTGCCTACATGGAGAAAGAAGCCCGCGTAGCTGCTCAGCAGGGGCGGCAAAACCCAATTAACGCCACCAAAAACGCCACCGATGATCTGTATGACAACGCTTTACGCTTCTGCGTAGAGCACATTGACCGTATCAGCATTTGCGCCGGCACGCACAACGAAGCCAGTTCTTTGCTGCTTACCCAACTGATGCAGGAGCAAGGGGTGCAACCGGCCGACCCCCGCATCTGGTTTGCCCAGCTTTTTGGCATGAGTGATAATCTCACTTACAACCTGGCCCATGCTGGCTACAACACAGCCAAGTATGTTCCCTACGGACCGGTGGCCGCCGTTATGCCCTACTTGTTGCGCCGGGCCGACGAAAATACGGCCATTGCCGGCCAAACCAGCCGGGAGTTTATGTTGATTCAAAAGGAGATGAACCGCCGGAAGGTACAATAGCACTACTTGGTGCCAACCAGGTAAATATCTGAACGGCACAGTTTTTGGCAAGCGCGAGTCCGTGGCGGTAAGGGTAGGCCTACCGTCACGGACTTTTTTTGTTACATTCCGCTTTCAACTCCACCATCCTCCCTGCCCATGACTGGCCGAGTACGCAGCCATTTGATCCGCTTTTCTCGCACGCAAGTAGGTACTACCAGCTACCTCAACCTGGTTCAGGAAGCCGAGCTTGGCTTGAATCTGGACATCTCCCACGAAAAAGCCCGCCTCAACGAGATTCTGGCTGAAATATCCACCAATGAGTACGAAGCAGGTCGCCCGATTTTAAGCTGCCTGGTAAAGGTAGAAGGCTCAAAAGGGCAAGGTGATGCCTTCTATAAACTATGTGAGCGGCTTGGGTTAGGCGAATGGCGCACGTTAAAGCAACAGGAGAATTTCCTGAAAGACATGCGCCGGGAGTGTCGGGCCTTTTGGCAGGACAATAAGAATTTTGAAAATTTTGGGTAAGCAAAAAATGGCGTTTTCGGCTTGTTGATGGACTTATTGCAGGAATAAATAGGAGTGGACTGGTACATATTCTGCAACCCCACTACTGTGGTTGCGTTAAGGACTCTCGAAACCCTGCGGCGGACTCCTTTCCCGTAGCCCCGCCGGCGTCTCTCTCCTATTCATTCATTAATTCTCCACCCCATGAACAACGATTCGATCAACCCCACTAACTCCGGTACTGGTTCAGGCGCTAACTACGGTACTGGCTCGGCTGGCACAGGTTACGGCACAGGTGCCAACACTACCTCTAGCGGCAACATGGGTAACTCGTCAACGGGTGACTCCTCGATTTCCGGCGCTGACACTAACCCCCACCATGACCACAGCGCTACCCAGAAGGGTGCAGCTGTAGCTGGCTCGGTAGGTGCAACAGTAGGCGCTGGCATTGATGCCACACAAAATGCCGCTGGCGATGCCGCTCGTGCCGTAACTGGCAGCAACCATACGTACGGTTCAGGCAGCAATTACACCACGGGCTCGTTCCGTGACCGTGACAGCGCTGAGCGTGCTTACCAGTCACTGTCGTCGCGTGGTTACACTAAAGACGATGTGAACCTGCTGATGTCGGATGACACCCGCAAGCGTCATTTCGGTGACGAAACCCCTGAAACCGAACTTGGTGATAAAGCCATGGAAGGTGCCGGTGTAGGCTCGGCCATTGGTGGTACTGCTGGTGCCGTTATTGGTGCTATTGCCGCTATTGGTACTTCCGTAGCTCTGCCCGGCCTGGGCCTGATCATTGCTGGTCCTATTGCTGCTGCCCTGGCTGGTGCCGGTGCTGGTGGTCTGACGGGAGGCTTGGTAGGTGCTCTGGTAGGCTCGGGTATTCCTGAAGAGCATGCTACTGAGTACGAATCTGATGTGAAGAGCGGCAACATCGTAATGGGTGTACGTCCTCGCAACGAAGAAGACGCGCGTTACTTCGAAGAGGAGTTCCGTCGTAGCAGCGGTGACAAAGTACGTCGCTACTAGTCTCAGCTTCAATAGCTTTTAGAGAGGGCTCCTCCCAACACGGGAGGGGCCCTCTTTTTTGTAATATCCCAATAGCTGACTCATCACTTGTTCATCTTTGGATGTTTATTTTTCGAACCCCTATATTCACGGGTAGCTACGTATGGCTGATGCAACCTCCCGGCCTGTTTCGAGCCCTTTACCAAGCTAGGCGTACCGTTGTGGGGCACTTATATAACAGGTGGCACGTTGTATGCACAACCGGTAGCTTAGGCTCTGCGTAGCCCAATTGCAGGATAACTCCTGATTCCGATTTTTTTCATTTCATCCCGTTAGTTCATGTCTTCCCCCCGACTCAAAATAGGCTTGTATGCCTCTGTGTTGCTGGCGGTGTTTGTGCTGGCTTCCTACAAGCTATACCGGCGCAACGACGGCAGTTCTCCGCAGAAGGACGAGGTTCTCATAAAGGCCATGTTATCGGGCCTAAGCCAAGCCCATTACCAGCCTGAGCGTATTGATGATGCCTTTTCCAAGCGCGTTTTCGATTTGTACCTCAAGCGCCTGGATGGCAGTAAGAAATTCCTGCTTCAATCTGATGTAACAGCTTTGTCGCAGCACCAGAAGAGTATTGACGACGAAGTGCAACGCGGCACCCACGAGTTCTTGGACAAGAGCACGGAGCTTATGAGCCAGCGGGTGAAGGATGTGCAGGGCCTGTACCGGGAAATTCTGGCTCAGCCTTTTGACTTTACCGCAGAAGAAACGTTTGAAACCGAGCCTGATAAGGCCAATTTTGCTGCTAATGCCACCGCTCAGCGCGAAGAGTGGCGCAAGTTTCTGAAGTATCAGACTCTGGTGCGGGTTTCGGAAATGATGGATGAGCAGACCAAGAAAAAGGACAAGCCGCTGGCTGCCACCAACGTTACGCCTTCGGCTGCTACTACTTCCGAGCCTACGCGCACGCCTGCTCAGATGGAAGTTGAAGCCCGCAAGCGGGTGCTGAAGTATTTTGATGACTATTTCAAGGATCTGTCGCAGACGGATGCTAATGACCGGCTGGCTATGTACGCCAACGTTATTGCCAACACTTACGACCCCCACACCGAGTACTTCGCTCCCCGCGACAAGGACAACTTCGATATTGCCATGACCGGCCGTTTCGAAGGTATTGGAGCCACACTGCAGGAAAAGGACGGTCAGATTAAGGTGGCTGACATCGTTCCGGGTTCGGCTTCTTACCGGCAGGGTGAGTTAAAAGCTGGTGATGCCATTATTCGGGTAGCACAGGGTGCCGAGGAACCAGTATCAGTAGAGGGCTGGCGTCTGGATAAGGCTATCACGCTGATTCGTGGTAAGAAGGGAACTCAGGTCCGGCTGACTGTTCGTAAGCCGGACAACAGCACCAAGATTATTCCCATCATCCGCGACGTGGTTGTAATCGAGGAAACCTACGCTCAATCGGCTACCATTGACGAGAAAGGCAAGAAGCTAGGCTATATCAAGCTGCCGAATTTCTATGCTGACTTTAATGACAACGGTGGTCGTAGCTCGGCTGCCGACGTGAAGAAAGAGCTGGAGAAGCTAAAGCAGGAGAATGTGCAGGGCGTAGTGCTCGACCTGCGTTTCAATGGCGGTGGCTCCTTGCAGGACGCGGTGGAAATGGCCGGTTTGTTTATTGATAGTGGCCCGGTAGTGCAGGTGCGTGGCGGCCAGGGTGCCCCCACTATCCTCAACGACCGTGACCCCCGGGTTCAGTACAGCGGCCCCCTGGTGGTACTGGTGAACAAGTATAGTGCCTCCGCATCGGAGATTTTGGCAGCTGCTATTCAGGATTATAAGCGCGGTGTAATTATGGGCTCAGCCAGCACGTATGGCAAGGGCACTGTACAGCGTATTTTCGACCTGGACGACGCTATGCCCGCTGAATTCAACAGCATCAAGCCATTCGGTTCACTGAAACTGACTACGCAGAAGTTCTACCGCATCAATGGTGGTTCTACGCAATTCAAGGGTGTTATTCCTGATATCGTTCTGCCCGACGCGTATAGCTACCTCGACCAGGGCGAAAAGGAAACCGATTACCCCCTGAAGTGGGACGAAATTACGCCCGCCCGCTACCGCGCCTGGAGCAATGCTCCGGCCATCGATAAACTGCGGCAGGCTAGCACGGCCCGGGTGAACACCAGCCCCAGCTTCAAGCAGCTTTCTGACATGGTGCAGCGCATGGTGAAGCGTAAGGACGATACTAAAGTGTCGCTGAAGCTGGTGAACTACCGTGCCGAGCAGGTACAGGCCAAAACGGAATCGGATAAGTACGAAGCCATCCAGAATGCGGCCCAGCCCATGGCTATTGCCCCTCTGGCTTTCGATATCCGTCAGATAGGCGCTGATACCATTAAAGTAAACCGTGCCTCGCGCTTCGTTAAGCCCCTTAAAAAGGATATTACTTTGCGTGAAGCTGTAGCCGTACTGAAAGACCAGATCTAAGCACTCGGTGCTTACAGAAGTGAATAAGAAGCCTCCCGGCCGTAGTCGGGAGGCTTTATTATGCCTTATTCTTGACAGTGAAATACGTTAGTAAATCGACTTTACAACTCAGATGCCAGTATCAAACAATAACAACAGTTAACTTACTCATAAACAACAATTTACTAGCTAATTTATATTGCACATATTTTTAGCAAATAAGAACCTATTTATTAGTATCTTGGTTGAGTAGATATGACAACGAACGACATGGAAACGCCCATCATCCCGCTGATTACCGAAGAGCAAAAGCAAGCCGAAGAAACCTGGCGCAAATCGATTCCGGCGCAAGTGTTTCTGAATTACTTCTTTGCTATTAACTACCACATTGAGCAGGCCGACGATGCCACTGGTGGCTTGCAGCACCTCCCGTTTTTCCGGGCCCATCAGGCTGAGCTGACCGATACGGATGTGCAGGCCATTACCAAACTGCTGCACGCCAGCTGGAGCACGGAGTATGCCCTGCGTGCTACGGCCGAGCTGGGCGACGAGGATTACTTGCGCAATGCCTTGCACTGGACTTTCCCACAGGCTTACCACACCATTACGGCCGGTTTACAGGCTTTTCTGTACACGGCTGGCGTGCGTAGCGCCAACCCTTCCCTTATCCGCCGGGAAGTGGGCCGCTTGGTAGTGCGCAATGCCTATCCGCGTCCGGTTTCCTTTTATGCGGCTGGCGCTTACGGTGATTTTAGCATTCATCGGTTGCCTCTAGCGGGCTACAAAGCAGGCCTGCATATTGCCGGTAAGGAGATTGACGCCCAGGCTCAGATTGGCCAATTCCTGCGCACTACCCGCAAGATCAAGGCACAGGCTACGCGTTTGCAGGTGCAGGCCAATCCCAACACGGCTATTCGCAGCCAGAAGACTGGCAAAGTACTGGACAAGTGGACGGCCGCGCACTGGCAGCAGATTACCTGGCGCTTGGGCTACACCACCGTTTTTGACCTGCTGGGTCGCCTGCGCATCTCGCAGACCAGCCGAGAAATTGAGCGGTTTGTAGAAGCGGACATTGACTTCCAGTTGTTTCATCAGTCCCTGCTCAACATTGTGAGCTACCTCAACGGCGTGCACGAAACCTACGTGGCCAAGGCCCTTGGCCTGGAGCGTTACCAGCAACTGGTAGCCGAGCTGCCCAAGCACCTGCAGAATACCTTTGTGCAGGAACGCCTGCGCACCCGCATTGAGCCCACGCTCAGCGACGAAGCACCCACGCTGCGTATGGCCGCTTAAGGGGCCGCCTTATGCTCCAACCTTCTTTAGCTCCGACTCCATATACACGTAAGCGCCGGCCTTTTGGGTCGGCGCTTTTTGCTTACGTATCCGGTACTGCGGCTACATTGCCGGCAACCAACCAACTCTTCACCGGTTTATGTAGATAAGTGTGTGAACCACGCTATTTTTGCAGCTTGATTTGGCGGCCCCGTTGGGGCCTTGTTTTTACTCAACGTACCATGCAGCACCTCAGCGAACAGGAGATAATCCGTCGTAACAAACTGGAAGAACTCCAGAAGCTCGGCATCGAGCCCTACCCCTCCGAGCTGTTCGACGTGAACTTCTACGCCCAGGAAATCCTCGAGAATTATCATCCCGAGCTTAATAACTTTCAGGATGTGAGCCTGGCTGGCCGCCTCATGTCAATTCGGGTGAAGGGAAAGGCCTCGTTTGCTGAGCTGCAGGATGCTTCGGGCCGCATTCAGCTCTACATCAATCGGGACGAAATCTGTCCCGGTGAAGACAAGGAGTTGTATAATACCGTCTTCAAGAAGCTACTGGATCTGGGCGACTTTGTGGGTGTGAAGGGTCACGTGTTCAAGACGATGGTGGGGGAAACCTCCATTCATGTTACCGGGCTTACGGTGCTGAGCAAGAGTCTGCGCCCCCTGCCCGTAGTAAAGGAGCGTACCGATGAGGCTACTGGCGAAAAGGTTACCTACGATGCCTTCTCCGACCCCGAGCAGCGCTACCGCCAGCGGTACGTGGATTTGGTAGTGAACCCGCACGTGCGCGAAGCTTTCATTAAGCGTACCCAGCTGGTGCAGGCCATGCGCAACTACCTCAACGACAAAGGCTACCTAGAGGTAGAAACACCCATTCTGCAGCCTTTGTACGGCGGTGCCGCTGCCCGGCCATTCAAAACCCACCACAACACGCTGGACATGACGCTGTACCTGCGTATTGCCAACGAGCTGTACCTGAAGCGCCTCATCGTGGGCGGTTTTGATGGCGTATACGAGTTCAGCAAGGACTTCCGCAACGAGGGCATGAGCCGGTTTCACAACCCTGAGTTCACCCAGATGGAGCTGTACGTAGCCTACAAGGACTACTACTGGATGATGGACTTGGTGGAGGAGATGGTGGAGCGCGTAGCCTTGGCCCTGCACGGCAAAACCGAAGTGCAGGTAGGTGAGAACCTCATTAACTTCCAGCGCCCCTGGAAGCGCTTTACCATGGCCGAATCCATTGAGCACTTCACGGGCTTCAACATTGACGGCAAGAGCGAGGACGAACTGCGCGCCGCCGCCAAGGAGTTGAAAGTAGGCCTTGACCCCAGCATGGGCAAAGCCAAAATCATCGACGAAATTTTTGGGGAGCATGTCGAGCCCAAGCTCATCCAACCCACCTTCATCACCGATTATCCGGTAGAGATGTCGCCGCTGGCGAAAAAGCACCGCAGCAAGCCAGGTTTGGTGGAGCGCTTTGAAGCCATTTGCAACGGCAAGGAAATCTGTAATGCCTTTTCCGAGCTCAATGACCCCATTGACCAGCGCCAGCGCTTCGAGGACCAATTGGAGTTGGGCAAGCGCGGCGACACCGAGGCCATGGTGCTGGACGAAGACTTCCTGCGGGCTTTGGAATACGGTATGCCACCTACGGCTGGCTTGGGCATTGGCATTGACCGCCTGAGCATGATTATGACGAATTCCAACTCCATCCAGGATGTACTCTTCTTCCCGCAGATGAAACCGGAGTTCACGAAGTCGGAAAATGCCCCGAAGCCTGAAACAGAGGAATAGGTTTCGGTTCTGAATCAGCGTAAAATCAGAAAGCCTCCTGCTAGTAGTAGCAGGAGGCTTTCTTTTATAACTGACTGATTATTCCGCTAAACAGGAAAGAACCTGAAGAAGCTTGCGATGGGCATGTACGATTTTACTGCTGGGTCTTGTTAACCATTCTCCAACAGAAGCTCTACAGCCGGCAATTTTACAACAGATGCCTGTTCAACATCTTGTAAGTCGGTTATGTATGCTTTAACGCCCGTGCCAGAAGAAGGTTACAAGTCAGCGGGAAATAATTACTTCACACTGATTGCTACGAAAGCAAGAAAGCCTCCCGTCAAAATATGGACGGGAGGCTTTCCTATTATACAACCAACTTACCTTTCAGAAAGGGGTGTACCAGAGAAGCGTGCGATGGGCAACGTATGATTTTACTAGCGGGTTGTTTTACCAGTTCCTACCAGAAGCTCCACGGCCGGCAATTTTACTCTTATAACCTCTCCTATCTTCTTTTAAGACGGTTGTACATTCTTCAACGAAGCAGCACGATAAAGGTTACTCCTCCACAAAGAATTTTTCCTATTTCTAGCCACGGTACCCTGGCTGATGCCGGGAGTCGCCACCGATGCCGTCGTAGTCTGAGTCTGAATCCGACCCTGTATCGGAGTCTGAGCTGCTAGGTTGATTTAGGGAACTCAGCAGTTCATCGGCGGTGGTACGGTCGGTGCGGTGTTGCTCCGAATCGGCGGGGGCTTGGTCCTTCAGCGAGCTAAGCCGGCTTTTGCCATCCTTCAGGAGCTTGTTGAAGTCGTCGCCGAGGCGGGAGGCTGATTTTTTCAAGCCGGCCCGTGCGTCATCACCGGTTTCGGGAGCCAGCAATAGCCCGGCCACAACACCAGCCGCGGCACCGGCCAGCAATGATAGAATCACTTTGCCTTTGGTATCTTCCATAACGCAGAGAAAGTAAGGTGAGGAAATGTAGATGAGATAAGCATTTGCTTTGAGCTTACGCTAACGGGGTTAACGGCTCTTACCCAAAGAGGTTAAAAAAAGCCCCGACCTCTATGCAAGGTCGGGGCTTTTGCGAGGTGCCGCTTGACCTACAGGTCGTTCAGCATTTTTACTACTTCATGCTTGGCTTTGCCTAGCTTGTTCTGCAGGCGGCCAACCAACTCGTCGCCTTTGCCTTCAGCATAGTCCAGGTCCTCATCCGACAGCTGCGCGTACTGCTGCTTCAGCTTGCCTTTGGCCTCGTCCCAGTTGCCTTTCAGCTTCAGCTTGGAGCCGGCACCCGAGATACCCAGGTCTTCCAGCTTTTCGATATAGCCTTTGAATTTCGAGTCGAGGTCTTCACCGTATTTGGAAAGCTGCTCGCCCAGTTGGCCACTGTATTTGGTAGCAGCGGAGCCAATTTTTTCGCGGGTAGCTTTGCCTTTATCAGGAGCCATCAGCAGACCAGCAATGATACCAGCACCGGCACCGGCCAGAGCAGCGAGGAGAATTTTACCGGAGTTGTCTTCTTCGTGGTACGACATGATTTTGGGGGAGAGAATGAATGAGAAATTGGGTTCAGAATAAGACCGGCGTTGCTGTTGAGGTAGCGGCCGGTTATGGGCAGCTATACGCACCGGGGCAGCCGGGGTTTTGCTGCACGAAAAAATTAGCCCTTTCAAATATTTGATTTTTCTATCCTTGGTACGCCTCTGGCTGCATTTCGTCGTACACTACGCACATTTCTGCCTTTCTTGCCTAGCCGCCAACTCCAGTACCGGCCACGTACCCTTCACCCCTTGCACCATGCACAAACTCCTTGCTTGCACAGTCGCACTCCTGTCTTTGGCAGGCTGCCAGCGCGAAACCGCCTCCTCTGCTGATTGCATTGACCCCAGCAAAATCAAAGCCGACGCTATGTGTACCATGGAGTATGCGCCCGTATGCGGCTGCAACAACCAAACCTACGGCAATGCGTGCCAGGCCACCAATGCGGGCGTAAAAACCTATACAAAAGGCCCTTGCCCAGACGCCGGTCAGCCCAAAGGATAAGAGGGCTATTTGCCTGCAAGGCCCCACCCTAACCGCTTACTGTACCGTCCTTTACTCTTCCCGTTACCATGTCAGAGAAACGCTATTTTCGCCAGCAGAACCCATTTATAGTTCCCACCACCGATGGCAAGCTCATTGAGGAGCATATTGGGTTGGCCAGCTCTGGCACCGGGCAATACAGCGTAGCGCATATGGTGGCTCCGCCCCAGTGGAGCGAGCCGCATCAGCGCCCCGAGTTCGACGAAGTCACAATTGTAGTACGGGGCCGCAAGCAGTTTGAAATTGACGGTGACGTGGTAGAGCTTGGGGCGGGAGAGTCATTGTTAATTAAGGCTGGGGCGCGGGTACGCTATTCCAACCCCTTCGATGCCGAGTGTGAGTATTGGTCCGTCTGTGTACCGGCCTTTTCGCCCGCCACCGTTCACCGCGAAGAATAGAATACGTCGGTCGTTTCGACAGCGCAACAGAGCCCGCCATTTCTTGCTTACGCGAAGAGTGGCGGGCTTTTCTGCGCTGGCCGGCGGTTATTTCAGGCCCAGCCAGCGGCGGAGTTCGGGGGTGCGGTGGGTGCTGGCGGTAAGGCTTATAGGCTGGCCGCGCAAGTGTACCACCAGCGTATCGTTGAAGTAGGGCTCCAGCCGCTCAATGGCGCTGAGCTGCACTATTTCGGTGCGGTTGAGGCGAAAAAAGCGGGCCGGGTCGAGCTGAGTTTCGAGCTGGCTGAGGGTTTCGTTGAGCACGAAGGCCCTGCCCTGAGCGTCAAGCGCGTGCGTAACGCCGTTGCGCAGCTGAAAATACGCCAGATCGACCACATCAAGCAGATACAAACCTTGCCGCGACTTGCTGACGAGCCGCTGCTTGTAGGATGGGGCTGGCGCGACACTACCCAACGTCGCGGCCAGGTGCTGCAACGCCGCCCCCTGAAACGACTGCCGCAGCCGCTCAAACTTCTGCATGGCAGCGGCAAATTGCGCGTATTGCACCGGCTTGAGCACGTAGGCAATGCCGTTCTGCTCGAAAGCCTGCACCAGAAATGAGTCGTAGGCCGTGACGAAGATAACCGGGCTACTAACGGCTACCTGCCCGAACAGCTGGAAGACATTGCCATCAAGCAGCTCAATATCGGAGAGGATCAGGTCGGGGGCCGGGTGCTGGCGCAGAAAATCCGCTGCTTCGCTCACCTGTTGGCATTCACCTACGATAGTAGCTTCAGGAGCGTATTGGAGCGCAAAGCGGCGCAGCTGGTCGAGGGCCGGCTCCTCGTCTTCAATCAACAGCAAGCGGAGCATGAGGTGAGCAGTAAGGATTTACGATTATGTAGAAAAGCGAAACTGAGCAGAGAGCATACGAACCGGGTTTTACTCTACCTCATCTGGTACTGAGGCGCGGCGCACGAGGGGCAATGTCACGCTGAACTGCTCCGGGGTGTCGTCGATGTGCACGGGCGTATCCTGGAGCAACGCCAGACGGGCACGTAGCCCGGCCAGGCCGCTGCCTTCGCCGGGGGCGGGCACTGGCCGGGGCTGGCGGGCGTGGCTTACCTGCAGGCTGGAGGCCGTGAGGGTGAGGCGCACGCGTAGGGGCCGGGTGCGGCTGCCCAGGTTGTGCTTGAGGGCGTTGGTGAGCAGCTCCTGCCCCACCCCGGGCGGAATCAGCAGGTGCTCAAGCTCCTGGGTGGGTACCTGCACATCCTCTTCGAACACATACGCGGCCCCGAAACGCCGCTGCAACAGAAATTGGTAGTCGCGCAGGAAGGCCAGTTCCTCGGCCACGGGCACGGCATCCTGCTGGCGGGTACGCACGAGGTAGCGGTAGAGGCTGGCTAGGTGGGTTACGTAGTCGTGGGCGGTGGTATTGCTGGGCTCGATGAGGGCGGCCAGGATGTTGAGGTTGTTGAACAGAAAATGCGGATCAACGTGCTGCTGCAAGGCCTGCAAGCGGGCCTGTGTGGCTTCTTTTTCCAGCCGCTCCACCTCCACCCGCACCTGGGCGGCGTGCTGCTGGTATAGAAACGGCAGGTACACGCTGCCCACCAGTAAGTACAAAAACGCATCCGACGATAAGCCGCGCACCAGGGCGTACCAGTTGCCAAAGTCGCCACGCGCCACGCCGGTTAGCACCAGCAACCCGTTCAGCAACTGCAGCCCCCCTACGAACAGCAGCACCCCGCGCCACAGCAATCCAAAGTAGTAGCTGGCCCGGCCGTTGCTCCGCCCCAAGCGGGTGGCGCGGGCGTGCAGCCAGTCGAGTACGTACACCACCAGCAAGGCTTCCAGAAACAGCCAGAACGGCGCGTCCGGAAACAGGTAGAATTCCTCAACCGTTACCGCCATAGTCAGGCGCGTGTAGAGTGCCAGCAGCACCGACAGCACCAGCACAAACGAGTAAAACCAGGGCTTTTTACGCATGAGAGGAAATATGCGGCGGCAAGCTACGGTGAGTTTGCCTTCGATGGAAGATTCAGCCCATTACACTGAGCGAAGCCGAAGCACCTCTATCTCCGCCCAGCCGACAGGCAATGCAACGAAGCGGTAAAGATGCCTGGACTACGCCTCCGGCTTTGCTCAGCATGAGGGTATAGTAGTGTGGTTTCGTACGCTGGCCAACCTGCATCTACGGCCTACTGCCCGGCCGGCCTAGCATCCTTGCCATTCTCATCCAGGAAGCGCAGCACGGGCTGGTTATCCTTATCGACGCCGATAGTGAGGCGGGTGCGGCCCCGACTGTCCTTGAAATCGAGGGTGGATTGGTCGGTGTTGGCGACCAGCATCACGCGGGTAGCGCCGCGCTGGTCGGCCATAATCATGGCGGAGGAGCGGCCGGCGGTGGTGCCCACGTACAGGCGGCGCATCAGGCCCAGCTTACCCTCCTGCACGGCTTTCTGCTTTTCCTCGGGCGTGGCGTTCTTATATTTCTCTTCCAGAGCACTCATCGATTCGTCGGGCGCGTCACTAAAGGTGAGCCCCGCTTTGTAGCCGCCGCCCTGCTCCTGGTAGTTCAGGGCAATAACCTGATCCTGCCCAAACCGATCAAACGACAGGTGCCCGCCGGCCGAGGGTTTGCCGTCCTTGCCCTGCTCCCCACCGAAGATCAGGCCACCGCACTCCTCACCTTTATCGTTGAAAAACAGCATGCCAGGGTGCTCCCGCTTGTAGCTGATGTGCTTGCCATCAATGGTAACGCCCTGCGGAAACCGGGCCTTGTTGCTCATCATCATTTTCAGGGTGCCATCGGCCTCCACCAGGTTGATGCGCTCCACCGAAATTTCCCTGAACCGTACGGGTTTATCGGGCTTGCCGAAGGCGCAGAGCAGGGCTACCATTGGGACCAGCGTAGCGCCCAGGGCGTAGGCTTTGAGGAATTTTACGTCGCGGGCTAGTTGGTGCGTATCCATGAGCAGGGGGTTGTTACGGGTGATTGATGCGCCAAAGCTGCGGCCCCGCCGGCCCGAATGCAGGCCTTTTCGCGGGAGTGCCGGAAAAATCGTGGGAGTGCCGGAAACCAGGGCGCGAGTGAAGCCAGAACGGCGGTGCAGCTTCGGGCCGGTTTGTCTATCTTTCCCTGACTACCACCACTTCTCCCTCCCGCCGCATGGACCAGCGCATCATCAACCTCTTCGACGAGTACACCCACGCCCCGCTCAGCCGCCGCGACTTCCTGGACCGGCTGCACCAGCTGGCGGGCGGCGCGGCCCTGGCGGCGGCGGCCCTGGCCGTGCTGGAACCCGGCTACGCCCAGGCCGCCACGGTATCCATAGCGGATGACAAGCTGGTGGAGGAAACGGTCAGCTGGCCCGGGGCGGCCGGCACCGAAATGAAGGGCTACCTGGTGCACCCCAAAGGTAAGAAGAAGCGTGGCGCGGTGGTGGTCATCCACGAAAACCGGGGCCTCACGCCGCATATTAAGGACGTGACGCGGCGCGTGGCCCAAGCCGGCTACCTGGCGCTGGGCGTTGACGCGCTGTCGGTGTTCGGGGGCACGCCGGCCAATGAGGACGAGGGCCGCACGCTCATCGGCAAGCTAGATAAGCAGCAGAACCTGGAAAACTACCTGGCCGGCCTGCGCTACCTGCGCCAGCGCCCCGACTCTAACGGCAAAACCGGCTGCGTGGGCTTCTGCTGGGGCGGGGCCCTGGCCAACAGCCTCGCCGTGCACGATGCCCAGCTGAACGCCGCCGTGGCCTATTACGGCACTCAGCCCCCCGCGCCCGAAGCGGCCCGCATCAAAGCGCACCTATTGCTGCACTACGCCGGCCTCGACGAGCGGGTAAACGCCGGTAAAGACGCCTGGGAAGCCGCCCTGAAAGCCGCCGGCGTGCATTACGAGCAGTATGTGTACGAGGGCGTCAACCACGCCTTCAACAACGACTCCTCCCCCGCCCGCTACAACGCCGAGGCCGCCCAGCTGGCCTGGAGCCGCACGCTGAAGTTGTTTAAAGAGCAGCTGGGGTAATGGTGGCCGAGTTGATTGGGTTAGGTGAATGGCGGAATCCAATGAAACCTCAGTACCCGGACGTAGCCTGCTTTGTAGATGACAGCTGGCCCGAGGCGGAACGCCAAACTACTTTACAGTATCTCCATCAAGGCCGCCCACTGCATTACTGGATGGGTATGGAACGCTGCCTTTTGGGCTGCGGACAACGCCTGCACAGCACGGGCTGTACTGATGGCGCATACTACTGGCCCGAAAGCATGCTTCACTACCTGGAACATCATGCCGTGCGGCTGCCAGATACGTTTATGTCTTATCTACATCAGCAATCAGCTTTTCCAGCGGATAAGGCGGCGGCCGTAGATGAAATTACGCTAGCTGATTTTTCCTGGTGGAAAACGCAACAGGGCTGGCAGCCAGATGCTTCTTCTCTGCGCCACCTAGGGCAGCCGGAAATTCGTGACTACCTCCGACGCTATGACCGGCAGTGTATTGACTATTCAACCATATCCTCGCCTGCCGATAAGGTCGCCCTTACACGTATGGTGGCGGAGTTACGGAAGCTACTTCTGCTGCAGGCGGGGTAGCTATTCACCAACCGTTGGCCTTACTGGAGTGCAAAGCCAGTATTTTTTTTCTTGTTTTTTAGCCGCACCGGCCCGCCAGCTACCCAGCTGCGCGGGCCGCTTTTTTGCCGGTTTGGGGTGGTTTGAGCGTTGTGCGGTAGGCGTATAAGCTGTTCAACAAGGGGCAGTTGACCGGTGGAGCAAGGCTTGCATTTGAGGAAAAATGGGTGAAACCTTAGCCAACCCCAAAGGCCTTGCCACCGGGTTGCGGCCGGTTTTCAGCTGGCCTACTACCGCTCTTTCGTTCCACCAATTCCCACACAACCAATGAAACACCAGTTTACCTCCCTTCTGGGAGCAGCGGCTCTGTGCCTGCTCGGCTCCCTTACTGCCCAAGCCCAGACCTACCAGCAGGTGTGGGCCGATGAGTTCAACGGCAGCATCAGCTCCAGCTGGGTATTTGAAACCGGCGGCGGCGGCTGGGGCAACAACGAGAAGCAGTACTACCAGCGCGCCAACGCCACCGTTACCAGCACCGAGCTGCAGATTACTGCCCGCAAGCAAACCGTGGGTGGTATGCCCTACACCTCGGCCCGCATGAAAACCCAGGGCACCAAGGAGTTTAAGTACGGTAAGGTAGAAGCGCGCATCAAGATGCCCCTGGGCCAGGGTCTGTGGCCGGCGTTCTGGATGCTGGGCAGCAACATCAATACGGTGAGCTGGCCGGCCTGCGGCGAAATTGACGTGATGGAGCACGTTAACACCGAAAACAAGGTGTACGGCACCGTGCACTGGGACAACAACGGCCACGCCGAATACGGCGGCAACACCATCACCTCACCCGATGCCTACCATGTGTACGCCGTGGAGTGGGAGCCTACCTACATCCGCTGGTTTGTGGATGGCACTAAGTTTCACGAAATCAACATCAGCAACAACGCGGGCGGCACCGAGGAATTTCAGCGCCCCTTCTTCCTGCTGCTGAACCTGGCCGTAGCCGGCAACTGGCCCGGCCAGACGGTGGACGAGAGCAAGCTGCCCGCCACCATGTCGGTAGATTATGTGCGGGTGTACCAGAAAACCACGGCCTCTACGGCTACAACCTTGCAGGCCGAAAGCTACAGCGCCATGAACGGTGTGCAGGTAGAAGCCACCTCGGATACAGGCGGGGGCCAGAACGTGGCCTACGTGGACGCCGGCGACTGGCTGGCCTACAACAGCGTCAACTTCCCCACTTCCGGCAATTACCTGCTTGAGTACCGCGTGGCCAGTCCCTCGGGCGGCACCTTGTCGTCGGATTTGAACGCCGGCGCCGTGCAGCTGGGCAACACCGCCATTCCGGCCACGGGCGGCTGGCAGAACTGGACTACCGTATCGAAAACCGTGTACGTGAATGCGGGTACCTACAATTTTGGCGTGTTTGCCCAAACCGGCGGCTGGAACCTCAACTGGATTCGGATTTCCCGGGCCAGCAGCGCCCGGACCGCCGGCTCTGCGGCCACGGCTGCAGCCTCACCCGCAGCAGCAACCGGCCCCTTTGATGTGGCCGTGTACCCCAACCCGCAGGTAGCCGGCGCCCCGCTCAGCATTCAGCTGGAAAACGCCGACCTCACCCAGCCCACCACCGTGCAGGTGCTGGATGCGAGTGGCCGGCAGGTGTGGCAGCACACGGCCTTCGGCAACTCGGTGGAAGTAAGCCGCAGCCTGCCCGGCGGCCTCTACCTGATCCGGGCCACCAACGCCGCTGGCAAAGTCACGAAGAAGCTGTTGGTGCAATAGCACAAGGGTGAGGTTGTGAAATGGTGAACTTGTGAACGGGCTGCCAGTGCGAGCAGCGCGAAGCAATCTATCCTTCACGAAGCACCAGCTCTCAACCTACGCAAAAGCCCCTGACGCCAGCACGGACGTCAGGGGCTTTTGTATAGGTCAGAAGTTGGTGCTTTATAAGATGGCCTCACAATTTCGCCACCTCACAATTTCACCCTTACTGCTACATCCGCTGCTCGGGCTTGGCGGCAGGCAGGGTTTTGCGGGGCAGCTTGGCGTCGCGCATGGCGGCCTGGTACACGAAGGACGCTACCACTACGGAAGCCTGCTTCATGTCATCGGCGGGCAAACGCTCGTAGGTATCCATGTTGGTGTGGTGGGTGCGGGTACCATAGTCCAGGGGGTCCTGAATGAACTGGAAGCCCGGCAGGCCCACCGCGTCGAACGAAAGATGGTCGGTGCCGCCGGTGTTGCGCAGCGTAACGGTGGTAGCCCCCAACTCGGCGAAGGGCTGGAGCCACTCCCGGAAGATGGGCGCGGCGGCCTCGTTGCCCTGGGCGTAAATGCCCCGGATTTTTCCGGCTCCGTTATCGAGGTTGAAGTAGGCGGCCAGCTTCTCGTGCTCGGGCAGCAGCTTCATGGTGGCGGGGTCGGCGAAGTGGTTTTTCACGTAGCCGCGCGAACCAAACAGACCCTGCTCTTCCTCACCCCACAGCGCTACCCGAATGGTGCGGCGGGGCTGCACGCCGGCCGCTTTCAGGATGCGTACGGCTTCCATCATCACGGCGCAGCCGGCGGCGTTGTCGGTAGCGCCGGTGGCGGCGTGCCAGGAGTCAATGTGGGCGCCCAGCATCACCACTTCACTTTTCAGCTTTTTATCGGTGCCCGGAATTTCAGCCACCACGTTGTAGCCTTTCAAATCCTGGGTTTGGAAGCGGGTGCGGGTTTCCAGCTCAATTTCCACCGGAATGCCGGCTTCGGCGAGACGGATGAGGCGCAGCTGGTCTTCGGGGGCCATTTCCAGCTCGGGCAGTACGGGCTTGGCATCGGCGGCGTAAGGGGCGCCGTTGCTGGTAAAGAAGGTACCATCGGAACCGCCCCGGGTACTCAGGATTGCCGCCGCACCTTCGCTCAGAATCATATCCGACATCTTGGTGCGCAGGGCCATCATGGTGCGGCGCTGGGCCATACGCTTCTCCATTTCGGCGGCGTCAGGCGTAGCGGCGGGGGATTCGGGCTTGAAATCGGCCATTTTTTGCAGCTCCTCCGCAGTATAGCGCCGGGCGTCTGCCTCGAAGCTGGGCTTGGGCGGGTTGGCCACATCCAGCAACACTACCTTGTCGCGCAGTTGGCCTTTGTACTTATCCAGTTCCGCCTCAGTGGTGGCTTTCACCACAATCACCTGCTTTTTGAGGGGGCCGTTGGTGCTGGGCGTCCAGGCTTTAGGGGCTCCGATGAGGGTGTGATAGTACGGGGCCGTCATAGCTACGTACGACTTCTCAATATCCCAGCCCCGCCCGAAGGTACCCCAGGGCTCGATGGTGGCTTTGCTCAGGCCCCAGGTAGTGAACTGCTTCTGCGTCCATTCGTTAGCGCGGGCCAGACCGGCCGAGTTGGCCAGGCGGGGGCCGCACACGTCGGTGAGGTAAAAGGCCGTTTCCATCACTTTGGAGCGGTTCATACCCTCATCTTTGATTTTGGCCAGCATGGCCGGGTCGGCTTTGGTGCCTTGCTGGGCAAAAGCGGGAGCCGCTAGGGCCAGGCCGCCGGCCAGCGCCAGGAGTTGAAGTTTGTTCATTCGGGGTTGGTTGTAGAGTGGAGGTTTCTACCGCTAAAGAACCACAAAACCCGCTGACGTTGCAGACTATGCACCAGGGCGTCATTTCCCGCAATGGTGAGGTGGTCGGGCCCTACTGTGTGGGTACAAGCGGACTGACAAAATATTTCTCGTTTTAGTACTATGCCAGCCTGTTTCATGCCGTGCTTACTCTCTGTACAGTTCAGCTTGTTCCTATTTTGATAATTCGTAGGATTTGAATAGTAATTTTATTAAATATTACTATTAATCAATGTTATTTTCACATAATGCTACACCCATGAATGTGCTGAAGCGCAACAATGTGCATGTAGCTGGTCAGGGAAGCCGCACACTACTGTTCGTGAATGGCTTCGGCTGTGACCAAAGTATTTGGCGCTACTTACTTCCGGCCCTTTCCGAGCGTTTCCAGCTTGTTCTCTTCGACCACGTTGGCCTGGGCCTCTCGGAGGTGGCAGCCTATGAACACACCAAATACAACTCTCTCAATGGCTACGCCCAGGATGTACTGGAAATCTGCCACTCCCTGGACCTGAGGCAGGTTACTTTGGTAGGCCACTCGGTGGGGGCCACAATTGGTATGCTGGCCGCCATTCAGGAGCCGGAGCTTTTCCGGCAGCTAGTGCTGCTGTGTCCCTCCCCCTGCTACGTGAACGAGCCGGGCTACCACGGGGGCTTCGACCGGGCCGATATTGAGCAGATGCTAGCCTTCATGGAAAAGGATTACGTGGGATGGGCCGACTCCTTCGCCCCCTTCATTATGGGCAACCCCGACCGGCCCACACTTTCCGCAGAACTGATTCATAGCTTTTGCCAGAACGACCCCGTCATTGCCAAGCAGTTCGCCCGCGTCACCTTCCTCTCCGATAACCGCCCCGACGTGCAACAGCTCCGGACGCCTTGCCTGCTGGTGCAGTGCGCCCAGGATTTTGTGGCCCCTCCGGAGGTAGGCGAGTTTCTGCGCCAGACTATTATGGGCGCCACCCTCCTCACACTACCGGTAGCCGGCCACTGCCCCCACGTTAGCGCCCCCACCGAGGTTCTGAATGCCATTGAGGCTTTTGCGGCAGCCTAGCGCAACGGCGCTGCTGGAAGGCCGCACTACTGAACAAGCAAAATCTTTGCGGATATTGGGCTTCATTCTGTGATTCACATTTATTCGCTATTGCGTGTTGCTTCGCTCCCTGTTATTCACTCTGCTGTGCACCTTGCCCTGGTTGGCCACTGCCCAAACGCCCGCCCCCGACAGCAGCTACGCGGCCAAGCTGCAAGCCCCGGGGGTGAAGATGATACCCATCGATAATAAGTATAAGGTATGGACCCAGAAAGTGGGCACGGGTAAAATAAAGCTGTTGGTGCTGCACGGCGGCCCCGGCAACACCCACGAATACTTCGAGAATTTCCCTCAGTACCTGGCCAAGGAGGGCGTGGAAATCTACTACTACGACCAGCTCAACTCCTACCACTCCGATAAAACCGACGATAAAAGCGTGTGGGCTATTTCCCGCTTCGTGGAGGAGGTGGAACAGGTGCGCCAAGGCTTGGCCCTGGAGCAGTTTTACCTGCTGGGCCACTCCTGGGGCGGCATGCTAGCCCTGGAGTACGCCGCCAAACACCCCGAACATATCAAGGGGCTTATCACCTCCAATATCGGCTACAAGGCCACCGTGTTCAACAAGCACCGGTTCAGCCAGTACGCGGCCGTTATTCGGCGGCAAGCGGCCCAGGAAGGGAAAGTCATTGCCGGCCTTGATACGATGGGGCTGATGAGCCTCGGACCCTACATCACGCCGGCCGTCACCACGGAGTTCCGCAGCCTGCACATGATGCGCCGCCAGCCGGAGCACCCCACGTTCACGCGCAGCCAGGCGCATATCACCCGTACATACGGAGCATACTTTATGCCCTACATGTTGGCCTGGGACTTCTCCGACCGTATGGCTGCCATCAAGCCGCCCACGCTGGTTATCGGTGCCCAGCACGATTTCGTGCCGCCCGTTGACATTGCCTACATGCAAAAGCACATTCCCAACTGCCAAGCTTACGTTTGCCCCGAAGGCTCGCACTACGCCATGTGGGACGACCCCGAGCATTACTTCCCGGCCCTGATCAAGTTCCTGCGCAAAACGGAGCGGAAAGGGTAACTCTGGTGTTTTTGGGCTGACCAATAGAATGCAGAGCAAATTGACTAGCCGATTTGCCATTTCGATTTACCTATTCACCTACCATAACCCCACCCCTGCCCCGCTCGTCTAACCGGCTAGTTCTTACTTAGCTGCTGCTGCATGAGCCTTTGGGAAATTATTAAGCGCCTGCTGCCCTACGTGCGGCCCTACCGGGGGCTCGTCATTGCCACGCTGCTGCTCACGCTGGTCGGTTCGCTGGCGGCGCAGGTCAACCCCTTCGTACTACGCTACACCGTGGATACGGTGCAAGAAATGCTGGACCGCAACCAGGGACTGGTGCACGGGGCCAACCTACTGCTGCTGGTGAGTGGGCTGCTGCTGGGCAAGGAAATCATCAACACGCTCATTCAGTTCGGGCAGAAGTTTTACGGGGAGAAAATCCGCATCAACGTGTCCAGCACGCTTTCCCAGGATGCCGTGCACAAGGTGCTGAGCTACGAGTTGGGCTTTTATTCCGACAGCGGCAACCAGACCGGCAAGCTCCAGACCCGCATTGATCGGGGCGTGGAGAGCCTGATGAAGCTGGTGCAGAACTTCTTTATTGATATTCTGCCGCTGTTTGCCAACTCCATTGTGGCGTTGGTAATTATGTTTATGGCCAACGTGTACGTGGGGCTGGTGGCCGTGGCGGTGCTGCCCGTGTACTTCTGGTTGAGCTACCGCCAGGCCGATAAGCTTAACGGCACCCGCCGGGCATTGCGCGGGCTGCGCGAGGCCAAAAGCCAGGGCCTCGTGAATCTGATTGATTCGGCGGTGGTCATCAAGAGCTTCGTGCGCGAGGATTATGAGGAGCAGAAGCAGGCCCAGGTACAGCAGAACCTGCAGGAAGCCCAGCTGGAAACCCGCAAAACCAACTTTCTCTACGACGGCCTCAAAACCTTCACCGAGCAGATTGGGGTGGTGTTCATCATCATCCTGACGGCCTACCTGGTGCTCGATAGGCAAATCAGCATTGGGGCCATCATGTTCCATATCCTGCTGTTCAACAACGTATCGGCCCCTATCCGGCAGCTGCACCGCATTTACGATGAAATGAACGACGCCCTCACCTACTCCGAGGGCTTTTTCGATATTCTCGATGCTCACGAGGCCGTGGAGCCCACCGGCCCGCTCAAGCCCGACCACCTGCAAGGCACCTTCGATATCTGCAACGTGGATTTCACCTACCCCAGCGGCACCCAGGCCTTGCATGATGTGTGCCTGACCATTGAGGCGGGCAAAACCACGGCGCTGGTGGGCCTCAGCGGGGCCGGCAAGAGCACCATCATCAACCTGCTGTGTAAGTTCTACGCCCCCGACCACGGCCGAATGCTGCTCGATGGCAAGCCCCTGGCCGACTACGACACCCACGCCCTGCGCCAGCAAATTGGGCTGGTGCTCCAGAAAAACCACATTTTCAAGGGTACCATTGAGGAAAACATCCGCTACGGGGTAATGGATGCCACCCTCGACCAGATCAAGGCAGCCGCCAAACAGGCGTATCTGCACGAGCAAATCATGGAGCTCCCGAAAGGCTACCAGAGCGACGCCCAGCAGCTCTCCGGGGGCCAGCAGCAGCGCATTGCCATTGCCCGGCTGTTCCTGAAAAACCCGCCCATTATCTTCCTCGATGAGCCCACCGCCTCCCTCGACGCCATTGCCACCGAGCAAATCAAGAACTCCCTCGACGCCATCAAGCAGGGCCGCACCGTGGTTATCATCTCCCACAGCCTGGCCCAAATCGTGGATTCTGACTGCATCTACGTGATGAAGCAGGGCCGTATGGTGGAAAGCGGCACCCACGAGTACCTCTACGACCTGCGCGGCACCTACCGCGAAATCTTCGACGCCTCCGCCCGCAGCCTCAACATTGAGAAGCTGGCCCGGGTGATGGTAGATGAGGAAGATGAGGTAGGCGACACGGCGGGGTAGTAGCGCGAACCAACCGTAGCTCACCTTGTGGCGGCTTCCCTGCATCATTTCCATAGCAAAGCGTATAAACTGCTCTGCTACTGCATTATGCCGAATCATGTGCACGTAATTGTTTCCCCGCCGGAAAATGCCCCATCATTAGCCGAAACACTACAACGCATCAAAGGCTACACCGCTCTACAGGCCAACAAGCTATTAGGCCGCACTGGCCAGTTCTGGCAGCGCGAAACCTATGACCATATTGTACGCAACAGTGAGGAAATGCAGCGGATAATTGCTTACGTGGTGAACAACCCGGTGAAAGCTGGATTAGTCGAAAGCTGGGAACAATGGCCTTACACGTACTGGCCCGAAGTAACATAACAACCACAGCAACACAGCAGTAGCGCGAACTTTGCAGTTCGCGTCCCCGCGCCATTGGATCCGCCCAACCGGCGCGGGGACGCGAACTACAAAGTTCGCGCTACATTTAGCCCCATGACCCTCGACCTCACCGGCATCACCAGCAAAGCCGCCATTCACCAGCTGTTCAAAGAGCAGCTGGGCTTTGAAGAGTGGTACGGCCCGAGTTGGGACGCCTTTTGGGATTCCATCATTGCCATTGTGGAAATGCCACCCGTGCTAACGCTCACTAACTGGGAGGAATTTGCCCGTTGCTGCCCTCGCGACATGGAGATTCTGCGGCAGGTAATACAGGATTATGAGGAGGAGATGCGCCCGAAGCGGATTGTACTGGGATAAATGATGCGGCAAGTGGTTGGAAAGGAATAGAAGAACCTTTGGCTAATCGTATCGGCCTAGAGGAAGGTTTACCTTTACGCTGCCTATTTGCCTCGCAACTGATGAAGTACCTCCTGCTTATTGCGCTACTGCTAGCCCAGCTTCCGGTCTGCGCTCAGAAAGCGTCGTTTACTATTCGTACTATCTCGCTGCCCCCAGAAATTGCGGATAAGAACAACCAGTTTTCCGGGTTATTCTTGCGCGGCAAGGAGCTGCTGCTCCTCTCCGAAAGCCGCTTGCAGGACCGCGCTGAGGCAAAAGTGTATGGCATCAGCCTTGGCAGTCTGGACGACCAACTAGCTGGCCGCTCAACCACTGCTGCGTTCAAGAAATACCGTATTCAGGGGCTCGACCGGATAAAGGCCCGAATTGATAGCGCCTGCCAACTGTACGAGGGGCTGGAGGGCCTTACTATGATTGGCAACGACGCCTACTTCACTATTGAAACAGCTACTCAATCGGCGTACTGCTACGTGGTGAAAGGCCTGTTGAGCGAAGAAAGCGCCACTATCACCATGGACACCAACTACCTGGCGCCGCTGGCAAAACCGGCGCTTACCAATGGCACCCATATTCACAACGCTGGTTTTGAGGCGGCCACTGGCTACAATCAGAGCCTGCTATTCCTCTTCGAGTACAACTATTTCACCCACGACAACGTGGCCTTCCAGCTGCCTACCGCGGCCGTCCGGAATGATATTCCGCACTATGTGCCGGTGCAGCGCCTGCCCTTCCGTATCACCGACCTGGTGTACGAGGGTAAAAACCGCTTTACGGCCATTAATTACTTCTACAAAGGCGACGAAGACAGCGTGTACCGCGCGCCTGGCACCGACCCAAACGCCCGCTTCATCCAAAACGGCAGCAGCTACCACAACTATTGCCGCCTAATTAGTTTGCGCTATAGACGTGACAAAATCACCTGGAAGCCCTTGTTCGAGCTGCCGCGGGAGTACATGACCTACAACTGGGAAGGCCTGGCCGCCTACCGGGGCGGGTATTTTCTGATAAATGACAAGTACGGGCCTTCGGGCCAATCCACGTTACTGTATCTTCAGAGGAAGTAACGCCTCCGTTTACACCCGCTACTTATGCCACGCTGCCCACTGATCCTGTTATTTTTAGTGTTGGGCCAGTTGGCCTGGGGCCAAAAGGCCGTACCATACGGCCAAAATCCGGCCGCTGGCAAGTTTGCCACGGTGCGCGGCATAAAGCTGTACTACGAAACGTATGGCACGGGCGCTCCACTGCTGCTACTACATGGCAACGGTGGCAGCAGCCAGGATTTCGCCAAAACCATTCCCTACTTCGCCAGAAAGCACCGCGTCATTGCTCTCGACAGCCGGGCCCACGGCCAATCGGTAGATGCCGGCGACTCCCTGAGCTTTGAACTGCTGGCCGATGACTGCGCCGCTCTGCTCACCCACCTCCGTCTCGACTCGGCCTACGTGCTGGGCTGGAGCGACGGGGGCATTACTGCCCTGCTATTGGCGCAGCGTCATCCGGGCAAAGTAAAGCGCCTGGCTGTTACCGGTGCCAACCTCTGGCCCGACTCCACGGCCCTGATGCCCGAGTTGTGGCAGCAGATGAAACGGGGCTACCAGGAAGGCCGCACCCAGACCTTCACTGACCCCAAGCGCCGCAACGACTGGAAAGTGTTTCTGCTGGATTGGCGGCACCCGCACGTGCCGTTGCCAATGCTGGCGGGCATCAAAGCTCCCGCCTTCATTATTGCCGGTGACCGGGACGTGATTCGGCCGGAGCATACGGTAGCTATTTACCAGAGCGTACCCCGGGCTTGGCTCTGGATTATACCCAACAGCGGCCACGCCACCCTGCACGAGCACGCCGATGAGTTCAACCGCAAGGTGGATGAGTTCTTCCGGGCCAAGTCCATATCGGCCCCGGCTCACTAACAACATCTTCACACTCAAGCACCTGTGAGTAGCGGCTTCCTGACAATTTGCGAGTGCCGGGGCTATGTACTTAAAACCCGACAATAACCGGGTGCGAAAAGGGTGCGTTAGCCCTAGCCTAACTTAGCCTTCCCATTCTTATGGCATCCACATCCAAAACGGCCCTTATTACGGGCGGCACCAGCGGCATTGGCCGGGAGCTGGCTACTTGCTTTGCCCAGGATCAGTACAACCTTATTTTGGTGGCCCGCAATCAGCAGGAGCTCGACCAGGCAGCTCAGGAAATCAAGCAGCAGCACGGCGTAGAGGTGACTACCATTGCCAAGGACCTATTTAAGCGCGAAGCTCCGTTTGAAGTGTATGAGCAGGTAAAGGCCAGCGGCACGCAGATTGACGTACTGGTAAACGATGCTGGCCAGGGCCAATATGGCACCTTCGATACCACCGACATCAACCGGGAGCTGGACATTATTCAGCTGAATATTGGGGCCTACGTGACATTTACCAAGCTGTACCTGCAGGAAATGCTGGGCCGGGGCGAAGGCAAAATTCTACTGGTAGGCAGCATTGCCGGGGAGCTGCCTGGCCCCCTGCAGGCGGTGTACCACGGCACTAAGGCTTTCGTGAATTCTTTCGCCGAGTCCATTCAGAACGAGAACAAGGACAAGGGCGTCACCATCACCAACCTGCTGCCCGGCCTTACCGACACCGACTTCTTCAACAAAGCCGACATGGCCCGGGCCAAGAACGTAGCCGAGAAAAGCGGCATGTCGGTGGCGGCGGAGGTGGCCAAGGATGGCTACAAAGCACTGATGGCGGGCGAAAACCGGGTAATTTCTGGGTTCATGAATAAGGCCCAGGTAACAGTAAGCAACATGCTACCCGATGAGCTGGTTGCCGCGAAAGTTCATCAGGAAAGCAAGCCCCTTGATGACAACGAAAGCGCGCACTAGAGCCGGCATTTTGTAGCATTTCCGTGCAGGCCCGGCCCAAACAAGGCCGGGCTTTTGGCAAGCTGGGCAGTACTTATTTCCCATATGGTGCGGGAAGATTTGCGGTTTGAGCGGTTATAGTAGCTTCCGCCCCATACAGCGCGACTCACTACCCCCCTTTTTTCTTTCGCATAATGTCAAATACAGCGCTTATAGTAGGTGCCAGCGGCATCATTGGCAGCAACCTGGCCCAGGAGCTGTTGGCCCACGGCTGGCCAACCTACGGCCTGGCCCGCTCACCCCGTACCGATGTACCCGGCCTGCACCCCGTACCGGCCGACTTACTATCACCCGGCAGCCTAGACGCCGCCTTGCAGGGCCTGACCCCCACTCACGTGTTCATCACCAGCTGGATGCGCCAGGACACGGAGGCGGAGAACATCCGGGTAAACAGCCGGATGGTGCGCAACCTGCTGGCTGCCCTAGCTTCCAAAAAATCGGTGCGGCACGTGGCGCTGGTCACGGGGCTCAAGCATTATCTGGGGCCATTTGAAGCGTACGTGAGTGGGGGCACGCCGCCGCCCACGCCTCTGCGGGAGGAGCAGCCCCGCCTTCCCCTCGACAATTTCTACTACGCGCAGGAAGACGAGGTATACGCCGCCGCCGGCCGCGACGGGTTTACCTGGAGCATCCACCGTCCCCACACCATCATTGGCAAGGCCGTGGGCAACCTCATGAACCTGGGTACCACGCTGGCCGTGTACGCCAGCATCTGCCGGGAAACCGGCCGCCCTTTCCGCTGGCCCGGCTCCGAAGCCCAGTGGAACGGCCTCTCCGACGTAACCGACGCCCGCATCATTGCCAAGCAGCTGCGCTGGGCCGCCACTACCGAGGCTGCCCAAAACCAGGCGTTCAACATTGTGAACGGGGACGTGTTTCGGTGGAGCTGGCTGTGGCCCCGCCTGGCGGCTTGGTTTGGCGTGGAAAGCGCAGGCTTTAATGGTACGATTCGTCCGTTGGAAGCCGAGCTACGCCAGGACGCCGCCGTGTGGCGTGAAATTGCCGAGCGCCACGGCCTCGCTGAGCCCGACCTTAACCGCCTGGCCTCCCCCTGGCACACCGACCTGGATTTGGGCCGCCCTATTGAGGTGATGACCGATATGGTCAACAGCCGCAAGCGGGGTTTTCTGGAATACCAATCCACCGAGGAGTCGTTCCTGGATCTGTTTGCCCAGCTCCGCACCGACCGACTGATTCCGTAATCGGAGCGGGATGGAGGCGCAGTATAGTGCGTCTTTGCCCTACGCAAACCGGCCCCAACTTCGCTTCGCAGCGTTGTGGGGCCGGTTTAGTGTTTCTGCCTGAGCCTTTACGGATGACCAACGTATACAAGCGGAGCAGTGGCGCGCTTGCGCCGCGGAGTTTACTCAGCCTTTTCCTATGCAGAAGTTCACCGTAGAACGCCTCACCTTTGATACCATCACCCACCTGCCCAATTCCTGGGAGCCGGCCGATTACAAAGCCTTGCTCCTGAAAACCGGCTACGATAATCCCGACGAAATTGCCGCCAGCGAGTTAACCGACATGGCCCACATGGCTCTCACCGACTTGGAACCCGCTGAGTCGGCCCAGTTGGTGCTGGAATATCTGTTCGAGGACCAGCTTACCACTGGCCAGATAGAAAACCTGGCCCACCAGATGCTCACCGAGAAATTATGGGAGGAAAACCCGGAGCTAAGCCAGCACGAAGGCTTTTTTAAAGCTACCCAGCTGTTATACACAGCCTACAACGGCAAATTTCCCCGCGCCGAGGCCGTGCAGTTTCAGGTGCAGCTTACTGCCGAAGATGCCGAGGCGCTGACCATCTTCGACCAGCAGCCCGAAGCCCCGCTCCTGCGCCTGCTGGCCCAGGGTATGCCCGATAACACCCTGCTCAAGCGCCTGTTTCATGAGCAGCTCGATGGTACCAGCTTCCCCGAAGCCGCCAGCATTATCTGGCAGCTTACGCCCTCACAGAAAGTCAATAATTCGGTAGTTTTTGATGTGGTTAGCTCTGCCTACTGGCTTGATGACTTCAAGTACGCTGACACCTACGAAGCCACTGCCCAGGCTGATGTAGCAGCCGCAGACGCGGAGTAGCTCCAACTTACTGAGCCCGTAGTATTCGTTCAACATCAACCGGCCCCCGCTAACGCAACTTAGCGGGGGCCGGCCTGCGCATAAGGGCATTGGTAACACTGCCGTAATACACCCGACACATTCAGGTAATAGATAATGCCGCACTTTGTGTCAGCATTATCATTTCATGAAGAAACTGTTAATCATCTTGTTATTGCTGGCTGCAGGACGAGCCCACGGGCAAGCCGCCGACTCGGTTTCCTCGGAGCCGGCACCAGCCAAAAAGTGGTACCAGGCGGTTTCGGTGCGAGGCTACGTGCAGGCGCGCTACAACCGGCTGCTGGAAACCAACCCCGACCTCACCTGCGAGCAGTGCGACCGGTCGTGGGGCCGTAATGGCGGGTTTTCGTTGCGGCGGGTGCGCATCATTTTCTTCGGGCAGCTGCACGAGCGGGTGTACTTCTACATTCAGCCCGATTTCGCCAGCACGCTCAGCGGTAGTTCCTCGCTGAATGCCACGCTCCTGCGCGACGCTTACATTGACCTGGGCCTGGATAAGGCCAGCCAGTTCCGGGTGCGGCTGGGGCAGAGCAAGATTCCCTTCGGTTTTGAGAACATGCAATCGAGCCAGAACCGCCTGGCCCTGGACCGCAGCGACGGAATCAACAGCTCTTTTTCCAACGAGCGGGACCTGGGAGCCTTCCTCTACTGGGCCCCCAGCGCCGTGCGCCAGCGTTTCAGCCGCCTGGTGAAAGACGGCCTGAAAGGCTCCGGCGACTACGGCGTGGTAGGCATTGGGGCCTTTAACGGCCAGACCGCCAACCGCCCCGAACTCAACAACCAGCGCCACATCGTGGCCCGCGTCACGTACCCACTGGAAATTGGCGGCCAACTCATCGAGCCGGCGTTGCAGGCGTATTCCGGCGAATACGTGGTGAACCGGGACCAGCTTTCCAGTGGCGTGAAGCACCGTCCCGACCTTCGCTACCCCGACCAGCGCGTGGCCGCTACCTTCGTGGTGTATCCGCAGCCCTTCGGCCTGCAGGCCGAGTACAATGTGGGCCGCGGCCCCGAGTTCAACCCACGCACCGACAGCATCGAAACCCAGCGTCTGCACGGGGGCTACCTGCTGCTCAACTACCGCCTCCAGCACAAAGGCCAGCAGTTCTACCCCTTCCTGCGCGCCCAGTACTACGACGGCGGCAAGAAGCACGAGCGGGATGCCCGCAGCTACACCGTGCGTGAGGCTGAGTTGGGCGTGGAGTGGCAGCCGTTCCCGAGCTTCGAGCTGGTAACGATGTACACCTTCTCCAACCGCCGCTTCGAGGATTTCCAGAAGCCCGATAACCGCCAGCGTGGCGGCTTACTGCGCATTCAGGCCCAGTTGAATTTCTGAGGGGGCAGGCACTGTATCTTGCACTGCCTGACTTCTTACGCATGTCTTCTCCGCTAACTCAGTTCTTTCAGCAGCACGCCACCAAACCACTGGATTCCCGCTTGCTGTACTATGAACTGCCAGCTTGGATTCGTTTCGACCTGCAAGGAAGCCTTGCGCCTGATGAAGCCGGATACTTTGCCCAAGTTTCGCACCGCGCTGCTACCCTGTTCACCGCCGCCTTCGCGCCAACTGACGAGGTACTACTGGTGTATCAGGAGCACCGCTACAAACGCTACCGTATTCGCAGCAAAAGTTACCTGTTCCGACAGTTAGATATTTACAAGCAAGACGTCACGTTTCAGAAACGATGGGCCATACCTAACCAACTGGCATACCATGAAGGACGTTGGACCCAGGCTTTTTATACTACGCTTGCGGCCCAAATACCGTATCAGGCCCTGCTAGAGGCCATCAGTTACCAGGATTTCCCGAATCAGAACAAAGCGGCTATTCACGGTCCGCTTTATTTCTTCAACCAGACCACGGGGCTTATCTTCTTCATGTATGATGACCGCGGAATACTTATCAGCAGCAACACTCCCGAGACAACCCGGCCTTTATACCAGGAATACAACGACTGGATTCTCGACTATGACCGGGCAACCATAGACACTACGTTTGCAACAACTACGTCTCCTACACCCTGAACGCAACAACGCCCGACCAACTTGGCCGGGCGTTGTCGTTTACTAAAAGAGCAGAACAGATTACTGCTTGGCGTTCGACATGAGGTCTACGATTTCCTCCGAGATGCCGGTGGTGCTGAAGCCGCCGTCGTGCATCAGGTTCTGCATGGTCACGTAGCGGGTCAGGTCCGAGAACAGGCTGATGCAGTAGTCGGCGCAGGCTTCGGCCGGGGCGTTGCCCAGGGGTGAAAGACGGTTGGCGTACTCGTAGAACGCGTCGAAACCGCTGATACCGGTGCCGGCCGTGGTTTTGGTGGGCGACTGGCTGATGGTGTTCACGCGCACTTTCTTGAGCTTGCCGAGGCGCTGACCGTAGCTGCGGGCAATGCTTTCCAGCATCGCCTTGGCCTGCGACATATCGGTGTAATCCAGGAAGGCGCGCTGGGCGGCAATGTAGCTCAGGGCCACGGCCGAGCCCCACTCGTTGAAGGCATCCTGCTTCTCGGCCACGGCCAGCATCTTGTGGAATGACAGCGCCGACACGTCGAGGGTTTTCTGGTACCACTCGTAGTTCAGCTCGCCGTAGTGCTTGCCCTTGCGGATGTTGGCGCTCATACCAATGCTGTGCAGCACGAAGTCGAGCTTGCCGCCGAGGTGCTCCTGCGCGCCCGAGAAGAGCTTTTCCAGATCCTCCATCGAGGTGGCGTCGGCCGGAATGATGGGCGCGTTGCACTGCTCCGAGAGCTTGTTGATTTCGCCCATGCGCATGGCCAGCGGGGCGTTGGTAAGCACAAAGCGGGCCCCTTCGGCGTGGGCCTTCAGGGCTACTTTCCAAGCAATAGATTCTTCGTTCAGCGCGCCGGAAATGATACCGACTTTGCCCGCGAGTAGGTTAGGCATAGGTTCAGAGTTTAGGATGCGCTAAGATAATGGAGCCATTGTAATTCCCTGTCTTAGGAATTTCATAGGATGATCCAAGCTGCTAAAAGACCTCCTAACACGTAGAATCCAATCAACAGTTTTAGAAGCCGCAGCTTCCCTGAGCAGTACAGGTCAGTTACTAGCAATAGGCTATGAAATACCAGTATTGTCCACGCTATCCACGTCCAGAAATGCTGGCTGGTGTTAAAGGAATGGCTGCTAAACAAGTATCCGAAAGCCAACCAGAATAACACCTTGGAAAGCCTTGTCAACTTAGCAAGCACTGTCACTATGTGTAAGCTAACATCTGAGCTATGCATTTGAATACAACTATGATGATTAGCTAAGTTAGCAGCAATTCATGCACCACTACTACCCCGCCATTTCCACGCCGCGCAGGGCCAGTAGCTCCCGGGCGCTCTGGTAGGCGTGCTGGCTGGGGTTGGCCCCGGAAATCATCTGGGCAATTTCGTGTACCCGCTCTTCCTGGCTGAGCTGGCGGATACGGCTCACGGTGCGGTCGGTGCGGTCTTCCTTGTATACGAAGTAGTGGGCGTCGCCGGCGGCGGCCATCTGGGGCAGGTGGCTAATGGTAATGAGCTGGTGCTTTTTGGCCATCTGCTGCATCATGCGGCCCACTTTCACGGCAATTTCCCCGCTGATGCCAGTGTCAATTTCATCGAACACTATCGTCGGCAAAGCGGTTTTATCGGCTAGCATGTACTTAATGCAGAGCATCAGGCGGGAGAATTCTCCGCCCGAAGCCGACTTGCTTAGCGTCTGGGGCTGGGCGCCTTTGTTGGCCGAGAATAGGATGCTTATGACATCAATGCCGCTGGCGGTGGGGGCGCTTTCCTGGTGCTGCACCACAATGCGGGAATGCGGCATACCCAACTCCATGAGCAGGGAGGCCAGCTCCTTCTCGAACTTGGGGAACACCTTGCGGCGGGCCTCCGAGAGGCGAGCCGCCTGCTTAGTAATGGTGGCCAGGCTGGCTTCTACTTCCCGACGCAGGCGAGTTATCTGCTTATCCAGGTTCAGCACCGAGCCTACTTTGTCGCGCAGGTCGGCGCGCACAGCCAGCAGGGCTACTACATCCCGCACCTGGTGTTTGCGCTGCAGGCTGTAGAGAATGTTTAAGCGGTTTTGCAGTTCGTCGATGCGGGCCGGGTCGCCCTCAGTGCGGCGCTCCACGGCCTCAATCTCGTCGGCAATATCGTGCAGTTCAATCAGGCAGCTGTCTAGACGGGTTTTCAGTTCCCGCACCGGCTCCGAGTAAGCGGCAATCTGGCCCAGCATGGAAGCGGCATCCTTCAGGGCCCCGGCGGCGCAGTATTCCCCCTCCGACAGCCCCTGCAAAGCATGGGTGAGCTTGAACTTGATTTCCTCGGCGTGCTCCAGCTCCTTCACTTCCCGCTCCAGCTCGTCCTGTTGCTCGTTGTCGAGGGCGGCGTCTTCTAGTTCGTTCAGCAGGAAACTGTGATAATCCAGCTCTTTATTGGCTTGGGCTACTTGGTCTTCCAGGGCTTTCAAATCTGACTCCTGCTTGCGGTACTGGCGGTACGCATTGCTGTATTGCCCCCGCATCGGCACCAAGCCGGCATATAAATCCAGCAGATTCAACTGAAACACCGTGTCGCCGAGCAGCAGCGTATCGTGCTGGGAGTGAATATCCATCAGGTTGGCCCCAATGTGGCGCAGGGTTTCCAGCGTTACGGGCGTATCATTGATGAAGGCCCGGCTTTTCCCGGCCGGACTAATTTCCCGACGCAGGATGCATTGCTGGTCATAGTCCAGGTCCTCCGACTCAAAAATATCCTGCAACTGGTAGCTGCGAATATCAAACTGCCCCTCAATCACGCACTTCTTGTCCGTGTCAAAGAGCATGCGCGAGTCGGCGCGGTTGCCGAGCAGCAGCCCAATGGCGCCCAGCATAATGGACTTACCCGCCCCGGTTTCACCCGTGATAATGTTGAGCAGGGCCGAGGGCCGCAACTGCAGTTTTTCAATCAGCGCGTAGTTCTGAATTCGCAGATCAACCAGCATAACAAACCAAATGAAGGCCGGAATGCCGGCCGTAGCTGCCAAAGAAACTAGGCTACGGGCCGGCCAGCAACAGGCAAGTCTAGTAGCTTTAGCAAAGCTACTAGTTCATTTAGTCAAATGCCAACATGTTTCGCCAGAAAGATTCCCAACTCGCTCTTGCAAACAACACCTCAGTGTGTTCCTAGTAGGTTAATGGCTACCCCAGATCCGTCAGGTGGCTTGCAAAGCCACGTTTTATGGCTGCCGCAGAATCGTTTGGTAGCGGGCGGAATTAGTGGGGTCTACTTCGGTGAGTAGGGTAGTTACCTGGGTTTTCTGCTGCTGGTCGGGGCTGGTGCGGAACACGTTGGAGATTTCCTCGGCCTTGGTGGTAAAGAAGGCGCGAGCCAACAGGGTGCCGGGCCGACGCTGTACGGCCTGCTGCACACTCTGCAGAGCCGTAGCCATACTAGCTCGGGCTTCTTCAGGCTTGGTAATAAATATATCCATGCCCTGCCGATAGTAGGCATAAATAGCGCTTCGGAAAGCTTCCAACTGCGGGTCCTGCAGGTTATTAAGCAGCCAATACCGGTTGCCGTTGTTGGTGTCTTTCCATCCTTCATCGGCCTCGTTGGTGATATTCTGCGAGGCGGCGTTTACCAAAATAGTGCGGGCCCGGTCGTAGTAAGGGGAGCCACTCAGGGGCGAGAAGCTGTCCTGGTCCATGCCAATGATGATATAGGCATAGAACGTCAGCAACGACGACAGATTCCCGACAAACGTCGTTTCGGAATAGTCGATAGGGTTTTGGGGGGAGTAGTTGAACAGCCAGCCTCGGTCGGCGAAGCTTAGCAGGTTAGTTTCGTAGCCGGTACCATACACCGGGCGCGTACTTAGTACCCGCACCGTGGCCCGGTACGTACCATTCTGCGGAATTTCGGTAATACCCACAAACACTTTGCAGCGAATCTTTTCCTCGGGCCGGTATACCTTATTGGTGAAGGACCGCGTGTTCAGAAACGTCTGCATGTCGTTGCGCATCTGCTGCACCAGCTGCCGGTCCGATATGGTCACATTTTCGGTGGACACGGTTACTTCGGCCAGCAGTTCCTGAGCCTGAGCGGCGGCGGCGCAGCTGAAAAGGCACAGCAAAAAGAAGAGTTTACGCATGAGGCTGGGGTAAACGACGAGCCAATACCGAACGCACAATATCACGCGCCACGTCCGTCTTGGCTTTCAGTTCGAAGGTAGTTATTCGGCCGTCAGCATCCAGCAAAGTCACTTTATTGGTATCGTGGCGAAAACCGGCCCCGGCATCACGCAGGGAGTTCAGCACCACCATATCAAAGTTTTTGCGCTGGAGTTTACCGAGGGCGTGCGCGTGTTCGTTCTCCGTTTCCAACGCAAAACCTACCGAAAATTGTTCGGGCCGCTTGGTTTTCCCCAGCTCGGCAGCAATGTCTACGTTCTTTACCAGCTCTAGCGTGAGGGTTTCACCCGCTTTTTTGATTTTCTGCTCGGCTACCTGGGCCGGGCGGTAGTCAGCCACGGCAGCGGCAAACACCCACACATCGGCCGCGGCGGCTTCCACTACAGCCGCCTCATACATTTCCTGAGCAGTTTGCACGCGCACCGTCTGGATGCGGGCATTGCTTGGGTCGGGCAGATTAGTGGGCCCACTGATAAGGAGAACCTCAGCCCCTTCCGCCGCGAAGGTTTCAGCTAGTGCATAGCCCATTTTGCCGGTGCTATGGTTGCCAATAAACCGCACTGGGTCCAGGGGTTCGTAGGTAGGGCCGGCAGTGATGAGGACGCGCATTTTCAATTAAGAATGAAGAATTAAAAATTAAGAGGCGGTTCCGTAATGCGCGCTTACTGTCTGCTCTGGGCGGCGTTATTACGGCAATTTCTTGGCGAATTTTAATTCTTCGTTTCTAATTCAAAAAACTGCTCCAACTCCCGCACGATGTCTTCTGGCTCCAGCATGCGGCCGGGGCCACTGAGGCCGCTGGCTAGTTCGCCGGCCGGAGAGTCCCAGACGGTGGTGCCGTATTCACGCAGGCGGCGTAGGTTGGCCTGCGTGGCCGGGTGCTGGTACATATCCAGGTCCATGGCCGGAGCCACAAACACGGGGCAGCGGGCCGAGAGATACACAGCATCCAGGAGCGTATCGCAGAGGCCCCCAGCCAAGTGCGCCAGAGTATTAGCCGAAGCCGGCGCAATTACTAGGGCATCGGCCCATAAACCCAGGTGAACATGGTTGTGCCACTCCCCGGCTTTCTCGTCCCGCAGAAAGCCCTGTAGCACCGGGTTTTTGGATAAGGTACCCAGGGTAAGCGGCGTAACAAAAGCTAGGGCAGACGGTGTCAGAATTACCTGTACCTCAGCACCGGCCTGCACCAACTGGCGCACCAGCAGCGCCGATTTATAGGCGGCAATGCTCCCGCACACACCCACCAGAATTTTGCGCCCTTGCAGCATAGAGTAGACTTTGAAGATGGAGGCCAGCAGTGTCAGAAAGCAGCTGAACACAAAAACGCCATGCCGAACCGAGCAGCTTACTGTGCGGGGTCAGCATGACGTTCTCACGAGAATACTCGGCTGGTAAACTAGCCTTTGGCTTCTTCTTCGGCAGGCGTGCGGAAGTGGATTTTGCCTTCCAGAAACTCTTCTACAGCCAAGTTGGTAGGCTTGGGCAGACGCTCGTAGTGCTTGGAAATTTCGATTTGCTCGCGGTTTTCGAACACCTCTTCCAGGTTGTCTACGGTGGTAGCAAACTCGGCCAGCTTGCCGTTCAGCTCTTCTTTCAGCTTCACGGAAATCTGGTTGGCACGCTTGGAGATGATAGCCAGGCTTTCGTACACGTTGCCGGTTTCAGCCGTGAAATCCGACATATTACGGGTTACGATGGAGGCGGGTACGTTATTGGGAGCTTTCATACTTGAATGTGCTGAATGTGTTTAGATGTGAGTAATGTAAAAAGTCAGTGCGAAGCCTATGGAGTGTGGCGAGTACAAATTCGCCCATTTAACCACATTCTCCCCTCATTTTCACATTTATTTAGCGGCTGTGCCTTCGGCAGGCTTTAGCTTAGCTACTGCGTCGCGGGACTGGTCGTACATGCGCTCCGCCTCCTTTAGGCTTTTGCTTTGGGGAAAAGCGTCAACGAAGTTCTGATAGAAGGCAATGGCCTCCAAGTACCGCTCCCGCTGCTTTTCTTCCACGCTTTCCGTGGCTAAGTCATACTGAGCATTTAGTTTCAGGAAAGCGGCCTGCTCGCCGTAGGCTGAGGAGGGAAACTGCTGCTGAAACTGGGTAAACGCCGTAATAGCCGACTGGAAGTAGCGCAAATCGTAATAGAGACGGGCACCGCGGAAGGCTTTGTTTTCCAGCTTCTTCTGCAGCTCCTGCGACATACCATCGGTTTCGGAGCGGAACTTGCTTTCTGGAAAGCGGTTCAAAAACTCCTGAATTACCTCAATGGCCGTGTAGGTGTTGGTTTGGTCCAGCTGAAACTCCGGGGAGTCGCGGAACAAGGACTTAGCTTGCATGAAAGCCGCTTCCTCGGCCTGTGGGGAGTTGGGGTACGTTTCGTAGAACGTTTTGAAGTAGTAGGCGCTCAGCGTGTAGTTGCGCTGCTGGAAGTTGGTATTAGCAAAGTAGAACTGGGCTTTTTCCGCCTCGGGACGGCCTTTCAGCAGCGGAATCAGCTCCTCTAGCAGGGTACCGGCCTTGAAGTAGTCGCCCTTTTCATAGTACTGAATGGCGGCTTCGTATTTCTTGTTCACGTCGGTGCTCTTGAGCAGCTTTTGGTAGCCGGTGCAGGAGCCGAGCAGCAAGGTGCTCAATAACAGAACAAAGAAAGCAGGACGGAAAGACAGCATAAGGACGCAAAGGTAAGAAGAATCGGTGAGGCAAATCAGTTGTCGGGTATGAGTTGCCAGTTGTCAGAGAAATCAGCCCGTCCCTACTAATCCTGGCGAGAGGTTTCCCGCGCTGGTGGCCTCCGGAATGATCGGCTGGCTTTATTTCCTCGCCGGGGTAGTCGTTGGTTTCGCTTTCGTAGCCGTCGGCTTTCTGGGCGCGGCCTTCTTGGTAGTAGGTTTCTTTTTGGCGGGGGCCACCTTTTTAGCCTTGGTCGGCAAAGCGAAGTGCTTGCCTAACGTTTGGCGGCGGGTAGGGCGTTCCGTGGCGCGCCAGCGGAAATCCTTGAGCTTGGCATCTTCGGGCTTGAGGTCGTTGGGCGGGATGAACTGCGCTTCGGGGTTGGTGAGGAAGCTGATGGTGTTAAGCTTGCCCTCCTGAAACCGCAGCGCCATCGTAGCCGAGAGGCTTTTATTGACGCCCGATACAGCCGTATCACCCTCAAGAGCATAGTAGAGGCTCTCGGCGTTGCCAAGCACATCTATTTTTTTTATCGACTTGTCGCGGAAGTACGCCACCATGTTGCGACCCTTCACCTGGTTGTAGTTCAGCAACGTATCCTGCCCGATACTGAAGGCGTGCCCGAACAGGCGCATCTGGTCAATCTGGCCTTTGCGCTGCTGAATCTGCATGGAGTCGGCGGTGAGCTGGTTGCCCTTGTTCCAGAGCACCGGGTCGTGGCTGAGGTAGATGATGGAATCCTGCCGGTCGTAGGTGAGCGAGTCGCAGCGGCCCTGCAAGTCAGCGCGGAAGATGCGCACTTTGCGGTAGGCGTAAATCACGCCGGCCTTGTTCTGGGGCGGACGGCCCTCCAGGCTTACCAGCGTATCGGCGGCCAGGTAGAGCGTATCCTTGGCGTTGATGTTGCGCATGACGGGCTGGCTGCCGTACACCTTGGCCCGGCCCTGGGCCCGCCAGTACCGCCCCACGTCGCCCCGAATCACGAGGTTATCCTTCTTCGAGGTCATGGATACCCGGCCGGTGGCTACGCCGTACTGCCGGGCTTCGTCGTAGTACAGCTTGTCGCCGCCCAGCAGGTAGTTAGGCGTTTCAATTTTGGCGTTGCGGGCGAAGTTGGAAATCTTGGTGATGGTGTTATAGTTCCCGTTTTCGGCGTAGAGGTTGCCCTGCTTGCCCTTGATGCGGGTGGGCCCGAAGAAGTAGGCAATCTTGCTGACGGTGTTGTACTGCAGCGTATCGGTGTCGATGGTATTTTCCTTGGTCACCAGCTTCACATTGCGCTTGAAGCTGAACACCTTGCTCTGAGTGTTATAGTAGCCGAACTGGCTGTCGAGCGTGTTTTCGGGGTCCTGGAGGTGGCCGCCGGTGCTGTAATAGGCCAGGTTATTGTTCAGGTCGTAGTCGAGTAGCTGGGTGGTGAGGGTCATGCGCGGGTCGCGCATGGTCACGTTGCCGGTCATGCGGGCCTTGCGGGTGTCGCCGTCGTAGGTGCCCCGGTCGCCGGTGATGGTAATGGTGTCGTTCTGAATAATGCGCACGTTGCTGAACGCCTCCAGCGCGTTGCGCTCAGTATATTGATACGCCGAGTCGCAATAGAGCAGCGTAGTGCCCTGGCGGAAACTCACGTTGCCGATCAGCTTTCGGATTTCCACGCCGTTAAAGGTACCGCCAATCAGTTGCTGGGTACCGGGCAGCAGCTCAATACGCTGGCCCTGAACCGGGGCAGGTTGGCTTCCGGGCCGCGCGGCCGGGCGCTGCTGGGCCCACGCCAGGGCCGGCAGGAGCAGCAGCCAGAGAAGAAAAAGAGGCTTCGGAAACGACATTTCGGCGCAAAGGTACAGAAGGGCCGCTGCTAACGGTTTTCTTTGTGGAATAGTACAGGTCTTCTGTTTAGAGCTAAGGCTAGCTCCCCTCCTTGGAAAGGAGGAGCTGGGGGTGGTTGACACTCGTTGAACATCCTTTTTGCTCTAAAAGTAGCCTGTTTATTTGCCATCAACCACCCCCAGCCCCTCCTTTCCAAGGAGGGGAGCTAGCACTTTAGCACTAGATTTCGCTTTCCCATGCTCGACCGGATTCAAGCCTTCATTCAGGAACACGCCCTCTTCTCCCCCACCGACCAGCTGCTGGTAGCCGTCAGCGGCGGCCTCGATTCGGTGGTGCTGGCCGATGTGCTGCACCGGCTGGGCGTGAAATTCGGGGTGGCGCACTGCCACTTCGGGCTGCGGGCCGAGGAAGCCGACGCCGACGAGCAGTTCGTACGTAAGCTGGCCGAGAAGTACGAGGCGCCCTACTTCGTCGAGTTTTTCCAGACCAAGAAGTTTGCCGAGCAGGAAGGCATTTCGACCCAGATGGCCGCCCGGGCTTTGCGCTACGAGTGGTTTGAGCGCATCCGGGCGCAGCAGGGCTACGCCGCCGTGGCCACCGCCCACCACCAGCGCGACACGGCCGAAACCATGCTGCTCAACCTCACCCACGGCACCGGCCTGGCCGGTTTGCACGGCATCCGGCCCAAAACCGGCTACTTGGTGCGCCCCCTGCTGGCCGTGAGCAAGCCCGACCTGTACGACTACGTGGTGGAAAACCGCCTGATCTGGCGCGAGGATGCCAGCAACGACTCGCCGGTGTACCAGCGCAACCGCCTGCGCCTGGAGGTGCTGCCCGTGCTGCGCGACATCAACCCCGGCCTCGACCACACCATGAGCGTAACGGCGGAGCGCGTGGGCGCGGCCGAGGAAATCGTGCGTCGCTACGTGGAGGAAACCGCCGCCCAGGCCCAGCGCCAGGAGCCCGAAGCCACCTACCTCGACATCCGGACGCTCCAGAAAACGGCCGCCACGGCCCTGGTGCTGCACGAGCTGCTGCGGCCCTTCGGCTTCAGCTACCTCGTGACTAAGGACATTGTGCAGAGCTTCGGGGCCGAGCCGGGCCGCCGCTTCGAGTCGCCGACGCACCAGCTGGTGAAGGACCGGGACCAGCTGGTGATTACCCCGCGCAAGCTCCAGCACTTCGGTACCCACCAGCTGCAGGCTGGGCAGGAAGCCTTGAAAATCGACGGCCTGCACCTGCGCACCGAGCTGCTGGAAATACCCGAAGGCTACGAGGTGCCCAAGGGTAAAGCCGTGGCCGCCCTGGATGCCGACGTGCTCAAGTTTCCGCTCACGGTGCGCCCCTGGCAGGAGGGCGACTGGTTTATGCCCATCGGCATGAAGGGCAAGAAGAAGCTCTCCGACTTCCTCATCGACCAGAAAGTCCCCCTCAACCTCAAAGACAACGTGTGGGTGCTGGTTTCCGCCGACGGCAAAATTACCTGGATTATTGGTTTCCGGCCCGATGAGCGGTTTCGGGTGACGGAGAATACGGAGCGGGTGTTGCTGGTGAAGCGGATGTAATATATACATTACTGCATGTCACAAACGGCCGGAGATTACCTGGGCCGACGTGTTGAGCCAGGGCCATACTGGGTTTCCTGACAGTGTTTTACTATATGCTGAATAAGTTATGCCTTATCACAAGCAACGGCATTTTGTCCTTGACTTCTGCTGGATACTACGGGTCATTTGAGACATCATTTCATCTAACCCTTGCAGCATCATGAAAAAAGTTCTTCTAGTGGCCACCCTTCTGGGTGGCGTATCGTTCAGCAGCTTGGCGGCAACCACTCCTCATACAGAGCCGAACGCAACTAAAAGCCCTAACCAAGCTTTTGTTTTATCAAAAGACCTGATAGCCAAAAAAATGCTATATGAATATGCCTATGGTGCCGATGAAATGTGTGGCCGCTCAGGAAAGGCAACTGGTAATTCATGGGATGAGGTCGTTGAACTGCTGAACATGCTCCACGACCAGTATTGCGGTTAATTCAAAAATAATAACTCAAAAACGAGACAGTTAAATATGTTCGCATATACAACTGTCTCGTTTTTCAAATCATGAAATGATGAGAAAATCATTTTTTTTATTTTTTATTATAGCCGTCTTATTTGGTAATTTATGTTATGCTCAGGGGCCACCCATTGACACGTGTAAATTATTAATTACTTATCGTCTTACTTACTATCCTGACTCTACGTCGAATGAAAAAAAAATAGAACAAATGCGCCTTACGATTGGCAATAGTAGCTCTATTTTTGAAAGCATCGGACAGTATAAGAAGGATACAATGAGATTAAATAATCAAAGCAAACCTATTGGAATTGGTGATATGCAGAGATTAGGAAATCAAGCCCTGACCCTAGGAAGAAGTAATTTCAGATATCAAATATACAAAAATACAAATCAACCATTCATATACTATCATGAAAGAATAATGAGACAAAGTTTTTATTATAAAGAATCGAATGACATTATTAAATGGAAAATCACAAACAGTAAAAAAAATATTGCAGGATACTCATGTCAATTAGCAACTACTTTTTTTTCAGGTAGAAATATTGAAGCATGGTTTACCAGGGAGATACCACACGCAAATGGACCTTATAAATTCGGCGGCCTACCAGGATTAATAATAGAATTAAGTGATTCGAAAAGGCATTATTCATTTGAATTTTTAAAATCAGAAACACCTAAAGATAAAATATTAATTTTATCTTATGATGATGCAATAGAAACAACAAAACAAAAATTTAATCAGGCGAAACGTGACTACGAAATAAATCTTTCCGATAAAATTGCTGCGATGGGACACCCTGTTTCACAAGAAGATCGAAAGGATTATAAGGATAGACTTAATAAAAAAAACAATCCTCTGGAGTTGAAGTAATCAGCATACTATCAAATCATTTTCTATGATACATGAATAGTATACATAGATATATCTAACTTGAAAAACAGAATATACATTATGCGTATTTCCAATTTATTGAAAATACGCATAATGTACCTGATTCTTTGAAAAAGCAAATAAGAAATTCATTCACACTTTTTTGCTATTTTACACATGTTTTTCATTGGCACAAACCAATAACAAATCAATAATATGTATCTATACAATTACATATCAAGCAGATTCCACAAATAATAATGATATAAGAAGATAATTAATGACATCAGTTATCAATTCAGACTATTCCAAGTTTGAAAGCAAAAATTCTCACCTGGCAGACTCAATAGTTTTCAGCCCATCATTTGATCAATCATCACTCAACGCTCTGGCAAGTCATAATACTACATTTACTTATAAAATATATAAATACAATAATAATATAATATTTTATTTTGATAAAATAGACCAGAAAATATTCAAGATAAAACAAGATAATATTCCCATGAAATGGACCATACTACCTGAAAAAAGAATAATTTCTGGATATTCCTGTCAGAAGGCTACTACTGAATACGGTGGAAGAAAATGGCAAGCTTGGTTCAGCAAAGAGATACCTACTCCAGACGGACCATATAAATTCAGCGGATTACCGGGTTTAATTATCGAAGTAGCAGCTATCAAGCGCAGCTACAACTTTCAGCTGATAAAGTTAAAAGAAGCCGGTTATAACGGTAGACCAGATCTACCTGTGAATGCTATTGAAACCAGTTTATCTCAATATATCAAAGCGAAATCAGATTATTTCTATAACGGAGTAGGTCAGATGACTAAGCGAAACTCTCCGAATAATTATAATAAAGAAATGGAAGAATATAAACAAAAGCAGGCCAAAAAGAATGATCTTATTGAGCTGAAATACTAGCAATGCGGAAGACGAGGTATGCCCACAGGTATTTCACAGCAGAGTTGTTGCTTGCCGTACTTGGGCTGCTTGTTTTTTCCCTGACGGCTCACGCCCAAACCACGCTCACGGGCACCCTCACCGATGCCCAGCGCCAGCCCATTCCGGGGGCACTGGTGGAGGTGCAGCCGCTGCCGGGGCTGGAGGAGTCAGCGGTGGCCGTGACCGATGAGGCGGGGCGTTTCCGGGTGCCGCTGCCGTTTGCCGCCGACTCGGTGCTGCTGAGTGCCCGCAGCCTGGGCTTTACCGAGCAGACGCGGCGGCTGCGCAACCTCTCGCAGGCCGTGACACTCACCCTGCCTGACAACCCCACCCCGCTCCGGGAAGTGGTGGTGCAGGCCGACGCCATCCGCCGGGAGGGCGACACGCTCAGCTACCGGGTATCGGCCTTTACTGAGCAAAAGGACCGAGTGCTGGCCGACGTGCTGAAGAAGATGCCGGGCGTGGAGGTGGAGGCTGACGGACGCATCCTGTACGAGGGCCGGCCCATTCAGAAGTTCTACATCAACGGGGCCGATTTGTTGGAAAGCCGTTACAGCCAAGCCAGTAACAACCTGCCCGCCGAGGCCGTGCAGGACGTGCAGGTGCTCAAGCGCCACCAGCCCATTGCGGCGTTGCGCGGAGTGCGGCAGTCGGAGCAGGCCTCCCTGAATATCAGCCTGAAGAAAGCAGTAACGGCTACCGGGCAGGGTCGGCTGGGCCTGGGCGCGGCCCCGGTGCTCTGGAACGCCAACCTGGCCCCCATGCTGTTCACGCCCCGGCAGCAGCTGCTGGATACCTACCAGACCAACAACACCGGCCAGGACGTAGCCGCCGAAATAAAGCCCCTGAGTCTGGATGACGTGCAACGGCTGCGGGAGCCGGGGTTCCGCAAGCCCGACCTGACCGGCATTCAGGAGCTGGGGCAGCCCCCGCTGCCGGCCAGTCGCTGGCTGTTCAACCAAGTGCATCTGGTTAGTGCCAACCACCTGGTTCCTTTTAGCAAAGACGCCAATCTGCGCGTGAATGCCTCCTACCTCACCGATGAGCAGCTGCGCCGGGGCAGCACCCGCACCCGCTACACCCTGCCCGACGGCCGCGCCATCACGCTCACCGAGGACAAGCGCAACGTACTGCGGCCCCGCCAGCTGAGTACCGACCTAGCCTACATCCGCAACGTGAAGCAGTATTACCTGAAAAATACGCTCAGCTTTACGGGCAGCTGGGATGAGCAGACCGGCCTGCTCACGCGCAGCGCCGATGCCGAGCCCATCCGCCAGCAGGCCCGCAACCCTTTCACCAGCCTGAGCAACCGGCTAGGTCTGGTGCAGCCCTTGCGCGCGGGCCGGATGCTACAAGTGAATTCGGTGCTGACCCTGGCCGCCAGTCCACAACGGCTAACGGTGGAGCCGGGGCCCCTGCCGGCGGTGCTGGCGGAGGGGCTGCCGTATGTCCGGGCTACCCAGCAGGCCCGGCAGCGCAGCCTGTACACGGCCAACTCGGTGGCCCTGCTGGGAGGAGTCGCCCACTGGCGCTACACCGCCACGGCCGGTTTTAACCAGCAGGTGCAGGGCCTTCGCTCCGACCTCATCCGCCAGCCGGCCCCCGAAACTCCGGCTGACTCCCTGCGGAACCATCTGCGCGCCCACCAAGCCCGGTACTATCTGCAGCCGGCCCTGGAATTTAAAACCGACCGGTGGCGGCTGGAGGCCGAGGCCCCGCTGAGCTACCGCACCCTGCGCGCTACCGATGCGCCCCTGGCGGCCGTCCAACGCCGCCGCTGGCTTACGCTGGAACCCCAGGTTTCGGGGCGCTACGAGCTGAGCGGGCTTTGGCACGCCAAAGCCGGGGCCGACCTTACTACCCCGGCCGGTAGCTTGGAGCAGCTGTACTACGGCTACTTGCTGCGCGACTACCGCACTCTGCAGCGTAACGCCGCTCCCCTTACCCGCCAGCGCATCATCAGCAGCCGGCTGGGCTTCTACTACGAAAACCCGCTGACCTCCTGGTTTTATCAGGCCACCTACAACTTCAGCACCACTACCCGCAACCAGTTGCTGCGCAGCCTAGTATCACCCGACGGTTCGCTTACCACCGTGGCCGTGGCCCGGCGCACGGCGGCCCCCAGCCATACGCTGGCGGCCCAGGCCAGCAAGTTCATCAGCCCCTGGAAAACGAGTGTAACCCTACAGCTGAGCGGCAGCGCCAGCCAGCTGCCCGTACTGCTGAACAACACCCTAACTACCACTCGCAGCCGACAAAGCACGGCGCGCCTGCGGGCCAATGCCTCGCCCGTGGACTGGGCCAGCCTGGAGTACACGGGCCAACTCAGCCTGCTGCGGAGCCAGGTAGGAGAAACAGCCCAGCCCAACACTCGCCTGCAGGAGCACCGGGCCGGGCTGGCCCTCTACCCCACTGAGCGGCACCAACTCCTGCTGGACACCGAGCATTTCCGCAGTGCCGGGGCGGGACCCGCCGTGCGAACTTTCTTTCTGGATGCCACCTACCGCTACACCCTGCCCACGGCCCGCAAGCTGGATGTGGAGTTGAAGGCCAGCAACCTGCTCAATGCCCGCGCCTACCAGTACACGTACGTTTCCAGCTTCGTGCTGGTGCAGAACGAGTACGAGCTGCGCCCCCGGCAGCTGCTGGTCTCCGTACGGGCGTCTTTTTGACATGCCACTTCCGTTCCGAAAACAAGCTTTCGAAGCCTTGAGGGAACGGCAAAAACTGAGTATATACCGGAGGCAAAACCTCGTTTTTCAGTGTCACGAACAGAGGCTTTCTATACTTGACTACTCTTATCCACTGCGGATTATTTGGCTTGGTGTTTCACTTGACCCTTTCAACCGTTGCAGTACCGTCACCGGGCTGCCGCTTGGCCGAGTGCAGTGTAGCTCCCAATCCAGTCCGGAAGCAACTCATTGTGAAGCTGAGCTACAATTGCACTAGTAGCAACACTGGTCCGGTTAAGCCTGGTATCACCACGGCCCGCAGCCTCACTACTGGCCTCGATACGGTTCTGTGGGCGGGCAGTTTTCAGCAGAAGGCGAATGAGCTGCGCGTACCCTGCGCGTACCCTGCGCGTACCCTGCGCGACGCTGGTAGCCGGCTTTTACGAAGTGAAAGTGCAGGCCGGGCAGTTCACGCAGACATTCCGGGTGGAAAAGTTCTGACTTGCCCCTGCCCCCGCGTGGAGCGCGCAGTTCCTGTGACAGGAGGCCCGGCCCACTCCGACTTAGGAACTTCAGACGACTGAGGCCGCAAAAGTCTCTCTTCTCAGTTCTCACCTTCTCACTTCTATACCTTAGCTTTACGCCCAACCCACAAGTTCACACCCAATTCCATCCATCCATGAAAGTTACCGTAGTTGGAGCCGGCAACGTAGGCGCAACCTGCGCCGATGTACTGGCCACCCGCGAAATTGCCAACGAAATCGTCCTCGTGGATATCAAGGAAGGCATTGCCGAAGGCAAGGCCCTGGATATCTGGCAGAAAGCCCCCATCATCGGCTACGACTCCCGCACCGTGGGCGTCACCAACGACTACAGCCGCACCGCCGGTTCCGACGTGGTGGTAATTACCTCGGGCCTGCCCCGCAAGCCCGGCATGAGCCGCGACGACCTGATTGCCACCAATGCCGGCATCGTGAAGTCAGTAACGGAGCAAGTAGTAAAATACTCGCCCAACGCCATCATCATCGTGGTATCGAACCCCCTGGACGTGATGACCTACCAGGCCCACCTCACCTCGGGCCTGCCCCGGGAGAAGGTATTTGGCATGGCGGGCATCCTGGATACGGCCCGCTACCGCGCCTTCCTGGCCGAAGCCCTGAACGTAAGCCCCAAAGACATTCAGGCGGTGCTGATGGGTGGCCACGGCGACACCATGGTGCCCCTGCCCCGCTACACTACCGTGGGCGGCATTCCCGTAACTGAGCTGATCGGCAAAGCCGAGCTGGACGCCATTGTACAGCGCACGGCCGTAGGTGGCGGCGAGCTGGTGAAGCTGATGGGTACCTCGGCCTGGTATGCACCCGGTGCTGCCGCGGCTCAGATGGTTGAGGCCATTGTGCGCGACCAGCGCCGCGTGTTCCCGGTGTGCATTGAGCTGCAGGGCGAATACGGCATCAACGGTGTGTACCTGGGGGCTCCGGTTATCCTGGGCAAAAATGGTATCGAGAAGGTGATTGAGCTGCAACTCAACGACGAGGAAAAGGCACTGCTGGAAACCTCGCGCGGCCATGTGAAAGAAGTTATGGACGCGCTGGACAACATGGGCAAAGCTTCGGCTTAGTTCGTAGTCAGCGCAAACGCAAAAACGGCTGCTCCTTGTGGGGCAGCCGTTTTTGCGTTTGCGGAAAGCTGAGAATGTGTACTTTACCGGGGTAAACTACTCTATGCACTTCTACTTCACTGACACCAACTCCGAAATTACTGACGCCTGGCACCGGGTTTTCGCCGATGTACCCCAGGTAACCATTCGCCACGGCTCCATTTTCGAAGTATCCACCGATGCGCTGGTAAGCCCCGCCAACAGCTTCGGCTACATGAACGGCGGCATTGACTTCGCCATTTCCAAAACGCTGGGCTGGCACCTGGAGAAGGATTTACAGCACATCATCCGAGAGAAATACTACGGAGAGCTGCTGGTAGGCCAGGCCGAAATTCTGCCCACCGGCCACGCGCAGTTCCCCTACCTGATTGCCGCACCCACCATGCGCACGCCCATGACCATCACGCGCGGCCCGAACGTGTACCATAGCATGCGGGCCCTACTGCTCCTGCTGGAGTATGGCCGTATACCCAATGGCCAACTAGTAAAAGAGGTGGTGCAAACAGTGGCTGTACCGGGACTGGGCACCGGAGTAGGCCAGGTGCGGCCGCTGGTGTGCGCCCGCCAAATGCGTATTGCCTGGGAGGACGTGATGCACCAACGGCACGCTACTGTAGGTGGTTGGGAAGAAATGTGCGGTAACTACGCCTACTTCTACACCCACAACGAGTCTGATATCAAGTATCCTATTCCGTAGCTTCTCCTCCTGAAGTGAGAAGAGGCCCTACTTCTGACTGGCGCGGAACAGCTTCTGTTTTTCCTCCTTCGAGAGGCTCTCATAGCCGGAGTGAGAAATCTTGTCCAGAATCAGGTTTATTTCATCTTCACCGGGCAAGGACGTGGCACTGGCCTTGGCTTTGCTGGCAGCAGGGGCGGCTGCCGTGGCCGCTGCGCTGCGGTGCGTAACGCGCAGATTGGGGCGGCCGGTTACCAGACGCACGAAAAAGTCGCCCACGGCCTGCACGGGGCGGCCTAGGTCGCGGCCGGCTTGCAGCTGTTTCACGAACAGGAAGCCAATCAACGCTCCGCCAATGTGAGCTATTCCGCCGCCAGGGTTGCCCTGGTTGATGGCCAGCACCGAAAGCAGGATAACCACCGCCGCAATGTACTTAATGCGCACTGGCCCCAGCAAAAACAGCATGAAAGTGTAATCGGGAAGCAGGGTAGCGGCAGCCATGATGATGGCCGTGACGGAGGCTGAAGCGCCCAGCAGCGGCAGGCCCACCATGGGCTGCAGGGTTGGCAGCAGGTTGAAGCTCAGCAGAAAAAGTACTGCACCAGCCAGCGCACCCAGCACGTATAGGCTCACCAGCCGCCGGTCCCCCAAATACTCCCGCACCAATGCCCCGAAGTAGTACAGGTTGAGCAGGTTAAAGAGGATGTGCCAGAACTCCAGGTGGGAAAAAGCATACGTCAGCAGCGTCCAGGGGTGGCGCAGCAGGCTGGGCAGGTCGGAGGGCAGCTGAAACTGCCGGGCTACATTGAGAAAGTACGCCCCCACGCCCGAAAGGCTCATTATAGCCTTGGCCAAGACCAGAAACACGAATACCAGCACGTTCAGCAGCAGCAGTTTGTGCAGGGAGTTGTCGCGGCTAAACGCAGTTCGGATATCGGTAATGATGCTCATGTGCGTGGTGGGGCGGGTGAAGGAAGTACGGCCAGGTAGGCAGCAGAGTGGAGGGAAATTTCCACAATTTTCGGGCAAGGTGTATTAGCCAGCCCCAGCCGGGCGCGCTAATACAGACGGGTGCGGTTACGCTGCCAGATCTGCAACACAATGAATCCGACCAGCATTCCACCCAGGTGCGCAAAGTGGGCGATGTTGTCGCCGGGCAGGCGCCGGATGCCGAAGAAGAACTCGTAGAGGCCGTAGAGAATCACGAAATACTTGGCCTTGATGGGTATTGGCAGCGGAAACACCATCAGGGACGTATTCGGGAACAGCATCCCAAAGGCAATGATAATTCCGAACAAGGCCCCCGACGCGCCCACCATCGGGCCGTTCAAACTACCCTCGTACAACGCCTCGAACCGTCCTAGCACATTGTTGATGACGTACGTATCATTGGGATTATCATGCAACTTCACCGCTGACGACTCATAGGTCTTGGCCAAGTCAGGCAGGTTGGTTTCAGCGAAGTTCATCAGGTTTACGCCCGTGGGCTCCTGCCGGAACGCCTCCAACTGCTGGCCCATACGGTGCACCTCGTAGGTGCGCAGCCCATTGTAGAGCACGCCCGCGCCCACCCCGCAAATCAGCCAGAACGTCAGGAACCGTTTGGCGCCCCACCGCTCTTCCAGCAACGGCCCCAAAGCAATAAGGCCAATCATGTTGGAGAAGATATGGCTCCAGTCAGCAGTAGCATGCATAAACATGTACGTCAGAAATTGCCAGGGCCAGAACATGGGTGACCCAATAGGATACAGAGCCAGAAGGTCGAGGTTCAGCAGGTATTTGCTCGCAATAAACACCACCACATTGGCGATGAGCAGGTTGCGAACCATGGGGGTAAACTGAAACATAGGGAGGTTGTGCGGGCGAAGAGGGAGTTGCGAAAGTGAAGCTACGCAGATACCGCTGGAATAGATAAGCTGCCTCCCGGGCAGCTGTTGAGTTAGCTAGCCTACCAGTAGATCTTGCATTGGCCCGGTTGTAGAGAAAGGGCGGCGACTGGCCCACCGGCTGGCCGCCGCCGGGCCAACGCCTGGTTTTATTTTCGGAACAACTCCTGCAACTGGCCCAACTCCAGCATCACGATGGTGCGGCGGCCATCCGGGGTGTAGTTGGGCACCGAGCAGGCAAAGAGTTTGTCTACAATGGCCGTCATTTCCCGCTCCGAGAGGCGGGCCCCGGCGGCGGTGGCGGCCACGCGCCGGGCCAGGGCCCGGGCCATCTGCTCGCGGCGGTCCAGCTTCATGGGGCCGGCCGTGGTGCGAAACTGCTCAATGAGGCCTTCCAGCAGCTCCTTTTCGTCGCGGGCCGGTACGTCGGCCGGAATACCTTCCACGGCAATGGTGTGCTTGCCGAAGTCAGTGAAGCGGAATCCCAATGCCCGTAGCGGCTCTTCCACTTCCCGCAGAATGGCAAAATCCTGGGGCGTGAAGGTGATGGTGCGCGGGAATAGCAGGGTTTGGGAGGCACTGACTTCCCGCTCCAGACTCTGGGTGTACTGCTCGTACAAAATCCGCTCCCGGGCCGCTACCTGGTCAATCAGCATCATCCCCGATTTCACGGGCACCAGCAAATACTGCTGATGCAGCTGCAGCACCTTGTTACCGGGCCCCGTGCTGGATTCGCGCAGGGGTAGCTCGGGCGTAGCAGGTGCCGCTGCCGCGCTGGGCAGCACCACTGGCAAAGGCCCCGCTGGTGCGGCTGCTTCGGATGAGGGACGGTTCGGGGCGGGCAGCATGGCGGTAAAACCGGCCTGCAGGTTAAGCCCTCCGTTTAGAGGCTTATCATCAGCCGGCAGGTCTTCATCCGGCGCCAGGGGCGTAATAGTGGGCACGGGCACGCCCACGGCCGTGGCTTCGTGCTCCACATCGGGCACGCTCAGCTGGCTCAGGCTCTTGTAGAACTCCTCCAACTCCCGCTTGGCCTGTTCGGTGGGCCGGGGCGGCAGCTGCCGCTCGTAAGCATCCTGGGCGGCGGGGCGGCCGGGACTTTTGGCCGCGGCCCGGGCTGCCGAGGCTAGTGCATCGGGTTGATAGCCGTCATCAAACGGGTTCTTTTCCTGGCCTGACAGCCGTAGAGGCTGAATGGGCGCGAAGTTTACGTTGCCATCAAAATCCAGGGACGGAGCCATGTTGTGCAGGCCCAGGCTCTGCTTGGCGGCGGCCCGCACAATGGCATACACCGTTTTCTCGTCCTCAAACTTGATTTCGGTTTTGGTGGGATGCACATTAATATCGATGGACTTGGGGTCGAGGTCCAGAAACAGTACGTAGAAGGGGTGTGTGTCCTTAGGCAGCAGGCCCTCGTAGGCCGTCAGCACCGCGTGGTTGAGGTAGGCCGAGCGGATAAAGCGGTTATTCACGAAGAAAAACTGGTCACCCCGGCTTTTCTTGGCCGACTCGGGCTTGCCGATAAACCCGCGTACCGTCAGGAATGGCGTCACCTCCTCCACCTGGGCCAGTTGCTCCTTGTAGCCGTTGCCCAGCAGGCTCACAATGCGCTGGCTGAGTTTACCGGCCGGCAGGTTGAACACCTCCAGATCGTTCTGGAACAGCGAGAAGCCAATTTGCGGGTTGGCCAAAGCCACATGCTGAAACTCGTCCAGGATGTGGCGCATCTCCACCGCGTTGCTTTTGAGGAAGTTGCGACGGGCGGGCACGTTGAAAAACAGGTTTTTCACGCTGATGCTGGTGCCATCGGGGCAGGCCACGGGCTGCTGACTGGTAATCTGGGAGCCTTCCACCAGCAGCAGGGAGCCAGTCTCCTGGTCGCGCTGCTTGGTGCGCACCTCCACCTGGGCCACGGCCGCAATGGAGGCCAGGGCCTCGCCCCGGAACCCGAGGGTGCGGATGCGGAACAGGTCGTCGGTAGTCCGGATTTTACTGGTGGCGTGGCGCTCCAGGCTCATGCGGGCATCGGTGGGGCTCATACCCGAGCCATTATCCACTACCTGCACCAGCTGCTTACCGGCATCCTTCACGATGAGCTGCACCTGGGTGGCGCCGGCGTCCACGGCGTTTTCCAGCAGCTCTTTCACGGCCGAAGCCGGGCGCTGCACCACCTCCCCGGCGGCAATCTGGTTGGCTAAATATTCGGGTAGAAGTTGGATGATATCGGCCATGCTCAAACAAAAATCGAAAGAAAAAAGGCGGGTACTCCGAGCTGGATTTCCGGGGCTATCCGCCTGACTACAACGGGCCTCGGGAATTTATGCGTAAGTTTGCGGCCAACTTTTGTGCGTACCACCGGAGATTAATTCGTTGGTTCCTGCGTTGGGAAGTGAGGCAGGCAGGGATTCGAAGGCCAATTACAGCGGCCCCTACCCCGGCCGAACGCGCTACCCGGCACCCTTTTTGGAGGGGCAAAAGTAGGGCTTTTCGGCTCGCCTTCCAGTTTCTCTACCCCTTCAGCACGAACCACCGGAGCCGATGCTCAAAGACTTTCGGATTGGACTTTTCCTGCTAGTACTGGCCTTTCTGGGCTGGGCTGTTTCCTCCTCGGTGCCCCGCGAAAACGGCGCCCGGCCCATGTCGGTGGCCGAGCAGAACTGGGTGGACAGCGTGTTCACCTCCCTCACCCCCGACCAGCGCCTGGGCCAGCTGTTTATGGTGGCCGCCTACTCCAACAAGGACAAGCGCCACGCCCAGGCCATTGAAGGTTTAGTGCGCAATCAGGGCGTGGGCGGGCTGATGTTTTTGCAGGGTGGGCCGCGCCGTCAGGCCTTGCTCACCAACCGCTACCAGGCTGCCGCCAAAGTGCCCCTGCTCATTGCTATGGATGCCGAGTGGGGTCTGGATATGCGCCTGGATTCCAGTATGCACTTCGCTAAAGGCATGACCCTGGGAGCCATGGACGACGAGCAGTACGTGTACCAGATGGGCCGGGAAATTGCCCTCAAAATGAAGACGCTGGGCGTGCACGTCAGCTTCTCGCCCGTACTCGACGTCAATTCCAACCCCGACAATCCGGTTATCGGCAACCGCTCCTTCGGCGAAAACAAGGAGCAGGTAGCCAGCCGCGGTATCCAGTACATCCGGGGCCTGCAGGACCACGGCGTACTAGCCGTAGTCAAGCACTTCCCTGGTCACGGCGACACCGACGTGGATTCGCACGTGGCCCTGCCGGTCATCAACTCCGACATGGGCCGCCTGACCAACGTGGATCTGTATCCGTTCCAGAAGTCCTTCGAGCAGGGCGTGATGGGCGTGATGGTGGGCCATCTATATATGCCCCTGTTCGATACGGTGCGGACTCTCTCGGCCACGGTTTCCAAGAACCTGGTAACGGGGCTGCTGAAAGAAAAGATGAACTACCGGGGCCTGGTATTTACCGATGCCCTGAACATGAAAAGTGTATCCAGCCTCTACAAACCGGGGGAGCTGGATGCCTTAGCCCTGGCCGCCGGCAACGATGTGCTGCTGTTTTCGGAGGATGTGCCCGTGGCCCTGGTGAAAATCAAAGAGGCTATTGCCACCGGCAAAATCGAACAGGCCGACGTGGACCAGCGGGTGCGCAAGATTCTGCGGGCCAAGTTTTGGGCTGGCCTCAACAAGCCGCAACCCATTGATGTGCCCAACCTGATGCAGAACCTGAACCGGCCCCTGAGCCGCATGGTGCAGCAGCAAATCTATGAGCATGCTACCACGGTGGTGAAAAACCAGGATGACATCCTCCCCTTCCACCGCCTCGACACCCTGCGGATTGCCACGGTCACCATTGGCTCGGATGCTCCGACCTATAAGGAAATCATGGGCAAGTACCAGAGTGGGCCGGTATTCAGCGTATCCAACCGCTACGCTCTTGATTCCACTTTTGCCCGCATTGGTACTCAGTTGGCGCCCTACAACGTGGTGGTAGTCAGCCTGCACAACATGAACAACACGCCCACCCACAACTACGGTATCGGGGAGGGCGCGCTGAAGTTTCTGAAAGACCTGCGGGCCAACCCCAAGCTGAAAACAGTGGTGGTAGCCTTTGGTAATGCCTACTCACTGAAGTACCTGGAGGAAAACCGTAACCTAGTGTGCGCTTACGAGGATAACTACGCTTCTCACTTGGTAGTGCCGCAGGTGCTGTTTGGCGCCCTGCCTGCCAAGGGACGCCTGCCCGTAACGGTTTCCGAAAACCTGAAAACCGGCCTGGGCCTGCCCACTCCCGACTTTAAGCGCCTGCGCTATGGTACGCCCGAGGAAGCAGGACTGGACTCCAAAGTGCTGGCCCAGATTGACAATGTGGCCCTCGAAGCCGTGGCCTACGCCGCCGCCCCTGGTTGCCAGGTGCTAGTAGCTAAGGATGGCATGGTGGTGTTCGATAAAAGCTACGGCTACTGCACCTACGACAAGCAGCAGCCCGTCAATAATACGACGCTCTATGACCTTGCTTCGGTAACCAAAGTAGCTGGCACGCTGCAGGCCATCATGTACCTCAAGGACCAAGGCAAACTCAACCTCGACGATAAGGTAGCGTCCTATCTACCTGAGCTGAAAGCCACCAACAAGCGCGACATGACGGTGCGGGAGGTGCTCATGCACCAGGCCGGCCTCAAGCCCGGTATTCCGACCTGGGAAAAAACCATTACCAAAACCGGCCCCAAGCCTACCTTTTACGCCAGCACCGAGTCGGCCGAGTTTTCCCGGGAGGTAACCCCCGACCTGTACAGCCTGCGCACCTCCGATGACTCCGTCTGGACCTGGGTGCAGCGCTCCAGCCTGCTGCCCAAAACAAAGGGCAAGTACCCCGTCGAATACTCCGACCTAAGCTTCATCATTCTGAAGCGCGTGGCAGAGAAAGTGCTGCAGCAGCCTATTGATGCGTTTCTGCAGAAGAACTTTTTCCAGCCGCTGGGCCTGGGCAACATGACCTACAACCCGCTCAGCAAATTTCCCAAGTCCTGCATCGCCCCTACTGAAAACGACACGTACTTCCGCCGCACTCAGCTGCAAGGTACCGTGCACGACCAAACGGCGGCCATGATTGGGGGCGTGGGCGGCCACGCGGGCCTGTTCTCGAATGCTAACGACCTGGCCATCCTGATGCAGATGAACCTGCAGAACGGTCGCTACGGCGGGCAGCGCTACTTCCAGACGCCCGTGGTTACGGAGTTTGCCCGCAGCACCGAGGCCGGCAACCGCCGCGGCCTGGGCTGGGACCGGGGCGACCCAAGCAAGCCCGAAGGCCCCACCAGTAACCTCTCCCCGGCCAGCACCTTTGGCCACACCGGCTTCACGGGCACCTGCGTGTGGATGGACCCGGAAAACAAAATCCTCTACATCTTTCTTTCTAACCGCGTGTACCCCGACGCCGGCAATAACAAGCTGCGCCAGTACAACATCCGCACCCGCATCCACGACGTAATCTACAAGTCGCTGCAGAAGACATGATGTGTTGTCCAGCTTTTCCGTTCCTTTGATTCCGCAATCGGCGGCAGCGCGTTCCTCGGAGCGACCTGCCGCCGATTTTTTTGTCCTTGCTCAGTCGTTGCGCGCGTTGCGCCCCATGACAGCCTCTCCTCTCACTACTTCAGCCGTTCCCGTAACGGCGCAAGCCAACGCTTACGCTCCTCTCCCATGAACATCGGCATTGTCTGTTACCCTACGTTTGGCGGCTCCGGCGTGGTGGCCACCGAGCTAGGCAAAGCCCTGGCCCAGCGCGGCCACCGGGTGCACTTTATCACCTACAGCCAGCCGGTCCGCCTCGATTTCTTCAACGAGAACCTGTTCTACCACGAGGTGTACATTCCGCCCTACCCGCTGTTCCAGTTCCCACCCTACGAGCTGGCCTTAGCCTCAAAGATGGTGGACATCGTGCAGAACGAAAAGCTGGACGTGCTGCATGTGCACTACGCCATTCCGCACGCCTCGGCAGCCTACATGGCCAAGCAGATTCTGCTCACCCGTGGCATCCGCATTCCGGTCGTCACCACCCTGCACGGCACCGATATTACGTTGGTGGGCAAGGATGCCAGCTACGAACCAGTAGTAACCTTCAGCATCAACCAATCGGATGGTGTAACGGCCGTTTCGGCGGATTTGCGCCGCGAAACCTACGAGTACTTCGCCATTGAGAAGGACATTGAGGTAATTCCGAACTTCATCAACCTGGTGCGCTTCCAGAAGCAGGACAAGGGCCACTTCAAGGCGGCCATTGCCCCCAACGGCGAAAAGCTGCTGGTGCACACCAGCAACTTCCGCTCGGTGAAACGGGTGGAAGACGTGGTGCAGATTTTTGCGGGCGTGCGCAAGCAGATTCCGGCCAAGCTGTTGCTGGTGGGTGATGGCCCCGACCGGCCCCGCATCGAAAAGCTCTGCCGCGAAATCGGCTACTGCGACGATATCCGCTTTCTGGGCAAGCTGGAAGCCGTGGAAGAGGTGCTCAGCATTGCCGACCTGTTCCTGATGCCTTCTGAAAAGGAAAGCTTTGGGCTGGCCGCTCTGGAGGCTATGGCTTGCGAGGTGCCCGTTATCAGCACCAACGCCGGCGGCATTCCGGAGCTGAATGAGCACGGCCTCACCGGCATGGTCAGCGAAATCGGCGACGTGCCCGACATGGTGAAAAATGCCCTCTACGTGCTGGAAGAAGAAAACCTGCCCCGCTTCAAAGCCGCTGCCCGCGCCCACGCCGAAACCTTTGCCGTGGAAATCATCGTGCCCCACTACGAAGCCTGCTACCAGCGTGCCATTGATGCAGCCTTGGTAACGATGTAGCAGATATGCACTAAAACCAGTGTTAGCGGTATTTCCTTATTAGGAACTGGGAATACATTGCCATAGAAAGCCCCTGATACAGCTATTGAGTATCAGGGGCTTTCTGTGTGCAAACAATCGTTCCCGTCGCTGACTACATAACTGCTCAATCCGGTTCTTCATCCGGGGTTGAAGGATTACCGCTCAAATAAGCCATAGCAGCCGTTAATATCAACGTACCCAACACCAGTAGGAACGTGGTGCCGGAGCCATTCTGTCCCGTTTTGTGGCTCCCCATGGCGAGGAACATTCCTCCCCACCAACTGATGAAGGCCGTGAGCATGGTGGCGGCCCGACTAGGGCGCCTATCTGTTACATGAGTTACCACCACCTGCGCAAGCACCCCTATTCCAAGCGGGACACCCACTGCCAACAAAATAACACTCCATAGTACCGAGCCCATAGAGGCGCCACTTTTATGCATTTCGGCGTGCGCGGGCCCACTCATCAGTGCCCAGATAATACCGGCCGCAACGGTGCGTTTGCCCTTGTGCATCAGAACATAGCTACGGCTTCGCGCTTCACAGCCAGCAGGGCGGCTTCCACGGGGTCCGGTTGGTTGTCCTGCATTAGGGTTTCCAGCACCCGGCGGGCCAACTCAGGGCCGCGGGCTTCCTGGGGGTTGGGCAGGCTGCGGAATTGGGAGCTTACCAAGTTTACTACCGACTCCCGCGCCTGCTTCACGGCGGCCCAGGTTTCGGGCTGCATGTACAATTGCTGGCTGAGGTTATGCTCCATTTCGGCCCGGATTTCTTGGAGCAGCAGGCGGTGGTAGTCGGCGGCGGGCAGGCCGGCGCTACTCACGCGCACCAGCAGGTTGTTGGGGCTAATACGCTCCAGCAGCAGCGTGACGCGCTCCAGGGCCTGCAGGCGCAGCGGCAGAGTGGTTTTGCTGGCTTCCAGACGCATTTCAATGAGGCGGCGCTGCTGCTCCCGCTCCAGAAACTGCTGGAACAGGTAGTAAATAGCCCCGGCCACAATGAGGGCGGGCAGAATAATTTTGAGTAAGTCGAAGAGGTAGGCGGCAGAATCCATGCGGGAGGAAAGTAGCGTAAAAAGGCCGTAGGGCAGTAGCCAGGGCCGGCAAAGATACTCCGTGAACCGGAGGGCTCAAGCCGTTGTTATACGACCAAACGCGGCAAACGATCGACGTAGTGTGGCTACCCCGATGCCGGCCGGTATTCAGAACTACTACTTGCTTCGTATCTTTGCCGTCTTACTTCTCTAAAGACGAACTCACTATGGCAACGGCCGTTTCCACGAAACTTGCTCCCATCAGCCTCACTTCCCGCGCCCTGGAGGAGGTCCGCAATATTCTGATTGAGAAAAATGTACCCGGCGAGTACGGCCTGCGCGTGGGTGTACAGGGCGGGGGCTGCTCGGGCATGAGCTACCTGCTGGGTTTCGACAAACCCAAGGATCAGGACGAAACCTTTGACCTGGATGGGGTGCTGCTCATCATGGATAAGAAACACGCCATGTACGTGCTGGGTATGGAGGTTGACTTCCAGGACGGGCTTAATGCCCGGGGCTTTGTGTTCAACAACCCCCAGGCCAAAAGCACCTGCGGCTGCGGCTCCTCGTTCTCGTCGTAGTCTGCCGGCAACCACGTATTGTAAACAAAAAGCCCCTGGCAGCATTGCCAGGGGCTTTTTGTTTTGTTGAAGCCACTAGTTAAGCCGGCGTCGTGAGCAGGGCCACCACGGCGGCGGGGTCTTCTACCTCAATGATGAGCTGGTTGTACTCGTCGTGCTCCAGATCAATGATGATGGCCTTATCGGCGTTGTGCACGTCCCAGAAGATGCGCTTGTCCTCGTGCAGGAAGGTGCCGGCCGCCAGCAGGCCCGGAATGTGGGTGCCGGGCATACGCCAGCCTTTCCACCAGCCCTTCAGCACCTCGGCGTCCTGCCGGGCCCCGGTAATATGGCCGCGCGGAATCTGCAGCTGACTTTTGAACGCCCAGAGCTTGTGCAGGCCCCGCACTTTAAAATGCACTTCATTATCCTGAATCGATACATCAACCATACTTGCTTGTGAAATAGTAATGAAGGGAAGAATTTATGGCGGGTAAGTCATCAGATTTACAACTCCAGCCGCTGCCCCTGTTCCGGGAAAACTAGCCGGAGCTGCAGTGTATTAGCTTCCCGTAGCTGCTGGCGGATATCCTTTTCGTTGCCAGCCGTGGGCTTGATATGTGTAACGACAACCGGCAGCCCACGCATGGCCTCCGGGCCCGCAAGCTGAGCCAGTACGCCCAACTCCCGCAGCAGTAGGGCCGGCGTGAGGTGGCCGAACAGCTGTTTTTCCGGCTGGGAGTTGGCGTAGGAGGCTTCCATGAACACGCCCTTGAGCTGCCGGGCTTTCACCAAGGGTGCCACCGCCTGCCACAGCTGGCGGAGGTTGTCGGTTTGCTCTACGGCATCGGCCCCGGTGTCGCCGAGGTAGAGCAGGTAGTTACGGCCGCTACGCACCAGAAACGCGGCGCTTTGGAAGGGGCGGCCGTGGCTGAGCACGAAGGTCTGCACCTGCAGCGGCGTGTTTTCCACGGGTATTTCCCGGCCCGGCACCAGCTCCCGCAGCTGGTACTTGCCCAACGAGGGTGGGGTACCGCCGGGCCCAAAGTTGGGCCAGGCCCGCCAGTTGAAGTAGTCGCTTTGAATAGTCCTCAGGCAGCCAGGCAGGCCGTAGATGCTTTTGGGAGTGTCATCCGGGGCGTTCAGCAACAGGCCCGCTATGTGGTCGAGGTGGGCGTGGGAAATCAGGTAGGCTTTGATGCTGGTGCGGATGATTTCCCCGGCGGCGCCGGTTAATGCCTGGCTGGCCACGGCTTTTTCTACGCCGCCGTACACGGTACCGGCATCCAGGCAAACGTAAGCCGGAGAGCCTACCGCCGCCACCAGATACGCCGAGAGGTTGCCCTCGGCCAGCCCACCCTTCACGCCCAGCGGAACAACGGTGAAAGTCGGCTGACTGTTGGGTTGCCCTGCACTGCTCCGGGAACACACCAACAGCGTCAGCACCACCATGCCGCCCGCACCCAGCCGGCGCAAACGACAACACAGGTTATTATTCATCGGGACTAAAAGGTTGTGCATCAATGGCCAGACTTTTCATTCCACCGCTCCTTGGTCAACTCAAACCGTACCTCCCCGCTGCTGGTGCGGCCGGTAGCTTGCCAGCCCTGGCGGTGGTAGAACTCCTCGGCCCGGGTGCCGGGGCTGGTAGTGAGCCAGATGGTATGGCCGGTTTGGGCGAAGTACCAGTTGAGCATGAGTCGGTGCAGCGTCTTGCCGATTCCCTGCCCGTCGAAGTCGGGATGCACGAACAGGGCCCAGATACTGTACTGCTGGGCATCCACAATGGCAAAACCCACCACCCGGCCCGCTGTTTCGGCCACCCAACCCCGGCCGCGCTGCGTGAGGTACTCTTGGTAATCGGCCTCCGTTACCAGGGCGCGGTTGCGCAGCACATTTTCGCGCACGGCAAAACGTACTTCCGCCAAAGCGGGAATATCGGCAGGAAGGGCAAGGCGGTAGTGCATAAGCAGGTGGAAGGTTGCCGGTCCGGCAGGCGCAGCCTGTCGGGCCGGTTGACGTATGCTGATGGTGTGGCGGCGTTGTTCTGGTGAACCTGACGACAACCGGCCCGATGGCCTGCAGCCGCCGGACCGGGCCGAAAATTATCCATTTTCACCGCAATCCGTTGAGAGCAGAACGTTATACTTCTCATGCCGATGCCGCCCATTCCTGACGTCCTCCCCTTCCAACGTGCCACCTTGCTGCAGCAGCTTGCCACCACGCCCGTCTGGGACCTTGTGGTGATTGGAGGCGGAGCCACCGGGCTGGGGGTGGCCCTAGATGGGCTCAGCCGGGGTTACCGCACGCTGTTGCTGGAACACACCGATTTCGCCAAGGGCACCAGCAGCCGCAGCACCAAGCTGGTGCACGGCGGGGTACGCTACCTGGCCCAGGGCGACATCAGACTGGTGCGGGAGGCACTGCACGAGCGGGGGCTGCTGCTGAAAAATGCCCCTCACCTCTGCAAAAACCAGTCATTCATCATCCCAAGCTATACCTGGTGGGGCGGCCTGTTTTACACCGCCGGCCTGAAGCTGTATGATTTGCTGGCTGGCCGCCTTCGCCTGGGTGCCACGGCCCACGTCAGCTCCCAGGAAACCCTGCGGCGGCTGGGCAACCTGCGGCCGGCTGGGCTGCGCGGTGGCGTGGTGTACCAGGATGGGCAGTTTGATGATGCCCGCCTGGCCGTGAACCTGGCCCAGACGGGCATTGAGCTGGGTGGTACCCTGCTCAACCACATGGCCGTAACGGGCCTGCTGAAAAATGCCAAGAACCAAGTATTCGGCGTGCGGGCCGTGGACCAGGAAACCGGCCGGGACTACGAGCTGTACGCCCAAGCCGTGGTCAATGCCACGGGCATCTTTGTAGATACTATCCGTCAGCTCGACCAGCCCGGTACCCCCAAGCTGGTGCGGCCCAGCCAGGGCGTACACCTGGTACTGGACAAGTCGTTTCTGCCCGGCGACGATGCGCTGATGATTCCCAAGACTGAGGACGGACGGGTACTGTTTGCCGTGCCCTGGCACGGGCGCGTGGTGCTGGGCACCACCGATACGCCTCTTGCCGAAGCCCATGAGGAGCCGCAAGCTTTGGCAGAGGAAATCGACTTTATTCTGCGCACGGCGGGCCGCTACCTGGCCCGCCTACCCCGCCGCCCCGATGTACTGAGTATGTTTGCCGGGCTCCGCCCGCTAGCAGCTCCACAGAACTGCTCGGGCAGCACCAAGGAAATTTCGCGCAGCCACAAGATTCTGGTATCCGAAACCGGGCTCATCACCATTACAGGTGGTAAATGGACCACCTACCGCCGCATGGGACAAGATGTAGTGGACAGGGCTATCCGCCTGGGCAGGTTGCCGAAAGCCGCCAGCCGCACGGCCACACTGCCCATTCACGGGGCCCGACCCACCACCGACTTCAGCAGCCACTTCTACGTGTACGGCTCCGACCAGCCCCACCTGCTCCAACTCATGCAGCAGCAGCCCGAACTGGCCGAAAAGCTCGACCCCAACTTAGAATTTCGTCGGGCGGAGGTGGTGTGGGCGGCCCGCTGTGAAATGGCCCGCACCGTGGAGGACGTGCTGGCGCGCCGTGTGCGGGCACTGTTTCTGGACGTGCGAGCCGCCATTCGGATGGCTCCGGCCGTGGCGGCGCTATTGGCCCAGGAACTTGGTTTTGACGAGGCGTGGCAGCGGCAGCAAGTAGTTGACTTCACCGCGTTGGCGCAGCATTATTTGCCTTGAGCGGGGTAGCCTTTACCAAATCGTTACACAAATAGCCACCGCTGCATCCATTGTAAACTACCGGCCAGAGGGTACCTTCCCAGCGGTGTACAATGGATGCAGCAGCGGCTGTAGGTGAAGCGGGCTAGCGGCGCCCTGCCTGGCGCGGCCTTTATTACCGGAGGGTATGGGGGTAGCCGATTTCTGTGAGGTCAGCTTCCAGCTGCAGCCAGTCCTGAAGCTCATGATTGAGGGTGAGGGCGGCGGTTTTGGTTAGGGGCTCGTGGTGGTAGAGGGCGGCTACGGCTTCTGTTTCCAGGGGCTCCCGCTCGATTTCGTCGAGGTAGTATTCGTTGGCCCAATCAGCGTAGGTAGCGGGGTCATTGTCGAAGATGTAGAGCAATTCTTCCGAGCCGTCTTCCTCGTTTTCCACTACGCCGGTTTGCCAGCCGTGAGCGGGCGTGTACCACGCGCAAAACGTGGTGCCAATGGAATTGACCGGCTCCCCAAAGATAAACTCATCGAAAGCATCGGGCAGACCGCGCGTTATCTGGGCCTTGTCGGGCTGGTCGTACTCGTGGAGGAAGCCGTTGATAACGCAGCCCTCGGGCCGGAACAGCACCAGCATCTGGTCGCCCTCCCCGTCGCTCATTTCAAATACGGCCTCGTTTTCATCCCACTGGGGGTTGTAGGTATAGTAACGAAATTCCGGGTCGGGCGAGTTGACGGCATCCAGGGCGGCCAGAGACACGCACAGGCGCTGCAGGGCGGCCGCGTTGGGAAGCTGGGAAAGGTCGAGAGTGGAAATCATAGATGGGAATGGTAGAAATGCCGAAGTTCTTGGTAACGGTTGAAAGTAGCCTTGATACGTTACATTGGCTTTTTTATTTCTCTTATGCAGCTGTATTCCTACTGGGCCCGGGCTACACTCGATTGCCTGGACGCCGAAGGCAACTCATACCACCTGGTCGCCTACGGGGGTAGCAACGCCACGCAGGCCGCCGCCCAGGAGGCCGCCCACCAGCTGCTGCAGATCCGGCAGGCCCGCTTGCTGGAGCCCGGCGTTCTGGGAGAATACCCAACTGGCTCTGCGCCCCTCCGCGAACAGCTGGTTCAGCGTGTTCAGGATGCGCAGGGCCGAGAGTTAGGGGCCATTACCCGTAACCGCTACGGTAGCCTCGTGCTGAATGCCCCGAGCTTTATGATGCTGGATGTAGACGACCATGACCTGCAACAGAGCCTACCTCGAAAATCGGCTACCGAGCCGTTCAGCCTCCGCGGGTTTCTGCGTACCCTCTTCAACCCTCCGCCGCCGCCGCCGCCCCTGCCCGATGCACAGGCCCAGCTCCAGCTGCGGTTGGCTGCCTGGCTTCAGCTATATCCTGCCTGGAATTTTCGGGTGTACCGCACCCGCCTGGGTTTCCGCATCCTCGTCACGCATCAGCTGCTACACCCCACTAGCGCGGAAGCCCGGGAAGTATTTGCGGCCATGCGCACCGACAGCCTTTACGTGCGGCTGTGCCAGCAGCAGGAGTGCTACCGTGCCCGCCTGAGCCCCAAGCCCTGGCGCGTGGGCTGGAGGCGCCCGCCCCACCCTTTCCCCTACGATACTGCCGCCCAACGTGCGCAGCAGCAGGAATGGGAGCAGCAGTACCACACTCGGAGCGAGGAATACTCAGTGTGCCGGTGGGTGGGCGAATACGGCAGCGGCCACGTTTGCCCTGAGGCAGCAGTGCTTACGGAGCTCCACGATGCCGCCTGCCTGGGCGACAAAAAACTGGCGTAAACCAGGCTTAATACGTTTTGGTCATATCCTGAGGCACTACCACCACGAAATCCGCTTTCTGCTGGTTGTCCTGGGCGAGCTTATCCAGTTGCTCCTGAGCAACCGCGCTAATGGTGAGCACCTTCAGTTTTGGGTTCTGCTGGCGCAGGTAGGCCAGAATACCGTCGTGGTTGTCGGAGTGGTAGGCGCCGTTGAGGTGAAGCAGCAGGTGGCCTTCGGGGCGGGCCTGGTTGAGAAAGTAGGCCATAGTAGCATCCTTGAGCGCCTGGGCCCGGATGATGTTCTGGGTACCCACCGAGTGGGCCGCGTCGCCCCCGAACATCTTGGCCATGTTCTGGTAGCCGGGTAAGCTGAAATCCACGACCAGCGGCAACGGAGTCAGCCAGGCTTTTTCGGCGGCGGGCAGGGCATCCAGAGCCTCCAGGCCGCCTTTGGCCACCTGGGAAGCGTAGCGGCGCGGCACGTTGGTACCCACCACCCGGAACTTCTGCTGCCGCGCCAGCTGCAGTAGCGGGCGGTAATCAGTAGCGTAGTTGGGCCAGGGGCGGCTGTCGGCTTCAAAGGCTTTATCGTCCAGCTCACCGGTAGTATACTGGTCCACCAGGGGCTGCACGTCCCGCTCAAACATTTCCAGGCCCAGCACCAGCTGGCCCTGGCGCAGGCGCAGCAGGTCCTTGGTAAGCTGCAGCTCCAGCCAGTGGGCAATGGGGTCGTTGTGCTGCTCCCCGAAGAACACCACATCGGCCTGGGTCAGCTCCTTCAGCATTTTGTCGTAACCGGCCGGCTTACCGGCGGCCGTGAACAGGCGGTAAGCTGGCTTGTCCTGGGCGCGTACAGAAAGACTGATCAGCAGCAGCAGTGCCAACGAAAGAAACGGAATACGCATGGCACGAAGATACTGGCTACCCGCGAGTCGGAGAGACTTCATAGCCTACAACCAAACTGCCCCAGCTCCTTGCGGAACCGGGGCAGTTGCGGCGTACTCTGAGGGGAGAGAAATTTAGTCTTTCTAGCCTTTATAAAACAGCCACTTCGACAGCTCGCCGTACGTCACCTTCTTGCCGTACATCAGAATACCTACCCGGTAGATGCGGGCGGCCAGCCAGATGGTACCCACGAACCCCACAATCAGCAGTAGCATGGAGAGGCCCAGCTGCCACATGGGCACTCCCCCGAACGGCAGGCGCATCATCATGGCAATGGGGGAAGTCAGCGGAAACATTGACATCCAGAAGGCTACCTGCCCATTGGGGTTGGTAGTGAGTGTGGCCTGAGCTACCACAAAGGTGAGTACCAGCGGCATGGTCACGGGCATCATAAACTGCTGGGTATCGGTTTCACTGTCTACGGCCGAGCCGATGGCCCCGAACAAGGCCCCGTAAAACAGGTAGCCGCCCAGGAAGTAGAACAGGAAGCAGCCTACAATTAACGGCACGTTGATATCGGCATTCTTTAGTGCCTGAATCATCTCGTTGCCCTCTTTTTGGGTTTCCTTGGCCTTCACGGTAGCCACATTGCCAGCCGCCGTGTTTACGCGCTCCACTTGGTTCTGCGCTATTTTATCAGGACTGATGGAGCCAGCAACCACCGACGTAATTCCGAGGGACAACACCACCCACAGGGCCAGCTGCGTGAAGCCTACGCCGGCAATACCCAACACTTTGCCCATCATCAACTCGAAGGGCTTCACCGAGGAAATAACCACTTCCACAATGCGGTTGGTTTTCTCCTCCATCACCCCGCGCATGATTTGAATGCCGTAGATGAAGATGAACATATAAATCAGGAAGCCACACACGTACGCCACAAAGGTGCTTACGCCCGTGCTGGAACTCCGCTCCCCGTCGTCGCTGAGGCTGATGGTTTGCAGGTCTACATCAGCCTTCATGGTATTGAGCACTGCTTGGTCGAGGCCAGCCTTTTTGAGGCGCTGGGCTTCCACGGCATTTTCTACGGAACGCTCAATATCCCGCTGCAACGACATTCCCAGGCCCTTGCGGGAGAATACCTGGAAGCCTTCGGGGTTAGCCATGTCCAGCTTGGGCACGTACAGCAGGGCATCGTATTTAGCCTTGTTGAATTCGGCTTTAGCGGCCGGCAAGTTGGCGGATACGCGGGTGAAGCTGATGTCGTCCTTGGCTTCGGGCAGCTTATCCGTAAACAGGCCACCGGCATCGGCTACGGCCACCACCTTGCCGTTATCCGACATGGTAGCAATAAGTACGGGCACCGCGAAGATGGCCGCCGTAATCAGCGGCCCCAGCAACGACATGATTATAAAGCTCTTTTTGCGCACCCGGGTCAGGTATTCGCGCTGGGCAATCAGCCAGGTTTTCGACATAATCAGGAAAATTTCAGAAGGAGAATAGACAGCCGCCCGCCTTACACCAGCGCGCCATCGGTTTCGGGCACATAGTCGGGCTGGGTTTCGCGCACCCGCCGGATAAAGATGTCGTTGATGCTCGGAATCATCTCCCGGAAAGCGTGCACCTCCACGTTGCCCGGCCCGATGAGGTAGCGTAGCAAATCGTTGGGTGTGGCCCCGGCGTGCAGCTTAATGATATCGTAGAAATGGCCATTTTCGCGCTCCTGATGCTTTATCACCTCAAAATCGGGGTGGATAATCATGGGGCGGCCCATGCCCTCTACCTCGTAGGTTTGGGTGCGGTAGGCGTCACGTACCTGGCGCACGGGGCCGTCCAGCACTTTTTTCGAGCGGTTGATGAGGGCAATATGGTCGCACATTTCCTCCACCGATTCCATGCGGTGCGTGGAGAAGATGATGCTGGCGCCCCGGTCGCGCATGGCCAATATTTCGTCCTTGAGCAGGTTGGCGTTGATGGGGTCGAAGCCGGAGAAGGGCTCATCCAGAATTACCAGCTCGGGCTCGTGCACTACGGTGGCAATAAACTGTACCTTCTGTTGCATACCCTTGCTCAGGTCCTCAATGTTCTTGTCGGCCCACGATTTGATATCGAAGCGCTCCAGCCAGTTCTTGATTTTCAGGCGGGCCTCATCCTTATGAATACCCTTTAGCTGGGCCAGGTACATGAGCTGCTCCCCTACTTTCATCTTCTTATAGAGCCCCCGCTCCTCGGGCAGGTAGCCGATGCGGCCAATGTGCGAAGGGTTAAGCTTCTCGCCCCGGAACAGCACTTCCCCCGCATCGGCCCCGGTTATCTGGGTGATGATGCGGATGAGGGAGGTTTTGCCGGCTCCGTTAGGACCTAGCAGGCCGAAGATGGAACCATCGGGCACTGAGAGGCTTACGCCATCAAGGGCCGTATGCGCGGCATAGTGCTTGCGTACGTCGCGCACTTCGAGGATTGGTGGTTTCATAGCGCAGAAAGACAGAGTAGTTACAACCGTAATATTACAGGAACCCGATACAGAAGCCGCCGAAATTCCAACCAACCGGCATTTTGGTAGCCTGAACTGTCGGAAATGACGCCTGAACGGGAGCTATTCCACGGTTTCCAGTTCCCGCAGGGCTGCTTCCAGCTGGTCGAGGTGGCGGCCGTACTTTTTCTGCTGCATGTACTTCTCCTGGTACAACAGGCCAACAAAGAGCGCAACAATGGCCAATACTACCAGAACGGCTGTGCCCCAATCCAGCGTACCTGTACGCGCGGCCGTCAGCATGTCCTGAAAGCGCACGAAGAAAACGGATAGTATAATAGTAGCCAGAAACACCATGCCGGCGTAGGTTTTATTGCGCAGCAGCAGGCGTATCTGCCGAATAGAGTGGCTTAGGTGGCTGTACGTGGACGTATCACTAGTCTGAAGCTGGGCAATAAGCTGGCGTTTGCGGTAGGTGGTCCAGGCGGTGAAGGATACCATCAGCCCCACGCAGGTAAAGAGCAGCAACTGCCCCACGAAGGATTTCTGCCCCAGGTAACGAGTCGTCAGGTTGGCAATATTTCCCACATTCAGCACCAACACAAACAGCAGGATGCGCTGCTCTTTTTTGGTATTGCGCAGCATGGCGCTTACGGGGGTATCTGCTTGATTGGCGAGCATGGCTTGGAGTTTTTGGTGGGTAAGAGAAGGCTCAGGCGCAGTGGTAGATTGTTGCCGCCACTGCTGGCGAAAGTTGGCGAGTTCCATCAGGCAGTGAGGGGTAACAGTTGGCGAAGCTTGTCCTGCACGCGGTGCATTTTCACGCGCACATTATTCTGGGTGATGCCGAGGATGTCGGCCATTTCCTCGTAGGTGCGCTCCTCCAGGTAGAGCAGCACAAAGGCCTTTTCCACGTCGGAGAGCCGCTCGATGGCCCGATACAGGTGGGCCAGGTCGTCGGCATCGGGGCCATCGGGGGGCGGAGCCGGCACCTCGGGCGGGGCCGCCTCACCAAAGCGGGCCGGCGTGGGGGCGCGGGTGCGGCGGCGTAGGTCGGTAATGGCCACATTCAGCGCCACCCGATACAGCCAGGTGCTCACTTTGGCAACTCCCGGCCGGTACTGCGGCCAGGCCCGCCACAGTTGCAGCACTATTTCCTGGTACAAGTCCTGCCGCTCCTCCGCATTGGGGCAATACAGGCGCGCTACCCGCCGCAGCAGGGGCTGGTGCTCGTTCAGCAGGCGCAGAAAATCCGGAGAGGCGGCAGACATACGGTGGGGAAGTTTGCCGGATATATCGGAAAGCACGCCGCGTCATTACAGCCAACGGCCAAAATATTTCCTGTACCCTGCCCAAAGCAAAAAGCCCGCTCCCCTAGGTAGGAGAGCGGGCCAGAGTTGTCCGGTAAATTCGTGAAATCAGGACTTTCTTATTGGAAGTACTCCTTCACTTTTTCGAAGAAGCCCTTCTCGTTTTTGCCAGGGTTGGGCGTGAAGTTGCGGGCGTCGCGGAGCTTTTCCAGCAGCTCCCGCTCTTCGTTGGTCACGTTTTTGGGCGTCCACACGCTGAGATGAATCAGCTGGTCGCCGCGGCCGTAGCCATTGATGTCCTTGATACCCTTGCCGCGCAGACGCAGGATCTTGCCGGGCTGGGTGCCAGGGTCCACCTTGATTTTCACCTTCCCCTCAATGGTAGGCACTTCAATGCTGGCACCCAAGGCGGCATCCACGAACGAGATATACTGCTCGAACATGATGTTGTTCCCATCCCGCTTCAACGACTCGTGCGGCTCCTCCTCAATCTGAATGAGCAGGTCGCCGGGCACGCCGCCACGCTCCGGGAAGTTGCCTTTGCCGTTCATGCTGAGCTGCATGCCCTCGGCCACACCCGCCGGAATGTTGATGGGAATCACCTCTTCGTGCAGCTGGCGGCCGTCGCCGTGGCAGGTGTCGCACTTGCTGGTTACCACTTTGCCCTCACCCTCACAGGTGGGGCAAGTGCTGGCGCTTACCATCTGGCCGAGCATCGTGTTTACCACGCGCTTCACCTGGCCCTGGCCGTTGCAGGTACCGCAGGTTTTGAGGTCGGTACCGTTTTTGGCGCCGGTGCCCGAGCAGGTGTTGCAGGCTACGTAGCGCTTCACCTTGATCTTTTTCTCGACGCCATTGGCTACTTCCTCCAGGTCCAGCTTTAGCTTGATGCGTAGGTTGGAGCCTTTGCGCACGCGCCGGCCCTGGCCCCGCCCGCCTCCGAAGAAGCTTTCGAAGCCACCACCTCCACCGCCGCCACCAAAGATGTCGCCGAAATGACTGAAGATGTCCTCCATGCTGGGGCCACCGCCGTTGCCACCCATGCCCTGGTGGCCGTACTGATCGTAGCGGGCACGCTTGTTGGGGTCCGAAAGGGCTTCGTAGGCCTCGGCGGCTTCCTTAAACTTGTCCTCGGCCGAGGGGTCGTCGGGGTTTTTATCGGGATGGTACTTGATAGCCAGCTTGCGGTAAGCCGACTTCAGCTCATCGGCCGCCGCGTTTTTGGCCACGCCCAACACCTCGTAATAATCTCGCTTCGTTGCCATGTTATACGTTGGTCATCCTGAGAGCAGGGCGAAGGACCTTTTCACGTCCGCCCACAACAGGTAAATCTTCTTAGTGGTCGTTCAACTGGCAGAAGGTCCTTCGCTCCGCTCAGGATGACGTTCTGGTTTCGGTTACTGGCCCAGCACCACTTTCGCGTGGCGAATTACCTTGTCGCCGAGGTAGTAGCCGCGCTCCACTTCGTCCACAATCTTGCCTTTCAGATCTTCCGATGGGGCCGGAATCTGGGTGATGGCCTCATGCAGCTCGGGGTCGAAGTCGCCGCCTTTGGCGTCCATCGTCACCAGTCCTTTCTGGCTGAGGGTTTTACTAAGCTTGTTGTAGATGATGTCCACACTCTCGCGCACGGCCCCGGCATCTTCGGTATCCTTGGTGTGGTGACGGGCGCGGTCAAAGTCATCGAGAACCGGGAGCAAAGCCACCATGAGCTCCTGGTTGGCAGTTTTGAACAGGTCGGCGCGCTCCTTGGTGGTACGACGCTTGTAGTTTTCAAACTCGGCGGCCAGACGCAGGTACTTGTCCTTCAGGTCAGCCAGTTCGGCTTCGGTTTTGGAGCCGGCGGCACCTTCCGAGGTTTCAGCGGTGGCAGTGGTTTCTTCGGTCGTTTCGCCAGCCGTGAGGTCGGCATCTACCGACAGGTTGTCGTCCTGGGGCAGGTTGTTATCGTCAGCCATCTTGTTAAATATTCGTCGGAATGGGTTTTTCACGGGATTTGCCGTTGGGCCAGCAACAGGGCGCAAGGAGTTTGCCAAAGGCACAGCGGCTGTCAGTTTGGCACGGAAAACTATAAACGAGCTACCGTTAGTTCATTCATGACCATGGTAATATCTTGGCAGCTGACTTGCCATTTTGCTATATGCCTCTCTCTTTTTCGCAAGCGCAATGGGATGAACTAGCTCAAAGATTTCCATTCGGCACCACCATGCACGGCATCGTTGTACATGTGGCGCGTTTCGGCGTTTTTGTAGAGGTTGATGAGTTTCCTGAAGTGAAGGCCCTGCTAGAAATAATTCATATGCCTTACACCCAGGCAGAACCATCTGCAGAACCATTTCACCCACTTAGCCATCCGGATCAATACCCAGCCACAGGCTCCCGCATCGAAGCGCAAATCCTAGGTTGGTCAGAAAAACCCGGCGACGTGCGACTTACTCAGCTTATCTACAGCCAAGATGCTTCCGTATGACTGCATCTCAGTTGTAAACCTAGTTACGACCTGCCCATTATTACCCCTGCGTGTGCAGCGCCTCCCAGATCAGGTCTTTCAGCTTCTGGATGTTCTTGTTGGCGAGGCTGGAAATGAACACCGTGGGCAGGTCCGTGGGCAGTGAGGCCCGGATTTCGGCTTCCAGCTCCTCATCCAGCATGTCGGATTTGGTAACGGCCAGCAGGCGGCGCTTCTCCAGCAGCTCGGGGTTGAACTGCTCCAGCTCGTTGAGCAGCACGCCGTACTCGGCGTTGATGTCGGGCGAGTCGCAGCTGATCATGAACAGCAGGATGGAGTTCCGCTCGATGTGGCGCAGGAAGCGGGTGCCCAGCCCTTTGCCCTCGGCCGCCCCCTCAATGATACCCGGAATATCGGCCATCACGAAGGATTTGTAGTCGCGGTAGGCCACTACGCCCAGGTTGGGCGTGAGGGTGGTGAAGGCGTAGTCGGCAATTTTGGGCTTGGCGGCCGATACCACCGAGAGCAGCGTGCTTTTGCCCGCGTTCGGGAAGCCCACCAGACCCACGTCGGCCAGCAGCTTCAGCTCCAGAATCACCCACTCGTCAATGCCCGGCTCGCCGGGCTGGGCATACTGCGGGGCCTGGTTGGTGGCCGATTTGAAGTGGTCGTTGCCAAGGCCGCCCCGGCCGCCGGGCGTCAGAATCAGGCGCTGACCTTCCTCGGTTATTTCCAGCTTTTTCTCGCCGGTTTCCGCGTCGCGGGCTACCGTGCCCAAAGGCACCTGAATGATGATATCGTCGCCCTGCTTACCGGAGCGCAGGTTTTCGCCGCCGTTTTCGCCGGCCTGGGCAATCAAATGCTTCTGGTACTGGAGGTGCAGTAGCGTCCAGAGCTGGGTGCTGCCTTCCAGAATGATGTGGCCGCCCCGGCCACCGTCGCCACCATCGGGGCCGCCGTTGGGCAGGCCCTTGGCCCGGAAAAAGTGGTGCGAACCCGCCCCGCCCTTGCCCGAGCGGCAATTGATTTTAACGTAGTCGATGAAGTTGTTGGAAGCCACTGCGTGTTGAATTAAGAATTAAGAATTGAGAATTAAGAATTGCTCCTTGTTCCTGCTTCTTAATGGGGTTGTCTGAAAAACAGCTGTCATCCTGAGCGCAGCGAAGGACCTTATGCCGGTTGAGCGATAATCGTTGGTACGACTCGCTCAGATGGGATAAGATCCTTCGCTGCGCTCAGGATGACAGATGGATTCTGCCACTACCCAGGCGGGTAGCAGCGGCAAAGTTACGCTTTTACTTCGTCGGTTGCTTGGCGGCTGCCTTCCGTGGTGGCAGGCTGGTGCTCATCCAGAATGGTGCAGATCTGGCCGAAGATGTCTTCGATGGCACCAATACCGTTTAGAGCGTGAAATTTCTGCTGATTGGCGTAGTAACCGGCTACTTGGGCGGTTTCGGTGTTGTACACCGTCACGCGCTTACGAATTTTGTCTTCGTTCTGGTCGTCGGGGCGGCCGGAGGTTTTGCCGCGCTCCAGCAGGCGCTTCACCAGCTCTTCCTCGGCTACTTCCAAGGCCACCATGCACGACACCTTGGTTTCGTGCTCGGCCAGCAGCCGGTCGAGGCTTTCGGCCTGGGGCACGGTGCGCGGGAAACCGTCGAAAATGAAGCCGGAAGCCTGTTTGTTGTCTTTCAGCGCCGAGCCAATCATGCCGATTACCACCTCATCGGGCACCAGCAGGCCTTCGTCCATGAGTTTTTTGGCGCGCAGGCCCAGCTCGGTACCCTGCGAAATCTGGGCGCGCAGCAGGTCGCCAGTGGAAAGATGCACCAGATTGTAGCGGGCAATGAGCTTCTGGCTTTGCGTTCCTTTGCCGGCGCCGGGCGGGCCGAAGAGCACGAGATTCAGCATGAGTAGCGGGGAGTTACGCGGGGAAGGGGAAACGGGTGGGTTTGGGAAAGATAAGCAAGGAATGGGAAAGCCTTTACGCGAACCAGCGAATTATAGCTGGCCGCCGGGGCTACACTGCCTTGTACACGTTGGGATAATTGCGGCCCAGCCCGTCGAAATCGAGGCCGTAGCCTACAATAAAGTCATTGGGAATGCTCAGGCCCACGTAGCGGAGCGACAGTTCCTGCTGCAGGCACTCGGGCTTCAGGAACAGCGTGGCCACTTCCAGGGAAGCGGGCTGCTGGCCGCCCAGCGTATCGAGCAGCATGCGCATGGTGTGGCCGGTATCCACAATGTCCTCCACAATGACTACGTGGCGGCCCCGCAGGTCTTCGGTGAGGCCCAGCACTTCCTTTACCTCACCGCTACTGCTGGTGCCCTGGTACGAGGCCACCCGGATAAAGCAGACTTCACAAGGCACGCTTATTTCCTTCAATAAATCGGCGGCAAACATGAAGGAGCCGTTCAACACCACCACAAATATCACCGGCTGACCGGCATAGTCTTGGTTGAGTTGCGTGGCTACCTGCTTGATGGCGGCCTGAAGCTCCACAGCTGATAGATACGGTTCAAACTGTTTGTTGTGCAGCGAAATATGGTCCGGGGTCATCCGTTTGGGGTTAGGCCGTGGGTGAGCGGGCGGGCAAAGGTAGCAGAAAAAAGCCGCCCCCTGGGTAGGAAGCGGCTTCTTCAGTTGGCAGTTGTTCGTTGTGAGTTGGCAGTTGCTCGTTGCTCACTATTTGTTCTGAATTCCTAAAGGCATCCATCTAACAACTGACAACTGCTAACAAACAACTACTAACTCATTTCCCCAGCAGCACCTGCACGGCCTGCGTGGCCCGCTCGGTTACATCGGCGTATTTCACCTTGGGGCGCACGGCCTCCTCCGTTTTGGGCTGCCACTGCGGCTCCTGGTGCCCGGCCATACCCCGCTCAGGCGCGGCAATGTGGGGCGCAATAACCAGGGACACAATGCTCATAAGCTTGATCAGGATGTTCATGCTGGGGCCGGAAGTATCCTTGAACGGGTCCCCTACCGTGTCGCCCGTAACGGAGGCTTTGTGAGCCTCCGAGCCTTTGTAATGCGTTTCGCCATCAATCTGCACGCCTTTTTCAAACGACTTCTTGGCGTTGTCCCAGGCCCCGCCGGCGTTGCTCTGGAACATGGCCATGAGCACCCCCGACACGGTTACCCCAGCCAGCGTCCCGCCCAGCACTTCCGGCCCGAAGGTGAAGCCGACCACAACCGGCACCAACAGGGCAATGGCGCCCGGCAGCATCATTTCCCGGATGGCGGCCTGGGTGGAAATGGCCACGCACTTCTCGTACTCGGGCCGGCCGGTGCCTTCCATAATGCCCGGAATTTCGCGGAACTGGCGGCGTACTTCCTGCACCATGGCCATGGCCGCCCGCCCCACGGCCGCAATGGCCAGCGCGGAGAAGATGAACGGAATCATGGCCCCCACGAACAGGCCGGCCAGCACGCGGGCGTTGCTGATATCAATGGCGCTGATGTTGGCCGTGCCCATGAAGGCCGCAAACAACGCCAGCGACGTAAGCGCGGCCGAGGCAATGGCGAAGCCTTTGCCGGTAGCAGCCGTGGTATTACCCACGGCATCCAGAATATCGGTCCGCTCGCGCACTTCCTTGGGCAATTCGCTCATTTCGGCAATACCGCCGGCATTGTCGGCAATGGGCCCAAAGGCATCAATGGCGAGCTGCATAGCAGTGGTGGCCATCATACCGGCCGCCGCAATGGCCACGCCGTAGAGGCCGGCGCACTCAAAGCTGAGGATGATGCCTGCCGCCAGTACGATGATGGGCAGCACGGTGCTTTCCATACCCACAGCCAACCCGCCGATAACGGTGGTGGCGTGGCCCGTGCTGCTCTGGCGCACGATACTGAGCACCGGCCGCTTACCCATGGCTGTATAGTACTCGGTGATGATGCTCATCAGCGTACCCACCACGAGGCCCACCAGCACGGCATAAAACACGTTCATGGAGTTGAAGGTGATACCCCGAATGGTGAGGTCTTCAGCCGGTAGCATCCAGCGGATAATGAAGAACGAAGCCGCCGCCGACACCAGCACCGACACGTAGTTGCCCAAGTTGAGCGCGCTCTGCACGTTGCCGCCCTCCTTCACCCGCACGCACAGAATTCCGATAAGCGAGGCCACAATACCCATACCTGCAATGGCCATCGGTAACAGGATGGGCGAGAGGCCCTGAAACTGGTCGCCGCGGGCCACTACCTCCCGGCCCAGCACCATGGTAGCCAGAATGGTGGCCACGTAGGAGCCGAACAGGTCGGCACCCATGCCGGCTACGTCGCCCACGTTGTCGCCCACGTTATCGGCAATGGTGGCGGGGTTGCGGGGGTCGTCTTCCGGAATGCCGGCTTCCACTTTGCCCACCAGGTCGGCGCCCACGTCGGCGGCTTTGGTGTAGATGCCGCCGCCCACGCGGGCAAACAGGGCAATGCTTTCAGCTCCCAGCGAAAAGCCAGTGAGCACCTCCAGGGCCGTTTCCATTTCAATGCCGTTGGCCGAGCCGTTCTGGCTGACCACAAACATCTGGTAGAACACCAAGAACAATGAGCCCAGCCCCAGTACCGCCAGCCCTGCCACGCCCATGCCCATCACCGAGCCCCCGGAAAACGACACGTTGAGGGCCCGGCTCAGGGAAGTGCGGGCCGCCTGGGCCGTGCGCACGTTGGCTTTGGTGGCAATCTTCATTCCGATGAAGCCCGCCAACGCCGAAAACACCGCCCCAATCAGGAAGGCAATGACGATAACCGGACTGGACTTCTCGCCGGTGCTACCCAGGTAGAACAGAAACGCACTGGCTATCAAGCCAAAAATGGCCAGCACCTTATATTCGGCCCGCAGGAAGGCAATGGCCCCATCGGCAATGTAGCCGGCAATGGTGCGCATCCGCTCGTCACCGGCATCCTGCCGACTCACCCAGCCCGCGCGCAGCCAGGTGTAGAGCAACGCCAGCACACCCAAGGCCGGCACTACGTAGAGAATGTTCGTCATAAACGGTGGGAACAGGGAGTTAGGGTTGGAAGAGAAAAGAACGATTGGGCGAGTAAAATAGAGTTTATTCCCTAATAACCAGCCGTTTCATACTAACCCGGTACACGCAGAGCGGCTGATTCCGGAATAGCCCTGAAACCATCCGCTCTGCACACTGCTCATGTAGCTCCCTCTACAACTCGCGCATCAGCACCTGGTACAACGCCAACATGCTTTCTATGTCGCGCTTATCTACGATTTCATCGGGCGTGTGCACGTTGTCTTCGGGGGCTCCAATGAAGCACCAGTCCCAGGGCTGAGCACCGTGTTGCAGTTCTTTCGCGTCGGAGCCGCCGCTGCCTTCTACCTCCAGTTGGTGTGGTACGTCGGCGGCCTCGGCAATGCGCCGGATACCCTCCACGTAGCTGCGGCGCGGAATCAGGGAGTCGCGGAGGGAAATGACCACGCCCTGGCCCGGATGTACGCCTTCCGTTACCCAAGTGATGTCCGAAATCAGGGCCTGGCGCACGCCGTAGTGCTCATAGATATACTTGGCCAGGTAGGCTACTGAGCCGCCGCCGTGCTCTTCCCAGCAGCTAAACACCACAACCCCGTTTTCCAGCGTTTCGCAAAGGCGCAAGGCATTCCACACGCCCAGGCGGTTGTCCAGGTAGCAGCTTTGCACTGTAGTAGCTGTTTCCCGGAAGTCGCAGCGGAAGGTAAGCTCTGTTCCGCGCTCAATTTCCCGATGATAGTCGTAGCTGAGCGCCTTGGTATCCTCGTCCACCACTACTGTACAGGCAATGTCCCCTTGCGCATCTCGGCCAACCAGTTGGTAGCCGGTTGCCGCATTGGGCCCACCAATACGTACCAATTCCCGGCCGTAGCGCACAGTAAATCCTATACTATCAAGGTGGGCAAACACAGCCGTACGAGGCTTTCCAAATACTAGAATAATGCAATCCTGGAACTCTCCCCCCGCCAGCACGGTTGGCTGAATGCGCCACTGCTGCTGGCGCTGCTGAATGTAGTGGAGTAGGTATTCTGTCAGGAGTGCTTCATTGCCGGAGGGTGCATGAATCTGGCAAAGTGCTTGTAAAAGCTGCATATAGCGTATATTATTTGTCCAAAACTAGGACAAATGTTCTACTTTAGCCTCTTGAATGGGCGGTGTAGAGCAGGCCATAGTCAGTGTGTGAAACCGCAATTAGTGTGTACCTATGCTTCCACGTTTTCAATTTATCCTATTGCTGATTCTTGGGCTGCCACTGGTAGCGTGGGCGCAGCAGCCGGATACTACTCGCCCCCCTGCCCTACCGGATACGGTGCAGCAGGTGCGCTTGGAAAACGTAGATGTAGCCCCCGCCGCCGTTGATACCAAAAGCTGGCTGCTGCTGGATAAGGATATTCAGACGGAATTAGAAGGAGCGGTATTCAACCTCTACAATTTCAAGTATGACAAGGCTGAGCGGCAGTTCCGGAGCCTACGCCGTCGCTACCCCAACCACCCCATGCCCTATTTCCTGCTGGGGCTGAGCACCTGGTGGAAAATCATGCCTTCCGGCATTCAAACCACGCTCTACGACAAGCAGTTTTTTGCCTACATGGATACCACCATTGCCAAGGGGGAAGCCATGTACAAGGCCGATACTAAAAATTACGAGGCCTGTTTTTTCCTGGCGGCCGGCTACGGCTTCGATGGCCGCCTGCACGCCGAGCGGCACGATTGGCGCAAAGCCACCGTCAGTGCCAAGCGCGCCCTGGATTACCTCGACAAAAGCAAGGAAGCTAACGGCCTGAGCCCTGAATTTCTCTTCGGGCAGGCGCTGTTCAACTACTACGCCGTCTGGATTCCGGATAACTACCCGCTACTCAAGCCGGTGCTGCTGTTTTTCCCGAAAGGCAACAAGCAGCTGGGCCTGCAACAGCTGCGCAACGTGGCCGACAATGGGTTTTATGTGGGCCCGGAAGCGCGCGTCTTCCTTATGCGGATTTTGCTGAACGAGGAAGACAAACCCGAGCAGGCCATGCCTTTAGCGCGTTACCTTGCCACCACCTACCCCGACAACGGGTACTTCCAACGCATCTACGCCAACATCTGCTTCCGGCAGGGCGAGCTTCGGGAGTGTGAGCGGGTCAGCCGGGATATTCTGGACAAGCTTAATCGTGGCCTACCCGGCTACGAAGCAAATAGTGGCCGGTACGCTACTTTTTTCTTAGGCTACCTTATGCAGACTCGCTACAAGGATGCCAAGAAGGCTAAAGAGTATTACCAGCGTTGCATCGTATTCGCTGAGCAAAACGGAGAAACCAAGTATGGCTTTTACGTGTTTGCCAACCTAGGCTTGGCTCGCCTAGCCGATAAAGCCAAAGATGCCGCCGCCGCTCAACGCCACTATGCTGTAGTACTGGACAAATCCGACAAAAAATCGGAGCAGTATCAGGAAGCCAAGGCTTACCTGAAAGCCAAGCCCAAAAAGTAATCTTGCGCCGCCATGGAACTGAAGGATCTGTTTCTCACCCCACTGTATCTGGGGGTATTCTATGCCATAGCCTTTGCCGTGCGCAAGCAGTTTACTAATGCCTTCACCCGCAAATATTTTATTCCGGCCTTATCAGTAAAATTTCTGGGTGCTATTTCATTGGGACTGGTTTATCAGTTTTATTACGGTGGAGGAGACACTTTTAACTATTTTCGTCATATCCAAATATTACATAGCTCTCTATCTGAATCATTCAGTATATGGTTGCGGCTACTGCAGGCACCAGTTGTTCCGGACGGTGATATGCTACGGTACACCGGGCAAATGTATTGGTACACTGCTTCTACCGAATATTTTGTTGTTAGATTAGGCAGTGTATTTTCCCTTATCTGTTTCAACACTTATTCCATCATAAGCCTGTGCTTCGCTGCCTTCAGTTTCGCAGGTATGTGGTCCATGTATATTACATTTCTGCGTATTTATCCCTTGGCTTATAAAAAATTCGCCATTGCTGTTTTCTTTCTACCTTCCGTATTTTTCTGGGGTTCTGGCCTGATGAAAGACTCCTTATGCCTTGGTGCGCTAGGATGGACTTTTTATGGTTTCTACCACGTTTTTATTGCGCGAAAATTCGTTGTAACCGGCGCACTGGTGGGTACATTAGGCATATATGTTCTTGTATCGGTAAAAATTTATATTTTACTTTCATTCGCCCCACCTGCTCTGCTATGGGTATTTAACGAGAATAATCAGCGCATTAAATCTGCCGCTCTGCGTATAGCGCTTAAACCTTTCTTTCTATTATTGGGAATAGGTGCGGGTTACATTGGAGCCACTGGAATTACTGCTGGCGATGAGAGATATGATGTAGAAAAAATTGGAGAGCGAACCAAAATTAACCAGGAATACTTAACTCATTTCGCCGTCAGTGGTTCGGCTTATGATATTGGGGAGTTCGATGGCAGTACCGCTTCTTTATTAAAAACTGCACCGCAGGCTGTTGTAGTATCAATTTTTCGCCCGTTTCTATTTGAGGTTCGTAACCCCGTTATGTTACTTTCAGCGCTGGAAGCCACTCTTTTTATCTGGTTAACTGTTTCTCTGTTATACAAAACAGGTTTATTAAAAGGATTAGGAATTATTGCTAGCACTCCGCTTATCCTATTCAGTTTCCTGTTTGCTACTGTCTTCGCCATTGGGGTTGGTATCAACAGCGGTAATTTTGGCACATTAGTGCGATACAAAATTCCTCTAATGCCTTTCTACCTAGCAGGACTTTATATGCTCCAGGAAAAAGCAACCCAGAGCCGTCGCAAACCCAGACGTCGTGCTAGGTCTCAACTAAATAATCCTAGAAAAGTAGGTCGGTTGGCAACTACCGAATAGCGATTCACGATGGTTTGCCGGGCCTGCTCTCCCAGTTCGGTTCTCAGGGCGGCATTTTGCAAAAGCTTACGCAGGGCAGCCTCCCACTCTTGGGGAGTAGCGCATACAAAGCCATTTAGGCCATCAGTCACCACATCTATATTCATTCCTACCGGCGATACCAGAGCAGGCTCACCTAAAGCCATGTATTGCAAGGCTTTGAACGCGCATTTGCCTTTTGCCCATAAATCATCTTCCAAGGGCATCAGCCCAATGTGGAAACCTAGTAGGTCGGCTATTTCCGTTTCCTTACGCCAGGGTTGAAATACTAGGCTACGCAACGGCAGTTGGGGAGGTTTATTGGAAATTACCCGAAATTCAAACTCGAACTCACGTTCCAACCGGGCCAGAACCGGCACCACCTGTTCTAAGTATTTTAGAGTTGAGTGCGTACCCGTCCAGCCAATCACCAACGGTCCAAATTGCTGTTGGTCGCGCACTTGGTTATGCAGATGCTCCGTATCGATGGTAGTAGGGTTTACCACAGCATTGGCGTTGAATTGCCGGGCGTAGTCGCGCAGATAGGTGTTCCCGCAGCTCACTTTATAAGCCCAACGGCAGATACTGCCCACCTTGTGGTGCCACTTTACTCCGGCCACAATGCTGTTGGCTGCTGAAGTGTTAGGAATCCATATGGCATCATCAAAGTCATAGATAATACGCTTCCTAAATAACTTAGCAATAATCCACTCAAAGATAGGAGGCCCAATGGGTGAGGCTTCGCGGTGAATAAAAACGTAGTCAGCGCGAGATACTGCAGAGAGTAGCAAAAACCGCCGTAGGAAACCGCCAACAATGCCCAGAGCTTTACGCAGGGTGTGGCCGGACTTGTAGAGGATGGCCCAGGTGTCTTCGGAAACAAACGGCTCCAGTTGGTAGGTGTGCCCCTCCGTGGTTAGGAGCTTAATGTACTGCTCGAATCGGAAACGCTGGGAAGGAGCTTTGCCGAGAGGATACGGCACTAGGAACAGAATGTGCATAGTAAGAGAACAGCCAAATGGCCGACGTATACGAAATGAACTGCAAAAGTACGCCAACTCCGGCCAAGATGCGCATTTAACCATTTATAGCTAGAGACGAAATGCCTACTGTAGCCCAGTCGGAATGCTACTGTTGGCGTCGCTGCCAGCAACCCAGTGGCAGCCTTCTTCGCTGCAGTGGGCTTTGTGCTCTATACCAAGAAAGTAAGGTGGTTGTTGAGAGGCGTGGCGTCCAAGTGCGTGTGTTGAAGCAGGCAGGCATTTTATTCTCCCTGATATAGGTCAGGCTCTTCTTACCTTTGGAAAACTCACGGCGCCTTTTTTCTGGTAGCTTCCTGTGTCCTGCTTCCGTATCGTAGCTGCCCACTGCCCACTGAATGGCCCATCCCAACACCAAATTGCTGCTTTCCGTTGTAAGCCCAGTGTACCAGGCCGATCAGCTCTTGGACGAGCTCTTGGGACGCCTCGCGAAAGCTCTGGCTCCATTGACAACTGCTTACGAGATAATTCTAGTTGATGACGGCAGCCCCGACGAGAGTTGGGACCTGATTCAACGCTACGCTGCCCACGACTCGCGCATCCGGGGAATTCGGCTGAGCCGCAACTTTGGTCAACACCACGCTATTACGGCCGGCCTCGACGCGGCCCAGGGCGAGTGGATAGTAGTAATGGATTGCGACTTACAGGACCGCCCTGAGGAAATTCCAGCCCTTTATCAGCACGCCCAAATGGGTCACGACGTGGTGCTGGCCAGTCGCACTACCCGTCAGGACTCTTGGTTTAAACGCACCTTGTCGTGTGGGTTTTACACAGTGCTCTCCTATCTAACCGACACTTGCCAAGATCCTACGGTGGCAAACTTCGGCATCTACCATCACCGCGTGATCGAGGCCATTTTGCAACTACACGAGAGTATCCGCTACTTCCCCACCATGGTGCGCTGGGTAGGTTTCCGGCAAATTACCCTATCCGTACAGCACGCCGCCGAAGGTCGGCCAAGTACTTATAGCCTGACTCGTCGCCTGCGCTTGGCTACCGACATAATGCTGGCTTCGTCCGACAAACCTTTACGCCTGATGGCTTGTCTAGGACTGTTGCTCTCGGGCAGCGCTTTCCTGCTGGGAGTTATCACCCTCATTCGCTTTGCCCTGGGCCAGATTACGGTGCCCGGCTACATCAGCCTGTTTATTGCCATCAGCTTTTTCTCGGGCTTGATCATTCTGGTGCTGGGTGTAGTAGGGCTCTACGTGGGCAAAATCTTCGAAAGTGTGCGCCATCGGCCCCTGTATGTGGTAGCCGCCACCACCTGACTTTATGCAAGACGTGGCCATTCCATTCAACAAACCGCTGCTGGCCGGCCAGGAGCTAACCTACATTCAGCAGGCGCTGACCCAGGGCAAGCTGTCCGGCAACGGCTATTTTACCCAGCAGTGCCAAGGCTTTCTACAAGTCCGCTACGGCCTGCCGCTAGCCTTGCTGACTACCAGCGGCACGGCAGCGCTGGAAATGGCGGCCCTGCTCCTCGGCATTCAGCCCGGCGACGAGGTAATCATGCCGTCCTTCACTTTCACTTCTACCGCCAACGCCTTCTTACTGCGCGGGGCCAGAATTATCTTTGCCGACAGCCTGGCCCACCACCCCAACCTCGACGTGGCCCAATTAGCGCTACTCATTACGCCGCGCACCCGGGCCGTAGTGCCGGTGCACTACGCGGGCGTAGCCTGCGACATGGCGCCGCTCATGCAACTGGCCCAGGAGCACGGCTTTTACGTGGTGGAAGATGCGGCCCAAGCCATTGAGAGCCGCTACCAGGATCAGGCGCTGGGCGCGGTGGGGCATTTAGCGGCCTTTTCCTTTCACGAAACCAAGAACATCATTGCCGGTGAAGGCGGCCTGCTGGCTATCAACGACCCGCATTTTGCGGCCCGGGCCGAAATCATCTGGGAAAAAGGCACCAACCGGGCGGCCTTTTTCCGGGGCCAGGTGGCCCGCTACCAATGGGTAGATATCGGCTCGTCATTTTTGCCCTCCGAGTTGAACGCAGCCTACTTGTGGGGTCAGCTGGAGCGGCTGGAGGCCATTCAGGAGCGGCGGCAGCAGCAGTGGCAGCACTACCGGGCGGGGCTGCAGACGCTGGCCGCGGCGGGTTATTTTGCCTTGCCTACCGTGCCCGACTATGCCGTGCACAATGCCCATATCTTCTACCTGCTTTGCCGCAACCAAGCCGAGCGCGACGGCCTCATCCGGCACTTGGCGCAGCGCCAAATTCTGGCCGTGTCCCACTACCAGCCCCTGCACGCCAGCCCCTACTACCAGGCCCGGCACGACGGCCGCCCCCTCCCCCACGCCCTGGCCCACGCCCAGCGGCTGGTGCGCCTGCCGCTCTACTACGAGCTCCGCCCCGCCGACCAGCAGCGCGTACTCAATGCCGTTCAGCACTACTACACCGGGCAGCTTTCGGTATAGCCAGTTCAAGCAAAAAGCCCCGCGCCAGATCTGGCGCGGGGCTTTTGGTACGGGGGAGCTTTTGCCAAGCGGTTATTTTTTCACCCGCTCTACAGCCGCTTTCAAACCCGACTTCAGGTTTTTGAGCAGGCCACCGGTGCCTTCGGTGTTCACGTACACCGTGTTGTGCTCCCCGGCAATTTCGTTGGCGGGGCGCGTTTTGGTGTAGTAGTATACGGCCAGCGACTTGCGGGTGAGGCCGCCGGGCGCGGCCAGGGGCTTGGGGTGGCCGTGGAACGATACCTCGTTGGTTTCAAAAATCACGCAGCGGTTGAAGACGGGAGCAACGTTTTCCAGCTGCTTCTTTTTCTTCATGTCCCACAGCTCAAGGTGGCCGTTATACTCATCTTTCCAGTCCTTGTTCATGTACACAATGGCGTTCATGCGCCGGTGGTACTTGGTGGTCTGGTGGTAGTTGAAGTCTACGTGCACGTCGAGGAAGGCGCCGGTTACGGACTGGTGCAGCCCGCCGCCGAACAGCTCATCGTCGCCGAGCAGCTCCGGAATGCCGGTGATGTCCTCCACCATGTGCAGGAACTTCTCGCCGTTGAACTCGTCGAATACCTGCTGGAGCAGCGGGTAGTCGGCGCCGAACTTGGTGAGGGCAAACTTATTTTTCTGGTTGATGTAGGTGGTGCCGTCCCAGTTGCCGGTCGTTACATCGGGGTAGGCTTCCAGGATCCGCTCGGCCGCTTCGGGGCGAAAAAACCCATCGTAGACCAGATAATGAAAAGGCTTTTTGGGGTCGTTCCACTGCTGCTTCAGCTCGTTGGCGTGGGCTTGCAGTTTTTCAAAATCAATTAGTTTCTGGCTCATCAGAAAAGGAGGTGAGTTATGTAGCAGGGCTCAGACAGTTAGTACTATCCGGGCATTGGCACGCAAAAGTACCACAATCGGCTAGGAAGTGTTAACAGTGGCTAGTATGTTTGGGAATGGAGTACATGTTGACCGACGCGCAGTGGGCGCGCATCGCGCCGTTACTGCCGGGCCGGGAAGGCACGAGCGGCGGGCGGGGCCAA
>NZ_JAWDJT010000009.1:0-223357 GCF_032464715.1 Hymenobacter endophyticus | reverse complement strand
TTAGCCGCCTCAAGCAGTTTCGCCGCGTGGCCACGCGCTATGACAAGTTGGATGCCCATTTTCTGGCCTTTGTTCATCTTGCCGCAACCGTACTCTGGCTGCGTGACTGTTAACACTTCCTAGCAACTTTACGGTGCCCCAGGCCCGGCAGGATACTACCTACACGCTCAGCCTCAGCAACCCGGCCACCGGCAGCGTGGCCGGAGCCAACGTCTTCCAGGTTGATATTGACCCCGATAACCTGATTGCCGAGTCGGACGAAACCAACAACCGGGCTACGCTGAACTATTCCTTCCTCACGGGCGGCGTGACCACCCTCAGCCCGCCCGAATTTGCCATTGTGGGCAGCCGGGCCGTGCGCCTGGTGGCGCAAAGCAACGTGCCCACCATCACCGCCCGCGACTATGACCTGGAAGCGGATACCGTGCAAACCTTCAATAGCTCCTTGGTGCAGCGCACGAAACTCAACGCCGTAATGGTGCCGGAATGGCAGCCAACCCTGCCCACGCTGGCTGGCAAGGACAGCGTAGTGTGGTACTGGCGTGCGCGCCTGAGTACTCCTCAGGGTGATGAAAGCGCCGATTGGGCTACCAGTTCCTTCCGCGTCATCAACGGCCGCACGCAGGGTGGCTGGTCACAGAGCCACCCGGGCCAGTTCCGCCGCAACGAGCGGCGCGGGCTGGAAGTGGCCGTGCCCGGCGGACAGTGGACCTACAACGCCGGCACCCAGGAAGCCACCGTTACCTCCACGCAAATCGGCCCGGCCCGACAATGGGAAACGCTTTACCACACCATCCGGACCACCAGCACCGGCAGCTACACGCTCCGCCTGCTGGGCACCGATACGCTGGGCGTAACCACCGTACTCAACCCCAATGTAACCAACCGGGCCTTGGCCTTGAATGGTATTTCGGCTAAGCAGTACCCGTATCTGCAGCTGCAGGCGGTGCTACGGGAGGCCACGCCGGGCTTCACGCCGCAGCTGGAGCAATGGCTGGTAACCTACCAGGGTGTGCCCGAAGGTGTGGTGCGCCCGTCGGTTACGCCGCTCACGGCGGCAGCCCTCACCCAGCAGGCCCAGCAGACGGGTACGGTAACGGTGCCGGTTTCCTTCCAGAACGTAGCTGATTTTGACTTTACCGCGCCGCTGGTAGGCTACATTGTGGTGCGCAGCAGCAACGCTGGCGTGCCCCGGGAGCGGTACTATCCGCTGGCCGGTGCCGCCCTCACGGCCCACTCCCAGCGCAGCTATGAGGTGAAGCTGGATGTGCGCGGCCTCTACGGTACGCTCTCGGGCCAGGTAGTGCTGAACCCCCGTCGTCAGCCCGAGCTGCACTACTTCAACAACGAGCTTACGCTGCCGCCCTTCGAGGTAACCAACCAGGACATGCCCCCGGTGCTGGATGTAGCCTTCGATGGTCGCCATCTGCTCAACGGGGAAATCGTGTCGCCCCAGCCCATTATCAGCGTGCAGCTGCGCGACCTGGACAAGCTGCGGCCCATCCAGAACCGCTCCAACTTCATCCTGAGCCTGACCCCGCCCAAAGGCACCGCGCCCATCACCGTGGATCTGAACGCGGCCGGCATTGAGTTCGTGGCCGACTCGGCGAAGGGTACGGCCATGCTCACGTACCGCCCCGGCAACACCACCCCGCTACAACCGGGCGTGTACACGCTGGAGGTGCAGGGCCGGGACGGCTCGGGCAATCTGGCCAGCTCCGAGCCTTACCGCATCACGTTTGAGGTCATCAAGGAGTCGACCATCACCAACGTATTCCCGTACCCCAACCCGATTACCAGCAAGGCCAAATTCGTGTTTACGCTCACCGGCTCCACGCTGCCGCGCAACATGAAAATCCAGATTGTGAGTCTGACGGGCCGGGTAGTGAAGGAAATCATGATGGCCGACCTGGGCCCCCTGCGCATCGGCAACAACATGACCGAGTACGCTTGGGATGGCACCGACGACTACGGCGACCGGCTGGCCAACGGCACCTACCTCTACCGCGTGGTGCTCGACGACCCCGAAGGTGAATTCAAGCAGCGCGCCACCACCGGCGACCGGGCCTTCAAAAAGGACTGGGGCAAGCTGGTATTGCTACGGTGAGTGAGTGAGTGAGTGAGTGAGTGAGTGAGGCGAAGCACCCGCAGGACAGCGCAGCTAATCCTTCCTCTTCAATCCTCGAAGCGCTGATAAGTGAAAAGCCCCTGACGTCTGGTTCTGACGTCAGGGGCTTTTGCGTAGGTCGAAGGTTTGCGCGGTGAGAAGGACAGGTTGCTTCGCCTCACTCACTCACTCACTCACTCACTCACCGCCGCCGGAGCGTCACGAAACTGAAGGCGTAAGCGTGCTTCTCGTCGGGCTCGTGCCGTTCCCGGGCTTCCTCGCGCCACTCGCTGGCCGTGAGGTCGGGGAAGGTCACGTCGCCTTCGAAGGCGTAGTGTACTTCCGTTAGGTACACCACATCGGCAGCGGGCAGCGCCTGGCGGTAAATTTCCCCGCCCCCGATTACGAATATCTGCTCGTCGGAGGTGCGGGCCAATTCCAACGCCTGGGGCACTGAGGCGGCCGTCTCGCAACCCTCGGTCTGCCAGTCGGCCTGGCGGGTTACCACAATGTTGCGGCGGTTGGGCAGGGGCTTCCCGATGCTTTCGTATGTTTTGCGGCCCATGATGATGGGGTGGCCTTGGGTGAGCTGCTTGAAGTGCTTGAGGTCAAGGGGCAGGTGCCAAAGCAGGCGGTTTTCGCCCCCGATAACGCCGTTATCGGCTACGGCTACAACGAGTGCGGTCATGCGGTGAAATGGTGAGTGGTGAAATGGTGAGTTTCTGTGCGGCAGTGAACGACTGTTACGGTCATCCTGAGCAACACGAAAGACTTTGCTACGAAGCTGTTTAAAAAGTCCGAAGAACATCATGCTTCGACAAGCGGACGCCAGATGAAGCATGACGTTCTTTCAAGTTTTAGGCACTTTCTAAACAGCTTCACGTCTGTACTTGAACCCTAACAATGACTCGTGCCAACGTAACAGATCCTTCGCGCTGCTCAGGATGACAACTCAGCCGAGCCCTTTGACATCAAAGCCGCGCAGAAAATCCTGGACGGTCATGCGCTTCTTGCCTTCCAGCTGTACGTCCAGCAAATCGAGCAGGCCGTTGGCGGTTTGCACGCGCAGGTAGGTGCGGCCATCGGTGAGCCAGCGGCCCGCGCCGCCCTGGTCGGGGCCACTGGCCTCTTCATCATCCAAAGGCTGGGCCTTGAATACTTTGAGCGTGCGGCCATCGGGCAGTTGGGTGAAGGCGGTGGGAATGGGCGAGAGGCCGCGCACCATGTTGGCCAGCGCCGGGGCCGACTGCGTGAAATCGAGGCGGCCGGTTTCCTTGGTGAGCTTGGGGGCGGGCCGCAGCTCCGGCAGCTCGGGCTGCGGAATGCTGGGCGCCGCGCCGGCAGCAATGGCCTGCACTGAACGGAGCGCCAGCTGCGCTCCGGCCGCTTTCAGCTTCTCGTACAACGCGCCGAAATCATCCTCCGGGGCAATGTCCACCGCATCCTGGTAAATGAGGTTGCCGGTATCAATTTCGTGCCGCAGGAAAAAGCTGGTTACACCCGTTTGCGTATCCCCGTGGATAAGGGCCCAGTTGATGGGGGCCGCGCCCCGGTACTGGGGCAGCAACGAGGCGTGAATGTTGATGGAGCCCATCCGTGGCATATTCCACACGGCCTCGGGCAGCATGCGGAAAGCCACCACCACCTGCAAATCGGCTGCGTAGCCTTTCAGCTCGGCCTGGAAAGCGGGGTCTTTCAGGTTGGTGGGTTGCAGCACCGGCAGCCCGTGGGCCTCGGCGGCCTGTTTCACGGCCGAGCCCTGCAACTGCCGGCCCCGGCCTGCCGGCTTATCAGGAGCGGTGAGTACGGCCACCACCCGGCACCCGTCCCAGCCCAGCAGGGCTTCCAGCGTTGGCACCGCAAACTCAGGGGTGCCCATGAAAATGATGTTGAGAGGTGAAGTCATTTTGGTAAGGAACGTCATGCTGAGCTTGTCGAAGCATCTCTACCGCTTCGTTGTGTTACTACTGCAACGAAGCGGTAGAGATGCTTCGACAAGCTCAGCATGACAGTTGAATTACTTAAAGTCCGGGTACAGCAGATACTTCTTGCGCATGGCCTTGTACTGGCCCAGCGCCGGCTCCCAGCCCTGGCGGATTTCGGCCTCCGACTTACCGGCTATGATTTGCTGGCGCACGGTGGCGTTGCCCATCAGTCGGTCAAAGCCCCGGTCGGAAAGGAAGAATTTCTCCTTATTGGTGCTTTGCTGGTAGTAGTCCAGCAGATATTTCAGCGTGAAGCCAATATCACCCACTTGCCGTAAATCCTGGCCGTAGCAGAGCTTGCCGTTCTGGGGCGGGGAGGTGGAGCCGGGGTTGGGAGTAGGCGTGAAGCGGAACGGGCGCGTACTGGGCTGGGTGGGCGCGCCAATTACCTCAAACGGCGTGGCCGTGCCCCGGCCCACGCTCACGTCGGTGCCCTCGAACAAACACAGCGCCGGGTACAGGGCCACCGAGTGGGGCGTGGGCAGGTTAGGGGAGGGGCGCTCCGGCAAATCGTAGCGGGTGCTGTGGGTGTAGCCGGCCACCGGAATGACCGTGAGTTTGCACTGCTTGCCGCCAGCCAGCCATTTCTCCCCGTTAATCATGCCAGCCAGCTCGCCCACCGTGAGGCCGTGCACCACCGGAATGGGGTGCATGCCCACGAAGGTTTTAAACGCCGGTTCCAGCACCGGCCCATCCACGTACCAGCCGTTGGGGTTAGGCCGGTCCAGAATGATGACCTCCTTGTTCTGCTCGGCGGCGGCCTCCATCACGTAGTGCATGGTGCTGATGAAGGTGTAGAAGCGTGCCCCCACGTCCTGAATATCGAACACCAGCACGTCAATATCCTTGAGCATTTCGGGCGTCGGTTTTTTGGTGGCGCCGTATAAGCTCAGCGCGGGCAGGCCGCTGCGGGCATCTTTCCCATCCTTGATGGTGGCCCCGTCGGCTGCTTCGCCCCGAAAACCGTGTTCCGGCCCAAAAATGACCTTAATTCCTACGCCTTTGGCCAGCAGCGTATCCACCAGAAACGCCTTGCCCACCCGGGCCGTCTGGTTGACTACCACGCCCACGCGCTTGCCCTTCAGCAGCGGCAGATACCGCGCAAACTGCTCGGCCCCGGTGCGCAGGGGCGCGGCGGCGGGCAGCAGTACCTGGGGCGGGGAAGCCGCCATTTCGCGCAGTGGAGCATCGGCCGGCGCGGAAGTGGCGGGCGAAGCCGCCGCCGGCGCCGATTGGGGCGGACGGGCGCAATCGGCTAGCAGGAGCGTAAGGCCGAGCAGGCCGGCGGGCAGGATGGAGTACATAGGCTGGCTGGAAGGCTGGGAAACTACCGGGATTCATCTAGCTTTACGCCAGTGAACGTCTCGCAGTACATATCTAACAAGATTGACGGGGCCGATGCCGGGTCATTTACCTCGTCGGTGACAAAGATAGCCATCATCAGCATTGCCATGGGCTTGGCGGTGATGGTGGTGTCGTTTGCCATTCTGGAAGGGTTTCGCAACGAAATCCAGAACAAGATCTTCTCCTTCGGCTCCCACCTGCAAATCAGCAAGTACGATACCAACAATTCGCTGGAGGTGGAGCCCATTGCCGGGCCCCGGCTGGTGCAGGAGCTGCGCCGCAACCCCCAGGTGGTGTCTATGCAGCCTTTCGCCCGCAAAACGGCCATCATCAAAACCAAGGATGAAGTGCTGGGCGTGGTGCTGAAGGGCATCGATGAGAAGTCGGGCAAGTCGCCGATGCGCAAGAACCTGGTGGCTGGTAAGTTCATCAGCTTCACCGATACGGCCGCCAGCAACGACATTCTGCTTTCCCGCAAAGTAGCCGATAAGCTGCGCCTCAAGCCCGGCGACAAGGCCCTGTTCTACTTTATTCAGACCCCTCCCCGGGTGCGGCAGTTCACGGTGCGCGGCATCTACCAGACCGGCCTCGACGAGTTTGATGAGGCCTACGTCATTGGGGATATTGGCCAGGTTCGCCAGCTCAACGCCTGGCCCGACTCACTGGTGGGCGGCATGGAAGTAACGCTCAAGGACTTCAACCGCCTCGACCCCGTAGCCGATAACATCTACGAGAACCTGCGCTACGACCTGAAGCTGGACAAGATTACCGACCAGTACGCCCAGCTGTTCGACTGGCTGCAGCTGCTAAACCGCAACGTGGTCATCTTTCTGATTCTGATCATCTTCGTGGCGACCTTCAATATGGTAGCCACCATCTTTATCATGATTCTGGAACGCACCAACATGATTGGGGTGCTCAAGGCCATCGGGGCCACCGACAACCAGATCCGGAGCATGTTTTTCTTCCGGGGCCTGAGCCTGACCATGCGCGGTATGCTCTACGGCAACATTATCGGCCTAGGCTTCTGCGCCATCCAGTACTTTTTCCACCCCATCCCGCTGGACCCCGAGAACTACTACATGGACCGCGTGCCGATTCACTGGGACCCGTTCATCATCATCGTGCTCAACGTGGCCACCTTCCTCACCTCCCTGCTGGCCGTGCTTATTCCTACCTACCTGATTGCGCGCATCAAGCCGGTAGTAGCCATCAAGTTTGACTAGCAACCCACCAAGCAAAAGGCCCGCCGTTGAACACGTCGGGCCTTTTGTATGCAGTAGCAGTAAGCCGTGGCAGCGAATTTACTCCAGCCACTTGCTCTGCAACACGAGGTTCGGGTTGGGGCAGAGGGCGGCCCACAGTTCCCGCTCCTCCGGGAGGGCCACGCCGGGGAAGTCGCCGGAGCGGCCCTGCAGGTCGGCCAGAATCTGGAAGTGCAGGTGGGGCGGCCAGTCGCCGTTTTCGGGGGCGGGACCCACTTCGGCGAAGGCATCACCGGGTTCCAAGGTCATGCCGGGGCGCAGCAGCAGGGTTTCGCGGCGGGCCAGGTGGCCGTAGAGGGTGTAAAACGTCACGTCTTCGAGCTGGTGCTGAAGAATGACGGTGGGGCCATAGTCGCCGAAACCGGCGTTATCCTGTACGCTGTGCACCAGCGCCGACAGGGGAGCCAGTACCGGCGTACCGGCCCGCAACCACACATCCGCGCCCAGGTGCAGGGAGCGGGCCGGTACGGCTGGGTTGCCAAACAGGCCAGGGCTGCGGCGGTAAATCACCCGGTTTTCCAGGTAGCCGCCCACGCCGATGCGGGCTTGCTGGGCTTCCAGCAAGCGGCCCACCAGCTCCTCAAATGCTGTTGTATCCCGTAAATCTGCATCCTGCAGCAAGGGGTTGGCGGCCGTGAAATCGAGGCGGGCTACGTCGGGGGCGCTCAGATCAACGGGCAGTACCGGGTGAAATTCGTGCTGGTGGCGCTCCAGCAAGGCGGCCAGGGCAGTGGGCGCGGAGGTCGGGCGGGTGGGGGAAGCGGACATAGGAAAAGCGGAAAACAAAAAGTAGCGGAACGGGTACAGATACGGAGCCATCCGGCCGCGGGCCAGCCCGGTGGCCGAAACCCAAAAATCTATACCACGGGCAAGCTACGGCCTGCGCCACATAATCCCGTATTTTTGCGGCCTGTTTCGCACTTCTCCTGAAATTCACTTCTCTCCCTGATATGAGTAGCCCCTACCTGACGCTGAACGTTGTTGAGTTGACCCAGGAAACGCCCGATGCCGTTACCATCCATTTTGAGCGCCCCGACCGCCAGCCGGTAGCCTGCCAGCCGGGCCAGTTCCTGACCCTGATTCTGCCCTGCGGCCCCGGCGGTAAAAAGGAGCGCCGCGCCTACTCCCTCAGCAGCACCCCCGGCGAAGCGCCCCGCCTGGCTGTAACCGTGAAGCGCGTGGGCGGCGGCCTAGTGAGTAACTACCTGCTGGATACCGTGCGCGTGGGCCAGCAAATGGAGGTAATGGCACCGCTGGGCAACTTCACGCTGGCGCCTCAGCCCGCGGCGGCCCGTTCCATCGTGCTGGTGGGCGCCGGCTCGGGCATCACCCCACTCATGAGCATGCTGAAAGCCGTGCTGCGCGAGGAGCCCCGGAGCCAGGTGCTGCTGGTGTACGGCAACCGCAACGAGGAGTCCGTTATTTTCGCCCGCCAGCTGCAGCAGCTGGAGCAGCAGTACGCCGGCCGTTTGCAGGTAGAGCACGTATTCAGCCAGCCCTTGCGGCCCGCCTCCGAGCACAAGCACACCGGCCGCCTCAACCGCACCACCTTGCTGCGCATCCTGGAGCAGCGCCCCCAGCTCCCGGTTACCCAGGCCGAGTACTTCCTCTGCGGGCCCGAGGGCATGATGACGGAAGCCCAGGCCGCCCTGGAGCTGCTGGGCGTTCCGGCCAGCCGCATCCGCCGCGAGAGTTTTGTGGCCGCCGCCGAAACCGCCGAAACAGCTGCCGCCCAGCCCAACGGCCACGGCGACGTATCGGCCGCCGAGGATGATGGCAACGTGGTAGCGCGCACCGTAACCGTGCAGTACGAGGGGGCTGAGTACCAGTTTGCCGTGGAGCCCAACCAGACGATTCTGGAAGCCGCCCTCGACCAGGACATCGACCTGCCGTACAGCTGCCAGGCGGGCCTGTGCACGGCCTGCCGGGGCAAGTGCCTAAGTGGCAAAATACACCTGGATGAGCGGGAAGGTCTTTCCGATTCGGAAATGAAGCAGGGCTACGTGCTGCTCTGCGTGGGCCATCCTCTCACCAATGATGTGGTAATTGAAGTAGACTAAGGTCTTGCAAGCTCCCGCTTCCTGCGCCTGACCGCGAAAAAGGCCGCCGTACTACCGTAGTTCGGCGGCCTTTTGCTTTCTTGCCGGTCTGTACTGTCGGGCTGAAGCTGGATTTGGTAGCTTCAACTGCTGAACCTAGGCCGCTAATGCAGCTGAAGCCCCCACTCTATTTGGGAAAAGAGCAGAGAACCTTTCTCTTTTACTCAACATCAGCAGGGTAATCAGGGTATTATTCTTTTGGCTTCTTGTCTGACTCACTCCTTCCGCTTTTTCCTTCCGCATGACTTATTCTGCTCCCGCCGCTGATCTGGCCACTGATACGCAGCGGCCACCCCGGCACTTTCTGCCTGAATCCTTCTCTGTGACTGAATGGGCCGCTATTGAACCCTATTTTGAGGAACTGCGCGACCGGCAAATCAATTCGGTGGCGGAACTGGATCAGTGGCTGCTGCACCGCTCGGAGCTGGAAGCGGTGCTGAGCGAGGATCTGGCCTGGCGCTATATTCGCATGACCTGCAACACCCAGGATCAGGCAAGCAGCGAGGCGTTTCAGTACTTCGTGAGTGAGATTGAGCCGAACGTAGCCCCCTACGACCACGCCCTCAACGAGAAGATGATGGCCTCGGTGTTTCTGCCCGAACTGGACCCGGCCCGCTACCGCATCTTCATCCGCTCAGTGCGCCAGGCGCTGGAAATCTACCGGCCCGAGAATATTCCTCTGAAAACCGAAATCAGCACCCAGCAGCAGCAGTACGCCGCCATTGCCGGCGCCATGACCGTAACGCTGGATGGGGAGGAAATGACCCTGCCCCGGGCCGCCGACCGCCTGAAGAGCCCCGACCGGGCAGTGCGTGAAACGGCCTGGCGCACCATTCAGGAGCGCCGCCTGCAGGATGCCGGGCCTCTGGACACACTCTTCACCAGCCTTATTGGGTTGCGCCATCAGGTAGCCGTGAATGCCGGTTTTGCCAACTTCCGCGACTATATGTTTGCCGCCCTGGGCCGCTTCGATTACACGCCCCAGGATACCATGAACTTCCACCAGGCCATCCGTGAAACGGTGGTGCCGCTCATTGATAACCTGGACCTGGAGCGCCGCCAGGATTTGGCCCTGGCCGAACTGCGGCCCTGGGACCTGGACGTGGACCCCTCGGGCAAGGCTCCGCTGCGGCCGTTTGAGACCGGGGAGGAGCTGCTGGAAAAAACCGTCACTGTCTTTGACCGCCTCGACCCGTTTCTGGGCCAGTGCCTGCGCACCATGCGCCAGATGGGCAACCTCGACCTGGAAAGCCGCAAAGGCAAAGCGCCCGGCGGCTACAACTACCCACTGGACGAAACCGGCGTGCCGTTCATCTTCATGAATGCCACCAGCTCCCTGCGCGACGTGGTAACCATGCTGCACGAAGGCGGCCACGCCGTACATAGCTTCCTCACGCGCCGCCTGCCCCTCGGGGCCGACAAGCACCCTCCGTCCGAAGTGGCCGAGTTGGCTTCCATGAGCATGGAGCTGATCAGCATGGACCACTGGAACGTTTTCTTCTCCGACCCCACGGAGTTGCGCCGGGCCAAGCAAACTCACCTGGAAAGCGTGCTGGAAACCTTCCCTTGGGTGGCCACCATCGATAAATTTCAACACTGGATATACGAAAACCCCACGCACACGGAGCCGGAGCGGCACGCACGCTGGGTGGCCCTGTTCGATGAGTTCAACCAGCGTACGGTAAGCTGGCAGGGGCTGGAGCACATCAAGCCCTACCTCTGGCAGAAGCAGTTGCACTTGTACGAAGTGCCCTTCTATTACATCGAATACGCCATGGCCCAGCTGGGTGCCATTGCCGTATGGCGCAATTTCCGCCAGAACCCCGAAGCGGCTCTGCAAGGCTACCAGCGGGCTTTAGCGTTGGGTTACACGGTGCCAATTGGTGAAATCTACGCCGCTGCCGGTATCCGCTTCGATTTCAGCACGGAGTACCTGCGTACCCTAGCCGATTTCGTGCGGGAAGAAATGGCAGCATTGTAATCTACGCGCTACTTAAAGCAAGAGGGCCAACCAGATTTTTTGGTTGGCCCTCTTGCTTTAAGTAGCGCGTAATGCATATCTGTCACGCAAGGAAAACACGAGAATAGGGCAGTTAGCAATTGGATGATCCGGAAAGCTGCTTGGAGGTTGCACCAAGCCAAAGAAATAGTGGTGAAGGAGTTTAAGTAATAAACATGAAAATATTTTATCTGTTAATCAGGGTGTTGTGGTTTTTACGGAGTTTAAGAATAGAAACAGCTTCCTGAGATTTGCAGATATAAGGTGCATGTTATACTTTTGCACTCCCTTCCAGAAAGCGCTTGGTTAACGGAAGGGAATTGATTCTGTAGCTCAGCTGGTAGAGCAATACACTTTTAATGTATGGGTCCTGGGTTCGAATCCCAGCGGGATCACCAACAAACAGCCCCGCTTGCAACTTGCAAGCGGGGCTGTTTCGCTTCAGCACAAATGACTGCTGAGCAGGGAAGGCAAGAGGAGTTGCGACGACAAGTGGCGCGTGCAGAGAATGGGACGGCTAAGTTGTCAGCCAGTCGCTGAGCCAGGCGAAAAAGTCAGCCAACAGACCATCTAATAGCACATCACCCAGCCAGTGCAGACCGTCCTTCAGAAATTGTAGGATGTTACCCATAACAGTAGTGCGCGTTTGCCAGAGCAATATGCAAATAAAACTGGTTATATGAAAAGCGTAATATTTACTAGCGAGGCGTGAAGCCAACAAAAAACGCAAAGCATTGCTTTGCGTTGGGAAAGATACCAAAAAGGAGAAGCGGTGGTAGGGCGAAAGGCGGAAAAGCTAACTTTTAATGAGCGGTACGTTCTGCAGCAAGGCCGAAACAGCGTCAGACAAACCAGATTGTGCCTGTTGGCGAGGGCGGTTGGCTGCTCCAACTACGAGTAGAAGAAGTAGCACCAGAAAGCGTAGGAGGGTAGAAAAACGTTGCATAAAAGCGGGGGTAAAAGCCGAGTAAGTGCCTGTAAGTTGGGCAACTGACGACTGATACGGCAAAGGTAGACTTTGGTATAGCAATGCCATGTTATTATTAGATGAACCATGCTTTAGTAGCCATTAACCGGATAAATGGCTGGTGGGCAGTTGAGCTTGGGAGGGGAGTAGAAGTTGGGAAAACTGGTGTTATGACCGGGCAAAAAGCAATAACTTCCGGCTCCTAACTCCCACCCGAAAAGTTACCCGTGTATGCCGCACTCTGCCCTCGATACGCCCGAGCTTAACCTCGAAGCCACTTCCCAAGCGTCAGCCGCCTCAGATCAGCCTGCCACGCGCCCAATGTACTACGAGTATAAGCCCGCGGAAACCGTACGCGCCCAGCACGGTCCCGAGTTGCGCTGCAAAACCTGGGAGGCTGAGGCGGCCTTGCGCATGCTGGAAAACAACCTCGATCCGGCTGTGAGCTTGGTGTACGACGAGCTGATTGTGTACGGCGGAGCTGGCCGCGCCGCCCGCAACTGGAAGGAGTACCAGGCCATCGTAAAAACCCTCAAAAACCTGGAGCCCGACGAAACCATGCTGGTGCAGAGTGGCAAGGCAGTGGGTGTGCTGCGCACCTGGGCTCACGCGCCGCGGGTGCTCATTGCCAACTCCAATATTGTACCCGCCTGGAGCACGCAGGAGTATTTCGATGAGCTGGATAAGCTAGGGTTGATGATGTACGGGCAGATGACGGCCGGCTCCTGGATTTACATTGCCACTCAGGGCATTCTGCAAGGCACCTACGAAACCTTTGCCGCCGTAGCCGACAAGCACTTTTCGGGCACGTTGGCCGGTACCGTGACCGTCACGGCCGGCCTCGGCGGTATGAGTGGTGCCCAGCCGCTGGCCGTCACTATGAACGACGGCGTGTGCTTGGTCATCGAACCCATTGATGCTCGCGTGAAGCAAAAAGTGCAGGAAGGCTACCTCGACGAGCAGGCCCGCGACCTAACCCACGCTCTGGAACTGTGCGCGCAGTACAAAGCGGCCCGTCAAGGCTGGAGCATCGGCCTGACCGGCAACGCCGCCACCGTGCTGCCCGAACTGCTGGCCCAAGGATACGCAGTGGATATCGTGACCGATCAGACCTCGGCCCACGACCTGATGGACTACCTACCCGAGGGCGACGTGAACGAGGTGCTAGCCCTGCGCGCCAGCAACCCCGAAGAATTCAAGCGTCAGGCCCTGGCCTCTATCGTAAAGCACTGCCAGGCCATCATTGATCTGCAAGCGGCCGGCGCCGTGGCCCTCGACTACGGCAACAACCTGCGCGGGCAGGCCGAAAAAGGCGGGCTGCGGGTGCGCGACGAAAACGGCCAGTTTCTTTACCCCGGCTTCGTGCCCGGCTACATCCGCCCGCTGTTCTGCGAGGGCAAAGGCCCCTTCCGCTGGGCCGCCCTCAGCGGCGACCCGCAGGACATCCTGCGCATCGACCGCGCCCTGCTCGAAACCTTCCCCGACAACAAGATGCTGGCCCGCTGGATCGAGAAGGCCCAGGCCAAGGTGCCCTTTATCGGGTTGCCCGCCCGCGTGTGCTGGCTGGGCTACGGCGAGCGGGAAAAGTTCGGCCTGGTCATCAACGACCTAGTAGCCCGCGGCGAAGTGTCGGCTCCCATCGTCATCGGCCGGGACCACCTCGACTGCGGCTCCGTGGCCTCGCCCAACCGCGAAACCGAGGGCATGAAGGACGGCTCCGACGCCGTGGCCGACTGGCCCCTGCTCAACGCCCTGGCCAACTGCGCCTCTGGTGCCGACTGGGTGAGCCTGCACAACGGCGGCGGCGTGGGCATTGGCAACAGCACCCACTCCGGCATGGTGATAGTAGCCACCGGCACCCCCGAAAAGGCCGAGCGCCTGCGCCGCGTGCTCACCACCGACCCCGGCATGGGCGTCTTCCGCCACGCCGACGCCGGCTACGAGCTGGCCCAGCAGGTAGCCCAGGAGCGCGGGGTGAAGATTCCGGTTTTAGTGTAAATCACCTAATGTATACAATGATCTAATGCAAAGACTTTTATATTATCCAGGTTTTGAACCGCCAAATTTAAATTGGTTAAAATTTTCAATATTATATTGTGAAAATGTGCAATGTATAGTCCCTTATGATAGGCAATATATGCTTTCAAATGAATTTAGAAATGTTATAGATTTATCAGACCTAATAGATCTACATAATCCAGGCCATTACGAAGCTGATAGAGCTACGATAAGAGCTGTAAGAGAAATAGAGCGTATTCTTCATAAGCCCTATCAATATAGTTCTTTGTTTCATCAAGTTAACACCTTGACAAGGTTGCGTAATCGGGATAATTGGAATAATATCGTATATAGAAGTAAATTTACTGGTGAATGGATTGACTTCTGTTTGCAAGAAGGAGTAGGAAGAGAAATAGATGGAGGTGTACTTCTTTCTGAAGAATTAGCATTTATTTTTATGACCCATCTAGCTAAGGAAGTGGCTATAAGTAATGATAGAGTAATTGCTACAGATAATATTAAATATAATAACTATACAAGTTATTCGATTCCAGCTAACAGAGTTAATGATAGAAAATCTTCATTTGCAAGAAGTGTGATTTCATTAAGTATGCCAGTTAACATAGAAAGCGCTCCTTTATATAAATTGCTAACCTTCAGAAGTAAAAATAGGGACCTTATAAGCGCTTTTAATAGGCAATTGAAATTATACAACGATAATATAAGTAACGGTATGCTTAGCGGTGATTTTATAAAGGAGTTCAAGGATTTAAAGAGTGAGATATATAAAGAATTATTTGTACATGGAATGGCAAGTGTAGGGGTAGCTTTGTCTTCTTATATTTTTCTGAAAAATGGTCTGGATTATAATGCTGAGTATGCAAAAGAAGTTGTGGGCGCACTGGGTGGTGGTTTTGGTGGATATTTTAGTATTAAAAAAACATTATTTGAGCCAAATGATCGAAAAAGCTGTGGAAAATATTTCGCTAATTTAAGTCGTTTAAAATAGTGAAATATATTATTTCTTGTTGGTGTATTATGTAACAACCGCAATGTGCTCCTTTTAAGCATACAAGTTCACTCGACTTGTATGTCATGCTGAGCCGTGAGGTAGAAGTTATATCACACCAACTCTTTGCCAAAAACCATTGCCAACGCCGCCTGAGCCCCGCTCCGGCGGCGTTGCTCATTCTGGCCCATCCCAACAAGAAAAAAGCAAAACGCCCACTTCCGTTGTTTACTCCCTGCGCCGGCACATCACCGGCGCACGAACCAAACAACGCAACCTATGAACATCGGAATCATCGGCGCCGGCCACATCGGCGGCGCCCTAGCCGGGCGGCTGACGGACCTCGGCCACCAAGTATACATTGCCAACTCCCGCGGGCCCGAAACCCTCAAAGACGTGGAGCAGAAAACGGGCGCCAAGGCCGTGACGGCAGAGGAAGCCGCCCAGCACGGCACCGACCTCGTGGTGGTAACCATCCCGCTCAAGAACATTCCCGACCTGCCCAAAGACCTGCTGGCCGGCGTGCCCCGCGAGACGCCCATCATCGACACCAGCAATTACTACCCCATGCTGCGCGACGGCAAGATTGCGGAGCTGGAAACCGGCAGCCTCACCGAGAGCGAGTGGGTGCAGCAGCACCTGGGCCGCCCGGTGGTGAAGGTGTTCAACAACATCTACGCCGACCACCTTCAGAACAAAGGCGTAGCCGCCGGCACGCCCGGCCGCATTGCCTTGCCCGTGGCCTCCGACGATGCCGCCGCCAAGCAGAAAGTAATGGCCGTGGTGGAGGAGTTGGGCTTCGACGCCGTGGACGACGGCACCCTGCATGAGTCGTGGCGGCAGCAGCCGGGTACGCCTTCCTACGGGGCCGATATGCCCGCCGACAAACTGCGCGAGCACCTACAGAGCCTGGGCACGGAGCGCACCGAAGAGCAGCACAAGGAGTTCCTGGCCAACCACGCCAAAACCGAGCAGGCCATGGCCGACCAAGGCATTAAGCTGAAGTAGCACGCGAGGCCGGCTTCCCAGGCACAGAAGCCGGCCTCTTTTTTTTCTTGCAGTTCAACAGTTGTTCAATTTGTGACTTCCGCTGAACCCGCAGTTATGTTGCCATGATTTACTTACCCGTTTTTGCCAAAGGCTGCCCGCTCTGAGTACCAACTTGAAGCGCCAGGAAAAACGAGTTCGGAAACTTCAGCAAGCCTTTGGCACCGTGAAAGCAGGCCGATTTGCGGCCTACCCCGCAAAGTTTTCCAACGTGCAGGTGTCGCGCGTTAACTTCGGCACTGCTCGTGGCTGCGCCTTTTGCTTTCCCCACGCCCCCGAAACCAGCAATTCTACGCTCAATAAGGGCCAGCGCACCTGGAAGCAATTCCGCCGCACTTAGTGGAAATACTAATCTTGGAGCCCCAGGAATTAGCGCCGCCCCGATGTACCGGGGCGGCGCTTTGTGTTTCCAGGCAATACCTTGCTGTCTGTGCCCCTTGTGTTTAGCTCGCCATCCATATCTTACCTTCCATAAGTGCCTGTGGAAATTTTTGGCACAGTAGCTCAGGTGTCCTGTTGCTAAAAGCTCCTTGGAAAGCAATACGATGGAGGGCGAAGCTAGAGCGCGAGGCAATAGCATGTTAGATAGGGAGTTGTGCTACCGAGGCTGGTAAGTATGCAACTGTCGGTTGTGGCTTAGTTGGCCTTTCTGATCCGCTACCCTGCTCTTGCAGTTGTAGAGTATAGTTGGTTCCTAATACTCGTTGCTTGTACAAGTGAAACTGCGGGAGCAAGCTCGCCGGGGTAGGCTTGATACGGTTGCATAGCACAGTTGGGCTGCCGACGCGGATAACTGAGCTTTACCGATGACTGAGCTGCACCAACCAGCAACCGGCAGAAAGCGTATGCAGGGGCATGCATCCCATCGTGCCCTGGCTTCCGCTGTTGTTCATCCCGGTTTTCGGGGCGTTCTGGTGCTTGGTTGTTTTCATGATTTCCCACATGGGCTGGAGCCGTCTGGCCGCGCAGTATGCCGTGCCAGCAGTGCCAGCCACCGTGAACCAGGAAACGCTGACTTTTGCCCGAATTGGGGTAGCCAAGTACAACAACGCCGCCCGCATCGGGTTCACGGTGGAGGGCCTGTACTTATCTACCTGGAAAATATTTTTTGTAGGGCACCCGCCGCTGTTTATTCCGTGGGCGGCATTTGGTCCGGTGCAAACCCAGACGTTTCTTTGGGCCACTACTTACACCACCCACATCAGTACTACCACTGGCCAGGTACCCTTCGCCTTCAGCAACAACCGGTTATTAGCCGCGCTATCAGCCGCTCAGTCTGCAGCTCACTAGCGACGCAGAAGTTACGTTGTAAACAACGGGTATAGTACCAAATTGGTTGTCAGTGAATTACTATGGTAAATCGTCATTGCTCACTGCTCGGTATGGTACAGCCCCTATTCTTTCCGCTGCTGGCTGCTCTGCTATGTCTGGCCACTTCTGCCACCGCCCAAACTACCTGCGCCCGGCCCATTATCCAGCTGTTGCACAACGAGCAGCCAATAGCGGCTGCAGGTAGTGCCTTGGTGCCCGTTGTAACACTACGCGTAGAGCCGGAAGCTGGGTGCCCGGCTCAGGAGTATCGGTTTCGGCATGCGCAAGTAACGCTGGTACGCCGGGGACGGCCGGTGCTGCCCAGCAAACGTGTACAAGATTCCGAGCTTAATCTGCAGGCTTTGTTACGTACTTACCAGACGGGTGACCATCTGCTCATATTTATTGCCTACCAGGATGTGGCGCTGGTTTCTTCCTCCGGTACACTGGTTCCTCTGGCCACCGCGAAAGATGCCAAGCCCAAGACCGGCCAACTCGACCTGCGAACCGACGATTCCAAGGGTATCAGCTTTCGGTGGCTACTGCAGCGGCCATAGCCAAAGCAGAAATGAGAAATTGCAGTAATGCCGCCGCTCTACTTTGGCCCGATGGCATACCGGATTCCGCCCAGCAGATGCTGCTGAAACAGCGGCTCACTGAAGCTTTCGGTGGTGTGTCCGCCAGCCGTGTAAAATGCCCGGCCTCCCGCAAACTCATGGTACCAGGCAATAGGGTGGTTGGAGCCGTTGGTGCCGCCAGAGTAGGTCCGCTCATCAAGCGTTGCCAGTACGGTGAGGGTAGGGCTCAGGTCCCGGAAGTTATACCACTCATCGGTGCGGGTCCACTGGGCCGGCAAACCCGCCGTTGCAGGATGGGTATTGTTGAGCACCTGAATAGTAGCCGTTTGGATGGCCGGGTGCCCATTGAAGTACGCACCCACCAAACGCCCGTACCAGGGCCAGTTGTATTCGGTATCCGTGGCGGCGTGTACGCCCACGAACCCCCGGCCTCCCCGGATGTACTGCTCAAATGCCGTTTGCTGCTCCTCGTTCAGTACATCCTGGGTGGTACTCAGGAATATAACTGCCTGGTACGGCTGCAGCCCGGTGGCGGTGAAACGCCCGGCATTTGTGGTGGTATCTACCCGAAAATTATGCTGCTGGCCCAGGGTCTGAATGGCCCGGATACCAGCCGGAATAGACTCATGGCGAAAGCCACTGGTTTTGGAGAAAATCAGCACGGAAGCCGTGGGCTGGGGCTGCGGCTTATTGGTTCCGCCCGAGGTGCAAGCTCCCAGCGTGTGCATAGCAAGAGTGCAGGCTAACCCCAACAAGCGCATAACCGGAGCATCAATAAGTGAACTGTAGCTTACGGGTGTGGTGATGAAGAGGTTAGCAGTGGGGGAATGACCGGCACGAGTTGCCTAACCAGCGGCTACAGCTTTCGGGCAGGCACGCCTTCCTGGGTGATGCTAACCGGCTGGATACGGCCTTGCGCGTCAAAGTATAGCCGATCAATGCAGGTAACGCGGTGGTTCTGGTCGGTTTCGGTCAGGGGGCGGCGGTGGTACACAATGTACCACTCATCGGTGCCCGGCACCTGCACCACGGAGTGGTGGCCGGCCCCGGTGGCCACGGCCGGGTCCTGCTGCAAAATTTTGCCTGCCCGCTGCCACGGCCCCAGCGGCGAGTCGGCCACGGCGTAGGCTACCGAGTAGTCGGGGCCGGCCCAGCCGCCCTCACTCCACATAAAGTAGTACCTGCCCTGGCGGCGGAACATGATGGGGCCTTCTACATAGTTTTGCGGCGTAATTTCCTTGTAAATAGTACCGTCGGGGAAGGGCAGGAAGCCAGTAAAGTCGGGTTTGAGGCGCGCAATATTGCAGTGCGACCAGCCACCGTACACCAGGTAGTACTGCCCATCTTTGTCTAGGAACACAAACTGGTCGATGGGTTGCGCGCCGTTGTGAATGTTACCGACGAGGGGCTTGCCCAAATAGTCCCGGAACGGCCCCTCCGGCCGGTCGGCTACGGCCACCCCAATCCCGCCTACTTCGCCCTCGTGCACATCATTGGCCCCAAAAAATAGGAAGTACTGCTTGCCCTTCTGCACCACAGCCGGAGCCCACATGGCCCGCCGCGCCCACCTGATGCTGGTTGTATCCACGATGCGCGGGTGCTTGGTCCAGTGCACCAGATCGGGCGAGGAAAAGGCGTCCAGAAATACCTGCTGGTTGAAGGGGGCCGAGTAGGTGGGGTACACCCAGTAAGTTTTGCCGAAAATAACCGCCTCTGGGTCAGCGTACCAGCCAGGAAAGATAGGATTGCCGGAGCGGGCTGCCAACTTGGTGGACTTGGCCGGTGAGGCTACCTGCGAAAAGGCTAGTTGAGCCACTACCAAGCTCGCGGCAGTGCTGAGCAAAAATTTCTTCATGCCCTGAAGAAACTAAAAAGCTTGCTAACAACAAGCTAGGCTTGCCTGGCCAGCACCTCCCGAATCTGGGTGTAGTGAATATCGGGGTAGCGGCTAGTGTCGAGGTGGAGGAGCTTGGCCTGCCCGCTGAGCATATTGTGCAGGTACTGCATGCCCTGCCAGGGTGGAAATACCTCTTTTTCGGCGGGTACTAGGGTGCGGGTTATCTTAATCATGCCGGCCAGGAAGCCCAGTCCGCCCACGCGCAGCAGTTGAAACGGCTGGCCAAATGCCGCACTGGCCTCGGCCTGCAGCTGCCGGATGCTGGCCACCTGCCCGGCCACCCGGAGGTAGCGGGGAGAGGAGGAATCCAGGGCCGCCGCGGCAGTAAAGTTGGCCGTGTCTACCATAGTGGTGAAGTCCAGCGGCTGCTCAGCGTCGCCCCAGTACACAACACGCCGGATGCCCGGCTGCACCAGTGGCGCCTGCCCGGTCAGCAAGTCCATGAACATGCCGTTGAAGATGGACGTAGCCTGAATGGGGGCCTGAGCCAGCCGCCGCTGAAACTCTCGGCGCAAATCAAAGTTGCGGTTAGCACCTTCGGGCAGGCGGGTAAAGTCGGCCGAGAAATCCGACGGGATAAAGCGGGGTACGCCCGCCGCCACGGCCGCATCCAGCAGGCGGGTTTGGGCATCCACAATAATATCGCGCAGCCCCGACAACGCCGATACCACGCAACTGGCTCCAGCGCAGACCTGGGTAAGAGCGGGCACACTGGCAAAATCCACTGCCACCACCTCCACGCCCTGCAGCCGCAACGATTCGGCTTCGGCCTTGTGGATGGACTCCGGCCGAACCAGAGCCCGCACCGCCGCGCCGCGCCGGCGCAGGTGGTGGGCTATGAGCAGGCCCAGGGCTCCGGTGGCCCCCGCTAATACAATGGTAGATGGAGCAGAGGAAGAGGTGTTTTGATCAGTCATGACGGAATAAGCACCGGGTGGGTAAAATCAGTACGCTGCGTGAAGTGTGGCTTTTACCCAGCTACTACTGCCCGGCTTGCCGGAAAGTTGCCGTTTACTTTGCCCGAAACCTGACCCAGGGTTTCGCGCAAAGTAAAGCCCCGCTTTGTGGGTGGGGCTTTGTTTTGGTAAGGCTGACCAGGAAATCAGCGGAGGCTTTGCTCCATTTTCTTCAGCACTTCCTCCATGCGGGTGCCGTGGGCTTCAATCTGCTCCAGGCCTTTGCGGGCCTCTTCCAGCTGGCCTCGTTGGTGCATGCCTACCAGTTGGCGGCCCGTTTGCAAGGTGTCGGACAGGATGCGCTCCAGCTCCCGAACTAGGGGGGCACTGCCGTGTTGGGGCTTGATGACCGTTTCAATCCACTGCCCCAACGGGTTGTCGCGCACGGAAAACAGGGCCTCGTCCGCGTCCCGCACCCCATACAGCACGGAGCGCAGGCGCGACTTGAACAGCACCTGTTTGATGCGGGCCTGCTGAAAATCCAAGCTGGTTAATTCCATAGAAGCGAGAGGGGTTCCCGGGTAAAAAGCGAAAATATTCGGCTAGCCGCGCGGCTGACTGCCAAGCTGCTCCAGAGTTTGGCGGGTTTTTACCAGGTCGGTTACGTCGTAGGCAAATGCCAGCAGCCCCACAATTCGCCCGTCTTCGCGGAAGGGCTGGTAGGAGAAATTTAGGTACACCTGCTGCAGCTTACCATCGGCCCCTATCAGGGAGAAAGATGCCTCAGCTGCGGCGAAGGGCGTGCCCGTTTGGTATACCTGGTCGAGCAAGGCACTAAAGCCCTGCTCCGAGGCCTCCGGTACCAGCTCGGCCACCGTACGGCCCAGCAGTTCGCGGCCCGCAAACAAGGCCTTGTAGCCTGGGTTCACGTACTCGTACCGGTGCTCAGGGCCGCGCAAAATGGCAAACATGGCCGGCGCCGTTTCCAGCAGGCTGTACAGCATGTCGCGCTGGCTGGCTGCCGCCCGGGAAGCCGCATAGGCCTGGTCAGAGAGGAGGGCCTGCTGTTCGTTGGCTTCCAGCAGTTCCTGCACCATCTGCTTCTGCTCCTGAATATCGGTGTTGCTGCCAATCCACATCAGGACGTCGCCAGTAGCCGTGAGGCGGGGTGTACCGCGCACCAACTGCCAGCGGTGCTGCCCGTCGTGGCGGCGCAGACGGTATTCCGCCTGAAAATCGGCAGCCGTAGCTACTGCTTGCTGCCAAACCTGGTCGAAGCCGGGCCGGTCTTCCGGGTGAATAAGCTCCAGCCAGGCCGGGCCCATCAACTCCTCGGCCGCCCAGCCCGTGAACTGCTGCAGGCGTTGGTTAGAGCCATCGAATACGCCGGCGGGGGTAGCCGTCCAGACCATAACGGGTAACGACTCCAGAATAAAGCGGGTGCGCTGCTGCTGCTCATCCAGCTGCTGCTGTACCTGGGCATGGCGCTGGGCGGCCAGCTGCTGCTCGGTCACATCCTCCGTTTTCTGCAGAATAAACCGCAGCTGGCCGGTGGGGTCCAGCACCGGAAAGTGGGTAGCCTGCCAATACCGCTGCTCGTACCCACCCCCGTTTTCCGTGGGTATGGGCAGGTCGTAGCGGATGAGTGGCATGGTGTCGGGGGCGTGGAACTGGCGCACATGCTCATGGGAGCGGCGTACTACCTCACCCTCCGTATCGGAGTTGGGCGGCCACACGGTGAAGAAATCCAGGCCTACCACTTCCTCGCGCTGCCGCTCAGGCAGCGAGGACGAGGCATGGGCATCATTCAAATCCAGCACCACACCCTCGGGGGAGAGTAGCAGGTATTTATCGGGCAGCGCCCGAAACAGGTTGAAGTACTCAGCAACCGTGGGAGGGGTAGTTTGCATAGGAGGCGTCAGGTCAGCGGACGTAGCCGGGTACAAATCAGTAGCAAGCCAGCAAAGGTAGCGTGTACTGTCCAGTTTTGCAGAACAAAGCCCGGCAAGATTCTTCCCGGCTCTGGTGCATAACCAGCAAGAACTCAGGCACCCGCACTGCCGGCCCGGAAACCAGCGGCCATGTTGTTTATTTGCAGCCCCACCCACTCCCTACCTTCATGCAGTCCACCGATACCGTGTTCATGGTGCGGCCCACGCGCTTTACCTTCAATGTTGAAACGGCCCAGTCTAATCATTTCCAGGGTTTTGTAGCCGGCGCCGATGAGGACAAGATTCAGGCCCGGGCCTTTGCAGAGTTTGACGCCATGGTAGCCCGGCTGCGGGCAAGGGGCCTGCACGTGCTGGTGTTTGAGGATACGCCGGAGCCGCATACGCCCGATGCCGTTTTCCCGAATAACTGGGGCACTTTCCACCCCGATGGGCGGGTGCTGCTTTACCCCATGTGCGCGCCCAACCGCCGCCCGGAGCGCCGCCCCGATATTCTGGCCGCCTTATCGGGGCAGTTTGTAGTAACGGAGGTAACCGATTTATCAGCTCACGAGCAGGAAGAGCGGTTCCTGGAAGGTACGGGTAGTATCATCTTCGACCATGTGTACCGCCGGGCCTACGCCTGCCTCTCGGCCCGCACCGATGAGGGGCTGTTTGAGCAGGTATGCGCTGAGCTGGGCTACCAGCCCATTGCGTTTTCTGCCTATGATGCCCAGGGCCAGAACATTTACCACACCAATGTGATGATGTGCGTGGGCAGCGGGTTTGCGGTTGTCTGCCTGGAAAGCATCCGGAGTGAGACGGAGCGGGCTGCCGTGGTGGCCTCCCTCACCGATACCGGCCACGAAATCATTACTATCAGCCTGGAGCAAGTGGGGCGGTTTGCGGGCAATCTGCTCACGGTACGCCCGGCCGCCGGCCCCGAGCTGGTAGTGCTTTCCCGGAGCGCCCATGATGCCCTGACCCCCAGCCAGCGCCACCGCCTCAGTCACTACGCTGAGCTGCTGCCCTGCGCCATACCGACCATTGAAACCATTGGGGGCGGCAGTGCCCGCTGCATGCTGGCCGAAGTATTTCTGCCTAAGCTAGGGAAGAAAACTCAACTTGCAAGCTAAAACAGGCAGCTAGCTGGTCAGCTAAAACAGTGCTCATACCAGGCAGAAAGCGGCCGAAAAGTATCTACTGAAAACCACTCCTGTAAGCCATAATAGTAGGTTGTGCGGGAGCTTTCGGCCGGGGCGGAATGTTAGTATTTACTATGTCCCAAGGCCAGCTTTTTCCTTCGCTTGATGTATTAGCGCCTACCGCGCAGCCTCGCACTCACGCCGCCAAGGTGTGGCTGCCCAAGCGCGTAGTATTTACTCCGGATGCGCTTGAGCAGGAGTTTGAGCAGGAGTTTGGGCAGCAGATTTTGCAGCGGGTTACGGCGCACGGACTGGAGGTAGAGCTGCTCAAAAGCAACCGCCTGACCGGGGTGCGCGGCGAAGACGCGCGCGACACCTACCGCCGGGCCAAAAGCACCCTGGCTGTGGTGTGCGCTCCGCCCAGCGCTTTGCGCCTGCAACCCACGCCACCCTCCGCCGACTGGCAGATGAACCTGGCCGAGGGTTGCCCCGCCCACTGCCAGTACTGCTACCTGGCGGGCAGCCTGGCCGGGCCACCGGTGGTGAAGGTGTTTGCCAATTTGCCCCAACTGCTGCGCAATACGGCCGCCTATGAGCGGCCCGACCGGCCAGTCAGCTTCGAGGTGAGTTGCTACACCGATGTGCTGGGCATAGAGCACCTGACCGGGAGCCTGGCAGAGTGCATCCGCTACTATGGGGAGCGGGAGGGTGCTACGCTGCGCTTCGTGAGCAAGTTTGACCAAGTGAACTCCTTGATGGGGCTGCCGCACAACGGGCGCACCCGGGCCCGTATCAGCCTGAATGCGGAGGCCGCCGTGCGGGGGCTGGAAGGCGGTACGGCCTCGGTGGAGGCCCGGTTGCAGGCCCTGCGCAAACTGGCATTGCCGCCCGAGCAGGGTGGGGGCGGCTACCCGGTAGGCGTGGTGCTGGCCCCTATTATGCCCTTGCCGGGCTGGCAGCAGCAGTATCGTACCCTCCTCGACCGTCTGGCCGCCACCCTGGACTTTCCCTGTGACCTAACGCTGGAGTGCATCACCCACCGTTTCACACCTGGCTCCAAAGAGGTGCTGCTACAATGGTACCCCAACACCAGCCTGGACTTTTCCGAAACTGCCCGGGCCGTGAAGCGGAGCAAATTCGGGGGTACCAAATTCGTGTACCAGCCCGATGACATGCGCACCCTGAAGAAGTTCTTTCAGCAGGAATGGGCACAACGCTTCCCCCAGGCTCCGCTTTTATACTGGACCTAGTGCGCCGTTCTTCTATTATGCCTTGTTTTGCCCGGCCTAGTAGATAACGCCCGGGTGCTTGCTTCAGCCTTCAACAGAAAAGCCCGCCGGACACTGAGGTCTGACGGGCTTCTCTGCTAAAGGCTGCTGAAACTACTCGGCTACTACCTCGTTCAGGCCTAGTACAGTGCTGGTGTGGGCGCGGAGCTGCGCTACCAGTTGCGGGTTGTCGTTGAGGTTCTGCCCGAATGAGGGAATCATTTCCCGCATTTTTGCCTGCCAGGCTGGGGTGCGGGCGCTTTCCGTAAAGCAGCGCTGAATCAAGCCAACCATGATGCTGACAGCCGTGGAGGCCCCCGGCGAGGCGCCCAGTAGGGCAGCAATGGAGCCATCGGCGGCAGCTACCACTTCGGTGCCGAACTCCAGCACCCCGCCTTCCTTCGCGTCTTTCTTGATAACCTGCACGCGCTGGCCGGCCGTTTCCAGCTGCCAGTCCTCGGCCCGGGCTTCGGGCAGGTACTCGCGCAGGGCAGCCAGCCGGTCTTCCGGCGACTGACGGACCTGGTTGATAAGGTATTTGGTGAGCGGCAGGTTTTTGAGGCCCGCAATGATCATGGGGCGCATATTGCTGAGCTTTACCGACAGGGGTAAATCCAGGTAGGAACCCTGCTTCAGAAATTTGGTGCTGAAACCGGCGTAAGGCCCAAACAGCAGCTCCCGCTTGCCATTAATTACGCGGGTATCCAAGTGGGGTACCGACATGGGTGGGGAACCCACGGCCGCTTTGCCGTACACTTTAGTGTGGTGGCGGGCAATTACCTCGGGGTTGATGCACTTCAGCCACTGCCCGCTTACCGGGAAGCCGCCAAAACCTGCCCCCTCCGGTATACCCGACTTAATGAGCAGGGGCAAAGAGCCCCCACCAGCCCCAATAAACACAAACGGCGCCCGAATTTTTACCTTCTCATCGGTGGTAAGGTCACGGGCTTTCACGCGCCAGCTGTTATCCTCCTTGCGCTTGATGCTTTCCACATCATGGTGAAAGTAAAACGATACGCCGGGCTTTTCCTGGAGCAGGGTAAACATGCCCCGGGTCAGGGAGCCAAAGTTTACATCGGTGCCCAGGTCCATGCGGGTCGCAGCTACGGGCTGCTGTGGGTCGCGCCCATCCATTACCAGCGGCATCCAGCGCTCCAGCTCAGCCTGATCCTGGCTGAACTCCATACCCTGAAACAACGGGGATTGGGTGAGGGCAGCGTGGCGCTTACGCAGAAATTCCACGTTCTTCGGGCCCCACACAAAGCTCAGGTGTGGAATGTGGTTGATGAAGCGGGTGACGCCCGTTACCTGGTACTTCTCCACCAGATAGGCCCAAAACTGCTTCGACTGCTCAAACTGCTCGGCAATTTTGATGGCCTTGCTGATGTCGATGCTGCCGTCGGGCTTTTCGGGGGTGTAGTTTAGCTCACAAAAGGCCGAGTGGCCGGTGCCGGCGTTGTTCCAGGCATCGGAGCTTTCGGCGGCGGCTACATCCAGCCGCTCAAAAATGGCAATGGTGAGGTCGGGCTGCAACTCCTTCAGCATCAGGCCCAGGGTTGCACTCATAATTCCAGCTCCAATCAGCACCACATCGGCGGTGAGAGGAGCAGCGCTGTCGGTCGTGCTCATGCGTAGTTCAGAATAGGACTTACGAAGTACGGCAGAAAGCGAAAAAGGTGGCCTCCGGGGGCAAAAGAAATCTGCGGCTGAGCTTGGCCACAGCGTCAATTTGCCGGTTTTAGGAGCAGTTTACACTACCTGAGAGCTGCCTAGGAGGCCAGTTGCCGAGCTTGCCACTCGTGGTCGAGCATGCTCATCTCAACCAGGCTCCAGTACTCGCCTTCGTAGCGCAGAATGTCGCGGGAGCATCCTTCCGTATGCATACCCGCGCGGGTATAGGCCCGGATGGCCGCCTCATTGAAGTCGTACACGCCCAAGTCGATGCGGTGCAGGTGCAACTGCTCGAAACCAAAGCGCAGAGCTTCCGTGAGCATGCGGCGGGCCAGGCCGCGGCCACGCTGTTCCGGGGCAATAAACACCCGACTGATGCGCGCGGAACTGTTTTTCTGGCTGAGGCTGCCCAACGATATATGCCCCACTACTGCCTCTGTGGTTGTATCAACGGCCCTGAATATGAATACATCTGACTCACCCAGGTGGTTGGTATCCTGCAGGTACCAGTCCAGCTTGTCGGGGGTTAGGGGAAAGTTGAACATCGGGCCCGCCCAGTTCATAAGCAGATGGGGCGAGTCAATCCAGGCAATAAGTTGGGAAAAGTCTTCGGGGGTAAAGTATTCCAGGCGGATCATGCAGCAGAGAGCGAGCCGGGTGAAAACCCACCTGTTGGGCGGAATATGCCGGTTCTTAACCCACGAAGATACGGCCCCCCGCATGGGTTTCCGCACGGCGCCGGGTTTTATTCGGCAGCGGCAATGGCCGAGGTAAAGGGCTGATCGGTGGGCGCGGTGAGGGTGCGGGTTTTGGGCAGACTTTCGGGGTAGTGTTGCTGAATAAAATGCACCATCTGCTCCCGTACGTCGCAGCGCAAATCAAAGGCTTGGCTGGAGTTGCTGGCACTCACCAGACAGCGAAGCTCCAGGGTGCGCTCCTTGGAGTCTGTCACCTGCAGCACGCACACGCGCTTATCCCAGAGAGGGTGCGCCGCCACCAGGCGCTGCAACTCGGCCCTCACTTCCGCTACCGGAATGGTATAATCAGTGTAGAGAAATACGGTGCCCAGAAGCTGGGAGGCTGTGCGCGTCCAATTCTGAAAAGGCTTTTCTATGAAGTAGTTAAGTGGCAACACCAGCCGCCGCTCATCCCAGATGCGCAGCACCACATAGGTGAAGGTAATTTCCTCAACCCGGCCCCATTCGCCTTCCACTACCAGCACGTCATCCAGCCGAATAGGCTGAGTGAAGGCAATTTGGAAACCGGCCAGCAGGTTGCTGATGGAACGCTGGGCAGCAAAGCCCACAATTACCGAGGCAATGCCCGCCGAGGTGAGCAGGCCCGTCCCGATTTTACGCACCGTAGCAAAGCTCATGAGTACCAGGGCCAGAGTCACGAAGATGATCAGCGACACGGTCAGTTTCTTCACAAACTGCAGCTGCGTAAACAGCTTCCGCACCCGCAGGTTGTCTTCGGAGGTAATCTGGTAATAGCGTTCTACCAAGGCCTGCACCACATCTACGGCCTTCACCAAGCACCAGGCAAAGGTGGTGAGTAAGGCCGTTTCCACGAGGCGGCGGGCTACTTCCAGGGCTTGGCTGGGTAGCAGCGTAAGGGGCAGAGTAAACGAAATGACCAGCACCGGCAGAAACCAGCTGGCTGGCTGGCACATATGCCGCCCCACTGCCTGAGCCAGAAAAGTCGACTCGCGGCGGGCGTAGCGGCCCAGCGCCTTAAAAAACAACCGGGCCAGCAGCCAGCCTACCGCCGCACTACCCAGTACTACCCCTGCTGCCCGCAGAAAAAGCTCTAACTGAGTGGGCAGCAAATCGGGGAGTTGGAACGGCATGGGGTAGGAAAACAGCAACCAGCCTACTTACCGCCTCCGGCCGGCAAAGGTTGGCCCTGCCTCATTCTGGCGCGCAACCCAAGACGCCTTTGCGCCTGATAACCGTCTGAGGGCATCTGAAAGCTGAGGAAGCGGTAGGGGGATGCTACTGCACCCTGGCACCCCGCTGCTCCAGCTGCTGCCGGGCCTGCTGATAGCCCTCCGCCGAAATAGCCCGCGTGGCCGCTTCCAGAAATACCACCCGGAAACCTTCCTGCAAAGCATCCAGCGCCGAAAAGAATACGCAGTAGTCAGCAGCCAGCCCGCAGACGTGCACTTCCTGCACGCCCCGGCCCCGCAGGTAATCGGCTAAGCCAGTGCTTTTGCGGTGGCCGTTATCGAAAAAGCCGCTGTAGGAGTCAATTTCGGGGGAAGTACCTTTGCGAAAGATGGCCTCAATGCGGTTCTGATGCAGCTCGGCGCTGAATTCCGCGCCGGTCGTGCCCTGCACGCAGTGGTCGGGCCAGAGGGTTTGGGGCAGGCCATGCAGCTCAATCTGGGAGAAGACTTCCTGGCCGGGGTGCTGGCTGGCAAAGCTTTGGTGCCGGGCCGGATGCCAGTCTTGGGTAGCTACTACCAGCTCGTAGCGAGGCTGCAACTGGTTTACCAGCGGTAAAATCTCATTGCCCCCGGCTACTGCTAAAGAGCCACCTGGCAGGAAATCGTTCTGAATATCAATGAGTAACAGCGCGGTCATGAGTAAGGAGCTTACGGAGAAAGGAGGAGCGTTGCAAAATGGGAATAATTGGATTCAAAATAGCATCCTGGATTGTTACCTTTGGGTAGATTTCATCGTATTTTTTATCGGTTGATTTATACTTCCGATTCTTAGGCACCCTGCTATGGCTGGTTTACATCATCTCATCTATCAAAGTACAGCAGTACTGCCTTTGTCTGGAGCTGAGTTGAGCCGACTGCTTATACAGTCCCGCACTCATAACGACGAAGCCGGGGTTACGGGTATGTTGCTCTACGATGGTAGCCGGTTTTTGCAGGTGCTGGAAGGCCCTCCTGACAGCATAGACGCCATTTTTGGGCGTATTCGCTTCGACTGTCGCCACACCGAGGTAGAAGTGTTGGCCAATGGGCCGGTAGCGCAACGCCAGTTTGGTAACTGGTCGATGGGGCTGGTCAATCATATTGAAAGCCCGGTTATTGGTATTGACGACGTGCAACCCACTCTGCTCACGGTTCAGGATGCGGGGCTGTGCATGCTGCTGCACGATTTCCAGCGTCATGCCGGAAATGCCCGTCTGCAAACCTTGTTTTAACTTGTTTTAAGCCGTGGCCGGTACCCATACCTGCCAGAACTGTCGTTACCTTGCACGCCTGCTACGCCTGGAGTTGTGTTGCCAGCGCGTGGTAGCGTGCCATGATAAAAGGATGTATTATTCACTGGACCGGAGCCATTGCATTGATAGCAAGTGCCCAGGCGCCGGTATATGCCCAGGTAGCCGCCCGGCCAGTGGCGGGTACGCAGGTGTGGCTGGTACCACCCACGGGCTTCGGGCCGGCAGCGGGCTTTACTGGTTTCCGGCGGGGTGAGGCTGCTTTGCAAGTAATTGAGCTGAAAGGTGGAAACTACTACCGGCAAGTAGCTGGGTTCAGCAAGGAGCGTTTTGCCGCCAAAGGGGGCAATGTGTTGCAGTACCAGGAAATTCAGGGCCAGCCGTACCCAGCCCGGCTGGTACGGGTGCAGTTGTCGCCGGCGCTGGAGTCGGCGCAGCTGTTGTTCGGCGACTCTACGTTTGCCGTGCTGCTGGACGCCCGCTACCCCGCCGCCGATACGGCCCTGAGCACGGCCATGCGCCGCAGCTTGCTCAGCGCTACCTACCATAAGCCGGAAGCCAGCGCCCCCTCCCTGGCTAATGCTCCTTTCCAGCTCGATGAAAAAAAGTCGCCGTTTGCGCTGGCTGAAACCAGTCGGGGCCGCTTCATCTACTCGTTAGGTGGGCAGCGCAAACCTACCTACGGCACCGAGCCCATTGTCACAGTCGGTTCCTTTCCCATCAACCAGTCCGTAACCGCCGCCGACATCAGCCAGCAGGCCCTGAGTCAGCAGCCAGGCCTAGTGGGCTTCATGCCGCGCAAGCAAACATCCGGCAAAGTAAACGACCTAGTAACCTACGAAACGGAAGGGTTTGCCCAGCTCAACGGTAAGCGGGTGCTGGTGTACCAGCAGGTAACGGTAATAGGCAGCACGGCCATTACGCTGTTGGGTATAGCGCAGCAGGAGCCGGAAACAGCGTTGGCGCAGTTTAAGAGCCTCACACACACCATCACGGCCCGCAAACACTAGGCTGGCACTGGGCCCGCAAACGGTACTTGAAACAGCTCCCGCCACGGACCACCCTCGTAGGCCCATACCGTGAAGCCCAGCCCCGTTACGGTACTCGGTGCAAAGTCAGTTGCCAGCTGCTCGTGCAGGGCGCGGGCCTGGGCTGGGTCTACTTTGTTTTGCACGGTGATGTGCGGGCGCAAAGGTTGGCGGTCCTGGGGTAGCAGCCACTCCGACCAGGCAGTTTGCAACTGGCGGTGCAACTGCTGAAGGGCTGTGTTTTCGAGTGTGTAGGCCACGCCGCGCCCCAGAAACCGCACCCCCGTAACCTGCAACAGCAGGGGGGCGGTACGGGCCGCCACCCCGAGAAGCTGCTGCTGAACTGCCGCCACCTGCTCACCGGGCAAATGGTGAAACAGCGTTACGTGGGCCTGCAGGTAGTTGCGCTCCGGCGGGAAATGCTGCTGGCGGAGGCCCGTGTAGTAGGCGTGGGCCTCCGCATTCAGGGTGAGCGTAATGATGAGCGGGGCAGAAACAGGGGCGAGCATAGCAAAGGCAAAAATTTCCCTTACGTACTCGGTTTCTATTTGATATGGTTACCGGTTCGGGCCGGAAGCCAGCACCACCCGAATTGTGCGGGTAGAATTGGCCTGACGCACGCGCAGCAAGTACACGCCCCCGGGCAGGTCGGCGGTGCGGAACTCTGTCGTAGCAATGCCGGCTTCCAGCTGTTGCTGGCGCACCAGGCGGCCCCGGGCGTCGTACAGTTCCAGCGTGGTGGCGGAGGCCGTAAGGGGCAGTTGTACGCGCACGAACTCAGTGGCAGGGTTCGGGTAAGCCTGCAACTCAGCCGCAGCGCCCACCACTTGCACTCCCGAGTACGCTACTTCTCCGGAGGCGTCGTGGATGGCTAGGCGGTAGTAGCTGGTGCCAGGCAGGGGGCGGGCGTCAAGGGCCGAATACTGCTGACCGTAGGGCTGGTTGCCGGCCTTTACCCGCAGTACCGGCTCCCAACGGGTAGCCGTAGTGCTACGCTCTACTTCAAAATACGCGGCATGCTCCTCACTGGCAGTAGCCCAGCTCAGACGGGTGCCAGCAGCGGAGGCTTCTGCGGCAAAGCTCACCAGTTTCACGGGCAGGGGCAGCGCATCCTGGAAGCTTACCGCGTCCCCGCGGGTGCAGCCCAGCGCGGCCCCGTAGGAGCGGCCGGTGTAGTTGCCCGTCTGGTTGTCGATGCGGTAAATGTCACCGGTAGCGGCCCGTACCGCATACACGTTGTTGAAGCGGTCCGAAAACATAGCCCCAATGTTCTTGTCGGTGGCAGTGGTAGCGGGTAGGGGAGTGGCAACGGTGGTAGTAAGGGCCACTGGGGTTGAGCCCGGGCTGCTAATGGTCAGGTATTGGTCGGAGAGGCCCAGGTAGCTGACCAGCGTGCCGGTTTCCTTGTCAAATACCCAGTCCTGAATACCGCCTTCCGGAGTAGGGCCGCTACCGTTGGCGCGAATATAGGCCTGGGTCTGAGTGCGGAAGCTTTCCACCACGGCCGCCGTAGCGGGGTCAGTGGTATTGAGCCGGCGCCAGGTGGGGGCCGCAAAGGCCGAGAGGTTTACGGTGCCCACGTACAGCCGCACGTCCGTTACCTGGGCCGTACCGGGCAACGGGAAGCCGAAGAGAGTAGAGAAAATAACCCGAAACGTAGCCCCACCAGTGTAGTAGGTACCATCAGGGCCGCTGTCGGCTACAAAGTTCAGCGTCTGGCGCACATCAACCGACGTTTGGCCGCTGGCGGTTGGGGTCAACTCGCCGGTCGGAGGGGTATCCGGAGGCGTCACCGGGCCAACCGAGTCGGCCAGGGCCGTGCTGAGGTTGATACGGTAGAGCTGAGGCACAAACGTGGTGAAGTTGTCCAAGCTCTGCTGCTCCACCCGCATCCCGTACAGCGCCGTCTGGTCGGCCTGGTTATAGCCCAGGGCATTTATGATCAGGTTATTGCCGTTGGCCGAGCTGCGGATGGTGCCGATGGGCTGCATGGAGCCATCCTGCCGCACTTGGTATAGCTGGGAAGGATTACGCGCCGAAGCCGGACAAACCGCCGAAACGGCGTAGCTGCTGGTTGGAAGCTGAGCCCAGGCCGGGGTGCTGGCGAGCAGCAAAGAAGCGAGTATGAGGTTTTTCATTTTGGGAAGTCGGTTTACTGGAAACGTAAATCGTAACTATCTGAAGAAGCCTGCTTTACTACTAGCAGTAAGATACGGATTGTGAGCGTTAAACTGTAACTTCTCAAAAATGGATACACTTTATTAAATTGAAAATTACATGTTTATATAGCCGTATTTAAGTGTAAGGACGAAGTGAATTGGGTACTCCGGCGGGGTGTTGCCGAGGTTCTGCGCATCTTTGCCTGCTTCCTCTCAACCTGTTACCGCATGGCTTACACTCTCCTGATTCGCAACTGCGGCCAACTCCTGACGCTGGCCGGCGCGTCTGCGGACCGGCCACTGGCTGGGGCCGCTCAGCAGCACTGGCGCGTGATACCCAACGGCTATGTAGCCTGCGTGCAGGAGCAGATTGTAGCCCTGGGCCCCATGCCGGAACTGGACGAAGCCGAGGTTACACCAGCCACAGTGGTGCTGGACGCTGGCGGGCGGGTGGTGATGCCGGGCCTGGTGGAATGCCACACCCACCTCGTGTTCGGGGGCAACCGGGCCGGGGAGTTTCAGCGCAAGCTTCAGGGCGAAACCTACCTCGATATTCTGGCCAGCGGGGGCGGTATTCTGAGTACCGTGCGCGCCACTCGCGCCGCTTCGGAAGCCGAGCTGCTTGCTACTGCCCTGCACCATCTGGAGGGTTTCCGGCGCTACGGCGTAACCACGCTGGAAGCAAAAAGTGGCTATGGCCTGAATACCGAAACGGAGCTGCGTCTGGTGCAAGTAGCCCAGCAGGCCGGCCGCCGGCAGCCGGTGCGGGTGGTGCCCACGTTTCTGGGTGCCCACGTGCCCGGCCCGGAATTCAAGGGCCGGCCGTTGGACTATCTGCAGATGCTGGTGGAAGAAGTGCTGCCGCGCCTCTCGCCCGCGCAGGTGCCCTTCGTGGATATTTTCTGCGAGGAAGGTGCCTTTTCGGTGGATGACTCGCGCTGGTATCTGGAGCAGGCCCGGGCGCTGGGGTTCGGACTGAAAATCCACGCCGAGCAGCTCCACGACCTGGGTGGCTGCGAAATGGCGGCGCAGTTGGGAGCCACCAGCATCGACCACGCCGACTACCTGACGCCGGCCGCCGCCGCGCGCATTGCCCGCCAGAGCCAAGGCCGTACGGTGGCCGTACTGCTGCCGCTGGTGCCACTGTTTCTGCGGCAGGAGCGGTATGCGCCTGGCCGGGCCTTCATTGATGAAAACTTGCCCGTGGCTATCAGCACCGACTTCAACCCCGGCTCCTGCCCCAGCAAAAACCTCTGGCTGGCCCTGCAAATGGCTTGCTTAAAAATGGGCCTGACGCCCGCCGAGGCCGTGGCCGCCGTCACCCTGAATGCCGCCTGGGCCATCGGGCAGCAGCAGCACTGCGGCAGCCTGGAGCCCGGCAAGCGCGCCGACATCCTGGTGCTGGACGTGCCTACGCTGGAGGAAATACCCTACTGGCTGGGCGAAAATCCGGTGCGGCAGGTTGTTATCGGCGGGCAGCTGATGTAAGCGCTATGCAAGAAAACTGACTGATTTCCTGGGCGGATATGTAGTTTGGCGCAGAATTGCTTCGATACTATGCCAGACTAAAGGTCACCGACTGCGCCATATCTTACAGTCTTTTTAATTTACTGATTACTGCTACTCATGCTCCTGCCCATCTACCAAGTTGATGCGTTTTCAGACCGGCCGTTTGCCGGTAACCCCGCCGCTGTGTGTCCGCTTACTGAGTGGCTGCCGGCCGAAACCATGCAGGCCATTGCCGCCGAAAACAACCTGGCCGAAACAGCCTTCTTCGTGCCAAAAACCGGCAATGAATACGAAATCCGGTGGTTTACGCCGGCCGTGGAAGTAGAGCTGTGCGGCCACGCCACCCTGGCCTCCGCCCACGTGCTCTACCGCCACCTGCAGTTTCAGGAGCCAGAACTCGTGTTCCATTCCAAAAGCGGCCCCTTGCGGGTAGCTCAAAGCCCCAATGGCATGCTGACGCTGGATTTTCCGGCCCGCCCGCCCCAGCTCATTCACTACCACCCCAACGGCCTGGTGGACGGATTGGGAGCCACGCCGTTGCAGCTGCTGGCTGGGCCCGATCTGGTGTGCGTGTTCAATACCGAAGCCGAGGTGCGCGCCCTGCGCCCTGATATGGCCCGGCTGGCCCGCGTAGAGTACCGGGGCGTAATTGCTACCGCCCCCGGCTCCGAAGGAGTTGATTTTGTATCACGCTTTTTCGGGCCCCGCGTGGGTGTGCCCGAAGACCCGGTGACCGGCTCGGCCCACACCACGCTGGTGCCTTACTGGGCCGAGCGCCTGAGCAAAACCCACCTGCACGCCCGCCAGGTATCGGCCCGCAGCGGCGACCTGTGGTGCGAGCTGCGCGCCGACCGGGTGCTGATGAGCGGCCATGCCGTCACGTATCTGCGGGGCGAGATAGAGCTTGAGGCTTGAGCTTTTGACGTAACCGCTAAGTTCCATCCGGTAATTTTTACTGTATCATAGTTCTCATATGTATAATCACTACGCTTGCTGGTTGCTGGCTTTGGGGCTGAGTTTTTCTGTGTATTCGGCGGGAGCCCAAACTACTGGTAGTCAGGAATTGGTGCAGCAGGGCGTGGCTCTTTACGATCAGGGCAAGCCCGATGAGGCCGTACTGCGCTACAAAGAGGCCCTGAAGCAGGACCCCGCCAACGTTACCGCCCGCTACGAGCTGGCCCTGACTTACAACGCCCTGGGCCGCAACGAGGAAGCTGTAGAGCTGTGCCGGCAGATTCTGAAGCAGGAGGCCGAGCCCGGGCCATCTATTTACAGCACCTACGGCAACGCCCTCGATGGCCTGAAGAAGCCCAAGGAAGCCGCCAAAGCGTACCGGGAAGGCCTGAAACGCTACCCCAACGACGGGGCGCTGCACTTCAATCTGGGCGTGACGCAGGCCACGGCGCTGGGGCATCCCACGGAGGCTATTGGCAGCATACAGCAGTCGGTGCGGTACCGGCCGGGGCACGCCAGCTCGCTGAATGCGCTGAGCCTGCTGTTGCAGCAGGAGGGCAACCGGGTGCCGGCGCTGCTGGCCCGGTTGCGCCTGTTGCAGGTGGAGCCCACCGGCCAGCGGGCCGAGGCCGCTTTGGCCCGCTTCGATGCGCTGCTGGGGCAGGGCGTGGAGAAAACCGGCGCGAAGGCTGTAACCATTAACATCTCCCCGGAAACCCTGAAAAACACCGGTAAAAAAGGCCGGCCTGATAACTTCAGCGCCGCCGACATGCTGCTGAGTATGAGCGGGGCTATGGATTACAGCGAGGAAAACAAAGACAAAACGCCCACCGAGCAGCTCATCCGCAAGCTGGACGCGTTGATTGGCGTGCTGGACGAGCTGCACCCGGCGCAGCAGGAGGGCTTTACCTGGCAGTACTTCGTGCCCTACTTCGTGGAGCTGAAAAAGCAGGGCTACCTGCCGGCCCTGGCCTACTCCGTGCAGGAATCGAGGGCGGCCCGCACGCCCGAGGTGCGCACCTGGCTGGCTAACCACACAGCCACCGTGGAGGAGTTCCGCAGCTGGTCGACGGCGTACGCGTGGCCGAAGTAGGAGCGTAGCCGCTACCCGCGTATCTGTTCCCGCCCGTAGCCGTTGCGCTCCAGCACCTGCTCCACGAACAGGAGCTTATTGGGCAGTTGCAGCAGCGCCGCGTGAACGGCCGCCGGCACGCCCGCGTACCGCACGATACTGCCGTGACGGTACTCAATTTCCAGCGTCTGCGTGGCGGCCTCGTAGCCCACGGCTTTCAGGGAAGTAGAACGAACGGGGCGGCGCTGCATGGATAATGTCGATTGTGTACAGGAAATCTACAAAATAGATGAATCTACCGCTGATGAAATAAATAGTATCCTTCCAAGCTTTCGTAAGTAACTTTAATTATGTACTCTGCTCTATTTTAAAAGAGCAATAAGCCCAGGGAATGGCTTGTCTTTTACATAATCAACGGCTGACAGCCCTAATTTATCTTTTATATGGGTGCGTCCACCATGCTCCATCAAGTACTTGATAGCATCATGACAAGCCTCATCATTAGGGGGACCTGAATCATTGACATACGCTGCCTGCGCTATATACATGATGGGCGTAAGGCCATCCTTGTCTTGAGCATTCACCCGGCTCCCCTTCTCTACTAAAAACTTGATTTTATCAAGCTCCAAGTTCTTGGCAGCGATGATAAGGGGCGTTACGCCAGAAGCGTCACGGGCATTGATATCCATTTTCAATTCGTTTACCACGAACTGAGTGGTTGCCAGGCTTTCATTTACCGCATACATCAGCAGGGTCTGACCACTGGTGTCCCTGTCTTGGATGTTGTACTTGTAGGTAGGAATGAGCCAGCGCAAAAACGCAATATCATCGCTTCGAAGCGCCTGCATCAAAACCGTGCTGCCATCATCGAGACGGTCATTGGGGCGCGCCCCTAATCGTATAAAGTATTCACAAAGGGATTTATTGGCTTCCGCAGCGGCATACGAAAAGGCCGTTTCGCCATTTTCTCCCCTCTTGTTAATGTCAGCTCCCCTCTGCACCAAGTAGTCAACGACTTCTTGGTGTTCGGTTAGCGCGGCTAGCGCTAGCGGGGTTGAGCCTTTTTTGTCTGCCTGATTTATATCAGCCCCATGCTCGACCAGTAGCCTCACAAACTGAAAGATTTTTGCCGGGTTAGAGTCTGTACCATGAGAGAGGAAAATGGCCGTTATCAGCGGTGTATTGCTATACTCATCCTGGATGTTCACCTGCGCACCCTTGCTAATTAGGTACGTGGCCATTGGGTAGTCAAGCTCTTGTGCCGCCAGTAGCAAGGGGGTCTGTCCCTTGTCGCCCAGCACGGGGTCACCGAGTGTTCTGCTATTTACATCGGCGCCTCGCTCCACCAAGAATCGTACGGCTTCCACCTTCTTACTGGTAACGGCTCGGTGAATGAAGGCACGGCCATCATCCCGTCCTTTTTCATCTATGCCTCTGGATAGCAAGTATTTTATTACCTCTACCTGCCCGCCTGCCAAGGCATTCCCAATAATGGTCTGTTCCCATAGGTCGAGAGTGTCCAGTGGGCCTCCCGATTCCACATACTCTTTTACCTTATCAATGTCGCCACTATAAGCTGCCTCATGCACTTCGCTTTTTTGCGGGCCACAGGAATGAAGACAGAAGGCTAGCAACGTAATAGCAAGAGTGATTAGGGCGTTTCTCATTTTCAAAATCCTAGCCAGCGGTGGCCCTAAGCAGTTACTGAAGCATCCACTGCGTTTTAGATAGAGTTTAAGCGGCAATCGGCAGATACTCAATTCCTGCGAATAAAGGTAATCTCAGCAGCTTTTCAGCTGTTTAATAGATTCTCTATCCTTAACTAATACTCCTCACGCCGCCGGCTTCTTCCGCGCGGCAGGGGCTTTTTTGCCGGCGACGGGGGCGGCCAGCTTGTCGGGGTTATCGGCCAGGAACTTGCCCCAGCTTTTGCCGCCGGCTTTCACGTTGTTGCCCTTCTGGTAGTGGTGGCACATGGCTACGGCCAGGGCATCGGTGGCGTCGAGAAACTTGGGGGCCTCCTCGATGGGGGGGAGCTTGAGCGTCTGGCGCAGCATGTGGGCCACCTGCTCCTTGCTGGCGTTGCCGGAGCCGGTTACGCTCTGCTTTACCTTAGTGGGGGCGTACTCCACGTACGGAATCTGGCGGGCCAGGCAGGCGGCAATGGCCACGCCCTGGGCCCGGCCCAGCTTGAGCATACTCTGCACGTTCACCCCAAAAAACGGCGCTTCAATGGCCAGCTCATCGGGCAGATGCTCGTCAATCAGCTCCGTCATACGCTCAAAAATGCGCTTGAGCTTGAGGGCGTGGTTGGTGCCCAGCTTGCGCATGTCAATCACATCATACTCCACCATGCGCACCTGCTGGCCCTGCACCTCAATTACGGCGTAGCCCATCAGGTTGGTGCCCGGATCAACGCCCATAATTACTTTGGGCAGTAGCTCGGAGGAAGAGGCCAGGGGAAGAATCATGGTAGGAGGGCTACGGGCTGTCAGCGGCAGGCTTCAAGTCAGGAGCAATAGGAGGAGAACTACTGGAAAGGTCGAGTGGCAACCCGGAGCCGCGCGCTTCAACTGCCGGAACGGAGTCTTGTGTCCTGAAGCGTGCGGCTGCAGTTTCAGTACCGCTTCAACCGCGCAACAAGCTAACTTGCCGAAGTTACGCAACCCGCCGCCGTTTTGCCCCAGTTGAAACCTCAAAGCTACGCCCAAACTACTGAAGCACCGGCTTCGGCCCGTTATAAAGGCTGGATTGTGGCCGGCAAAGTCGGCATCACCCTGCTTACCCTGGGCCTGCTGTGGCACTCCGTGGTAGCCGATGCTGATACGGCCGCCGCCTGGCGGGGGCTGCTGGCGCGCACCTGGCAGGGGCAGGGCCGGGGGCCGGTGCTGCTGGCTTTGCTGCTGATGCCCCTGAACTGGGGCCTGGAAGCCTGGAAATGGTGGTATCTGGCCCGCCACCTGGAGCCCGTGTCCTTCGGGCGCAGCCTGCGGGCGGTGCTGGTGGGCCTCACCCTGGGCTTCGTGACCCCCAACCGGGTGGGCGACTACGCCGGCCGTATCATGGAGCTGAAAAGTCGGCGGCTGGATGCGCTGGGGGCGGTGTTTCTGGGGCGGTACTGCCAACTGGTGGCCACGGTGGCGGCCGGCACGGTAGGGCTACTGTATTTTCTGCTGCGGTTTTACGTGGCGGGCTACCCGGCCGCGCAGCTTGGGCTGGTGGCGCTGGTGCTGCTGCTGAATGCGCTGGTGCTGCTGCCCTTGTACTACTCTGAGCTGCTGGTGGCGGCCGTGCGGGCGGTGAAGCCGTTGCGGCGCTTCAGCCGCTTCGTAGCCATCATGCCCACCTATCCGGCCCGGCTGCTCACCACCGTGCTGCTGATTTCGGGGCTGCGGTACGCGGTGTTCTGTCTGCAATTTGGGGTACTGCTGTGGGCCTACGGGGTGCAGGCGCCGGTGGGGCCGGCCCTGGCCGCCATTGCGGGTACGTTTCTGCTGAAGTCGTTGGTGCCCTCCCTGAATGCTTTGGCCGATGTGGGCGTGCGGGAGCTGTCGGCCACGCACCTGTTCGGGCTGCTGGGCCAGCCCGTGCTGCCGGTGCTCAGTGCCAGCCTGAGTTTGTGGGTCCTCAATATTGCCGTGCCCAGCGCCATCGGGCTGGTGTTCGTGCTGCGGCTGAAGGTGCTGGGCCGGTGGCAAAAGCCGGGTTCGGCCCCCGCATCGTGAGCGGCACCGGGTGGGGCTGGCCGGTGGCGCTGCTGCTGACCAACGGCGCATACCTGGCCCGGATGGGGCTGTTCCGGCGGGCCTGGCAGCGGCTGGTGGCGGCTTCTTCCTCTGGAATTCTTCTAGGAGAAGTAAAAGAAAAACGGGTTTCAGACAAGGGTTCGGGTGCCGATTTTGGAAAAGCGGAGGTTGATTCTTCCTTTTTCCCGGAGAAGGACTTTCGGGAAGAACTAACGGCAGAACTCCAGCGCGAGCCGGCCTTTACCATTATCATAGCCGCCCGCAACGAGGCCCAAAACCTGCCGGGCCTGCTGGCGGACCTGGCCGCGCAGCTGCCGGTGGCGGGCGGTTTCGAGGTGCTCGTGGTGGACGACCATTCCACCGATGCCACGGCCCGGCTGGTGGAGCAGACGGCTCCCGAAGTTGCTTTCCCGTTGCGCCTGCTGCATCTGGCTGAGTTGCCCGGCGCGCCCACCGGCAAGAAAGCCGCCGTGCAGGCCGCCATTGCCGCCGCCCGCGCCCCCTGGCTGCTGCTCACCGATGCCGACTGCCGCGTGCCCGCCGGCTGGGTAGCTGCCTACGCCCGGGCCGTGGCTGACCAGCCGGCCGCGCGCTTTATCAGCGGGCCGGTGCTGCTCACGGGCCGGGGCTGGCTGGCCACGTTGCAGGGGCTGGAGCTGGCCGGACTGGTCGGGGTGGGCGCGGCTTCCATCGGCCGCAACGCGCCCACCATGTGCAATGGCGCCAACCTAGCCTACCGCCGCCAGGATTTTTACACCGTGCAGGGGTTTGCCGGGAATGAACAGGTAGCCAGCGGCGACGATGAGTTTCTGCTGCACAAGCTCCACGCGGCCTTTCCCGGCAGCATCCGGTTTCTGGCCGATGCGCAGGCTTTGGTACAGACGCCCGCTCAGCCTACCGTGCGGCAGCTGCTGCGGCAGCGGGTGCGCTGGGCCAGTAAGTGGAGGCACTACCAGACCCGCGCCCCCCAGCGCTTGGCCGTGCTGGTGTTGCTGGCCAACCTCACGTTTCCGGTAGGGGCGGGGCTGTGGCTGGCGGGTACGGTGCCCGGCTGGGCAGTGGTGCTGAGCTGGGCCACCAAGCTACTGGCCGATGCGCTGCTGCTGCTGCCGGTGCTGCGGTTTCTGGGTCGGCGGCGGTGGCTGTGGTGGGTGCCCTTGCTCCAACTGGCCTATGCGCCCTATGCCCTGCTCACTGGCCTGGCCGGCCTGCGCGGCAGCTACGAGTGGAAGGGCCGGCAGCTGCGCTAAACCGTGTGAACAGTCACTAGGAAAGAACGTCATGCAGAGGCGCAGCCGAAGCATCTCGCGTGCTGACGATGCAATGGTAACTCATCGTCAGCACGCGAGATGCTTCGTCCTTGCTCTAGGCGCAACATGCTCTGCATGACGTTCTATTTCGTGCCTTTTACCAACTGTCCGCACAGCCTAGAACGGCCAGCCCGGCAGCTGAAAGCATGTCGGGCCGGTGGCCTGCCCGTTGCTGTTGCTGCGTCGTCGTTGTAGCCATTCAATCGGGGTGGTTTTCGCTTGCTATTGCGGCCGTTGCGGGCGTACTTCAACAGGTAATTCAGTAGCCCGTATCCCTATGAAAAATCTGCTGGAAATCATCATGCCCGCCAGCTTGGCGGTGGTGGCCGGATCCATTGTAGTGTGCTTGTTCACGCTGGGCAACCATCTGACGCCTGAACCCGTGAGGGAGGAGGTTTCGAGTTGTGCGGGCATGGGGCCCTTGCCACAACCCGTCAAGCTGATTTCAGCTTTGCCGCCCGGAGCTGAACCTGGCGACATAGCTGCTGGTGATGCGCTATTCAAGGGTAACTGCGCCCAGTGCCACGCTGTGAATGAGGTAGTTGTTGGACCGGCGCTGGCTGGTATTACCAAGCGCCGGCCAATGCCGTGGATTACGGCCTGGGTGAAAAACTCCAGCAAACTAGTAGCCAGCGGCGACGAGTACGCCGTGAAAATATTCAACCAGTACCAGCAGCAACAAATGCCCAGCTTCCATTTATCAAAGAAGGAAATTGAACAGATCATCTTCTATATTGAAGATAATGGCTATAGGCCTGCCATTGGGACAGATGACGTGGCCTATACACCACCCAAACCGTAGAGCCAAGCAAATTCGCCGTACTTGCTAACCCGCCTGGAGTGCTACCTTTGCCTGAAACCCCTGCCCTTCGTGACCGACGTTGAATTTGATATCCTCGACGAGCTGTACTTCGTCTCTTCCTTCACTGACCTGAGCCAGAAAACCGGCTTGGCCCCCGCCGCCCTGGAGCGCCACCTGCGTAGCCTGCTGGAGCAGGGGCTCATCCGCAGCTACTGGCCCGACCCCGACACGGAATTGGCTTTCGAGGAAAGCTCCTTCGGGGCCATCGTGCGCGACAGTTTTTTCCTGGCTTCCAAGGAGGGCCTGCTGCAACACAACACCCGCTAGTGTCCTTGGCTACCACCGTTGCCCCGGCGGCTCGGCCCCCCGGCTATTATGTGCGGCAGCGGCTGCTGCGCAACACGCCCGCCATGCTGGGTTTGGGCTTTATTGTACTCTGTACGCTGGTGGCCGTGCTGGGCTATTGGGTACTGCCCGATAACTCCCCCAACGCCAACAACGGGCTGGTGCAGCTGCAAAAGGAAGCGCCCGGCTTCCGGGCCACCATTCTGCGCCTGCCCGCCGCCGATACGGCTCAGGTGGCTGGCAACCCGCTGCGTACGTGGTGGCAGGGCCGGCCGGCGCAGTATCGGGATGTGCCCATTGCCAGCTACCAGATCCGGGGCGACTCGCTGTACACCCAGCCCTACCGCAACCACTCCGCCCTCGCCGATCAGCCCCAGGCCTACTCCCTGGCGGCCGTGGCGGGCCACGCCGGCCCGGCGGCCGAGTTAAAAGCGGAAATCGAGCAGAGCCACATCAGCCGGCGCACCTACTGGCTGGGCACCGACAAAGCCGGCCGCGACGAGTTGAGCCGCCTGCTGCTGGGCACCCGCGTGAGCCTGGGTATTGGGCTGGTGGCCGTGCTGATTTCGGTGCTGCTGGGTATGCTGGTTGGGGCCGTGGCCGGCTACGTGGGCGGCTGGCTCGATTCGCTGCTGCTGGGCCTGATGACGGTAGTGTGGAGCATTCCGGGCATTATGCTGGTTATTGCCATTTCCCTGGCCCTCGACAGCAAGGGCGTCTGGACTTCCTTCGTGGCCGTGGGCCTGACCATGTGGGTAGATGTGGCCCGGGTGGTGCGGGGGCAGATGCTGAGCCTGCGAGAAAAAACCTTTGTGGAAGCGGGCCGCGTGCTGGGCCTGCCCCAAAGCCGCCTGATTTGGCGCCACCTGCTGCCCAACATGATGGGCCCGCTCATCGTGCTGGCTACCAGTAACTTTGCGGCGGCCATTCTGCTGGAAGCGGGCCTGAGCTTTCTGGGCCTGGGCGTGCAGCCGCCCGCGCCCTCCTGGGGCCTCATGGTAAACGAAGGATTTCAACTGCTGGGCACCGAAGCCGGCCTATGGCTTACTTTGCTGCCCGGATTGGCCATTAGCCTGCTGGTGCTTAGCTTTAACCTGCTGGGCAACGGCCTGCGCGACGCCTACGACCCCAAAACGCCGCTGGGCTAATGGTGATTTAGCGAATTAGTGAGTTAGTGAATATGACGTTCTGACAGCAATTCGGGTATACACAGAATATCAACATCACCACTTCATTACTTCGCTACCTCACCATTCCACTACTTCACCATTTCACCGCTATGCCCAATACTACCCCCGAAAAGCGCCTGTTTTTGAAAGAACGGGAATTGGGTGCCTTGCTGGAAATTACTCAGGCCATTAACCTGGACCCGACGGAGGCGGCGCTGTATAAAATCTTCCAGTTCACGTTGCTGGGCCAGCTCAATATCCGGCGGCTGGTGCTCTACGTGAAGGAGGAAAACCAGTGGGTGTGTACCGTTTCCTTTGGGGCCGGCCTCACCGATTTCCGGCGGGTGCCGCTGCCCGCCGCCATTCTGGAAAACTGCCAGGGTAAGCCCTGCTCACTCCAAAACTTTCCCGGCCTAGGGCCTGAATGGGAGCCGCTGCAAACCAGCATTCCGGTGGTGCAGAACGGGGAAATGCTGGCCTACGTGTTCATCGGCAACGTGCACGAGAATTACGTGGACGAGGAAGCCACCAAGTTTCTGCAAACCCTTAGCAACATCCTGCTCGGGGCCATCCAGAACCGCCGCCTGGCCCGGCAGCGGGTGGCGGATGCGGCCATGCGCAAGGAAATTGAAATTGCCCAGGAAGTGCAAACCATGCTGTTCCCGCGCAAGCTGCCCAACGATGCCAGCGTGGCCGTGCAGGCCAGCTACGTGCCCCACACGGCCGTGGGCGGCGACTACTACGACGTGGTAGACCTGGACGCCGACCGGTTTCTGTTCTGCGTGGCCGACGTATCGGGCAAGGGCGTGGCGGCCTCGTTGCTGATGTCGAACTTCCAGGCCGGGCTCCGCACCCTGCTGCGCCAGAAAGTGGATCTGGCTACCGTGGCCCAGGAGCTCAACAACCTGATTTTCCGCAACGCCGGCGGCGACAAGTTCATCACCGTGTTCTTCGGCCTCTACGACCGGCGCACCCGCGAGCTGGAATATGTGAATGCCGGCCACAACGACCCGCTGCTGATTCCGGATTTCGGGCCGGTGCAGCTGCTGAAGGAAGGCTCCATTATGCTGGGCGTGATGGACGAGCTGCCCATGCTGAAAGTGGGCCGCGTAACCGTGCCCCCGCGCGCTCTGCTGCTCTCCTACACCGATGGCCTGACGGAAGTATTTGACGCCGACCACGAGGAGTTTGGCGAAGAAGGCGTACTGCGGGTACTGCGCCAGCACCGCTACGCCCCCCTGGCTACCGTGCACCGGCAGCTGCTGCGCGAAATCGAAGCCTTCAACACCAACGGTACCCGCTTCGCCGACGACGTAACCATCCTCAGCTGCCGGTTTAAGTAGTGAAGTTGTGAAATGGTGAAGTTGTGAAATAGTCATTGCCAGGCAGAGCCGAAGCAACCCTGCCTTCTCACTGCTCTTATGGCGCGCAGCCTCAGCCCACGCAAAAGCCCCCACGTCAGAACCAGACGGTGGGGGCTTTCGGTTTACAGGACTTTGAGCAGCTGAAAAGGATGGATTGCTTTGGTTACTGGCTCAATGCGTCACATGCCTCACATGCCTCACAACTTCACCATTTCACAACTTCACCTTTCGCCCAACTGCCCACGCGGATGAGCATGAACAGGTTGATGAAGAAGAAGGAGCCGATTTTATCGACTTCCACCAGCTCATTGAGCAATAGGTGAAACACGATGATAACAAAGCTCAGGCCACAGGCCAGCAGCACGTAGCGCGGCTGCGTGCCCGGTTGGGTGCGGTGGTAAAGCGTTTCGATGGTGATGAGGGCGGCTCCCAGCAGCACCATAAACAGCACCACGCCCGGGAAGCCCTGCTCGGCCAGCACCAACAGGAAATAGTTGTGGGTGGTCGATTTTTCGGGGTTTTCGCTCACGTAGGTGCGGAAGCTGCGCACCGTGTAGCGCTTGTACTCGGGGTAGAAGGTGCTGGGGCCGCTGCCCACCAGGGGCTTGGCCGCCGCCATGCGGCCCGCGGCCACCCAGCGGTATACCCGCTCCATCCCCGACACATCCTGCAGCTTATAGGTGGCCTCGAGGTGCTTCTCAAAATTTTCCCCGTTGAACACGGTTTTCTCGAAGTTGGGGGCGTACAGCATGTAGTTGTTCTGGCTCAGGAAGTAGGTAGATCCAGCCAGCACCGCAACCAACGCACCCAGCAGCACAAGGCGCGTCTGGCGCAGGCGCACCACGTAGTAAAACAGCCCCGCCACCGGCAACGACAGCACCGAGGCGCGGGTGTAGGAGGTAATCAACCCAAAAAGCAGAATGCACAAGGCCACCCACCAGGCCGTTTTTTCGGCCCCCCGGGTGCTGCGGATACTGTAGAGCGCAAACGGCAGTAACAGGGCCAGCACCGTGGCGTAAATAACGTGGTTGCGGTAAAACGGGTGCACGGCTTCGTTGATGGCCTCAAAGCTGAAGCCGTGGGCCGCGTGCTTGGCGGCCGTAATCAGCACGGTGAGGCAGGCACCGATGGCGTACAGGCCTGCCAAGCGCCATACGTCGGCGGGACGGCGCACCAGTAGCAGGGTGCCTAGGCCAAACGGCACCAGATACCAGGTTTTGGCCAGCAGATACTTCACCGACTTGGTAGTGTCCACTGAAAACATGGTGGACACCACCGACCAGAATAGCATCAGCAGCAGGATGATAACCAACGGGTGGCCCAGCTCCCGGCGCGGCAGGTTGTCGCGGCGCATCAGCAAGGTAGCCAGTACGCAGCCGGTAAGCACCAGCAGCAGCGGCTCCGAGGGTACATCCATACTCAGGCCACCGGGCAGGGGCATCTCCCGGGAAAACGCCAGCGTCAGGAATAGTAGGTAATAGAGTGTCCGCCACTCCGTAAGTACCATCAGCAGGCCCACGGCCAGGGCGGCCGGCACCAGGGCCAGGGGCGTTTCCAGCAGCAGGGCCGTAGCGCCACCCGTTAGCAACATCACTACCAGCCCCAGAAACAGGCGCTGGGCAGGGTCTTGGGGCAGGAGGGAAGCCAGCCGCTGGTTCACTGGGCGGGCGAGTAGCCAGGCCGGCCGGCCGTGCGCCGCCACAGCTCCAGCAGGGTAATTACCACCACCGAAAAAGCCAGGGTCAGGAACACCGAGCCCACTACAATCAGCCAGCGGATGGGCTTGCTTTTCTTGGTGGCCGGATAGGCTTTCTGCACCACGTACAGGGAGGAAAGCTTGCCTTTCAACGCCACGTCGGCGGTTTCGTATTCGCCCCGGGCCTTTACCAGCCGCTCCTGCAAATCGGTCATGCGGGCCGTAAACAGGTTAAGCGAGTCCACGCCCTGGGTGTAGTCTTCCAGGTTGATGACGTTGCCGCCCTCGGCTTTGGTGAGGCCCCGCAGCGCCCGGCGCAACCCGGCGGCCTCGTTGCTGTTGCCTTCGCCTTCAGCCTGCCGCAGCTTCGATTCTACCTCAATAATTTCCCGGGCCAGGTAGCGCGACTGTTGCTCCAGCCCATAAATGCCGTAGCGGCGGCGGGCCTGAATCAGCTTCTGGCGGGAAGTTTCAAACTCCTTGTTCAGAAACTGAAACCGCTGGCTGTACAGGCCCAGCACATTACGGCGGTTTTCTAAGGTCAGCTGCTGGTTTACCGAGTCAATTACCTGCACCAGGGCGTTGGCAATCTGGGCGGCCAGATTTTTGTCCTTATCGAGGAAAGTCAGCTCAATAGCGTCCCGCTCATTGTGCACGATGCTCAGGTTGGAGCTGAACTCGCGCAGGGCGGCATCATCGGCGGCATCGTCGCCGGCCGCGCCGGTTTGGTAGTGCTGGTGCAGGTTGAAGCGTTTGATAACCAACTCCGCCACCGGCTGCGACTCGCCAATGGTAATCACCCGGTCCAGATCCTCGGTACGGCCGCCCAGCTCCAGCTTGCTGCCTTCGGTGGCAATGCGGTCGGGGTCAGTGGTTTGAGGATTGGTAGGAAAGAAAACGGCGGTTGACTTGTACACGTTTGGCAGCAGCAGGGCCACCAGCACGCTACCCACCAGCGCCAGCAGCAGCGCCACACCCACCAGCTTCTTCCAACGGTTAATAATGGGCCAGAGACCCAGGAGAGAATACGACGACTCCGACATGTGAAAAATAAGGCCGCACGACCGAAAAGTGGAAAGCCCGGCCGTCGGCGGCAGGCAAATATAGAGGAAAAAGCCCCTCAAACGATGAGTGCGAAGGTCACTTTGCCCACGGGCTTTTCCGTAGTTTTGCGCTTCTGCCGTTGGCTGGCAACCCCCGGCCGGTCCGCTTTGGCATCTGAATCCTGACTAAACCTTCTGCTCGCATCAAACGCTTCCTCGGAAATATCAGCTTTGTCGTGCTGCTGAACCTGCTGGTGAAGCCGGGCTGGGTGGTGCTGGAAAACGTGGTGCAGGACCGCATCGGGCACGAGCAGTTCGGCACCTTCACGGCCCTGCTCACGCTGGCCGCCATCATGGCCGGCATTTCTGATCTGGGCACTACGCAGCTCACTACCAAGCGCCTGGCTGCCGCCCCCAGCTTCTTTACCGACTTTTTCCCGACTCTGCTGCCGTTGCGGGCCGGGTTGGGCGTGGGGTTTTTGGTGCTGACGGTGGCCGTGGGCTGGGTGCTGGGCTACCGGGGGCACTGGCTACTGCTGCTGGCCATTACGGCGGCGGGCCTGCTGCTCACCCAGTACACGCTGTTTCTGCGCGGGGTGCTGCAAGCGCACCAGCGCTTCACCGCCGATGCCGTGCTGTCGGTGCTGGAGCGGCTGCTGCTGCTGGGCCTGGTGCTGGCGCTGCTGCCGCTGGGCCTGAGTATGGACGGGTTTGTGGGCGCCCGCACGGTGGCCGTGCTGTTCACGTTTCTGCTGCTGGCCGGCCTGATCCGGCGGCTATACGGGCGCGTGGCCCTGCGGCCCCGCTGGAGCCAGGCCCGGCAGGTGCTGCTGGATAGCTTGCCGCTGGCCTTTATTACCCTGGTGTACGGCCTCAACGAGCGGATTGACATGCTGATGCTGGAGCGGCTGGTATCGGCCCGGGAGGCCAGCTACTACGCCGCCGCCTACCGCTGGGTTGATGCCGTGATGATGTACCTCTGGACGGTACTGCCGCTGTTTTTTGCCCGTTTCGCCCACGCCACCGGCCGCCGCCAGGAGCAGCAGGAGCTGCTGTGGTTCGGGCAGCGGGTGGTGACGGTGCCCTTGCTGCTGGTGGTGGGCTTCGGGCTGTTTCGGGGGGAGCTGCTGTTTTTTCAGTTCAAGCACAGCTCCCCGGCCGAGCTGCTGCGCATGACGCAGTGCTTGCAGGTGCTGTTTCTGAACGTGCTGGTGCACGCCTTCTTCGCCATTTACAGCACCCTGCTCACCAGCACCGACCACGAAAAGCCGGTTTCCTGGTTGGTTACCGGCAGCATCGTGCTCAATACCGGCCTCAACTTCCTGCTGATGCCGCGCTACGGGGCGCTGGCTGGGGCCTTCAATACCTTATTATGTGCCGTGCTGGTGTCCGTGGGCTACGTGTGGCTGGTGCCCCGGCGCACGGGCGTGCAACTGCCACTGGCGGCGCTGAGCAAGCTGGCCGTGGCCTTTGCGGGCCTGTGCGGGGGCTGGTACCTGCTGCAAACCTACGCGCACTTGCCCTGGTGGCTGGAAACGGCCGTAGCGGGCATCTGGCTGCTGGCGCTGATATTTGGGCTGGGCATCGTGCGAGTGGATGAGTTGAAAGCTCTGCGAACCAGAAAGCAGCCCGCCGCCTGATTTTCGCGCCGGGCTTCACAACTCCACAATTCACAACTTCACTCTTGCCTCATTGCACATAGCCGTCAACGTCCGCTTTCTGCTGCCCGGCGACAAGTTAGAGGGAATCGGGCGGTTTACGCTGGAAACCCTGCGCCACATGGTGCAACAGCAGCCGGAGCATACGTTTCACTTCCTCTTCGACAGGGCCTTCGATGCGCGCTACCTGCTGGCTCCGAACGTGGTGCCGCACGTACTGCGGCCCCCGGCCCGGCACCCGCTGCTGTGGGTAGCCTGGTTTGAGGGCGCTGTGGCCCAATGGCTGCGTAAGCACCGCCCGGCCGTATTTCTCAGCCCCGACGGCTTCACCACCCTGCGCACCAGAGTGCCCCGGGTAACCGTGCTCCACGATTTAGCCTTTGAGCATTTTCCTCAGGATGTAAACAAGCTAGTGCTGCGCTACTACCGGTATTTTACCCCGAGGTTTGCCCGTGCCTCCGAGCGGCTGGTGGCCGTGTCGGAAGCTACGAAGCAGGATATTGTGCGCACGTATGGTATTGCGGAAAGCAAGATCAGCGTGGTCTACAACGCAGCCGATGCGCACTTCCGCCCCCAGCCGGTGGCGGTGCAGCAGGCAACCCGGGAGCGGTACGCGGCCGGCAAGGACTACTTCCTGTTCGTGGGCGCTCTGCAGCCGCGCAAAAATCTGGTGAACCTGCTACGGGCCTTCGATGCCTTCAAAATGGCCACCGGCGCCACCACCAAGCTATTGATAGTGGGCCGTACTGCCTGGAAAGCGGGCCCCATCTTCGAGGTGTACCAGCAGCTCCAGCACCACCACGATGTACACCTGACCGGCCGCGTGACGGATGCCGAACTGGTGGAGCTCTACGCTGCCGCCCTATCTACCTGCTACGTACCCTACTTCGAAGGCTTCGGTATTCCCGTTATCGAGGCCCAGGCCTGTGATTCGCCGGTGATTACCTCCAACTGCAGCTCCCTACCCGAAGTAGCCGGCGGCGCGGCCTGTCTGGTTGATCCGTTCTCAGTGCCTTCCATCACCGAGGGCCTCAAGCGGGTGCACGCATCGCCCGAGTACCGGCAGCAGCTTACGGAGCAGGGCCGGCGCAACGGGCAGCGGTTTTCCTGGCCGGAAAGTGCCCGCCGCCTCTGGGCCGAGGTGGAGCGGGCCGCGGAGTAGTTGTTAGTTATTGGTTGTTAGTTGTCAGGTCGCTTTGACGGCTGCCTTGTTTGCTGATAACCGTCAACTAACAACCGTCAACTAACAACCAGCAACTAACAACCAGCAACCAACATGCACCTACACCGAATGCCCGGCCTGGTGCAGCGCCTGTTCCCGGACTGCCTCTGGACCATGCCCGCCACCCTGCCGCCCACGCTTTATCTGACCTTCGATGATGGGCCCATTCCGGAGGAAACGCCGTTTGTGTTAGAGCAGTTGGCGCGGTATGGGGCGCAGGCCACGTTTTTCTGCGTGGGGGATAATGTGCGCAAACACCCCGAAGTAGCCCGGCAGGTACTGGCCGCCGGCCACCGCCTAGGCAACCATACCTACCACCATATCAGCGGCTGGAGCCACTCACGGGCGGCGTATGTGGCCGATGTAGCGCGCTGCCAGGAGGTGTTACAGCCGCTGCAGCCCGAGGCCCGGCCGCTGCTGCGCCCGCCCTACGGCCGCATCACCCGCGCCCTGGCCCGGCAGCTGCGCCACACCCACCAGATCATCATGTGGGACGTGCTGACCTGTGACTACGACCCGGATTTCTCCCCCGAGCAGTGCCTGGCTACTGCTATCCGGCTTACGCGGCCGGGCTCCGTGGTGGTGTTTCATGATAGCCTGAAAGCCAGCCGCAACCTGCGCTATGTGCTGCCCCGCTACCTGGCGCATTTTGCCGCCCTTGGCTACGGGTTCGAGAAGCTTTGAGCACCATGCTGATTTTCCTTGCGCTGTATTTTCTGGTCTGGTTTGGGCTGCTGCTCACAGCCACGGTTCTATTTGGGCGACGCAACAGCAGGCCGCAAAAGCTACCCGCTGAGCTGCCCCGGGTGAGTATTCTCATTGCCGCCCGCAACGAGGCAGCGGCCATCGGGCGGTGTCTGCAAGCCATCCGGGAGTTGCAGTACCCCTCGGAGCTGGTGGAAATACTGCTTGGGGACGACGGCTCCACGGACAACACCGCCGCCCTGGCCGCCGCCGCCATGCAGGGCTACGAGGGCAGCTTTCGGGTGGTGCCCATTACCGAGACGTTGGGTAAAGCCCGGGGCAAGGCTAACGTGCTGGCCCACCTGGCTCGTGCCGCCACCACTGAGTATTTCTGCATTACCGACGCCGATATTGCCGTGCCGCCCACCTGGCTCAGCGGTTTGCTGGCGCACGCCGGGCCCGGTATTGGTAGCGTAACCGGCCTCACGCTGGTAACCGGCCCCCGCCTATTCCACCGCCTGCAGGGCCTTGATTGGCTGATGTCGTTGGGGTTGGTGCAGGTGGTGACCGACCTGGGCCGGCCCGTAACGGCTATGGGCAACAACATGCTAGTGACCCGCGCCGCCTACGAGGCCACCGGGGGCTATGAGGCGCTGCCGTTTTCCGTAACCGAGGACTTTGAGCTGTTTCAGGCCATTCTGCGCTGCGGCTTTGGCTACCGCAACCTGTTCCGGGCCGAGGTACTGGCCGAGTCGCTGCCCATGTATACGTGGGGCGGGCTGCTGCACCAGCGGCGGCGCTGGCTGCGCGGGGTAGAGCAGTTGCCCTGGTGGTTGCAGCTGAGCCTGGCGCTGTACGGTTCCTTTCATCTGCTACTGCTGGGCCTGGGGGTGGTGGCGGGCTGGCCGGTGGCACTGGGCGTTTGGGTGGCTAAGCTGGCGGTGCAGGGGTGGCTGGCGGCCAAGTGCTTCCGCCAAGTGGACCGCCGCCCGCCCCTGGAGCTGCTGCCTCTATTTGAGCTGTACACGCTCACGCTCACCCTCGGAATCGGGTTGTTCCGGCTGCTACCCCTGCGCTTCGAGTGGAAGGGACGACAGTATCGGTAGAAACTTGGTTGTTTTTTATCCGCAGGCCAGGGAATTCAGAAGCTTGCGGCGCTGCGTGAGGCAGGGCGGTTACGTGTGCGCTAAGCGGTTGGCAACGGGCATGGGTAGGTGGGCGGGAAAGTTGAAAACGGGGTTTACGCTGGATTGTGGCGGTTTTCGGTTCTACATTTGATTACCCGGCCGGCGGCCAAGTGCGACGTCTTAAGTTGTGTGCCCGGCATTTGCGCTGGCAGCAGCGGTGCCCAGGCGACATCCGGCCGGTTCCCGTCATTTCCTAATTCCCTGCTATGTTCTGCTTTCCTTTCCGCCGGGCGGCGCTGCTGGCTGCGGCCGTATTCTGCGCGGCGGCTCCTTTAGCTCCAGCCCAAACGAAACCTTCCTCCGCCACAAGCTCCCCAACCGCCACACCAGCCAACCGCCAGCAGCTGCTTCTGGCCAATGAGGTCAAGATTGATCAGCTCCTTAAGAAGCTGACCCTGGAGGAAAAAATTGCCATGATCCACGCCAATTCCTCCTTCACCTCGGGCGGGGTAAAGCGGTTGGGCATCCCGGAAATAACCACCTCCGACGGCCCCCACGGCGTACGCCCCGAGCACGGCCGCGACTGGACTCTGGACGAGGGCGTGAACGACTCGGGTACCTACCTGCCCACCGGCAACACGCTGGCCGCCACCTGGAACCCCGCGCTGGGCTACGCGTTTGGTTCGGTGCTGGGCGCGGAGGCCAACTTCCGGGGCAAAGACATCATCCTGGGCCCAGGCATCAACATCATCCGCACGCCCCTGAACGGCCGCAACTTCGAGTACCTGAGCGAAGACCCTTACCTCGTTTCGAAGATGGTGGTGGGCTACATTCGGGGCGTGCAGGACCAGGGCGTATCGGCCTGCGTGAAGCACTACGCGGCCAACAACCAGGAGGAGCACCGCAACGACATCGACGTGGAGATGAGCGAGCGGGCCCTGCGCGAAATATACCTGCCGGGCTTCCAGGCTGCCGTGCAGGAAGGCGGGGTGAACTCGCTCATGGGCTCCTACAACAAGTTCCGGGGCCAGTACGCTACCCACAACGCCTACCTGATGAACGACGTGCTGAAAGGTGAGTGGGGATTCAAGGGTCTGGTAATCAGTGACTGGGGCTCGGTGCACAATACAATGGAAGGCCTGCGTAACGGCACCGACCTGGAAATGGGCACCGACCTGTCGCTGATGTACAACAGCGTCGACCAGACGGCCAGCGCCGGGATGCCCAAGCTCACGCCCGCACTCTACGATAAGTTCTTTTTCGGGACGGCGGCGCTGGAGGCAGTGAAAAAGGACAAGACCCTGGAGCCGCTGCTGGATGATAAAGTGCGCCGGATTCTGCGGGTGATGTACCGCACCAATATGATGGACGGGGCCAAGCGCCAGACCGGCGCCTACAATGCGCCCCAGCACCAAGCCACGGCCCGCAAAGTAGCTGAGGAAGGCATTGTGCTGCTTAAAAACGAGGGTAACGTGCTGCCCCTGCGCCAGGCCAGCAAGTCCTACGCCGTTATCGGGGCCAACGCCACCCGCGAGAATTCTCTAGGCGGCGGCAGCTCGCAGGTGAAGGCCAAATATGAGATTACGCCCCTGGCTGGCCTCCAGAAAGCCCTGGGAGCCAGTACAAAAATTGCCTACGCGCCCGGCTACAAAATTGCCCGCGGCCAGCAGGCCGATCCGCAGCTGATTGCCGAGGCCGTAGCCGTCGCCAAAGCCGCCGAAACGGTTATCCTCGTGGGCGGTACCACCCACGGCTATGACTACAAAGTGTGGAGCGACAACGCCTACGACGCCGAGGGCTACGACAAACCCGACATGAAGCTGCCCTTCGGCCAGGATGAGCTGATTAAGGCCGTACTGGCGGCTAACCCCAACACTGTGGTAGTGCTCATGGGTGGGGGCGTGGTGGATGTGTCGGCGTGGGCCGGGCAGGCCAAGGGAATCGTGGAGGCCTGGTACCCCGGCATGGAAGGCGGCAACGCCCTGGCGCAGGTACTGCTCGGCGGCATAAATCCCTCCGGTAAGCTGCCCCTCACCTGGCCCGTAAAGCTGGAGGACTCGCCGGCCCACAAGCTGGGCGAATACCCCAGTACCCCCGGCAACCCCCTGAAGCAGACGTACAAGGAGGACGTGTTCGTGGGCTACCGCTACTTCGATACCTACAAAGTAGCTCCCCAATTCGCCTTCGGCCACGGCCTGAGCTACACCACCTTCGAGTACGGTAAGCTCACGGTAAAATCGTCCGGCCAGAACGCCACGGCCACGCTTACCATTCGCAACACTGGCAAAGCGGCCGGGGCCGAAGTGGTGCAGCTGTACGTACACGACGACCAGGCCAGCGTGAAGCGCCCCGAAAAGGAGCTGAAAGCCTTCGAGAAAGTGTTCCTCAAGCCCGGCGAATCCAAAAACGTAACCCTGAACCTCGGCCCCGAAGCCTTCCGCTTCTACAGTGAAACCAAAAAACAGTGGGTGCTGGAGCCCGGACAATTCACCCTGCAAGTCGGCAGTTCCTCCCGCGACATCCGCCAGACGGCTACGGTGAAGTTGTGAAGAGTGAAGTTGTGAAGAGTGAAGTAGGCGGCGTAAGTAAGCTAGGTTAGTATGTCATCCTGAGTGCAGCGAAGGACCTTGCCACGTTAGAACAAAGGCTGTTTTAACGTGGTAAGGTCCTTCGCTGCACTCAGGATGACAGGTTTTACACCGACTCTCCATTTTACAGACCGCTCCATCATTTCTTAACTTCACCTTTCACAACTTCCCCACCCGCCTACCTTTGCGGGATGCAGTTTTCTGATTCGCACGCGCACGTTTACTCCGAGCAACTCCGGCCCGACCAGGATGAGATGCTGCTCCGGGCCTTCGAGGCCGGGGTGGAAACCATCTTCATGCCCAACATCGACCACGACAGCATTGATGCCATGCTGGAAGTGGAGGCCCGCCACCCCAACCAATGCTTCGCCCAGATGGGCCTGCACCCCTGCCACGTGACCCGGCAATTTGACAAGCAGCTGTACGAGGTGGAAACCTGGCTCAGCCATCGGCCCTTCGCGGCGGTGGGGGAGTGCGGCATTGATCTGTACTGGGACAAAACCCTGCTGGCCGAGCAGCAGGAATCTTTGCGCATTCAGGTGGCCCTGGCCAAAAAACACAGCCTGCCCCTGGTGCTGCACACCCGCGAGGCCTTCCGTGAAGCCGCCGACATCATCACGGCCGCCCAGGATGGCTCCTTGCGCGGGGTGTTCCACTGCTTCTCGGGCACCCGCGAGGAAGCCGAGGAAGTTATCCGGCTGGGTTTCAAGCTGGGCATTGGCGGCGTGGCCACCTTCAAAAACGGCGGCCTCGATAAAGTGCTGCCGGGCATCGGTCTGGAGCACCTGTTGCTGGAAACCGATGCGCCCTACCTGGCCCCCGTGCCCCACCGGGGCAAGCGCAACGAGCCCGCCTACATTCCGCTGGTGGCCTACCGCGTAGCCGAAATTCTCGGCGTAACCGGGGCCGAAGTAGCCCAGGCCACCACCCGCAACACGCTGGGGCTGTTCGGGGAGGCCGGGCGGCTGGGGTAGGTTTCGCGTTGCTTTTTGTCATTCCGAGCAAAGCGAGGAATCTGGGTTTTCCATTCAATAGGATTAACCCAGATTCCTCGCTGTGCTTGAAATGAAGGTTCTAAAAGCGACTATTCTGCTGTAAAACGGTATTTCAACCACACTACATCGTTATCCAGTTGCTGCACCTGCTGCAAATACAGCCGCGTGGCGGGGCCTTTGCGCAGATAGTCGCTTACCTCAAAAGTGGTGGGCGAATGAGGCGTACCGTCGGCAATGGGTAGCACCAGCAGGCTCAGCTCGTCAATCAGGCCGGCGTTGAGCAGGGAGCCGTTCAGGTGGCCGCCGCCTTCCAGCATCAGCGTTTCGATGGGAAACAGCCGGGCCAACTGCTCCAGCGCCGAGGCAAAGTCGATTTCCTTCTCGCCCGCAAACAGGTAGGAAATGCCCTGTCGTTGCAGGTAGTGCAGATATTCGTCGCTCACCTGCTCGGTAAGTACCTCCACGATATGGTCGCCGCCGGTGGCATTACCGTCCCAGCCCAGCTTCCCGTGCGCATCCACGGCAATGGCGAAGGAGGTGGCCTGTGCGTCGCCGATGAACGGTTTCCGGGCGATAGGGTGGGGGGCGGGCTGTAAGTCGGGCTGCACGCCGCCCGAAAAGTCGCGCTCCATCGTCACGCGCCCGCACATCCAGGCCTGGCTGGTGAAGGTGTCGTGGTATTTCTCGAAGTAGCCGGAATAGGTGTCGGTCAGGCTCTCATCCTGCCAGTTGGCGGCCAGAATTTTGCCGTCCACCGTGGACATCATGTGGCAGATTACGTGGGGTCGTTTCATAGTAGGCCTTCAACGGTATTTGCGGCCTGATGGCTACATTTCTGGTTCTTCTACGTATATTCTGAACAAACAAAAAGCCCGTTTGCAGCTTGCAAACGGGCTCTTAGCAGAGAGGATGGGATTCGAACCCACGATGAGCTTTAGACCCATACACACTTTCCAGGCGTGCTCCTTCAACCACTCGGACACCTCTCTGGGTGTACATCAAAGATGCGGTTAGGTGGCGCAAAATAACACCCGATTTTCGGGATACGCAAGCCGGCTGCGGCTCTTTGCTTAGTTTATTGTGATTTCGCCGCGCAGGTTCTGGGCCAGCAGGTGGCGCAGCTGGTCGGGTTTCTCATTGAGGCTCAGCACGAACATGAGCTTGGCAATGGCGGCTTCCACGGTAATATCGGCTCCGCCAATTACGCCCATTTCGGTGAGGTAGGCGCTGGTTTCGTAACGGCCCTGCATCACGCGGCCCTCCTCGCACTGGCTCACGTTCAGGAGCAGCACGCCCCGCCCAGTAGCGGCGCGCAGCGTCCCCAGAAACCAGGGAGCCGTGGGCGCGTTGCCGGCCCCGTAGGTGAGCAGCACGGCCCCGCGCAGGCCGGGGGCCTCCAGCTGGGCCCGCAGCATGGGCTCGGTGAGGCCGGGAAATAGATGCACGATGGTTACGTTTTCCTCCAACTGCTGATGTACTGTAAGCGGCGCGGCCGGCAGCGGCCGGATTTGCTCATCATTGAACTCCAGCTCGATGCCGGCTTCGGCCAGGGGCGGGTAGTTTTCACTGCGGAAGGCGTTGTACTGCTGGCTTTCTACCTTTTTGGCCCGGTTACCCCGGATGAGCTGGTCGTTGAAGAAGAGGCACACCTCAGGCACGCGCACGGTGCCGGCGGGGTGGCGGGCGGCGGCCAGCTCCAGGGCCGTTACTAGGTTGCGGCGGGCATCGGTACGGATGCGGCCCACGGGCACCTGCGCCCCGGTAAATACCACCGTTTTGCCCAGGTTTTCGAGCAAAAAGCTGAGCGCCGCCGCCGAGTAGGCCATGGTATCGGTGCCGTGCAGCACCACGAAGCCGTCGTACTGCGCGTATTTTTCCTCGATAAGGGCAGCCAGCCGCAGCCAGTCCTGGGCCGTTACGTTGCTGGAGTCGATGGGGTCGCCGAGGTTTGTGACGTCCACCTGCATGTTCAGCTGGCGCAACTCCGGCATCTTCTTTCGGATCTGTTCGAAGTTCATCGGCACCAGCTCGCCGCGCTTGTTATAGGCCATCCCGACGGTACCGCCGGTGTAAATGATGAGAATGGAGGTTTGGGGGCGGTTTTCGACAGCAGGCACGGTGGGACAGTTGGGTGGAGCGGCAAGTTAGAAAGTCCGCGCCACCCGCGCGGTGTACCATATGTATGAAAAATCCGTCATGCAGAGACGCCGCCGAAGCATCCCGCGTGCTGACGTTGTGGAGCTAATCACGACATCAGCACGCGAAATGCTTCGGCTACGCCTCTGCATGACGGACTTATTTACCGGCTGTTCACGCAGCCTGCCTACACCAGCTTATCCGGGGTGATGGGCAGCTCGCGCACCCGCTTGCCGGTGGCGTTGAACACGGCGTTGGCAATGGCCGGGGCTACGCCGATGGTGGCAATTTCGCCGATGCCCTTGGTGCCCAGCTTGTTGACGTAGGGGTCGGGCTTGTTCACGAAAAACACCTCCACGGCCGGGGAATCAGCATGCACGGGCACGTGGTAGTCGGCCAGGTCCTTAGTGACGTAGCGGCCGAACCGGTCGTCGATGATGGCGTGTTCCATCAGGGCCATGCCGATACCGCCCACCGCGCCACCTTTCATTTGGTTGCCGGCGGTTTTCTCGTTGATGATGGTGCCCGCATCGGCGCAGGAAATGAGCTTGCTTACCCGCACTTCGCCGGTCAGCTCGTGCACCCGCACCTCGGCAAAATGCACCGAAAACGAGTACATCGACACCTTCGGCCCCTCGCCGCCGGGCTTGGACTCCACGGTAACGGCCGTACCGCCCGCCTGCTTCACCAAGTCGGCGTAAGGCGCGCGGGCCCCGGGGTTGCCGGCTAACGTGAGGTGGTTGTCGGCGAATAGTACGTCCTCCTTTTTGGCCGAGGCAAAGGCCGGGTTGCCGGTGGCCGCCAGCTCGCGCAGCTTGTCTTTCAGGGCCATACAGGCTTCCTGCACGGCCGGGCCTACGGTATTCACAATGGCCGAACCGCCTTGGGTGGGTGCCTGGGCAAAGTCGGAGTTACCCCATTCGAAGCGGATTTTCTCGGGAGCCAACCCTAGCGTATCGGCGGCAATCTGGGTCATGGCCGTGCCGGTGCCAGGACCGATGTCCGTGACGGCGCTTTGCAGCAGCACCGTGCCGTTGGGCAACAGCTGAGCACTGGCTTTGGAGGAGCCGCGGTGCGCTCAGAAAGTGCCCACGCCCATGCCGTAGCCGATGAGCCACTCCCCGTCGCGCAGGGAGCCGGGCTTGAGCTGGCGCCTGTTCCAGCCCACCCGCTCGGCCCCGGCCCGGTAGCATTCCTTGAGGAACTTGCTGCTCCAGGGCTGGTTTTTCTCGGGGTCCTGGTCGGTGTAGTTGCGCAGGCGGAATTCCAGCGGGTCGATATTCAACAGGAAAGCCATTTCGTCCATAGCCGACTCCAAAGCAAACGCGCCGGTGGCCTCGCCGGGGCCGCGCATCCAAATGGGGGAGCCCACATCCAGGGCCGCCAGCCGGTAGCGGGTGGTCAGGTTCGGCGACTGGTACATCATCTTGGTCTGGCCCAGCGTGGCTTCCACGAACTCCTCATAGGTAGAAGTCTGGCCGATGCTTTCGTGGGTGATGGCCGTAATTTTGCCGTCGGAAGTGGCGCTCATCCCGATTTTCTGCCAGGTGTAAGGCCGGTAGCCCACCATGGTAAACATCTGCTCCCGGGTCAGCATCAGCTTCACAGGGCGGTTCACCACCTTGGCCGCAATAATGGCCGCCGACTCGTGGGGCCAGCTGTGCAAAGCGTTGCCGAAAGCCCCACCCACGTAGGTGGCAATGACTTTCACATTCGCCTCGGGCAGGCCCCATTGCCGGGCGAAGTCGCGGCGAGTGGCCATGGTGCCCTGGGTTTTATCGTAGAGCGTGAGGCGGTCGGGAGCTTCCCAGTGGGCCGTAATGGCTTGCAGCTCCATGGGGTGGTGCACCTCGGTGGGTATCACGTACTCGGCTTCCAGCTTCAGTGCCCCGGTTTTGTAAGCGTCCACCTCACCGCGCTGGTAGTCAGCGGCCGGCGACTTCGGGTTCTTTTTGGCCTGGGTGGGCAGGAAGGCGTTGGCTTTGTTGGCCTCCAGGTTGGTCTGGTGCTTTTCCGGGGCGTACTGGGCCTTTACCAACCGCGCCGCGTAGCGGGCCCGCTCCAGCGTATCGGCCACCACCACGGCAATGGGCTGGTCGTTGAAGCGGATTTTATCGTCCATGAGCACCTGCAAGGCGCTGCCCACCGTTTGCGGCTGCGAGGGGTCTTTGCCCGCCGGCTTGGCACCGGGGGCCTTGGGCGCGTTGAGGTGCGTTACCACGGCCAGCACGCCCGGGGCCCGCTCGGCGGCTTTCGTGTCGATGCTGCTCAGGCGTCCCTTGGTTACGGTGCTGCCCACCAGCACGGCGTAGGTGATGCCCGGCAGCTCGTATTCGGCCGAGTATTTGGCCGCGCCGGTTACTTTCTGGCGGCCGTCCACCCGGTTCATGGGCGCTCCGATTTTTTTTTCTGGTGCGTTCATCGTTGGATGGGGTTAGGCGGCGGCGGCCGTTTTCAGGGCCTGCACAATGGCGTTGGGGCCCAGGCGGAGCTTGTATTCATTGTGTTTGAAGGCTTTGGCCCCCTGCATGGCCACGGTGGCGGCCTCCCGGAAGATTTCCTCGGTGGCGGGCTTGCCCACCAGCACCTGCTCGGCGGCCGTGAGGCGCCAAGGCTTGTGCGCCACGCCGCCCATAGCCAGCCGCGCCGCTTTGATGGTGCCGTTGTCGATATCCAGAGCCGCCGCTACCGAGAGCAAAGCAAAGGCGTAGCTGGCCCGCTCGCGCACTTTCTGGTAGTGTACGTGCCTGGTAAACGGGTTGTCGGGAATATCAACGGCGGTTATCAGCTCGCCGGGCTCCAGGTTGGTGTCCTTTTCGGGGGTGTCGCCGGGCAGGCGGTGGAAGTCGGCGAAGGAGATGCTGCGGCTGCCTTTCGGGCCACTTACCTGCACGGTGGCATCCAGCGCTACCAGGGCCACGCTCATATCGGAGGGGTGCACGGCAATGCACTTGTCACTGAACCCGAAGATGGCGTGCACGCGGTTCACGCCCTCCAGCGCCCCGCAGCCGGAGCCGGGCTGACGCTTATTGCAGGGCAGGGCCGTATCGTAAAAGTAGGGGCAGCGGGTGCGCTGGAGCATGTTGCCGCCTACGGTGGCCATGTTGCGCAGCTGGGGCGAAGCGCCGGCATTGAGGGCCTGCGCCAGCAGCGGCTGCCGCTCCCGCACCTGCTTGTCGTCGGCTACGGTGGAGTTCAGGGCCAGCGCCCCGATGCGCAGCCCGTTGCCCTGGCGCTCAATTTTGCGGAAATCCAGGCGGTTGATGTCCACCAGCTTTTGCGGGGCCATCACGCCGCGCTTCATGAGGTCCACGAGGTTGGTACCGCCGGCAATGAAGCGGGCGTTGGCGTCCTTGGCCACGATGTCGATGGCGGCCTGCGGCTTGGTAGCGCGCACGTACTGGAACTGGTTCATATGTCTGAATGCTGAATTAGGAATTAGGAATGCTGAGTTGATAGACTGAATGAAAATAGAGGCAGAAAGAGTATGCCCAAATTCATAACTCAGCATTCATCATTCAGAATTACCTATACCTTTTGCCCTCCCGATTTCACGTCCTGAATGGCGGCCACGATGTTGGTGTAGGCCCCGCAGCGGCAGATATTGCCGCTCATGTACTCCCGGATTTCACCTTCCGAACCCGCATGGCCCTCGCGCACGCAGGCCACGGCCGACATAATCTGGCCGGGGGTGCAGTAGCCGCACTGAAAGCCGTCGTGCTTCACGAAGGCCTCCTGCATGGGGTGCAGCTTGTCACCCTCGGCCAGGCCCTCGATGGTGGTGATTTCCTGGCCCTCGTGCATCACGGCAAAGCTCAGGCAGCTGTTCACGCGCTGGCCGTCTACGTGCACGGTGCAGGCCCCGCACTGGCCGTAGTCGCAGCCTTTTTTGGTGCCCGTCAGGTTCAGGTTTTCGCGCAGCAAGTCCAGCAGGGTGGTGCGGGGCTCCACTTTCAGCTTCAGCTTTTTGCCGTTGACTTTCAGGCTCAGCGGAATCTTCTCAATGGACTCGGCCACCCGCTCATCCAGCCGGGCCTCAGCGGCCGAGACAACCGGGCCGGGTACCAGGGCCATTGCGGTGAGCAAGGACGACTGCTTGAGAAAGGTGCGGCGGTCTTCGTTGTGGTTGGCCGGCACGTCCGGCTCGGGGTTGGTGGCCATAGTCAGAAGGGGGAATTGGAGTGAGAGTAGGAGGCAAGCCAGCTTGCCGGAGGCCCGCTGGCTTGCCTGCGCAAACGAGGCAAACAGGTGCGCCGGCTTGGTGTGCGGTGCTAAACCAAACACGGGACGGCCGCGGAGGTTATCGGTAGCTGCCGTATTCTTTATCCGTTACGGGATTCAGCCAGGTCACGATGTCTTTTTCGGTGTTGACGTTGCGGGTTATCCGCAACCAGCTCTGGTAGCATAAAGGCCGGCCCGTGCTGAAAGAAGGCCCGGGCGGCGCTACAAATTCTTGACCACCCGGGCCGGTACGCCCGCCACGATGCTGTTGGCGGGCACATCCTTGGTCACCACGGCCCCGGCCCCCACAATGGCGTTTTCCTCGATGGTGACGCCGGGCATTACCGTTACGTTGGCCCCGATCCAGGCCCCTTTTTTCAGGACGATGGGCCGCGAATACGTGGCGCGGCGCTGCCCGGGCTCCGTGGGGTGGTTGGTGGTAATCAGGTTCACCTTGGGGCCCACCAGCACGTCGTCTTCCAGCGTGATACCGCCCCGGTCCATGAAGGTGCAGGCGTGGTTGACAAACACGTTCCGGCCGATGCGAATGTTGTGGCCAAAATCGGTGTAGAAGGGCGGAATCAGGAAAAACGTGTCGTCCACGGGCTGGTTGGTCAGCTCGCTGAACACGCGGTTTACCTGCTCGTTGTCGTCCACTGGCATGGCATTCAGCTGCGAGGTGACACGGATGGCCTTGCGGATGATGGCGTAAATCTGCGGATACTCCGGGTCGTCGAGGGAAATGACCTCGCCGGCCAGCTCCCGCTCAAAAATGGTTCTGGGTTGGGGCTCCATGAGCGTATCAGAAAGTGGAAGGAAGCCGCGCGCGAGTGCACTGTTGGCTGAGCGGCTAACGGTGGCCGGCAACGCTAAACTGCCCGCCGGAAGGCCAGGGGCGTGCTGCCGGTGTGCTTCTTGAAGAAGTTATTGAAGTAGGAGGCGTACTCGAAGCCCAGCCCGTAGCCGATGGCGGCCACGTCCCAGTCGGTGTGGTGCAGCAGGGCCTTGGCTTCGCCCACCACGCGCTCCGCAATGTGGGCCGTGGTGGATTTGCCGGTGACTTCCTTCACCGCCCGGTTGAGGTGGTTGACGTGAATGGACAGGCGGTTGGCGAAGTCCTGGGCGGTTTTCAGGGGCAGGGCCTGTTCGGGGCTTTCCACCGGAAACAGGCGTTCCAGCAGCTCCAGAAACAGGGCCGTAATGCGCGCGGCGGCGTTCTGGTGCTTCACGAAGTTCTCAGCCGGCTGCATGCGCAACGCCTCATGAATCACCAGCTGAATGTAGGTGCGAATCAAATCGTGCCGGAACAGGTAGTCGGTGCCTTGCTCGGCCAGCATCTTCCGGAAAATGCCGCTGATGTAAGACGCCTGCTCCTCGCTGAGCTGAAAAATAGGCGTGCCCCCGATTTTGAACAGCGGCGACTGTTGCAGACTCTCCGAACGGTCGGTGGCTTTCACAAACTCCTCCGTGAACAGGCAGGCGTAGCCGGAATGCGGCTCGCCGTGGTTTTCAAACGAGTAGGGAATGTGCGGGTTGGTGAACAGCAGGTAGGTGCCATCCAACTCAATGGCCTTATCGGCGTAGTAAATCGTGCACCGGCCCGTCAGTAAGCTCACCTTGTAAAAGTCGCGCCGCCGGAACACCAGCGCCGGCCCAACCGGCGCGCCCACCTCGTACACCTTGAAGCCCGTCAGCTTCAGGTCGTTGATATTCGTGTCGGCGCAGGGGTCTACGTAGGGAGTGGTCATGGCAAGAGGCGGCCTGAGAAGCCGGAAAGTGAAAATCGGCCAGACAAAACAGTAGCAATTAGCGGTTTATCATCTGTTGCTGAGCCGGGGCGTACCGCTCGCCCTGCACGGCAATCCGGGCGGCGGCCTGCTCCAGCTCCCGCAGCGTGTCGGGGGAAAGCTCCAGGTCAGTGGCGGCCAGGTTTTCTTCGAGGCGGGGCCGTTTGGTGGTGCCGGGGATGGGCGCAATCCAGGGCTTCTGGGCCAGCAACCAAGCCAGGGCAATCTGGGCCGGGGTGGCGTCCTGCTCCCGGGCAATGCGGCCCAGCAAGTCTACCAGCGCCTGATTGGCCTTGCGGTTTTCGGGGTTGAAGCGCGGCACGGTGTTGCGGAAATCCGACGTGTCAAACTCGGTTTTCTCGTCGATTTTGCCGGTCAGGAAGCCTTTGCCCAGGGGGCTGAAGGGTACGAAGCCGATGCCCAGTTCCTCCAGCACCGGCAGAATTTCCTGCTCCGGCTCCCGCCACCACAGCGAATACTCGCTTTGCAGCGCGGTTACGGGCTGCACGGCGTGGGCCCGGCGGATGACATCCACGCCGGCTTCCGAGAGGCCGAAGTGCAGCACCTTGCCTTCCTGAATCAGGTCTTTCACGGCCCCGGCCACGTCCTCAATGGGCACGCTGGGGTCTACGCGGTGCTGGTAGAACAGGTCGATCCGTTCCGTTTTCAGCCGCTTCAGCGAGGCCTCCGCCACGGCCCGGATGTGCCCGGGTCGGCTGTTGAGCCCGCCCAGGTTCTGCCCGGTGGCCTGGTTGATGTCGAAGCCGAATTTCGTGGCAATAACCACCTGCTCACGCAGCGGCCGAAGCGCCTCGCCCACCAGTACCTCGTTGGTGAACGGGCCGTACACCTCTGCCGTGTCGAAGAACGTGACGCCGCGCTCCACGGCCGCCCGAATCAGTTGCACCATTTCCCGGGTGTCGGCGGCCGGGCCCAGCCCGAAGCTCATGCCCATGCAACCCAGTCCCAGGGCCGATACTTCGAGGCCACTGCTGCCTAACGTGCGCTTTTTCATAGGAGTAGTAATACGAAAGTGAGTGAAACACCGCTGAGTGCGCCGGCCGCCGGTACGCGTTTAGCGCCGGGGTATCTTCCGAAGAACCCCGGATACTCCGGCTTTATCGGTCTGTGCATCAGCTTTCAGAGGGCTGTTAGCAGGAAACGTAGCTGCTCTACAAAGGTCTGACTACTGCCACCCCTGGCAAAGCACGATTCAAACCAATACTTACACAATTCAAACACCGCCCCACGGCTGCCGTTGGTCAATCGTGCAAACGCCCCGGGCGCGGGCGGCGGCACCGTATTCAACGATAAAACCTCCTTGCTGGTAGCAGCCAAACCATGCAGAATGGCCTGGCCGCTACCAGCAAGGAGGTTTTGGGTCTGGTAGCTGACGGAGAATCAGCTGGCCGGACTACTGCTTCACCAGCTTGCGGGTGGTGGTGTAGCCGGCGGCTTCTACGCGCACCTGGTACAGGCCCGGAGCCAGGGCGCCAATGTTCACCTGCTGCCGGGCACCGGGCACCGGCTGGGACAGCACCAGCCGGCCCGTGAGCGAATAAATCCTGACGGTGGCGGCCGGCGCGGCGGCGGGCCGAACGAGGGTCAGCACGTCGGTAGCCGGGTTGGGGTACAGCTCCACCTCCGGGCCGCGGGCGTTGGCCGCGGTGCTGGTAACGGTGGCGGCCACCAGCTCCACGTTATCGAGGCTGCACCAGTTGCCTGCGTTGGCATCCGACCACAGGCCCACTTCGCACTGCCCGTTCGTGACCTGAATGCCGGTCAGCTGCACCTGCGTCCAGGTGCTGGTGGTGGGCAGGTTTACGTTTTTCTCCGCGCCGCCGTAGTTTTTGGCGTACAGCTGGCAGGCGTTCTGGCCGCCCCCGTTCATCACCCAGGCTTTGAGCGTGTAGGTGCCGTTGGGCAGGCCGGTTTTAAGCTGGTAGGTGCTTACCTGATAGGCCGAGCCCAGCCAGTGGGTGAGGCGGTAAGTGCCGGCCTGGCCGCCGGTTTCGGTTTTGTCGGCGGCATAATTAGCGGGGGTGCTGGCCCAGCTGCTCCAGCCGGCAGGCGTTTGGGTGGCGGCCCCGTCGGCCTCGAAGCCGGGGTTGCTGAGCGGGTTGGTGCCCGGCACTGGGGCCGTGCCCGTGCCCAGGAAGGCGTTCATGGCCACGGTTGGTTTGCCGTCGTTGCCCCAGGCGCTGAGCTGGTAGCCGCTGAAGCTGCGGTAGCCCTGCGGCTCCCAGTAGAACACGCCCAGCCCTTTGTTATTGGGTACGGCGGCCACGGCACTCTGCACGGCCACCAGCATATCGTACACGTTCTGGGGAGCGGCGGCGCAGTCGCCGCCCACTTCGGCCACCACCACTTCCTTGCCGTAGCGGCTGGCCATGTCCAGCAGGTTGCTGCGCAGGTTGCCGATGGAAGCGGTGTAGTCCTGGTTCAGCCAGTAGGGGTAATACGACATGCCGATGACGTCGTACTTGCCGCCGTTGGCGGTCAGTTGGTCGAAAAACCACCGGAACCGGCCGTTGTCGTTGCCCTTATCCAAGTGAATAACCACTTTGGTAGTCGGGCTCACGGCCTTCACCGCGTCGTAGCCCTGGTTGATGAGCTTGGTGAGCTGGCCGAAATTGGCGGCGCGGCCTTCGGGCCAGAGCATCCCGTCCGGAATTTCGTTGCCCACCTGCACCCATTCCGGGGTTACACCGTTGGCTTTCAGGCTGGTGAGCACGCTGGCGGTGTGGTCGTACACATCCTGCTGGAGCTGCTGAAACGAGTGGTTTTGCCAGGCGGCGGGCTTGGTTTGCTTGCCCGGGTCGGCCCAGGAGTCGCTGTAATGGAAGTCAATCATGATGCGGAAGCCCAGGTTGCTGGCCCGCGTCGCCATCTGCACTACTTCGGCCGGGCTGCAATGCCCGTTCACCCAATCGTTCATGGATGGGTTCACCCACACCCGCAGCCGGATGGAGTTGATGCCCTTGTCCTTCAGAATCCGAAAGCAATCCTGCTCCACGCCCTGCTCGTTGTAGAACTTGTAGTTGTTGGCCTCCATCTGCTGCAACCAGCCGGTGTCGGCACCCTTTGCAAACGTTTGCGCAACGGCACCTGCGGAATTGAGCAGACCAGCCAGCAAAACCCCAGCGGTAAGCACCACGCGGCGCAGGGCCGCAAACTGTAAACTGTGTAGCATAAGGACGTAAAACACGGTGAGACGTACCGGCTGCGGGGCGGTAGTGAAACCAGGCCGAAAGACCAAATTTAACCCCCGAACACCCACATCAGGCCGCTTACCTAATGAAATATTTCCGGCTACGATTGCACAAGCAAAAAGCCCGATACCTCCGGTAACGGGGCAGCGGGCTTTTGCACGCCTGTTCAGGTCAGGCAACTATGCTTCGACGTCGAAATCCGAGGCCGAATTCTCACGTCCTTCCAGCTGCTTAGCCGGCCTTGAACCTGCGGATGGCTTGGCGCGTGAAATCCGACAGCACCAGGCGGCCACTGATGGCGGCGCGCTCCGAGAGCAGCGTATCCCAGTGGTCGGTGCCGGCCCACAGCACCTGTTTCAGGTCGGTGAGGGCTTCAGGGTTGTAGGCGGCCAACTTGGTGGCAAAGGCAGCCACGGCCGCGTCCAGGACCTCAATGGAGTCGACCACGGTGGCGTACAGGCCTTTCTCCTGGGCCCAGGCGGCACTGCGGAACTCGCCCGCATCCAAGGCCAGCTGCCCGTAGGCGGCCGTCCCGATTTTGCGCTCTACCACCGGGCCCACCACAAACGGCCCGATGCCCACCACCAACTCACTAAGCTTCACCGCGGCCTGGGCCGTAGCGAAGCAGTAGTCGGTGGCGGCGGCCACGCCCACGCCGCCGCCGATGGCCTTGCCCTGCACCCGCCCGATGATGATTTTGGGGCAGGTGCAGCAGGCGTTAATCACCTTGGCAAACCCGGAGAAGAAGACTTGACCCTGGGCCTCATCTTCAATGGCTATCAGCTCATCGAAAGAGGCTCCGGCGCAGAAGGTCTTTTCGCCCTCACTGCGCAGGATGATAACCTTCGTGGCGGCCTCCCGGCCCACGCGGGTGATGGTTTCGGCCAGCTCCGTGAGCAGCGCCCCGGGCAAAGAGTTGTGGCTGGGATGGAAGAAGCTGATGGTGGCCACGCCCTGGGCGTCGGTGGAAGTTTCCACCTTGCCGGCGGTGAGAATATCGTTCATAAGGAAAGTTCACGCAGTGTTTCGCAGAGGAAAGTTCACGCAGTGTTTCGCAGGGAACCGGCGTCAGCACACTGCGAAACACTGCGCCTTCCACCGCAAAACACTGTGGAAAATCTACTCCTGGTTTTGCTTTTTCACCATTGTGAGGATGGTGGCTACGGCTACGGTTTCGCCGGTTTGGTCGGTTACTTCCACCAGCCAGCGCACAATGCCCTTGGCCACGTCGGTTTCGTCGCGCTTCTCCTGGCCGATTTTCTCCTTCACCGTGAGCGTGACGCCGATGGTGGTGCCGGGGTACACGGGCTTGGTGAAGCGGCACTCGTCGAGGCCGTAGTTGAGCAGCACCGGGCCCTTGCGCGGGTCCACGAACATACCGGCGGCCTTGCTCAGGATGTAATAGCCGTGGGCCACGCGGCCGGTGAAGAGCGTGCCTTCCAGCGAGGTTTCATCCACGTGAGCGTAGAAATTGTCGCCCGAAACCTGCGCGAAGTTGGTAATGTCGGCTTCCGTGACGGTGTGCTTGTGCGTCACGTAGGCCTGCCCGATTTCCAGCTCCTCGAAGTAGTGTTGGAAGGGGTGCTTGTCCTTCTCAATTTGCTTGGCCTTGGGCTGGTACACCTGGGTAATGGCCGTAATCATGCTGGGCGAGCCTTGCAAAGCCACGCGCTGCATAAAGTGCTCCACTCCGCGGATGCCGCCCATTTCCTGCCCGCCGCCCGCGCGGCCGGGCCCGCCGTGGATGAGCTGGGGCAACGGGGAGCCGTGGCCGGTGCTTTCCTTAGCCATTTCCTCGTTGAGCACCAAGATGCGGCCGTGGTGGGTAGCCGCGCCCAGCACAAACTCCTGCGCCACCTCGGCGCTGTTGGTGGCAATGCTGGTTACCAGTGAGCCGCGGCCCATATTGGTCAGGCGCACCGCTTCGGCAGTGTCCTTGTAAGGCATCAGCGTGGCCACCGGCCCGAAGGCTTCCACTTCGTGCGAATCGAGGTGCTCGAAGGGCCGCTCGTTGAGCAGCAGGATGGGGGAGATGAACGCGCCCTTGGCGGCATCGGCTCCGCGCTCCTGGCCCAGAATGTTCACGTTGTCCAGGTCGCCGTACACGATGGGGGTGCGCTCGGCCAGGCGGCGCACTTTGTCGCGCAGAATGGCGGCCTGCTCACGGCCGGCCAGCGCGCCCATGCGCACGCCCTCGGCCAGCGGGTGCCCCACGGTGGTTTGGCTCAGGGCCTTGCCGAGGGCAATCTGCACGTCTTCCAGCAGGTTTTCGGGCACGATGATGCGGCGGATGGCGGTGCACTTCTGCCCGCATTTGGCCGTCATTTCCTTGCGTACTTCCTTCACAAACAGGTCGAACTCCGGGGTACCCGGCTTGGCATCGAGGCCCAGTACGGCGGCGTTCAGCGAGTCGGCCTCCATGGTGAAGGGCACGGCCTCCTCAATGATGCGCGGGTGGGCGCGCAGCTTGCGGCCGGTGGCGGCCGAGCCGGTGAAGGTTACCACGTCCTGGTAGGTCACGTGGTCGAGAATACCCTGGCCCGAGCCCACTACCAGCTGCAGCGCGCCCTCGGGCAGAATGCCGGATTTGATGATTTCGCGCACCACGGCCTCGGTGAGGTAGGCGGTGGGCACGGCGGGCTTCACCACGGCGGGCATGCCGGCCAGCAGGTTCACTGCAATTTTCTCCAGCATCCCCCAAATGGGGAAGTTGTAGGCGTTGATATGCACGGCCACGCCCTCCTTGGGCACCAGCAGGTGCTGGGCCATGAAGGTGCCGCCCTTGCTCAGGCCCACCGGCTCGCCCTCCACGTAGAACGGCTTATCGGGAAATTTGCGGCGCAGCGAGGCGTTGGCAAACAGGTTGCCGATGCCGCCCTCAATGTCGATCCAGGAGTCGGCGCGGGTGGCACCGCTGCGGTAGCTCAGCTCGTAGAACTGCTCCTTGCGCTCCTGCAGGTAAAAGGCCAGGGCCTTGAGCATGCGCCCCCGCTCGTGGAAGGTGAGCTTGCGCAGCGCGGGGTTGCCCACGCGGCGGCCGTAGTCGAGGATGGAGGCAAAGTCGTAGCCCTCGGGGTGAGCCAGCGCAATGACTTCGCCGGTGGAGGCGTCATAGAGTTCCTGCTGGTCGCCGGAGCCCGCCGCCCAGCGGCCGAGGGTGTAGTTTTCGAGAGTGGTCATATGTTGGGTGGTGAGTAGGGCAAACTAAAGAGTTCGTCATTCCGAGCTTGTCGAGCAATCTCGCGTGCTGACGTTGCAATGGCAATTTCAACGAAGCGGTAGAGATGCTTCGCGGGGCTCAGCATGACGTTCTGTTTTTCACAATACCTCCGCACTACTGCGGTAGGCGGTGCCTTTGAACAGGGCCAAGAGGGTGCCGTGCTGGTTGGTGAGGCGCAGGTGGTACACGCCCACTTTGTGGCGGAGGCTTTCCTCGCGGGCTTCCACCGTAATCAGGTCATCGGGGCGGCCGGGCTCCAGGTAGTCGATGGTGACGCTCAGGGCCACGCTTTGGCGGCCGTGGCTGTTGCAGGCGAAGGCAAAAGCTGAATCGGCGGCGGCAAAGGCCACGCCCCCGTGCAGAATGCCAAAGCCGTTGAGCATTTCGGGGCGCACCCGAAACTGCAGGCGACAGTAGCCGGGGGCCATGTCCGTTACTGCCAGCCCCAGCCAGTGGCTAAAGGCATCGTGCTCCAGCATGCGGTTTTTCACGGCCTCGGCGCGGGCCACCAGCTCAGCGGGCGTCGGCTGGCTCATGCTGCAGGAAGGGTTGATGGGCTTTCACCAGTCGGCGCAGCAGCGGGCTGGCGCGGTACCGGTCTTCGTGGTATTCCTCGTACAGCGCGTCGAGGGTGGCCAGCACGGTGGCGGGGCCCAGCTCGTCGGCCCACTGCAGCAAGCCTTTGGGGTAGTTTACGCCCTTGGTCATGGCCAGCTCCAGGTCGGGGGCCGAGGCTACGCGCAGGTGCAGGGCGTCGGCGGCTTCGTTGATGAGCATGGCCAGCACGCGCTGCACAATGCGGCGGCCCAGCGCCTCGTCGCGGGTGGGCTCGGGCAGGGTGGCCCCGTCCCGATAGTCGTAAAAGCCGCGGCCCGATTTGCGGCCGTAGTAGCCGGCCTCAAACAGGCGCTTCTGGGTGAAGCTGGGCTTGTAGCGCGGGTCGAAGAAGAACGAAGTAAACACCGATTCCGTGACCCGGTAGTTCACGTCGTGCCCGATGAAATCCATCAACTGAAACGGCCCCATGCGGAAGCCGCCCAGCTCGGTAAGGGCCCAGTCGATGGTGGCGGCGTCGGCCACGCCTTCTTCCAGCAGCCGGATGGCCTCGCCGTAGAAGGGCCGGGCAATGCGGTTCACAATGAAGCCCGGCGTGTCTTTGCACAGCACCGGCAGCTTGCCCCAGCTCTGCACCAATTGGCGGATTTCCTCGGCCAGTCCGGCGCGCGTCTGCACCGCTGGAATCACCTCCACCAGCTGCATCAGCGGGGCGGGGTTGAAGAAGTGGATGCCGATAAACCGCTCGGGCCGCTGGCAGGCAGCCGCAATGCTGGCAATGGACAACGACGACGTGTTGGACGCCAGCACGCAGTCGGCCGAAACCACCAGCTCTACTTCCCGAAACAGCTGCTGCTTCACGCCCAAATCCTCCACAATGGCTTCCAGCACCAGCCCGCAGTCGGCAAACTGGCCGAGCTCGGTGGTAGTCTGCACGCGGGCCGCGGCCGCTTCGGCCGCTTCCGGGGTGAGCTTGCCTTTCTCCGCCAGCTTCTGCAGGCCGCTGCGGATGCCAGCCACGGCCCGGTCCAGGGCGGCCGTGTTCTGGTCGAGCAGGAATACGGCGTGGCCAGCCTGGGCTACCACCTGCGCGATACCCGCGCCCATAGCTCCGCTGCCAATAATTCCGATGGTCATTGTGTTTAGTGCTTAGTGCGTGGTGCCTAGTGCTTAGATGAACGGTGTAGAGATGCAATATTTTGCGTCTCGTCGTTAAACGGCACAGCGTGAGGTGTCTAACAACATCAGCAACGACGAGACGCAAAATATTGCGTCTCTACTCACTTCTACTGACCCGTGAACGTGGGTTGGCGCTTTTCCAGGAAGGCGGAAACGCCCTCCTTATAATCCGAGGTGCTGCCGGCGCGGAGCTGGTAGTCGCCCTCGGCGCGCAGCTGGCGGGTGAGGTCGTTGCCGAAGCTCTGGTTGAGCAGCTGCTTGGTGTAGGCCAGGCCCTTGGTGGGCATGGCGGACAGCTTGCGCACCAGCTTTTCTACTTCGGCGTCAAACACGTCGTCGGCAAAGGCTTTGTAGATCATGCCCATCTGCACGGCTTCGGTGGCCGATACTTTGTCGCCGGTCATCATCAGGGCCGAGGCGCGCTGCATCCCAATAAGCCGGGGCAGAAAGTACGTTCCGGCGCTATCCGGAATCAGCCCGATTTTGCTGAACGCCTGAATAAACGAGGCCGACTCCTTCGCCACTACCACATCACAGGCCAGGGCCAGGTTGGCACCTGCACCGGCCGCCACGCCGTTCACGGCTGCCACCACCGGCTTATCCAGCGCCCGAATCAGCTCCACGATGGGGTTGTAGTGCTTCTCCACGATGTCGGCCACCTCGGGGGCGTTGGGGCCGGTAATTTCCGCCAGGTCCTGGCCGGCGCAGAAGGCTTTGCCGGTGCCGGTAAGGAGCACGGCGCGCACTTCAGCGTTCTGCTGGCACTCGCGCAAATGTTGCTGCAAAGCCAGCGCCACGTCCTTATTCACGCTGTTGAATACCTGCGGCCGGTTGAAGCGGATGGTGGCTACGCCGCCATCAAGGGAGAAATGGAGAGAGTCGGTCATGTGGGAAGGAGCTTCACAATTGCCTCACCCCCTAGCCCCCTCTCCTGCAGAGAGGGGGAACTAGTTTTTAGTTTCTAAAAACTAGTTTTTGCGAAAGTGAGAAATGCGGATTCTAGAGTTAAAAGACTAGAGGTTAGTTCCCCCTCTCTGCAGGAGAGGGGGCTAGGGGGTGAGGCCGCCGTCAGATCACGCGTGGCACTTGAAGTAGTCGAACGGCTCCAGGCAGTCGTCGCACTGGTAGTGGGCTTTGCAGGCGGTGGAACCGAACTGGCTGACCAGGTGGGTGTGGGTGGATTTGCAGAGCGGGCAGCGCACGGCGGTATCGGCCCCGAACAGGTTGAGCATGTGGCCGGTGGCGGTGCCATCCACGGGCGGGGCAATGCCGTAATCTTCCAGCTTCTGGCGGCCGGCCTGGCTCATCCAGTCGGTGGTCCAGGCGGGGCTGAGCTGGTTGTGGATGTGCAGTTTGGTAATGCCTTCGGCCAGCAGCCGCAGCCGGATTTCGGTGGCAATGGTGTTCATGGCCGGGCAGCCGGAGTAGGTGGGCGTGATGGTCACGTGCACCTCGTCGCCGCGCAGCTCCACCCCGCGCACAATGCCCAGATCCAGGATGCTGAGCACCGGCACCTCGGGGTCAGATACCTCTTCCAGCAGCTGCCATATTCTGGCTGTTAGCTGTTGGCTGTTGGCTGTTAGCTCGTTCATATCTTTTACAAATGCAGCAGGCTGTTGGCTGGTCTGAGAAAAAAGCCAACAGCTAATAGCCAGTAGCTAACAGCTTAAAGACTCACCATTGCAGACCGGGATACGTGCGTTGCAGGTATTGCAGCTCCGCCAATAGGTAGCCCAGGTGCTCGGAGTGGCGGCCGGCTTTGCCGCCTTTCTGCATGAACACGCCCTGGAGCACCGGCAGCGTGGCCTCGGCAAACACCCGCGTCACGTGCTGGTCTACCTGCGCCTGAACAGCCGCGTAATCGGGCCCGAAACCGGCGGCCTGCAACACCTGCTCGGTGGGGGAGGGCGTGGTCAGCTCGCCCGAATAGCGCCAGAGCGCCTGAATAGCGGCCTCCACGCGGCGGCGGCTTTCCTCGGTCCCGTCGCCCAGCCGAATCACCCACTCCGAACTCCACTTGATGTGGTAGGCGGCTTCCTTCACCGATTTCTCGGCAATGGCGGCCAGCTGCCGGTCGGGGCCGACTTGCAGCTGCTGCAACAGGTAGTAATGGAACGCGTCGTAGATGAACTGCCGCACAATGGTGTGGGCGAAGTCGCCGTTGGGCTGCTCGGCCAGAAGCACGTTGCGGTACTCCACTGCCGTGCGCAAGTAGGCCAAGTCGTCTTCGGTACGACCCTGGCCTTCCAGCTCGGCGGCGTACTGGTAATAGCTGCGCGCCTCCCCCAACAAGTCAAGGGAGATGTTGGCCAGAGCCAGATCCTGCTCCAGCACGGGGCCGTGCCCGCACCACTCGCTCAGGCGGTGGGCCAGAATGAGGCTGGTATCGGCCAGTTGCAATACGTACTCGAACAGCTGCTGGCGCAGCTCGGGCGTTACGTCGGGCACTACAATGGTGTGGGTATCTTGCATGGTGGCCCGGCGGTTACATGTGCTTGATGGAATCCGGCACCGTGTAGAACGTGGGGTGGCGGTAGATTTTGTCGTTGGCGGGCTCATAGAAAGCCGCCGCGTCATCGGGGTTGGAGGCGTGCACGTGTTTGCTCTCCACCACCCAGATGCTCACACCCTCCAGGCGGCGCGTGTACACGTCGCGGGCGTTCTGGATAGCCATTTCGGCATCAGCGGCGTGCAAGGAGCCTACGTGCTTGTGGTCGAGGCCCTGCTTGCTGCGGATAAATACTTCCCACAGCGGCCATTCTTTCTGAGACATTTTGTAGCGGTTGTAGAGACGCATACTTGCGTCTCAATCGTTGCTGATAGTGTTTTGAAGCTGCGCGGACAGCCGGACAACTCTGGTTGTTCAGCGGGAGACGCAAGTATGCGTCTCTACATTATGCCGCCACTTCGGCGCGCTGCTTGCGCTTTTCGGCGTGGGCCAGGGCAGCTTCCCGCACCCAGGCACCCTGGTCCCAGGCGTCGGAGCGGGCCTGCACCCGCTCCCGGGAGCAGGGGCCGTTGCCCTTCACCACGTCCCAGAACTCAGCCCAGTCCACGTCGCCGAAGTCGTAGCCCTGTTTGGCCTCGTTCCACTTGAGCTTTTCGTCGGGCACCGTGAGGCCCAGAAACTCGGCCTGGGGCACCATCATATCCACGAATTTCTGGCGCAGTTCATCGTTGGTGAAGCGCTTGATGCGCCACTTCATACTCTGCTCGGTGTTGGGCGAGTCGGCGTCTTTGGGGCCGAACATCATCAGCGTGGGCCACCACCAGCGGTTGAGGGCTTCCTGGGCCATGGCTTTCTGCACGGGCGCGCCCTCGCATAGCGTCTGCATAATCTCGAAGCCCTGGCGCTGGTGGAAGCTTTCCTCCTTGCACACGCGCACCATGGCGCGGGCGTAAGGGCCATAGCTGGTGCGGCACAGCGGCACCTGGTTCAGAATGGCGGCGCCATCTACCAGCCAGCCGATGGTGCCCATATCGGCCCAGCTGAGGGTAGGGTAGTTGAATATGCTGCTGTACTTGGCTTTGCCCGAGTGCAGGTCGGCCAGCATTTGGTCGCGGGAAGCTCCCAGGGTTTCGGCGGCGGAGTAGAGGTAGAGGCCGTGGCCGGCTTCATCCTGCACCTTAGAGAGCAGAATGGACTTGCGCTTCAGCGAAGGGGCGCGGGTAATCCAGTTGCCTTCCGGCAGCATCCCCACCAGCTCGGAGTGTGCGTGCTGGGAAATCTGCCGGATCAGGGTTTTGCGGTAGGCTTCGGGCATCCAATCCTTGGGCTCGATGCGGATATCCTCATCAATGCGGGCCTGAAACTGTTCTTCCTGGGTGAGTTCTAGCGTTTCCATGCTTCTTCAACAAAGAGTAACTAACAATCGTTAGTTAAATGTAGGAAAATATTTAGGGAGGCTACTCAAAGCTCTTATACGAAGCAGAATTCAGCTCTCTGATTTCAGAAGTAAACTGCGCTAAACCTTCGTTTGCATGGAACATTCGGCTGTTTATACAGCGGCCATTCAGATACCACCGTTTCATAATCAGCCGGCCGGCCATGAATATGAACCGCTCACTATGAGCCCCATGTCGAGTTTTCTTGGCCGTCCAAAGCTTCCCAATAGCCATATCATTGGCAGTTTACTGGTCGAAGTCCACGCTTACCTTTTCTGAGGTGGGGCGGGCCTGGCAGCTGAGCACATAGCCCTTGGCTATTTCCTTTTCGGAGAGGGAGTAATTTACGTCCATTTCCACGGTGCCCTCCGTGATGCGGCAGCGGCAGGTGCTGCACATGCCGTTTTTGCAGGAGTAGGGGGCATCCACGCCGCGCTCCAGCAGGGCATCCAGAATGGTGTCGCCGTAGTACGACATGGGCAGCGGGTATTTGGTGCCTTCGAGCTGCACCGTTACCACGCTCTGCTTGTCGTCAGGGCCACTGGGGCGCTGGGCCTGCCGCTCGGCTTGGCGTTTGGCACCTTCGGCGGAGGTAAACATTTCGAAGTGGATCTTCTCGGGAGCCACCCCGGCTTCCGTCAGGGCTTCCTTCACGCCCAGAATCATTTCTTCCGGCCCGCAGATAAAGGCTTCGTCAATCTCCTGGGGCGGGATGATTTTGGTGAAGAACTGCTGGGCTTTTTGCTTGTCGATGCGGCCGAAGAACAAATCAGCTTCCCCATGCTCCCGGCTCAGGATGTGGTATACGCTCAGGCGCTCCACAAACCGGTTTTTCAGGGCCTCAATCTGCTCCTTGAAGATGATGGAGTTGCGGCCCCGGTTGCCGTACACGAGGTACACCTGACTGCCGGGCTCCGTGAGCAGAATCGTTTTCACGATGGACATCACTGGCGTAATGCCCGAGCCGGCCGCAAATGCCACGTACAACTTCTGGTTGCCAGGGTGCAGCTCGGTGGTGAAATGGCCCATCGGTGGCATCACCTCCAGCTCTTCGCCTACGCGCAGCTGCTGCACGGCGTGGGTGGAAAACCGCCCCTCGGGTACCTGCTTGATGGCCACGCGCCACTCATTATCTAGCGGGCTGCTGCAGATGGAGTAAGAGCGGCGCACTTCCTCCCCGCCAATGTGGCGGCGAAACGTGAGATATTGCCCCTGCGTGAACCGGAAGGCCTCCCGCAGCTCAGCGGGCACATCCAGGGCCACGCTCACGCAGTCCGGCGTTTCGCGGGTAATGCTCTTGACTTTTACGGTATGAAAACGACTCATGTAATTCTAGTTGTCTGTTGTTAGTTGCTGGTTGTTAGGGCGGGGTCAGCACGAACTGACAACTAACAACCAGCAACTAATAACTCATTTAGCCAGGCCGGTGAGCAGCATGGTGATGATGTGGTCTTCGAGTTCCTCGGCCGACAGCTCGCGGCCGGGGCGGTACCACAGCTCCACCCAGCGCACCGCCGAGAGAATGGTGAACAACGCCACCGACACATTCACGGGCTGAAACTCTCCGGCCGCAATGCCCTGCTCAATCAGGGCGGCAAAGCCCTTCTCGTAGTTTTTGCGGGCGTCCTTGAAAGCGGTAAGCTGGGGCTCAGGCAGATACTTCCAGTCGTGGTTGGCCACCGATACGGCCGCGCCATCCTCAATCATCAGCCGGATATGCAGCCGGATCAGAGCCTTCACTTTCTCAGCATAGCTGGCGTCGGTCAGCTCAATTTCGGCTAGCTGGGAAATGTAGGTGTGGGCAATGCGGGTACAGATCAGGTCCAGGATTTCGTCCTTGCTCTTGATGTGGTTGTACATGCTGGCCGCTTCCATGCCTACCTCCCGGGCCAGGTCGCGCATGGAAGTACCCCCAAAACCCTTCTGCTTGAACAGCTTGGCAGCTTCATCGAGGATAAGCTGCCGACGGTTGGTTTTGCGGGTGGTCAACATGGCAAAAGAAGAAATTCGGGTTGCTCAAGAACAGCTGAAGTAGCCGGTTAGCGGGTACGAATGTAGGAAGAAAACTACCGCAAACTAATGTTTGTTAGTTTATTCGGTTGAAGGCTCAGTTGGCTTCCTCTTCCTAGCAGTGTATTACGCGCTAGCCAGGAGTCAGAAACCAGCTGCAGCCTCACCAAACATAGCTATATAGAGGTAGGCCGGGCAAAAGCGTGTACCTACCTCAACAATGCTGGCAGGCCACCGTACACCGGGCATATACGCTGCTGTCAGCTGCTATGCCAGGATGGTGTGTTTCGCCCAAACCCGTTGGTCGATCCGTAACTAATTGTCTGGAGTAGAGAAGGATAGGTGGCGCAGGTTTTTACTTCAACTCCCCGTCATGTCAACAGCATCTTCTCCTGAGCCCTTGGATGGGCAGCAGCCCGCACTCCGCCCCGAGGACGGCACCCGCCGCTCCTTTATGAAGCAGGCGGGCGGTATTCTGGGCCTGGCACTGGCCCCGCCCATTGTAACGCAGGCTGAGCGGCTGGCCGCGTATTCCAAAACTGTGGAAGGTGTAACCTCCCTGCAGTTGAACATCAACGGGGCCGCCCGCACCATTCAGGCCGAGCCCCGCGTGACGCTGCTGGATGCTCTGCGTGAGTACCTGGACCTGACCGGCACCAAGAAAGGCTGCGACCATGGGCAGTGCGGGGCCTGCACGGTACTGGTAGACGGCAAGCGCATCAATAGCTGCCTTACGCTGGCCGTCATGCAGCAGGGCAAGCAAATTACCACCATTGAGGGTTTGGCCAAAGGCGACGCCCTGCACCCCATGCAGGAGGCCTTTATCAAACACGACGGTTTCCAGTGCGGCTACTGCACCCCCGGCCAGATTATGAGCGGAGTCGCCTGCGTGCAGGAAGGCCACGCCACCACAGATGCGCAGTGCCGGGAGTGGATGAGCGGCAACCTCTGCCGCTGCGGCGCCTACCCCAACATTGTGGCCGCCGTGCGGGAAGTAGCTCAGCGGGGCTGAGGTGAAATGGTGAGATGGTGAACTGGTGAGTGTCGTTCTGCTTGCGCAAGCTGCGCAGGACCGCGCCTACCGAACATCGAACTCACCAATTCACCATCTCACCATTTCACCTTCCGAAGGAATGAACAACTTTAGCTATACCCAGGCCAGTACGGCCAAAGAGGCCACCGGCATCCGCAAGGACCAACCGGCGGCGGCCTACATTGCCGGCGGCACCACGCTGCTGGATTTGATGAAAGCCAATCTGGAGGAGCACCCGCAGCTGGTAGACATCAATATGCTGCCGTTCAAGGGCATCGAGCAGACCAAAGACGGACTGCGCATCGGGGCCATGGAGCGCATGAGCGATGTGGGCGAAAACCCGCTGGTGAAGGAGCAGTTTCCGGCCGTGTCGGAGTCGCTGTTGCTGGCGGCTTCGCCCCAGCTGCGCAACATGGCCAGCATCGGAGGTAACATCTTGCAGCGCACCCGCTGCGGCTACTTCCGCGACGCGGCCTTTCCCTGTAACAAGCGCGTGCCTGGGTCAGGCTGCCCCGCTTTGCAGGGCGACAACCACAACCTAGCCATCCTGGGCACCTCGGAAGCCTGCATTGCCACCGCCTACCCCGGCGACTTATCGGTGGCGCTGGTCGCTTTGGATGCTGTGCTGACCCTGGAAAACGTTAAGGGCAAGCAGCGCCGCGTACCCATCACCGACTTCTACCTGCTGCCCGGCACTACGCCCCAGAAGGAAACCGTGCTGGAGCCCGGCGAACTGATTGTGTCGGTGCTGATTCCGGCTACCAACCACGCCCGCCGCTCCACCTACCTGAAGGTACGGGAACGGGCCAGCTACGCCTACGCCCTGGCCTCGGCCGCTGTGGGGCTGGATGTGCAGGGCGGTTCCATCCGCTCGGCCCGCGTGGCGCTGGGCGGCGTGGGTACCAAGCCCTGGCGCAGCCCGGAGGCGGAGAAAGCCCTGGTAGGGCAGCCGGCCACAGAGGCCACCTTCCGGGCCGCCGCTGCTGCCGCGCTGCGTGGAGCCCAGCCCCGCGAACATAACGGCTTCAAGGTGGAGCTGGCTCAAAACACGTTGGTGCAGGCCCTGCTGAAAGTAGCCTAACCCCTGACCTCCTTCGAACCATGGATTTTACAGAACCAAGCTTCTTCGAAACCAACCCCAAAGCCGGGTCGGTGGGTCAGCCGCTCGACCGGGTAGACGGTCGGGCCAAGGTGACGGGCCAGGCCCGCTACGCCGCCGAGTACAACAACCTGCCGGGCTTGTCCCACGCCGTGCTGCGCACCAGCGACGTAGCCAAAGGCCGTATTCAGAACATCGACGCCAGCCTGGCTCTCAAGCAGCCGGGCGTGCTGGCCGTACTTACCCACCTGAATCTGCCCAAGCTGGCTAAAACCCCCAATGATGCCGAGGGCAAAAAGGCCATCGGGGCACCCATGGGCTTCATGCCGCTTACCTCGGATGTGATTCACTACGCCGGCCAGCCGGTGGCTATGGTGGTGGCCGATACCCTGGAACGGGCGCAGCACGCGGCAGCTTTGCTCAAAATTCAGGTGGCGGCCGAAGCGCCCATTGCTTCCTACGAGGACAAGAAGGCGCAGCTATTCGACCCGGAGAAAGTGCAGGATGGCAAGACCAAGGCCCGTACCGTACGCGGCAACCCCCAGCAGGCCTTTGCCGCCGCGCCGGTGCAGCTCACCCACAAGTACGACCACGCCATCAACCACCATAACCCCATGGAGCCCGGGGCCACTACCGCCCACTGGGAAGCCCCTGACCGCCTCACGGTATACGAGTCGACCCAAGGCGTAACGCGCACCCAAAAGTCCCTCAGCACCATGCTGGGGCTATCGGCTGAGCAGGTGCGGGTGGTGACGAAATACCTGGGCGGTGGCTTCGGCTGCAAAGGCTCCAGCTGGCCCCACACCGTCCTGACGGTGCAGGCGGCCCGCGCCGTGGGCCGTCCGGTAAAACTGGCTCTTACGCGCCCCCAGATGTTTACCAGCATGGGCCACCGCGAAGACCAGACCCAGACCTTGAAAATTGGGGCAACCCGGGATGGCAAGCTCACGGCCCTGATTCACGAGAAGACCTCCACCACCTCGCCCTGGGACAACTACGCCGAGCCCAACAGCAAAATCATCAACATTCTCTACGAGTGCCCCAACTTCGAGGCGACCTACCAACTGGCCCGGGCCAACGTGATGACCTCCACGTTTACGCGGGCCCCTGGTGAAGCGCCGGGCTCGTTTGCCCTGGAGTGCTCCATGGATGATTTGGCTTATCAACTGGGCCTTGACCCCTTGGAAATCCGGTTGCGCAACTACGCCGAGAAGGACCCCAGCACCGGCCAGGCCTGGAGTAGCAAAAGCCTGAAGCAGTGTTACCAGCGCGGGGCCGAGCTGTTTGGCTGGAGCAAGCGCAACCCCAAAGCCGGCCAAACCCGCGACGGCCGCTTGCTGGTAGGCTATGGCATGGCCACGGCCAGCTACCCGGTACACAACAACCAGGGCACTGCCCGGGTGCGCCTTTACGCCGACGGCCACGCCCTGGTGCAAACCGGTGCCACCGACCTAGGCACCGGCACCTACACCGTCATGACGCAGGTAGCCGCCGACTCGCTCTGGATAGCCCCGGAGAAAGTGCGTTTCGAGCTGGGCGACACCAAGCTACCCACGGCCCCCAACTCCGGCGGCTCGGTGGCGGCGGGCACGGTGTCCTCGTCCATCTACATGGCGGCGCAGGACTTGTGGCAGAAGCTGATTAAGGTAGCGGTGCTGGATAAAAAGTCGCCACTGTACCGGGCCAAGGCCGCCGATGTAGAGGTGAAGCAGGGCCGTTTGCAGCTGAAATCGAATCCGCAGAAAGGGGAGGGCTTTGCCGACCTGATGAAGCGGGCCGAAACGCCGGACGTAGAGGGCAACGGCCAGGGCCGCTACGGCAGCGGCTACGAAGATGCCCAGGCTGCCGCCAACGCCGACCCCACCAAAAAGGACGAGGCCGGGAACCACTCCATGCACTCTTTTGGGGCTCATTTCTGCGAGGTGAAGGTTGACCCCGACCTAGGCACCGTGCGCGTCACGCGCTGGGTGAGCGTACACGGGGCCGGCCGCATCCTCAACGCCAAAACCGCCCGCTCCCAGATTATTGGGGGCAGCATTTTCGGCATCGGCTCGGCCCTGATGGAGCAAACTGTGCGCGACCCGAACATGGCCCGCTACACCAACGCCTCCCTGGCCGACTACCATATTCCCGTTAACGCCGACATTCCCGATATGACGGTGGAGTTCATTGAGGAGCATGACCCGTACATCAACGCTATGGGCGTGAAAGGCATCGGGGAAATTTCGATGGTGGGCGTGGCCGCTGCCGTGGCCAATGCCGTGTTTCACGCCACCGGCAAACGGATCCGCAGCCTGCCCATTACCCCCGACAAAGTGCTGGAAACGAAAGTAATGCAGGCGTAGCACATCGACCATTTTGAGCAAAGGGAGGAATCTGGTTTGGTTGCACAGAAGCTACTCCAGATTCTTCGCTTTGCCCGGAATGACCGTTTTGGCCAACGCCGCCGTTTTCCTGCCGTATTCTTTTGTACTATGACCGAACTCCAACGTCTGCTGACTGCCTATGATGAGCACCGCGCCGCCGGCCGAGCTTGCGCCTTGGCCTCAGTAGTAGATGTGGCCGGCTCAGCCTACCGCCGCCCCGGGGCCCGCATGCTGGTCACGGATGAGGGCCAACTGACCGGAGCCATCAGCGGCGGCTGCCTGGAAGGCGACGCCCGCCAGCGGGCCCGCCGGGTAATCCAGCAGGGCCGCCCCACCGTGGTTACCTATGACTCTACCGACCCCGACGACGACCTGCAGTTTGGGGCCGCGCTGGGCTGCCAGGGCATCGTGCAGATTCTGCTGGAACCCCTCGATTTTCAGAACCCCGACAACCCGGTGGATTTGTTGCGGCGGTGGTCGGAAGGGCTGGCGCAGCCGGCGGTTATTGCCACGGTGTTCAGCCTTTCGGCCGCCGGAACGGAGGTGCAAGTAGGCCAGCGCCTAGCGTTGTTGCCCGATGCTTCCGTACACGGCACCCTGCCTGCTTCGGCGGATATCTACCCCAGCGTATTGCAGGCGGCGCGGGAGGCTCTGGCGGTCCGTCAGCCAGCCACCCACCACATTCCTACCAACGGCGGCAGCGTGCGGGTAAGCCTGGAAATCCTCAGGCCCCCGGTGCGACTCACCGTTTACGGGGCTGGCAATGATGTGCAGCCCGTGGTGCGCCTGGCGGCTGGTCTCGGTTGGAAGGTACAGGTGGTAGATGGCCGCCCGGCGCAGGCCCAGCTCACCCGCTTTCCCGAGGCCGATGCGGTGCGGATACTGTCCCTGGCCCAAGTGCGCCAGGAGCCCTACGACGGTAGCTTCGCCCTGCTGATGACCCATAACTACTACTACGACCTGGAAGTGCTCCGCCACCTGCTACCCGATGCCAGCAGCCGCTACATCGGGCTGCTGGGTCCGCGCAAAAAGTACGAGCGGCTGCTGGAAGACCTGCACCAGGAAACGCCAGATGCCGCCGAGCAATTGCGGGGACGCATCCACAGTCCCATCGGCCTCAACCTAGGCGGCGAAACTCCCGAAGAAATAGCCCTGTCCGTCATAGCCGAAATTCAGGCGGTACTTACTGGCCGCCCCGCCGGTTTCCTGCGCGACTCTCCGCATCCCATCCATCCGCCTCTGCAAGCCACCGCGCCTTTGGTGCTCGAGGGCCGCGTAGATGTGGCGTGTGCCATCGGCGAGTAAGGGCAAAGTAGCGCGAACTTTGTAGTTCGCGTGCCCGTCTCTTTGGGGCAGTTATCGTTTTGGGGCGCGAACTACAAAGTTCGCGCTACTGCTTTTTCAGCCTTCAAGTTTTACCACCAGATAGTTACCTGTCCGGTAACCCACCAATCAAATGCCCAACGCCGTCCTTCTGCTGGCTGCCGGGGCCTCCACCCGCCTCGGGCGGCCTAAGCAGCTGGTGCAGTTCCGGGGGCAGAGCCTGTTGCGCCGCGCCGCCGAAACGGCTGTGCAGGCTGCTGCGGGTGCGCCCGTAGTAGTGGTAACTGGCGCCTTGCACGAGGAGTTGTTGCCGGAGCTGGGGGCGCTGCCGCTGCAGGTAGTGCGGTGCCCGGAGTGGGAGCGGGGCATGGGGGCATCCCTGAAAACTGGCCTTCGTCTACTAGATCAGTTGCTTCCTTCGCCCTCGGGCGTCCTCGTTATGCTCTGCGACCAGCCGCTGGTTACCCCGCAGCTCCTGTTGGAACTGCAAGCAGCGCAGCAGCAAACCACTCTGCCCATCGTAGCTTCAGCCTACGCCGGTACCCAGGGCGTACCCGTACTGTTTGCCGCAGCAGCGGTGCCGCTGCTGCGCCAGCTGCCCGATGCCGGTGGGGCCGGGCAGCTCCTGAAACGGCACGCGGCGCAGGTAACATCGGTGGTCTTTCCGGCAGGTGCCCTTGATGTGGATACGCCCGAGCAAGCCGCCGCCTTGCAAGCCCTGGAATAGCCCAAAACCAGCCGACGGCGAAACGCGCTAACCCCAGCCGCTAAATCCCGTTATCTTGCCCGAACCTACTTCAATCCCCTCCTTGTATGCGCGACGCTACCGCCGCCCAAGCAGCCCCGGCCGCTGACCTGTACCATGTTCCCAAGGATGACAAGTGCATCACCCGGGGCTGGACGTTCTATGACTGGGCCAACTCCGTGTACCCGCTGGTAATTACCAGCTCCATCTTTCCCATCTACTGGGGCGCGATGGTAAAGGAAGTTACCAAAACCGACAGCGGGAAAAGTCCGGTTGACTTCCTGGGGTTTCAGGTGCCGGGCTCCTCGCTGCTGACCTACGCTATTTCAGCTGCCTTCCTGTTCATTGCTCTCATCAGTCCGTTTCTTACATCTCTGGCCGATTTCTCGGGGCGCAAGAAGCTATTCATGCAGATTTTCTGCTACCTCGGGTCTCTTTCCTGCGCCGCGCTATTCTTCTTCACCCCCGATACGCTCACGCTCAGCACCTTCGTATTCGTGCTGGCCACCATTGGGTTTTCGGGTTCCATCGTGTTTTATAACTCCTATCTGCCGCTGATTTCCAGTGAGGAGAAGTACGATTCCTTGTCGGCGCGGGGGTTTTCCATGGGCTACATCGGGTCGGTGCTGCTGCTGCTGATTTGCCTGGGGCTGATTATGGGCCACGACAAAATTGGGCTAGAGGAAGGCTTTGCTACCCGGCTGGCTTTTCTGCTCACCGGCATCTGGTGGGCGGGTTTCGCCCAGGTTTCCTTTTTCTCCCTGCCCGCCGACCCTGGCCGCCCGGCCGGCGCTGGCGACGAATCGGGTTGGCTGCTCAACGGCTTCCGGGAGTTAGGTAAGGTATGGGACCAGCTCAAGCAACTGCCCAACCTTAAGCGGTTTCTGCTGGCTTATTTCACCTACAATATGGGCGTGCAGACGGTGATGTACGTGGCCACTATCTTTGGTGACGAAGAACTGAAGCTGGAAAGCTCTGCCCTCATCCTAACCATTCTGCTGCTGCAGATTGTGGGTATTCTGGGCGCTTACCTGTTCTCGAAGCTCTCGGAGCGCATTGGCAACACCCGGGCTCTGAGCTGGGCCGTGTTTATCTGGATGCTGATTTGTATTGGCGGCTATTTCGTGCAGGCGGGCTGGTCGTTTTATGCGCTGGCCGCCGTTATTGGCCTTACCATGGGTGCCGTGCAAAGCCTGTCGCGCTCCACTTACTCCAAGATCATCCCCGAGAATACCCCCAATACGGCCGCTTTTTTCAGCTTCTTCGATGTAACGGAAAAGCTGAGCATTGTAATTGGAACAGCGGTTTTCGGCGTTATTGCGCAGGTTACCGGGTCCATGCGCAACAGTATTTTGTCGCTCATCGTGTTTTTCGTGCTGGGCCTGATTTTCCTGCTCCGGCTGCGCGGCAAGAAACTGCGCGACGAGGCGCACGGGGCTGACCCGAAGCTGGCCGAAGGACTCAGCGGCAACTAACGGCCGATCCTAGTAGGCCGCCAATCCAGTTATATTGCAGTACTTGCCCACGAGCACCGGCCGCCCCGGTGCTCGTGGCTGTTTTCTCCCTACCCAACCGCAGTTCCTGTATGCACACGTCCTCCCTCCAACACAATATTCTGGCTGAGCTTGACCACGAGTTGGCTACCACCCGCAAACTGCTGGAGCGTGTCCCCTACGACCAAGCCGACTTCCAGCCCCACCCCAAAAGCATGAAGCTGTGGCAGCTGGCTACGCACGTGGTAAATCTGCTGGCCTTCAACCAACTGTTTGTGCAGCACAGCTCCCGCGACTTTCTCGACCCCAACGGCCCCAAGCCCGGCCCCACGCCCACCAGCTCCGAGGAACTGTTGCAACGGTTCGACCAGTATAGCGCCAGCCTGCGCCAGGCCCTGCAGGAATCTGACGACGAGAAGCTGACTGCTAGCTTCCGCCTGCACCGAGGCGAGCAAACCCTGCTGGAGCATTCCAAAGGTGCGGCCATCCGCATTATGGGCCTTAACCACAGTATTCATCATCGGGGCCAGCTGTCGGTATACCTGCGTTTGCTCGATATTCCGCTGCCCGCCATGTACGGCCCTTCGGCCGATGACCCGAACTGGATGTAGAAGCGTGGGAATCATATCCTTGAGAATGAGATAAAACTGTATATTTCGATGAAGAAATTGATTGTTTTATCTCATCCTCAAGGATATGCTTGTCCACTATACTCTGGTTGCCCGCTATGCTGCGGCATTGGGCGCGGCACTGTTACTGCACCTGCCTGCCAGCGCCCAAACGTCCCGCATCGACCCTACTTTTTCACCGGTGCAGGCTACTTTGCTTGAGAACGGAATATCGGTACCAGCTACTATTCAGGATATAGTGCGGCAGGCCGATGGGAAATATATTATTGCAGGGAATTTTACGGCTATTAATGGTGCGCCCGCATCCGGATTAGCCCGTCTGGAAGCTAGTGGCACCCTTGATGCAGCTTTTACGGCGGCCTGCCAGACCAATGGGCCCGTCAGCTCACTAGCCTTACAGCCCGATGGTCGCCTATTAGTTGGGGGGAGTTTTACCACGCTGGCTGGCTCACCCCGAGCGTACGTCGGACGCCTTGAGCCTTCCGGTGTCCTTGATGCATCTTTCGCTCCTTATGCCCCGCCAGTTAGAGCAGTAGGCGGAGTTAGCAAGCTGCTGATACAGCCTGACGGCAAGGTACTGGTAGCAGGCTTGTTCAATCTGCGTGGAGCCGGCCAAGCCGATCAATATGTTGTACGTCTGAGCGGAAGCACTGGTCAGTATGACCCCAGCTTCCAGTTTACGCTTCCAACCCCGGATACCTCCCCAAGAACCATACTAGTGCAGCCCGACGGGCACGTGTTGATGGGGGGCAACGGGCCATCTTACCGCCGAGCGTTTATGCTCACCCGGCTCCGCCCTGATGGTTTCGTGGATGCCGGTTTCAACACCCTTGAAAGTACATTTACATCGGAGCTGAACACGTTGGCGCTGGATGCGCTGGGTAGAATTTATGCGGGTGGAATGTTTCAAAACGGACCTGGTAACGCTTTTCTGCGTCGATACTTACCTAACGGCACAATTGACCCGGACTTCAATTACCCCAGAACATCTACTTCCCAATACGCCGGCACTATTGCAGCCATAGCCCTTCAGCCAAATGGGCGACTGTTGGTAGCTCAGGCAAAGGGAGTAGAGCGGCTGCTGCCCAACGGCAGCTTCGATACCAGCTTCATTACGGGTATAGGAGGCACTGTTCGGCAGTTTCTGGTACAACCAGATGGGGCCATTATGGTAGCCGGTACGGCCCTGACGGGTACGGGAGCAACTGGCGCGGTTGGGCTGGTGCGCATCCTGGATGCGAATGTGCTGCGGATGCAGCCGTCGGTGGCGGAGAGTCGTACGGCGGCCTGGCCGGTTCCCGCGCACGATATGCTGCATTTGGAACTGGACGCTGCCAGCAAACCGCAACGGGTGCAGGTGCTGGATGCCCTAGGCCGGCCAATTCTCACGCTGAATCAACCTGGTACTCAAGTTAAACTTCCGCTAACCCACTTGGCAGCTGGTGTATACCAGGTGCGGGTAGAATACGCCAACGCTGGTCAGGTGCGCCGGCGCGTCGTGGTGCAGTAAGTACCACGACTGACAGATAGCAGAAGGGCCCGCCATAGCAATGTGGCGGGCCCTTCTGCTATCTGTCAGTAGTTACTTTGAGTTTCAGAAATCAAGTAACGTTTACCTACTAACGGGCAAATACCTGCTCCCCGGCTATCCAGGTTTGCTGCACCTGGGCAGTACGGAGGGTTTCTTTGGGCGCTTTCAGCAAGTCAATGGGCAGCAGCACGAAGTCGGCGGCCATGCCGGGGCGGATGCTGCCTTTCTGCTTGTCCTCGAAGGCGGCGTGGGCGGCCCAGGTGGTCATGCCCCGGAGCGCGTCTTCGCGGCTCAGGGCATTTTCCATCTGGAAACCCCCGGCCGGGTAGTTCTTGGCATCCTGCCGGGCTACGGCCGAATGAAAGCCGTAGAGCGGGTTAATATCCTCCACCGGGAAGTCGGAGCCTAGGGCTACTTGCCCGTACTGTTTGCGGAGTTGCTCGTAGGCATAGGCGGTTTTGAGGCGCTGCGTACCCAGCCGCTCCCCGGCCCAATACATATCGGAAGTGGCGTGGGTGGGCTGCACGGAAGGCACGATGCCGAACTGCCCGAACTTGGGCATGTCGGCAGGTGTGATAACCTGGGCGTGCTCAATGCGCCAACGCCGGTCTGTCTGGCCTTGCAGCGCCTGCCCATAAATATCCAGAATGATGCGGTTGGCCGAGTCGCCGATGGCGTGAGTATTCATCTGAAACTTGCTGGCCGCTAGCTGCTTGGCCAACGCCCGAAACTCCTGTTCGGTAGACAGCAGGAAGCCGGTTTCTTGGGGCCGGTCAGCGTAGGGCGCTACCAGGCAGGCACCGCGGGAGCCCAATGCTCCATCGGCGTACACCTTAAAGGAGGCCACCGTGAGGCGGTCTTTAAACACGGGGCCCTTCTTCAAATAAAAGTCTTTGTTTTCCTGGGTAGGAGCCAGCATGGCATACAGGCGCACTTTCAACTTGCCGGCCTGCTGCAAGGCATCGAGGCGGTCAACGTTGGCTTTATCGAGGCCCGCATCGGCCATACTGGTAAGGCCCACAGCCACGCAGCGTTTCTGAGCTTCCAGCAATGTTGCTTCGGCCTCGGCCGCCGTCGGGTCCGGTATCTTGCCTGCCACCAGCTTCACGGCATTATCTACCAGAAGGCCGGTGAGACGGCCTTGGGCATCTTTGGTGATGGTGCCCCCGCTGATAGGCGTGCGGGACGTAACGCCGGCCAAGTCTAGTGCCTTTTGATTTACGAGAGCCGCGTGCCCATCTACCCGGATAATGAAAACGGGCGTGTTCGGGAACAGTGCGTCCAGGGTGTCTTTGGTGGGGAATTGCTTGCCGGGCCAATCGTTCTGGTCCCAGCCGCGGCCCGTAAGCCAGGTGGCTTGGGGGTACTGCTGCCGTTGCTGCTGCAGCTTCTGCACCACCTCCCGCCACGAGCCGGTACCCACCAAATCGGCGTCGCGCAGGCCCAGGGCGTAGCGGTAAAAGTGGCAGTGCGCATCGTAAAAACCAGGATACACAAACTGCCCCTGAGCATCTATTTCTTTCTCCGCCTGATACTTGGCCTTGATTTCCTCGGCCGTGCCTACGGCCACAAATTTGCCATCCTTCACCGCAAAAGCCTGGGCCGTGCTAAACGCCGAATCGACGGTGTAAACGGTGGCATTGTACACCAGCACATCGGCGGGCTGGCGGGAGGCCGACTGGCAACTGGCCAGCGCAAGAGCTGCGCCGGCTACGGCCGCCGCTGGCCGCCAAGCATTCAGGAAAGGAGAAGTCATGCCGCGAAAGTACACAGCCAGACCACATTCACCGCATCTGGGCGGCGCGGGCTTTGCGGGCGCAGCTGCGCAGCCATTGCCGGGCGCTGTCCTCATCCGTGAAGCGCCGAAAATAGTAGGGCAAGTTCGCTTCCTCGGCCTGCTGCGGTGTGTAAGGCGTAGCCAGCACGCCCGCCAACTGGTGCGGCGACATCAGGTAAGCCAGGTAGACGGTATTGCCCAGGCGGGGCTGTAACTGCGGAAAATATTCCTCCATCAGCCACGACACATCGGCGGCTCCCAGCGGAGAAAGGCGCCGGGTAATGTCAACCAGCCAGCAACTGCACTGGTAGTCGGCGGCAGTATCCAGCAGCTGAGCATAGCCCCGGTGCAGCTCAAACGGCATTACGGAGCGTTGCCACCGACTTAGCAAGGTGCGGCGGCGCCCTTCGTAATTGATGTACAGGTAAGGAGGGGAAGCTACTTCCGGCATGCGCGAGGGGGCTACAACAGACGGGGCCTGAGCTTCACTACTACTAGGAAACCCAGGCCCCGCATCAGGCAAGGTATGTACTTATTGGTACTTATTCGAAGCGCATGTGCTTTACTGACTCCCCGGAGTTTTTCAACTCCAGCAACGACTCAATGCCAATCTGCAGGTGAGCGTTTACGAAGTCGGCGGTTACCTTTTTGTCGCTTTCCGAGGTTTTCACGCCTTCCGGCGTCATCGGGTTGTCGGATACTAGCAGCAGAGCGCCGTGGGGAATTTCATTCACGAAACCGACGGTGAAGATAGTCGCCGTTTCCATATCCACGGCCATGGCCCGGATCTGGCGCAAATACTCCTTGAAGTTCTCGTCATGCTCCCACACCCGGCGGTTGGTGGTGTACACGGTGCCCGTCCAGTAGTCCTTCTCGTGCTTCTTGATCATGCTGCTCACGGCTCGCTGCAGGCGGAAGGAAGGCAGCGCCGGAATTTCAGCCGGCAGGTAGTCATCCGAAGTACCCTCGCCCCGGATAGCGGCAATGGGCAGGATCAGGTCACCGAGCTTGGTTTTGTTTTTCAGGCCGCCGCACTTACCCAGGAACAGGGCTGCTTTAGGCTTCACGGCCGACAGCAGATCCATAACGGTAGCCGCCATGGGCGAGCCCATACCAAAGTTGATGATGGTGATGCCGTTGGCCGTAGCCGTTTGCATGGGTTTGTCGAGGCCGCGTACTTCGGTACCAAACTGCTCGGCAAACATGTGCACATAGTTGATAAAGTTGGTCAGCAGAATGTACTGGCCAAACTCATTCAGCGCCACGCCAGTGTAGCGGGGCAGCCAGTTCTCGACGATGTCGGATTTAGTCTTCATAAGGGGAAATATAAGAGTGTTGCTTGGAAAAAGGCTGCAACGGGGCCGGCTACTGCTCCGGGCAGCAACCAGCTACGTGCAGCCGGAAAATTCAGGTACAAAAAAACCGTCGGAACCCTATAAATCGGGTGCGACGGTACGGAGTGAAAAGCGGGAGTTGAGTGCCCAGGGCCGTACCTTTGGAGGTGATGCAAGAGTTAAACCTGCCGCCTTTCGACTGCAAAGTTACACAATCCAGCGAAAATTTGCTAATCTGGGATGTGCTGCGCCGCCGAAACGTGGTACTGACACCCGAGGAATGGGTGCGCCAACATGTGGTACACTACCTCATCAACCACCGCGGCTACCCTAAAGGGCTGCTGAGCCTGGAGCGTGGCCACCGCTACAACCAGCGCCAAAAACGCACCGACCTGATTGCCCTGAATGCGGCCGGCCAGCCGCTACTGCTGGTGGAGTGCAAACGGCCCACGGTGCCCATCACGGCGGCCGTGGCCATGCAGGCGGCTACCTATAACCAAACCATCGGGGCTCCGCTACTGCTGCTGACCAATGGGCTGCAGCATTTCTGCTGGCGCGTACACTTCGAGACGCGCTCCAATGAGCAGTTGTCCGAAGTGCCGTGGTACTCCAGTAGTATTGAGTAGGAAAATACCTGTGCGGAAAGCTGCGCTTGAGTTGCAGCAATTTCCTTTCTTTAGGCTTGGATCTGCGTGCGGTGCCAGCCGGATTGGCTAGGACACAGGTTGTTTCTGTTTATGAGTGTTACGGCCATGATACCTGAACAAGCGCAATTCCTGTTAAATCCGCGGGCCGTGGTGGTCCTGGATGCGGCTGGCAACTTACTGCGGGTCACCACGGGTTTTGCCAACCTTATGCAGTTGCCCGCCGATGAGCTGCTACGCACCAACCTCACCGCGCTTCTCTCCGGCCCCGAAGCCCGGCTGCTGCCGCAGTTGCTGCAGCAGGCACTGGCTGGCCGGCCCGTTGATTTTACCACGGAACTACCCCGGCAGCGTGGCCCCCTGACAATGCTGTTGCTGCCACTGCCCGGCTCACCAGAGCAGCCGGCCCAGCTCTATGGGGTGGTGCAGTCCACGGAATCGGGGGGCGGTACCCAAGCTGCGCTGGAGCGGCAGCGCCACCTTGCTACCGTGCTGAACGCCACCGCCGACGTGGTGTTTGTGCTGAGCGTGGAGGGCCCCGACTACCGGTTTGTGTACGTGAACAAGGCCTTTGAAACCACAACCGGCTTGTCGGCCGATAAAGTAGTAGGGAAGCTGGTTCAGGCTATTATCCCCGAACCGTCGCTGAGTGAGGTGCTGCAGCACTATCAGCTGGCTGTTACCACCCGCCACCCGGTTTCCTGGCTGGAAGTATCGGAGTACCCCAACGGCCGCAAAACCGGCGAGGTCAGCGTAACGCCCGTATTTGCGGCCGATGGCAGCTGCCAGCTGGTGGGAACTGTCCACGATTTAACCCGGCAGAAAGAGGCTGAGGCCCGGTTGGAAGTCAGCAACGAGCGGTTCCGGTACGTGCTCAAGGCTACCACCGACGCCCTCTACGACTGGAATATTGCCGCCGATACCCTGTATTGGGGGGAGGGGTTTGAAACTCTGTTTGGCCACCACTTGGAGCAAAACCCCACTCCATTCAGCAAATGGGGTGACTTGGTAGAACCTACTGAACACGACCGGGTAGTGGCCGGCTTGCGCCATACGGCCCTGGAAACTACCAACGAGTTCTGGCAGCAGACGTACCGCTTCCGGCGGGCCGATGGCTCCTGGGCCTTCGTCTATGACCGGGGCTACATCCTGCGCGATGAGCAGGGCCGGGCCTTCCGCATGATTGGGGCTATGCAGGACGTATCGGCGCAACAGGAGGCGGAGGAGCAGCAGAACCTTCTGCTGAAACGGCTGGAAAAACAGAACGCCGACTTGCAGCAGTTCACCTACATCGTGTCGCACAACCTGCGTGCCCCGCTGGCCAACTCCCTGGGGTACGCCACGCTGCTGAGCAAAGTCGAGAAGACGTCGGGGGTGTTTGAGGAGTCGCTGAAGAACCTGCATACCAGCCTGCAGCTACTGGATACGGTAGTAGCTGACGTAACCAGCATCTTATCAGTACGCGACCAGCAGGGCAGTATGCGCCCCGAGGCGGTAGCCATTGCCAAGGTGTGCCAACAGGCCCTGCACAGTCTGCAGCAGCAGCTGGACGCCTATGGGGCCCAGGTGCTCTGCCAGATTCCGGATGACTTTCAGATACTGGGCAGCCGGGCGTACTTTCACAGCATCTTCCACAACCTGCTTTCCAACGCCATCAAATACCGCTCCGATGAGCGCCCATTGCAGGTCGTGATTAAGGCCGACGCCTTGCCTGATGGGCACCGCCAACTGGTGGTGCGTGACAACGGCCAAGGATTTGACGCGGGCCAGAACGACGTATTTCAGCTATACCGGCGTTTCCATCCCAGCATGCCGGGCCGGGGTATTGGCCTGTACTTGGTGAGGGCCCACGTAGAGTCCATGAATGGGCGCATCAGCGTCTGGAGTGAGGTAAATACCGGTACCCAGTTTACGCTTCTGTTCTAGTCTTATGCTCGTGAAAACCTACCTTATCGACGATGATACGCTCAGCATCTACCTCACGGAGCAGCTGCTGCGGGCCGAAGGTTTTTCTACTTCTATCAGCACGTTTCACTCGGCAGCACAGGCCTTGGGCCGGCTGGTGCAGGACACGGAGGGCACGCCGCCGCAGGTAGTGTTTCTGGACTTAAATATGCCCCTTATGAACGGGTGGCAGTTTCTGGATGCCCTGCAGCCCTACGAAAGCCGTTTGCAAGGCCGCTGCCACATCTACATCCTGACTTCTTCGCTGGCCCTCACCGACCTGGAAAAGTCCCGGGAATACAACCTGGTCTCGGGCCTGATTCATAAGCCCATCGACACGGAGGAAATCCGGGCTATTCAGGCCGAGCTGACCGACGAGGATGATGAATACGCCGAGGCGGCAGACTAGCGGTATAGCCGGTTATCCAGTAGGCCGTCCGTGAAATACTGGGTGGCGGCCATCAGTTCGTTACCGTACTGCCGTACTTTCTGTGGGTCGGGGTTTGGCAGCGGCGTTTCCGGGAGCTGGTGGGTGCGGTAGGGGTAAAGGCGAATTTGATTATCGGTGGTAAGCTCCGTCACGTAATCGGTGTGTACCAGAAACAGGGAGCCGCCACTCAAAAACAGCGCCCGGCCTGAGCTACGAGCATCAAATACGGAGTACCCAAACGGGAGCAACTGGCGGCTGGCGGGCACGTTGAGCAGGTCCAGCACGGTGGCGGGTACATCGGCCTGCTGGGTGATGCGGTGCACGTTGGCAGGCGGCAGCGGCCGGCTGGGGTGGAAGAGCAGCAGCGGCGTTTTGTAGTTTCCCAGCGTGTTCTGGTAGTCTGGCTTATCCGATTGGGAAGTGTGGTCGGCCAGCAGAATGAACAGGGTGTTGCGGTACCAGGGTTGGCGGCTGGCCGTTTTGAAGAACTGGCGCAGGGCAAAATCGGTGTACCCAATTACCTGATGAATGGGCTGGGTGCCCGTTGGGAAACGCCCAGCGTACTGCCGGGGCACCTCAAACGGCTCGTGGGAGCTGAGCGTGAACACTGTGGAAAAGAACGGTTGCGGCTGCTGGCTGAGCTGCCGCGCGAAGTACTGCAGGTAGGGCTCATCGGCAATGCCCCAGTGCCCATCGAAATCGGGGCTTTTTTCGGCACCCGGATATTCATTCAGCCCGAAATATTGCTGCACGCCCGCAATGCCGCTGAATGTGTTAAAACCCATCGTGCCATTCTGGGCCCCGTGAAATACGGACGTGGCGTAGCCCTCACGACCCAGAATTTCGCCCAGCCCGTGCAGCTCGTCGGTCTGGAAAGTGGAGGTGATAAACGGATGCTCATTGAGGGAAGGCAGGCCGGCCAGTACGGCTGGTAGCGCCTCGATGGAGCGGCGGCCGTTGGCGTAATGGTCCCGGAACAACAGCCCCTGAGTGGCCAGCGAATCAAAGAAGGGCGTATAGCCTTGGCCGTTGTTTTCAACACCGGTATACTCGGAGGCAAAGCTTTCCAGCAGCAGCACCACCACGTTGCTGCGGGGCGCACCGGGCCGGGGGCGGGGCGGCAGCGGAGCCAGGGCTTGGCGCAGCGAATCAGAAGAGGTGAAAAACTCGCGCCGCTCCAGGGTTTGGGCCCCCAGGCTTTTCAGAAAGGTAAATGTGCTGTTCAGGGCCACGTGGCCCAGCACGGGTGGCGTCTGCATAAAAGCGTGCCCCGTGCGCAGCGGCTTGAGCTGCACCCCGCCCCGGATGCCCAGCACCACCAACCCGCCTATTATCACCACCTGCGCTAGGTAACGCCCCACCAAAGCCAGGCGGCTGCGGGCAGGGCCGGAGGGAGCCACCACGGCGGGTTTGGGCATGGGGTAGAAGTACCACATAGCCGCTAGCAGCAGCATAAATGGCACCAGCAAAAACCAGTATTGAACTACCAGTTGCCCAGCCTGTCGGCGCACATCATCCCCAATGGTCAATAGCTCGTTGCTGGTGCGCCGCCCGATAAAGCGGAAATACTCCACGTCAATGAGGTTGAGGGCTACGCCTAATCCGTTGAGCAGCAGCCATACCACCCGCACCGTGCGCTGCCACAGTGTGTGGCGGCTCGGCACCAAGCTCAATACCAGCCACGGAATATTCAGCAGCAGTAGGCCTGCAATATCAAACCGGAAGCCGTGCCAGAACGCAGCAGCCACTTGCTCGTAACTAGCCTGAAATACTGTCTGATTAAACAGGTAGAAGCCCAGGCGCAGCAGCAGGTATACGCCCAGCAGCAGGGAAAACCGACGAACCAGCAGGCGCAGAAACTCAGCAGGCATACGCAAAGCACCGGAGCCGGGCCCCAGCCAATTCAGAAAAAGAGCAGATGAAATACGGCCTGGCCCAAACCACCTACAAAGGCGTCAGGCGCACTTGCTGGCCGTCGGGCAGGTCCTTGATTTGCCGGTGAAACTCGGCCAGCCAGGCCAGCCGCTCCGTTACCGATACGGCCTTGGCGCTGGGTTTGGATTTACCTTTGGTGGCAATGCACAGCGGTGGGTACAAACTCAGCAGCTGCCCCGGCTGCAAGGTGCCGCCCGCCAGCTGAAACGCCCGCAGCGGCTCCATACCCAAGGCATCCAGCGGGAACTTCTCGGCCCCAAACAGGAAATGCTTGAAATCCACTTCCAGATCGGCCAGCTCCCCGGTTTCGGTGTCCAGCCACAGCACGGCATCCCCGCGCAGCAGAAACTGGTTGCCCGCGCAGTCCTGGGCAAAGGGAATATCGGCTTTCTGCACCTCGGTATATGTGCGCCACAAGGCCCGCTCACCCTGCCACACGCTGGCCAACGAGTGCCAGTTGGGCGCCGCCACGCAGCCCCGGATGTGCAATCCGCCAAAATAGGCAACTACCCCGTTCTGCTCCCGCAAAAATGCTTGCAGGTAGGTGGGAAGGCGGGCAAACGTAACCAAATCAGTTAGCTCGCCGCCGGTGTATAGGATACCTTTCATGTTCAATTAAAAATGGAGAATAGAAAATGGAGAATAGAAAAGACGCACTGCATACCCGATTCGGGGTAATGCGAGGTGGGCTGTCTTAAAAAGTAAAAGTTGAGCGTTCCAACGGTTTCAAACCATCAGAACGCTCAACTTTTACTTTTTACTTCTCAATTTTTAATTGGCAATTGCCTCTTCCATTACCGACTCCACCGATTCCAGGGGCAGACCCCAGGCGTCGGCTACGCCTTTGTACACCACTTTACCGTGTACCACGTTCAGGCCGAGGCGCAGGGCCTCGTCGCGGCGGCAGGCTTCCTGCCAGCCCAGGTTGGCCAGCTTCACGGCGTAGGGCAGCGTGGCGTTAGTCAGAGCTAGGGTAGAGGTGTACGGTACGGCACCCGGCATGTTGGCCACGCAGTAGTGCACGATGTCGTCGATGATGAAGGTCGGGTTTTCGTGGGTGGTGGGCTTGCAGGTTTCGATGCAGCCACCCTGGTCCACGGCCACGTCCACCAGCACGGTGCCGGGACGCATGGTCTTCAGCATGTCGCGGGTGATGAGGTGGGGAGCCTTGGCACCCGGAATCAGCACCGCGCCAATGATGAGGTCGGCGGTTTTGATGGCTTCGCGGATGTTGTACTCGTTGGAGTACTGCGTTACCACATTCTTGGGCATGAAGTCGTCCAGCTCACGCAGACGGTTCAGGCTGATGTCCATTACGGTTACCTTAGCACCCAGACCAGCGGCAATTTTGGCGGCCTGCGTACCCACAATGCCGGCACCCAGTACCAGCACTTCAGCGGGCTTCACGCCGGGTACGCCGCCCAGCAGAATACCCCGACCTTTCAGGGGTTTCTCTAGGTACTTAGCGCCTTCCTGTGGGGCCATGCGGCCAGCTACTTCGCTCATCGGAATGAGCAGGGGCAGAGCGCGGGTGGGCAGCTCCACGGTTTCATAGGCCAGGCACACGGCTTTGCGCTCAATCATGGCGTGGGTCAGCTCCTCGCCCGAGGCAAAATGGAAGTAGGTGAACAGCAGCTGGTTTTCCTTGATGAGCGGGTATTCCGAGGCAATCGGCTCCTTCACCTTCACAATCATTTCCGCCTTGGCGTACACGTCCTCAATAGTGGGCAGTACCGTGGCACCCGCCTGCTCATACTCAGCGTCCGAGAAGCCGCTGCCGTTGCCGGCCGTCGCCTGCACGTACACCTCGTGGCCATGCTTACGGAATTCAGCTACGCCAGCCGGGGTCAGGCCTACGCGGTTTTCGTTGTTCTTGATTTCTTTCGGTACGCCGATGATCATGGCTCGAAGCGGGTGAAAATGGGGTGGATGGGGGAATGCCGCGGAACGGCGGGGCAAAGATAAGACACACTGCCGTCATAGCGCCGTAAAAAAAACTGTCATCCTGAGTAGAGCGAAGGACTGGGACCGGTCGGAGAGATTATCGGCTAACCGAATCACTCTTACCTGGCTAAATCCTTCGCCCTACTCAGGATGACAACAGGGCTTTTGCGCCTGAATTTTACTGTTTCGACTTATTTAAACGGAACCGAAGCGCCGCTTTCTTTCACCATGCTGCCCCCATTCAGGTCTTGCACCACGGTGGCTTTGAGCGTGAGCTTGGTGTCCCCGTTCAGGTCGTTGCTGGTAATTACCACCGGCTCGTTCTGGTCGCCGAGCTTGCGTTGGCTGTACACCAGCTCCACCACAGTGCTCTGGCCGGGCTTGATGGGCGAGGGCACGTTTTTATAGCCTACGCAGTAGCACTGGGAGGTGAGGGCGCCCAGCACCAACTCCTGCTTGCCGGTATTCTTCACCGTGAAGCGGGCTACGGGTGCCTGACCGGCCTCCATCTTACCAAAATTATGCACCGTGCGGTCCAGCGTCAGGCGGGGCGACTGCGCCAGCTGGGCAGGAGTGAGCGAGGATTTCATTTGTTCCTTGTTCAGCACATTGCCCTTGATGGTGAGCACCGAGCTGGGCGCGCTGGCGTTGCTGGTCACCGTCACGGTTTTGTTGAAGATGCCGGGGCGGCCGGCGCTGCTGTACACGGCTTTCACAATACCGGTTTTGCCGGGCAGCACGGGCGTTTTGGTCCAGTCGGGGGTGGTACAGCCGCAGCTGGCCTGCACGTTGGCAATGATGATGGGCTGGTTGCCGGTGTTTTTGAACCTGAACTCGTGCGTGGCCAGTGTGCCCTCCGGGACGCTGCCAAAATCGTGCAGCTCTTTATCGAAGGTAAGTACGCCCTGGGCCTGGGCGGCCACGGTTACCAGCGCGGTAAGCAAGAGGGAGAAGAGGTATTTCATGATTGAGAGAAAGTTGAAAAATCAAAACCTGTCATCCTGAGCCTGCGAAGGACCTTAGCACGATACGTTTTTACCGGACGATGTTGTTCATCTGCGGTAAGGTCCTTCGCAGGCTCAGGATGACAGACGGGCTAGTTCTGCTACTCCCAAAGATAGCCACAAACCGGCTACCACCGCATCGGCGGCAAATCCGTACTTTTGGGGGCCTGTATCCCGCCGGGCTTTTTCCTCCCACCCACTTTTTGCCCTAACACCCGCCTTTCGTTTATGTCCACTGCCGAAACCGCCGCCGACGTGCAGACCAGCGTCGCCTCCCTCAGCAAAGAAGACCTGCTCCGCGACTACCGCCTGGGCTGGGAAAGCCGCCACGCCTCCCTGGCGGGCCGTAAGGAAGTATTCATGGGCAAGGCCAAGTTCGGCATCTTCGGGGATGGCAAGGAGGTGCCCCAGCTGGCCATGGCCCGCGCTTTCCGGGCCGGCGACTGGCGCGCGGGCTACTACCGCGACCAGACGTTTATGCTAGCCATCGGGGAGCTGACGCTGCAACAGTATTTCGCCCAGCTCTACGCCCACGCCGATGTGGAGGCCGAGCCCAGCACCGCCGGCCGCGCCATGAACGGTCACTTCGGTACCCGCCACCTCGATGAGGACGGCAACTACCGCAACCTGGCCGAAAGCAAAAACTCCTCGGCCGATATTTCGCCTACCGGGGGCCAGATGCCCCGATTGGTGGGCTTGGCCTACGCCTCTAAACTGTTCCGCCAGAACCCCGAGCTGCATCAGTTTTCGCAGTTTTCGGTGAATGGCAACGAGGTAGCCTTCGGTACCATCGGCAACGCCAGCACTTCGGAAGGCATGTTCTTCGAGGCCATCAACGCGGCCGGCGTGCTCCAGATTCCGATGCTGGTGAGCGTGTGGGATGACCACTACGGCATTTCGGTACCTGCCGAGTACCAGACGACCAAGCAGAACATCAGCGAGATTCTGAAAGGCTTCCAGCGCGAAGGCGAGGGCCAGGACGGTTTCGAGATTTTCCGGGTGCGCGGCTGGGACTACCCCGCCCTCATCGATACCTACCAGCGCGCCACCGAGGTATGCCGCACCCAGCACGTACCCGTACTGATTCACGTGCAGGAAGTTACCCAGCCCCAGGGCCACAGCACCAGCGGCTCCCACGAGCGGTACAAGAGCAAGGACCGCCTGAGCTGGGAAGAGGAGCACGACTGCCTGCGCAAGCTGCGCGAGTGGCTGCTGGTGGAAGGCCACGCCTCGGAGCAGGAGCTCGACCAGATTGAAGCCGAAGCCAAAGAAACCGTGAAGCAGGCGCGCACTGCCGCCTGGAACGAGTTTTTTAACCCCATCAAGCAGGAAGCCGCTGAGGTGGTGGAGCTGCTGAACCGATTGGTGAAGGACAACGGGGCCGAAAATCAGCTTCATGAGCTGGTAGAATCTCTGGCTCACAACCCGGCCCCCATCCGCGCCGATTTGGTGCGTACCGTGCGCCGCGCCCTGCGCCAGGTGCGCGGGCAGCGCAGCGGAGCCCGCCGTGAGCTGCAGAACTGGCTGGAGCAGGCCCTGGCCGAAAATGCCGACCGGTACAACTCCTACCTGTTCAGCCAGAGTGAGGAAGCCATTGGCAACATCGAAGAAGTGAAAGCCGTGTTTGCCGCCGATGCCCCGCAAGTGGACGGCCGCGAGGTGCTGCAGGCCTGCTTCGACGCCAACTTCCAGCGCGACCCGCGCATTTTTGCCATTGGCGAGGACGTGGGCCGCATCGGCGACGTGAACCAGGCCTTTGCCGGCCTGCAGGAAAAGTTCGGGGAGCTGCGCGTGACCGATACCGGTATCCGGGAGTGCACCATTGTGGGGCAGGGCATTGGCGCGGCCATGCGCGGCCTGCGCCCCATCACCGAAATCCAGTACCTCGATTACCTGCTGTACGCCATCCAGATTCTTTCTGACGACGTGGCTTGCCTGCAGTACCGCACCAAGGGTGGCCAGAAGGCTCCGCTGATTGTGCGCACCCGCGGCCACCGCCTCGAAGGCATCTGGCACTCGGGCTCGCCCATTCAGATGATTCTGGGCTCCATCCGGGGCATGCACCTGTGCGTGCCGCGCAACATGACGCAGGCCGCCGGCTTCTACAACACCCTGCTGCGCTCCGATGAGCCGGCCATTGTGATTGAGTGCCTGAACGGCTACCGCCTCAAGGAGCGGATTCCGCAGAACGTGGGCGAGTTCACGCTGCCCCTGGGCCAGCCCGAAACCCTGAAAAAAGGCGACGACCTGACCATTGTGACCTATGGCTCCATGTGCCGCATTGTGCTGGACGCCGCCAAGCAGCTGGAGGAAGTAGGCATCAAAGTGGAAGTCATCGACGTGCAGACCCTGCTGCCCTTCGATGTGGACCACGTAATTGCCGACTCGCTGCAGCGCACCAACCGCGTACTGTTTGCCGATGAGGACGTGCCCGGCGGCGCTACTGCCTTTATGATGCAGCAGGTGCTGGACGAGCAGCAAGCCTACCGCTTCCTCGACTCGCAGCCGCGCTGCTTGGCCGCCCAGCCTCACCGCCCGCCCTACGGTTCCGACGGTGACTACTTCAGCAAGCCTAACGTGGAGGACGTATTCGACGCCGTGTACGAAATCATGCAGGAAGCCGACCCCAAGCGGTTCCCCGCCATTTACTAACGAAAATTAAAGTCCGGTTTTACACGACGAAGCGGCACGCCTGAAAAGTTTTTTCAAACGTGCCGCTTCGTCGTGTAGGGCTGAGACTGCTCTACTCTATTCTGACAGGATCAGTGAAAATTTCGTTACTGGTACGTAGTGCACGGTCTCGGATGCTGATTCGGTAGCGGATAACAGTGCCGGTTTGTATTTCTGGAGGGGAGCCTTTAAATACTACCAGACCGTATGAAATGGAACCTTTCAACGGGGCAGCTCTATCGCCTTGCTCTTCTGGAGTAAGACGGGGGTAACGACCATTTAAGCCTATGCTGTCATTGGGATTGATGTAATCCTTAAAGACCCCGTTTTTCTCTATTTGTAGCTTACACAAATAGTTGTAGGCATCAAAGTTTATCTTAGGAGTCTTCCCTGCCTGACGACGATAGTAGTTAAACGGAGGTAACGTGTCTGCCTGTCTCAACCCCAGATCACCGTCACCATCTTTATAATTTATATTAATCGTAACCGTATCATACAAGCCAAATCTATTGTCTAAACGCTGCTTGGAGATGCTCTTAAACTCGATTTCTGGAGTGTTGGGATAATCAGGCGGATTAATACAGGATCCAATGGCCAGACCACTTACGGCTAGCAAACAAACTAAACGAAGCGTACGAAGTGTGAACATACAGTGCCAGAAAAATCAGCCGGGCTACTCAGCCCCATCAGCCGGGAAGGTACAACATCTGAACGAACGAAGCGCAGGCCGCATTGTTCTACTTTCCGCTAACCCTTGCTGCCCCGAATGAGTTTCCGCGAAGACCACTTGCGCCAGTTGCCGCACCTCACGCCCGAAACGGCCCCCGCGGCGGCGCTGGCCCTGTTCCGCTACCAAGCCGAGCACTGCCGCCCCTATGCCGACTACCTGGCGGCGCTGGGCTGCCAACCCGAACAGGTGCAGCGGCTGGAGGATATTCCGTTTCTGCCCATCGAGTTCTTTAAAACCCAGGACGTGCGCACCGATGCCGCCGACTGGGAGCCGCAGGAAACCTTCCTGAGCAGCGGCACCACCCGCCAGAGCCGCAGCCAGCACCAGGTGCGCGACCCGCTGCTCTACCGTCAGCACGCCGCCCGCATCTTCGAGCAGTATTACGGCCCCCTTTCGGGCTGGACGGTGCTGGCGCTGCTGCCGTCGTATCTGGAACAGGGCAACTCCTCGTTGGTGGCTATGGTGGAGCATTTCGCCCAGGTATCGGGTCAGTGGGAGCCAGCTTTTTTCCTGCACGACCACGCGGCGCTGGTGGCGGCCCTGGCCCAGGCCAAGCAGGATACGAGCCGGAAAGTACTGCTGCTAGGAGTGAGCTACGCCCTGCTCGATTTTGCTGCCGCCTACCCCGGCCGGCCGGAGCTGCAGGGACTCACGGTGCTGGAAACCGGGGGCATGAAGGGCCGCCGCCGCGAAATGATTCGGGAGGAGCTGCACGCGGAGCTACAGGTAGCTTTCGGGCCAGCGGGCATTCACTCGGAGTATGGCATGACGGAACTGCTGGGCCAGGCCTACAGCTTCGGCGACGGCCGGTTTCACGCCCCGCCCCAACTGCGGGTGCTCTTGCGCGACCCTTCCGACCCGTTTTCAGTATCGGCAACCCGCGCCGACGGAGCTATCAATGTCATCGACTTAGCCAACGTGGACAGCTGCGCCTTCATCGAAACCAAGGACCTAGCCCGTCTGCACCCGGATGGCTCCTTCGAAGTGCTAGGCCGTCTCGATAACTCTGACGTGCGCGGCTGCAACCAGATGGTGTAAGTCCGCTGTTTATGCCGGATAACGCGGGCAACATCAGGTGAGTGAATCCAGGTGCCCGCTCCCTGCTCCTGAAGTTGCCCGCAATGTCGTTAGCCTGCTCACGCAAATGTTGTACCCGCAGGCGGCGAATTCTGCACATCCATTCGGGACTCTAGGTGGTTATTTAGCGGAAGGGTTGGACGTCAACTCGATAAGCTATTTTTTCTGCTCATGCACTCCTCTGATTCCCCACAAATACCTCCGGCAAGTGCGGAGCCCGCCGGTTCACTGGCGGCAACTGCTGAAGCCACGCATACCGATATTCTGATTATTGAAGGCATGACCTGTGCCTCCTGCTCCAACTTTGTGGAGCGGGCCCTCAGCCGCACGCCCGGCGTGCAACGCGCTACCGTAAACCTGGCTTCCGAAAAGGCTACCATCGACTACTTGCCCTCCCAAATTGACCGCTCCGGGCTGAAAGCAGCGGTGGAGCAGGCCGGGTATACGGTGCATGAGCCGGTAACGCCTCTCGTGGCCAGTGCGCCGCTAGCCAAGGATGAGGAGCTGGAGGAGCGCAAGGCCCAGGCCTACGCCCATCTGCGGCGGCGGTTTCAGGTGGCGGTGGGGCTGGCTCTGGTAATTATGCCGCTGAGTATGCTCATGCTCTGGCCCAGCCTACTGAGCCGGATTTCTACCCCGCTGCTCAACTACGGCCTGCTGCTGCTCACGCTGCCAGTGTTGCTCTACAGTGGGCGGGAGTTTTACGTGGCCGCCTGGAAAAACCTGCGCCACGGCACCGCCAGCATGGATACCCTCATTGCTGTGGGCACCGGCGCGGCCTTTCTGTACAGTTTGGCCGCCACGGTAGCCCCTCATTTCTTTATGCGGCAGGGTCTTATGCCGGAGGTGTACTATGATACTACGGCTACCATTATTGCCCTGATCCTGCTGGGAAAGGTGCTGGAAAGCCGGGCCAAGCAACAAACGTCGGCCGCCATTAAAGCCCTTATGGGCCTGCAGGCCAAAACAGCCCGCGTACTGCGTAATGGGCAGGAAGTAGATGTACCTATTGAACAAGTGCAGTTGGGCGACGAAGTACTGGTGCGCCCCGGCGAGAAAGTAGCCACCGATGGCGTTATCCTCAGCGGGCAGTCTAGCCTGGATGAAGCCATGCTGACCGGGGAAAGCCTGCCGGTAGAAAAACGGGCCGGAGACGTGGTATTCGGGGCCACGCTTAATAAAACCGGCGCTTTCCGCTTCCGGGTAACCAAGGTGGGCGCCGATACCGTACTGGCCCAGATTGTGCGGTTGGTAGAGGAAGCCCAAGGCAGCCGGGCACCCATTCAGCGCCTGGCCGATAAGATAAGCGCCGTATTTGTGCCCGTGGTTATTGTCATTGCCATCAGCACGTTTGCCGCGTGGTTTGCGCTGGCTGAGCCGGGGCAGCGGCTGCCCCTGGCCCTGATTAATTTTGTGGCGGTACTGATTATTGCCTGCCCTTGCGCGCTTGGTTTGGCTACGCCCACGGCCATTATGGTGGGTACTGGCCGGGGTGCCGAGCAGGGCGTACTTATCCGCAACGCTGAGGCGCTGGAAAATGCCTACCAGGTGAATACCATACTGCTGGATAAAACCGGCACCATTACGCGCGGAGAGCCTGCCGTGACAGATTTTGTAAAGGAAGTCGGACAAGTAGAAGCGGAGTTGCTGGCCTTGCTGGTGGCGCTGGAGCGGCAAAGTGAGCACCCGCTGGCAGAAGCCGTGGTGCGCTACGCTGAACCAACCAAGGTTAGCGCGCTGCCAGTAACCGATTTTCGGGCCTACGAAGGCCGGGGCGCGGGCGCTACGGTGGCGGGCCGCGCAGTTCTGATCGGTAACCTGCGCCTGCTCACGGAACAGGCAATCCACCTAAGCCCGGAGTTGCAGCAGGCCGCTAACCAGTTGCTGACGGAGGCCAAAACGGTGCTCTATGCCGCCGTGGATGGAGAACTGGTGGCGGTGTTCGGTGTGGCCGATACTGTACGGGAAACCTCAGCGGCGGCCATCCAGCGTCTGCAGCAACAAGGGCTGGAAGTGGTGATGATGACCGGCGACAACGCGCAAACTGCCGCGCGCGTTGCGGGGCAGGTGGGCATCAGCCGGTTTTTTGCCGACGTGTTGCCCCAGGATAAGGCCGGTAAAGTGAAGGAGCTGCAGGCCGAAGGGCGGGTGGTAGCTATGGTCGGCGACGGTATCAACGATGCGCCCGCTCTGGCCAAGGCCGATGTCGGAATTGCCATGGGCTCGGGCACAGATGTGGCTATGGCCGCCGCCGACATCACCCTGATGCGCTCCGACTTGCAGGGAGTGGTAACGGCCATTGGCCTCTCGCGCCAAACCATGCGCACCATCCGTCAAAATCTGTTTTTTGCCTTTGTCTACAACACGTTGGGTATTCCGGTGGCGGCCGGCTTGCTCTACCCGCTCACCGGCTGGCTGCTTTCCCCCATGTTGGCCGCCGGGGCAATGGCCCTCAGCTCTGTTTCGGTGCTGCTAAATTCCCTGCGGCTGCGCACGTATCATATCAAATAGCGACTAGTCATTGCCGTTTTCTGCTCATCTAAGGTTGCCCGCCGGGTGTTGTTAGGGCCGCATCTACTTGGGCTTTTTGATTACGCTAATGGTTCCATCGTGCTCCAGGCGAACTTTCTCCAGGTTGCTCAGCTCGTCAGTATTGGCTGCTGCCCGGACGCCGGCCCGGAGCTCCGCCTCACTCACGCTGGCCTTGCGCAACTCGTGCTGATGAATGGTGCTTCCCTCGGCCAGTACAGAATCGGTGCCCTTCACAATCCGGCGCAGAGCAGGCGAGAAATACAGGGCGTAAGCCAGTATCCGGTGCACGCACACCAGTGCGGCGGCGGCAACAAACGTAATGCCCATCGGAGCATCGGCAATGATGACACGGCTAAGCAAGGCGCCAAACATAAATTTGACCACCATATCCAGGGCACTGTTGCCGCCAAACGTGCGCCGGCCCGACAGCCGCAGCAGGATCAGGGCAACCGAGAATACCAGCACTGTCCGGGCACAGGTTTGCCCAACGGTAATTGTCTCAGCCGTGGCCTGCATGCCCAGCAGTTCATCGAAAAAGGAAGTCATACAGAGCAGGAGCGGAAAGTAGGTAAACAAAACCCCGAACAGCTAGGCTGCCCGGGGCTTCTACTACGCAAACCAAACCTCTGCGGCTGGTTTTGCCAAGCTTACTTACCCGCAAAGGCGCGGGCGTCTGCCTCCATAATGGTGTCCTCACTCATAATCACCAGCCGCTCTACCACGTTGCGCAGCTCCCGAATATTGCCGCGCCAGTCGAGGCTTTGCAGGTATTTGAGGGCGGCAGCATCTACCTTTTTGGGCTTGTTGCCGTACTCCTGGGCAATATCCTTGAGAAACTTTTCAATGAGAGCCGGAATATCGTCGCGCCGGTCGTTGAGGGCCGGCACTTGAATAAGGATAACGGACAGGCGGTGGTACAAGTCCTCGCGGAAGTTCTTGTCGGCAATTTCCTGTAGTAGGTCTTTATTGGTGGCGGCCAGCACGCGTACGTTCACTGAAATTTCCTTTTCGCCGCCCACCCGGGTAATCTTGTTTTCCTGCAGGGCCCGCAGCACCTTCGCCTGAGCCGAGAGGCTCATATCCCCAATTTCGTCCAAAAACAGGGTGCCGCCATCGGCCTGCTCAAACTTGCCGATGCGCTGCTTTACCGCCGAAGTGAACGAGCCTTTTTCGTGCCCGAACAGCTCCGACTCAATCAGCTCGGAGGGAATAGCGGCGCAGTTTACTTCTACCAGTGGCCCATTGCTACGGTTGCTGAGCTCATGTAGCTGCCGGGCTACCATTTCCTTGCCGGCTCCATTAGGGCCAGTGATAAGCACGCGGGCATCGGTAGGAGCCACCTTTTCAATGGCCTTGCGCACCACTGACAGCGCCTCCGAGTCGCCAATCATTTCCGAGTTTTTGGCTAGCTTCTTTTTAAGCGTCTTGTTCTCGGTGCTGAGTTTGGTAGTTTCGGTGGCTAGCTTGCTGTGGTCGAGGGCGTTGCGCACGGTTACCAGCAGGCGGTTCAGGTCTGGGGGCTTCTGCAGGAAATCGTAAGCGCCTTTTTTAGTGGCATCCACGGCCGTCTCCACGTTGCCGTGGGCCGATACCATGATAAACGTGGCGCCGGGGGCCAGAATGCGGGCCCGCTCCAGCACCTCAATGCCATCCATCTTGGGCATTTTCACGTCGCAGAGCACCACGTCATACTTGTCGCGGATGAGCATATCGAGGCCGGTGGGGCCGTCCTCCGCCTGATCTACCTGGTAGCTTTCGTATTCGAGGATTTCCTTCAGCGTGTGCCGAATGGCTTTTTCGTCGTCGATAATGAGAATGCGGGGCATAGAAAAAACAAAAGTGAAGGCCGCGAAAGGTACAAAACGTGCCGCCGAGTTGCCGGGTTGGGTGCAGCCCGGCCGGTTCGGCGGCTGGGAGCCGTGGGGCCGGTTTCCGTTAGCTGACGTTGTTACGGTATCGGGCACGCGTCGTTGTTCAGGCGCCGTTGTTCTTGCGGCAACCGGCCCGACGGCTTCCAGCCGCCGGACCGGCCGGGCTGCTACCGCAGCTCCACCGACTCAATATCCAGGTACGGCCGCTCCGTGGCACCGGAAGCCGCTGCCGGGCCAAGCAGAATCTGTAGTACTTCAGTCTGGGCCAAAGGCAGAGCCGGGCCAGCACTGCCGGGAGCATTCATCGGCAGAAAGCTGGGGTACGGGCGCGGCAGCAGCACCTGCTGCGCCGGCCGAAACGCCGCCAGCGGCACCCGGATTTCCTGCATATCGGCTCCTACGGCTACTTCCGTTGAATAAGCTGCCGCGTCTCGGGTGGTGAGCACGAGGCGAACGGGGCCGGCCGCGCCGCCTTGCCGGGCGCGCAGCACTAGCTCCCGAAAGTTGCCGGCCTCACTGGCCCGCACGGCCAGCCGGTCACCGAAGTAGGCCCGCAGAAACGCCACCGGCGCGGCTGGGTCGAAGAAGGCGGGTTGGCTGGCGGGCTTGGGAGCTTGGAGCAGCCGCAGGGCCAGGTGGCCGGTGTTGGTGGTTACGTAATCCGTCCAGCCGGAGCCGTTGACGCCGCCGGTTTCCACCCGCTGCTGGTCGTGGGCCGCCTCAAACAAGGGCAGCGGGGCTCCGGCCGGCACGATGGGCGCTTCCCAGTGGTCCTGGGGGGCGTAGTCCCAGTCGCGGGGGCTGCCGGCAAAGCCGCCGGGGAAGGTGGTGGTTTGCTGGTTATGCTTCACTACCACCCAGTAGCGTAGCAGGCCCGGGTAGAGCAGCTCGGCGGGTACGGTGGCTTCGGCGGTGGTGAGGGTAGGGCGGCGCATCGGAATCGTGCGCGTTTGCCCGTAGAAATGCTGGGCAATCAGCAGCACCGAATCGGTTGGTTCGGCCCCGGCAATGGTAGCGCGCAGGACTGTCGGCTGCCCGGCGGGCAGCTGGGCCGGAGCTGTGTGCATCACCTGCGTGGGTAGCGCCGTGGCTGCCGGGGCCACGAACTCGCCCAGTTTGATGGCACCCAACTGGGTTTGCGCGGTGTAAGCGGTGGTGCTTTTGCCCCGGGCCGCTACTATGTACACGCCCGGCCGTAGCGCCACCGTGCCGCCGTTGGCCTGAGCCTGGAAGGCGTTGCCTTCGTTCAGGCCGCGTACCGCGAAATCAGTGCCCAAACCCGGCAGCGCAAGGCGTAGGGGCTGGGTGTTCCACGCAATGCGCGTGACGGTCTGGCGCAAAGATGTTTTGGCGAATGGGTCACGCAGCTGAATGGCGTCGGGCATCACCTCCAGCCGCCACACACCGGGAGCCAGCTGGTCGAGGAAGTAAGCTCCGGTACCTTCGTATGAAACAACTGGTGAAGAGCCGGTGCCGGCTACGTGGCGCAAAGCGGCTGGTTTGCGCGGGACGGTAGAAGTGCTGCTGGTGTAGTAGAATTCCTCGGGCGTGTTCAGCTCACTCAGGCCGTTGCGGTAGCTCACCCGGAAGTTTCCGAATGCGGAATCCTGGGGGTAAGCCCGGAACTGCTGGTTGCGCTTCACTTGCCGGAACACCTTGCCCGCAATCAGCAAGCTGATGGCTTTGGCGGGGGTGTAGGCCAGGTTGAGGTAGTGCGTCTGGTACTCGGTGTTGGCGTAGGCCAGGGCCAGCGGGTCGTAGGCGAATTGGGTGGCCCATTGAAAGCCGGCACTGCGGAAGCTGCGGGCCATTAGCGGGTACATCACCGGCTGCAGAATATCGGCCGACTCAAACTCGTACACCAGCCGGGGCTTGCCGGCGAAGCGCGGGTCCCGGGCGTACGGAATCGGGTACTGCTGCACCAGCGGCAGCAGGTTGCCGCGCAGCGTATGCCCATTCACCAGCGCCGAGGGGTACCACTGAAATGTGAAGCCCTGCACCGGGCTGCTCAGAATGGCATTGGCCACGGCCGGGCTTTCGGCCAAGTTGTAGAAGATAGGCTTCTTATAGCCGGCGGCCCTCATGGCCGCCACCATCCGCTGCACAAACTCGCTTACTTCAGCTTCCGGCTGGCGGTAATGGGGCTCGTTGCACACCTCGTAGGCAATGATGTCGGGGTCCTCGCGGTTGAGCAGCCCGGTGTACTGGTTGCGGTGGTTGAGGAATTGCCGCAGGTAGTTTTCCTGGGCCCGGATGGCGCGCGGGTTGTTGTAGGCGCGGCCCTTGGGGTAAATAGCCGAGAAGCCGGTCTGGGCAGTGTCGGGCTCGGGGTAGCCGTTGCCCCAATAGGCTATGGGCGTCAGCATCGTTTTGATACCGCGCTGCTTTAGCCGCTGCAACAGGTAATCGAGCAGGCGCAGGTGCTCATTCTCCAGCACGTTGCCCAGCGTATCCGTAATTTCCACGTCCCAGACGTGCACCCGGAACGCATCAATGCCCAGCCGGGAAAGGTGATACACGTCCCGGTCGATGCCCTGCTCAGGCGTGACGCCCAGGCGGCGGTGGGCCCGGTAGGAGTGAGCGAAGGGGGTGGTATAGTTCACCCCAAACAGCGCCACTTCCTGTTTCGTGCCCTGCCAGCGCAGCACCCCGGCCGCATCCACGTACACGTCGGCGGCTTTGGGCGGGGCTTTCTGGGCGAAGGTGGGAAGAGAAATCAGCAGGGGCAGCAGCCAGCCGAAACCAGCCAGAACCAACGACCAACGGCGGGAAAGTATGGGTACTACACGTATCAATTCAGACATTATGCAAACGTTTGTGTATGCGAAATAACACTATTTAACCCGATTTGAGGGATATTATAATTAGGGCTAGTTCCCCTCCTTGGAAAGGAGGGGCTAGGGGTGGCTGATGCTGCCAGAACAGGTTTTAGAGCTAGTTCTAATCATCGTTCAGGAATAATCAACCACCCCTAACCCCTCCTTTCCAAGGAGGGGAACTAGCCCTAATTATTGCCCGCAACCTACGATATCCAGTAACCGAAACGGCCGCCGCACCCGAAGATGCGGCGGCCGTTTGAAGACGGTGATGAGTCTGTAAGCCGGGTTTTGTCCGCCCGCCCGAAAGCACGCGGCCCCACCATTTATCTAGGCCCGAACTTGCGCGCGGGCTCCATCAACCTACCCGCCAGCGCCGGACGAGCCGCCCGGTGCGCCCCCGAAGGGCCACGTACTGGCTTATTTGGTCTTTCAACCCCTGAGGTTTACCCAGCCGGACTGGTCACCCAGCCGCTGGTGCGCTCTTACCGCACCTTTTCACCCTTACCAAAGGTGATTGAGTGAATGAGTGGTTGAGTGAGTTATTCGTTTCGCTTGCGCAGAACAAATAATGCTTCACTCATTCGCTCACTTACTCATCCACCGCTTGGCGGTAGTTTTCTGTGGCACTGGCTGTCCTGAGAAGCTTTACGCCGCCCAGTCCTTCCCGTTAGGAAGCAGGGTGCTCTGCGTTGCCCGGACTTTCCTCGTCGCCTTGCAGCGCCGCGGTGGGGCGACCCATCACTGGGGGTAAAGGTACGTTAAATCAAATTCATGAAATGTGCATGAACAAGTGTGGCGCTTCATTTCTAGTCTCTTCAAGCTCTTCTAGAAGCTGCTGATACAAAATTTCTATATCTGCAAGTGGTTCTTGTTGCGAGAACGTATGCACTAAATCTGAGAAGTAATCATGACAAAAGAAGTTTTTGTCATAGTCTCCTTCCGCCTGAGGTGAACTCGGATTGGAAGAATACTGGCTTGAATTGTCCTTAGGAAACCCCATCAGATCTAAAGCTAATTCAAGAGGATTCTCATTATCATAAGCATGAACCTCAATATTTGCTCTATTGAAAGCTTCCCATTTATGCCAACGCAAAACATCATACATCAGTAGTTCCTTGACAACATTCTTTATAGTTAGTTCTGTAGTCATGTGGGAAGACAGTTAGTTGTTAAAGTACTTAAGCAAGCTACAGTTTTTAAACACAGGCCTTACTTCCCCTCCCACACGTTGTCCTTCGGGTAGCTGTCGGGCACGAGGGTGGCACCCAGCTTCAGCTGCTTCACGGCTTTGGTGGTGGGCAGGGGCACGGTTACGGTTTTCGCGCCCTGTTCCCACACGCCGATGGTGCGGTGCAGCTTCTCGGTGGAGTTGTCCTGGTAGGTTACGGTGAGGTCCACGGGAACGGGCTTGGTGCCTTTGGCTTCTACTACGATATCGTAGCCGCTGGCGGTTTTGCTCACGTTTTGGATGGCCAAGTCGGGGTAGCCGCCGTCGAAGAACCAGCGCTGCCAGAACCAGTTGAGGTTGCGGCCGGCCCCGGCGTTCATCGAGTTGAAGAAGTCGTAGGGCATGGGGTGCTTGCCGTTCCACTGGCGGATGTAGGTGTGCAGGGCCTTCGTGAACAGCTCGTCGCCCAGCAAATCCTTCACGTAGAGGTAGCCCAGGCCCGGCTTGGGGTAGGAGTTGAGGAAGAAGGGCGTGCCCGTCTGCTGGGTGCTGAGCGTGACGATGGGCAGGTCCACCTCGGTATCGGCGGCGGCGGCGTAGGGGGCAATGCCGTAGTCATCGTCCAGCTTGGGGTCAATCATGCCCGAAATCAGCCATTCGCCGATGGTTGCCCAGCCCTCATCCATCCAGCCGTACTTGGTTTCGTTGATGCCCATGTAGAACGGGAACATCGTGTGGAAAATCTCGTGGTCGGTGAGCGTAATGGCGTCCTCGCGGGTGCTGGTGGGGTTGTCGTTCACCATCATCGGGTACTCCATCTGGTCCAGCCCGTCGAAGATGGTTTCGTGGGCGTAGGGGAAGGGCCATTTGGGGAAGGTGTAGCTCATGGCCTCCACCGTTTTGCGGGCAAAGTGCACCACCTCCTCGTAGTCCTTGTGCTCGGGGTTGTACACGGCATCCACGCGGGTGCGGCGCTTGGTAGCGGGGTCCACCACTAGGCTGCTGGCCTGCCACACGTAGTGGTTGGTGGTGGCAAAGGCGAAGTCCGTCACGTTTTTGGCCTCGAAGTGCCAGGTATTCTGAGCGGCGGGGGCCGTCAGATCCTTGGCTTTGAGGTCGGCGGCAGTGATGATACTCGTAATTCCGTCCTTGGTTTCGGCTTCGCGCAGGCGCTGGGCGTACTTTTTGCCTAATACTTTGTCGGCGTTGGTCAGGTCGCCGGTGGCCCACACCACGAAGTTGCGGGGCACGGTGATGTCGGCCGAGAAGTTGGCGAAGTCGTTGTAGAACTCCTGGCTGCCGAGGTAGGGGTGGCGGTTCCAGCCGTCAATATCGTCGTACACGGCCACGCGGGGGAAGAAGTAGGCCACGAAATCGGCCCCCGGTTCCACCTCGCCGGTACGCATATGGGAGCCCTTATTGAGGGCGTAACTGTACGTAACCGAAATCTGGGCTGTTTGCCGGGCCCCGATGGCCCGGCGCAGCGGTACCGTCAGGTTAGTGAAATCGGCCTTGAGTTTGGCCACGTCCAGGGGCTGGCCGTTGATGGTCAGCTTCTCCAGCTTCATGCCTTCGCCCACGTCCTCGGGGCTCATGCCGCTGGCCCGGGGGGCACCTTTCTTGTAGAGGTTGGGATAGAGCTTGAACCACAGCTGCCGCAGCGAGTCGGGGCTCTGGTTGTGGTAAGTAATATCGGCCGTGCCCTTCACCAGCCGCGTGGTGGGGTCAAAATTGACTTTGAGCTTGTAATCCGCCGAGTTCTGCCAGTAGTTAGGCCCGGGCTGGCCGGTTGCTGAGCGGGTACCTTTGGCGTAGGTCGCCTGCAGGTTGCGCGGTATGGGCAGTTGCTGAGCGGCCAGCAATAAGGGGAGGAGAGAAGCGGCGAGAAGCGCGGGGAATTTCATAAAGCGAACTGGTTTCAGCCGCAAAGTAACCAGATGCCGGCGGAGGGTTGCGGCGAGTAGGAGGAATAGCCTAGTTGACGTCCACCCGTAATTTCCCACTCCTTATTATATCCGGATACTGTCGTATACTATCATAGACGGGTGTACCTCGAAAAGGATTGACCAACTGCTGATTTTTCAGACTGTCGTTAGAGAGAAAGGTTAGCTTACCTTCTCTGGAAATGATAAAAGTGGTAAAAGGAAAAACCGGACGCACCCACCGTTGCCTATATATGCTTGGGTAATCAAAAAAGTAGATACCCACGCATTGGGAAGTAATGGCTATAGGCTTGATACCGACCACTGAAACCATCGGGCGTTTTAAGGCCTTCGTTCGGATTTGCGAATACTGACTGGCAAACTGCCTGAATAATTCTGGCCGACACAGGCATCTGTCTCTTATGAAAACGTATTCCGGTTGCGAAGCCACGCGAAAATGTCGGCTAAATAATGGGATATGCTGTCTAAATCTAGCCCTAGTGTTGGTGGCCTTCGCGAGTTGTAAGTCCTTGTCACAGCCTACTATCAGCAGAGAAATGAGAAGCATGAAGATAGTCCAACGCATAGGTTGATATAGTTTCGGATACCACACACTGCTATTTATAAAAACAGTCATTCCGAGCAAAGCGAGGAATCTGAATCCATCTTACGATAGTATCTCAGATTCCCCGCTTTGCTCGGAATGACTGTTTGCTTCTTCTATTTCAAGCGCACCAGCGTGGCTCCGTAGCCAAACTTCTCCTTGCGGGAGTCCTCGAAGAACTTGATGTCCCGGTTGCGGCTGAGCAGCTTGTGCAGCTCCTTGCGCAGGGTGCCGTTGCCGGAGCCGTGAATGAACACGATTTCGTGCATGTTGGTGGCCAGAGCGCGGCTCAGGGTATCCTCGAAGGCTTCGAGCTGGAGCTTGAGGATGGCGGTGTTGCTCAGGCCCTCGGCCCCTTCTGGCAGCAGGGCTTCCAGGTGCAGGTCCACCTCGTGGGGCGGGGCTACCAGGGCCTTGGCGGGCTCGGGGGACGGGGCTACGGCGGCGGGCTTAGCCGGGGCGTTGCCGCTGAGCTGAGCTTTGAGTGTTTCGGCCAGTTTCTCGGGCGCAATGGCTACCGGAGCGGCGGGCTTCTCGTCCAGCTGGAACAGGTAGGCCTCGCGCTGGAGCACCGGCACGTTGGGCTGGCGGCTGGTGTAGAAGCTGGCGGCCTTGAATTGCAGCCGCTTGGTGAGCAGCGCGTAGGCCTCCGCACCGTTGAACTGGTAAGGTAGCAGCTGCACCACCGCCGCCGGCCACTGGTCGAAATCCTTAAGGTGCCAGTGGCCCAGCGCTGGGCTGGCGGCCTTGGCTTCCAGCTTTTCAGCCTTCAGGCCCCGGTACTTGCCCTGGCGCTCCTCCCCGAAGGTGTAAAGCACGTCCCGGTCGGTGTGGTTGACCAAGTGCAGGGCCAGCAGCTCCGGCGACTGGTGCGTTAGGGCCAGATACAAGCCTTTCTGCACGGGCGGGGCTACGGTTTTGTCGGCTTTCACCGGAGCCGGTCCTTCCGATTTGCTTGGCTGGGGGGCGCTGGTGGGGTTGCCCGAGGCCTTGGCGGCCCGGGCGGCGTGGGCGGCACCGGTTGCGGCTGCCTTCTTCTCAGAGGCAATGGCAGCGGCACTTTGCCCGAACGCCTTGGTTTCCTCGGCCGCTACTACCACCACTTCGCGGCGCAGCACCGGAATGGTGAAATCGTTATCAATGGCTACTTCCACCAACTCCTCGCTGAGCAGGCGGGTTACAATGCCTTCTTCGCGCCCGGTGAGCAGGCGTACACGGTCTCCAACGTTCATAAATCACAGATTAGCGCTGATTAGGCTGATTTCACAGATACCGCTGGGTGAAACAACGGCTTAGCCCCGAAACAGGCGAAGTTCGGAGTATAACACGAAAAACCTGTAAAAAGATGCGCCAGGTATGGCTGCCCGATCTAATCGGCTGGCCCGCTGGAAGGAGTTGCTGCAAGTCTTTTCGTAAAAAGTCAGGTTCCCGGCACCACGCAGGCTTCCGGCCGCTGCTGCTCAGAAAACGGCGCTTTTCAAATGCTGGCTGCCCTACTAGGTGATGCAGAATGAGTCTGTGCTATCCGCCTTACCTGCACCATCTGTGATTTAGTAATACAGCCCGTGGGCCACGAAACCGCGCCGGGCGTTCCACTCCAGCGCGGGTGCAGGCAAATGAAAAATGCTGGCCACGTAAAACACCCGTTTCAGCACTTTACTACGGGTCGGAATACGGCGCAGGTCTACATCCAGGCTGAGGTAAAACTGGCGGTAGGGGCGCAGGCCCAAGGCGGCGTTGGCGTCCGGGTCGTTGTAGACCATCTGTTGGGCCCCGTAGCCCAGGGCCGGCTGCAGCCAGCGGGGCCAGCGCGAGGTGCTTGGCAACCAAGCTCCCACGTCGGCGCAGAGCCAGTAAGTCTGGCCGTTATAGTCCTTCAGGTGCTTTTCGGCCAGGCTGCGGCCCAGTACGTTGGGGCGCAGGGCGGAGTAGCGGGTAGTATGAAACGAGTATTTGGGCATGATGCGCACTTCGTTCCAGGCCAGCTGCTGCCCAATCAAACCGGCCGAGCCCAGGAAGTTAGCGGCCAAATCGGTGGCGGAGGCTCCATACTCTGGGTCGCGGCCATCGAGTAGCTCAATGGGGCTTTGCAGCAGAAACCCTACGAAGCCCCCGTACCAGGTGGCCCGCCGGTCGGGCACGCCGGCCCAGCGCAGCATATCCACCGCGCCCCGGCTTTCGTGAAAGGCCCCCCAGAAATGGCCGGCTTTGTCCATCTGCTTCCACTCGGGCAGGTCATTAAACCAGTGAAACCGGCTCCGCTCCCCCGTATACCAGCCCTTGCTAAGCAGATACATAGTGGCTGAATACGAGACTACCAGACCGCCGGCCAGCACCGGCAGCCGCTGACTGAGGCGGGAGGGCGGTGCTGGCTGAGTGGAATCAGTAGGCAATGTAGTCTGAGCCGAGTGCAACAACACCTCGGCCCGAGCTACCGTGGGAGCTTGCGCCTGCGCCGCACTGGCAGTCAGCAACAGCGCTGCCACGATAAAGCGGGTTGGCTGAGCAAGTCGCCATGCAGAAAAAAGAAAGCCGGACGACCGTTGCACGCTAAAGGGCGAAGTGAAATTAAAACGGACTTAAATCTACGAGAAAAGCCGCTATTGACTTGGGAGTACGTGAGTACTTACCGTATCTTTAATGCCCTCTTGCGCCCGTATTGGTTATTCTCTTTCTGATATGGTCAATGGGGCACCAAATATGAGCATCCATTTTTTAAATTCCCAACTCCTTTTTTCATGAAAGCACTTCGACTTATTCTGAGTCTGGTGGCAATACTGGCCGCAGGACCGGTTTTGCGGGCGCAGGTGGTCACTACGCAGCCCGCGCCGTTTCTGGCCAGTCAGGCGGTAACCATCACCTATAATGCCACCCAGGGCAACGCAGCACTAGCCAACTTCACCGGCGACGTGTACATCTGGACGGGTGTGGTGATTGACAGCCCCACCGGCACCCAGTGGACCAATGTCAAAAGCCCCAGCTTCAACCAGGCCGACCCCGCCGCCAAAATGACCCGGGTAAGCGCCAACGTGTACACCATTACGTTTACGCCCAACACGTTTTATCCCATTCCAGCGGGTACGACTATCTACCGCTTGGGCATGATCTTCAAGAATGCCGACGGTACCCTGGTGGGTCGTGGCCCCAGCGGCGACATTTACGTGGATGTGGCCCAGAACCAGTTTGACCTGCGCTTTACGGCTCCCACGGGCCCGGGTGCCACGTCGGTGCCGCTGAACACGCCCACTACCGTTACCGGCACCTCGGCCGTGCCCGCTACGCTCACGCTGTCGTTGAACGGCACCCAGATTGCGCAGCAGGCCAATACCACCAGTATTAGTGCCAGCGTGACGCTCACCCAGGCCGGGGCCAACACGGTGCGCCTGACGGCTACCAACGGTACCGCAACGGCTTCTTCCGACCTCGTGCTGCAAACCCGCTCGGCCGTAACGCTGGCCGCTTTGCCCGCCGGCGCCAAGCGCGACGGAGTGACCTACATCAACAACGGCACCTCCGCCATCCTCAGCCTCACGGCCCCCAACAAGCAGTTCATTCACGCCATTGGGGAGTTCAACAACTGGACCGCCAACGATGCTTCGTACATGAAGCGCACGCCCAACGCCGCCGGTACCGCCGATAACTCGGTGGATGGCCGCTGGTGGATTCAGATTGATGGCCTCACGCCCGGGCAGGAGTACGCCTACCAGTTTCAGGTAGACGGCGGCCTGCGCGTGCCCGACCCCCTCACCGAGAAGGTACTTGACCCCAATAACGACCAGTACATTACCGCCGCTACCTATCCCAACCTGAAGGCCTACCCCTCCGGGCGGACTACCGGCATCGTATCAGTGCTGCAAAGCAATGCCCCCGGCTATACGTTCCAGACCACCAACTTCCAGCGTCCCAAGAAAGAGGATATGGTGGTGTACGAGCTGCTCCCGCGCGACTTCATTGCCCGCCACGACTACAAGACGCTGGTGGACACGCTGGCCTACCTGCAGCGCCTGGGCGTGAACGTCATCGAGCTGATGCCGGTGAATGAGTTTGAGGGCAATGAGAGCTGGGGCTACAACACGTCCTTCTACTTCGCGCCCGACAAATATTACGGGCCTAAAAACGACCTGAAGCGTTTCATTGACGAGTGCCACCGCCGCGGCATGGCCGTGGTGTTGGACATGGTGCTCAACCAGTCGTTCGGCCAGAGCCCCATGGTGCAGATGTACTTCGAGGATGGCAACCCTTCCACTTCCAACCCTTGGTTTAACCGCACTGCCACCCACCCCTTCAACGTGGGCTACGACTTCAACCACGAAAGCGCCTTCACCCGCTACTTCAGCAAGCGCGTGATGGAGTTCTGGCTGAAAGAATACAACATCGACGGCTACCGTTTCGACCTGAGCAAAGGCTTCACCCAGAAGGTGACCACCGATGCCGGTGCCTGGAGTCAGTACGACCAGTCGCGCGTGAACATCTGGAAAGACTACCGGGACTTCCTGGTGAGCGTAGACCCTACATCCTACTCCATCCTGGAGCACTTAGGCAACAACGACGAGGAAAAAGTGCTGTCGGATATGGGCCTGATGCTGTGGGGCAAGATGACGGATGCCTACAACGAAGGCACCATGGGCTACAACGAGAACGGCAAATCGAACTTCAGCTACGGCTACTACGGCACCGGGCAGGGTGGCCGCGGCTGGAGCGCCCCGAACCTAATTACCTACATGGAAAGCCACGACGAGGAGCGGCTCATGTACAAGAACCTGGCTTTCGGCAACGTGGCTGGCAATTACTCGGTGAAAAGCCTGCCCACGGCCTTGGCCCGGCAGGAGCTGGCCGCCGCCTTCTTCTTCCCGGTACCCGGCCCCAAAATGATCTGGCAATTCGGGGAAGTCGGCTACGATAAGTCGATTTTCTCCTGCCCCGATGGGACCATTCCCCAGCCGTACCCCAAGGATGACTGCAAGCTGAGCAACAAGGCTCCCGAGTGGACCTACTACCAGAACGCCAGCCGCCGCCGCCTCTACGACGTGTACCGCAGCCTCATTACGCTCAAAACTCAGGAGCCCGCATTTGAGAATCCGGCCAGCTTCACCCAGAACCTGAACGGGGCGGTGAAAACCATGCAGCTCACCGACCCCCGCCTGAACGTGACCATTGTGGGCAACTTCGATGTGCAGACGGCTACGGTGGTGCCTAACTTCCAGGCCGCCGGCACGTGGTACAACTACCTCACCGGCGAGGCCCTGACGGTTACCAATACCGCTGCTCCGCTCACGCTGGCTCCCGGGCAGTACGCCGTGTACACCTCGCGCCGGATTGCCATTCCGGCCGGTACGGTACTGAGCAGCAAAACCCGCCGCGAGGCTTTGGCCCTGCAACTGACGGCCGCACCCAACCCGGCCGCTACTGCCGCCCAACTGCGCTACACCCTGCCCCAGGCGGGTACCGTGCAGGTTACGGTAACCAATTTGCTGGGTGCCACCGTGCAAACCCTACCCGCTACCCGCCAGGCCGCCGGCAACCGGGAAGTAGAACTACCACTTAACAACCTAAGCAATGGTGTGTACCTGGTGCGCCTGACCGCCGGTGAGCAGCAACAAACCATTCGTCTGGTAGTACAGCACTAAGCCTGAGCTGCAACTAATGGCAAACAAAACGGACGCCCCATGTGGGGCGGCCGCTTTTGTTTGAGCTGAAACGAAGCTGCTACGGCTAAACCGCTGCTTACTTCAGCTTGGCCTCGTGGTAGGAAACCAGGTCGTCGATGGGGGAGCGGATGATTTTGCCCACCTCCATGTTGTGGCTGCGCGCTACCTGCGTCAGGGCGTCGCGGAAGTTGTAGCCCACCGAGCCCACGCAGTTGAACGTGTAGTCCTGGTAGTTGGGGTAGTGCTGCACGATGTTGGCGAAGAAGGTTTCGAACCCTTGCAGCACAATCTCGCGGCAGTAGCTGATGTTGTTATGGTCGTAGGTGAACTTGGCAAAGCTGGCCAGGAAGCGGTTGGGCAGCGGCTGGTTATAGAGCCGGTCCAGAATTTCGTCGCGGGTGAACTTGAACTCCTCCTGGAAAATCTCCTGCAACCCATCGGGCAGCAGACCGCGCAGGTAGTCGCGCAGCAGCCGCTTGCCAATAAAGGAACCGGAGCCCTCGTCGCCTAGGAAATAGCCCAGCGAGTCCACGTTGTAGGTAATCTTCTCCCCATCATACAGGCAGGAGTTGGTACCCGTGCCCAAAATGGCGGCAAACCCAGGCTTATCACCCAGCAGGGCGTGCGCGGCGGCCAGCAGGTCTTCGGCCACGAACACATTGGCATTGGGGAAAATCTCGCGCATGGCGGCGGCCACGCGCTCCGCCTTTTCGGCGTTGTGTACGCCCGCGCCATAGTAGTACACTTTGCTTACTTCCTGGCGGGGCAGCGTGTCAGGCAGGTTTTTGTCGAGCGAGGCGGCAATAGCGGCAGTGCCCATAAAGTCGGGGTTGTAGCCTTCGGTGTTGAAGTACACCCGGTTACCGGTGTTGTCAAGCTGGCACCAGTTGCTCTTGGTCGAGCCGCCATCAGCAATTAGAATCATGTTGGATCAGGAAAAAGGAAGTGAAGTATCCGGTTACTACTTGAAAAGGCAGTATGAAGCGCAAGTTCTGCAGTTATCAGCAACGAAGCACGAAAAAGATTCTGGTAGAGAAAAATGCTTCCTTAATCTCATCTGCCTTCTGCTATTCGGGCTGGTTATGGATACAGCCCGGGACCTGGAATAAGTGTGCTTAGCGCCAAATAATATGACATTTTGCTCCATACACCCTGTTTTTATTATTGAGATATAACTTTTATGTGTCTTAATAAGTAGTATTTTTATAGCGCAGTCGGGGGGGTAAGTGCTTACCTACCTTCGGACAGCGCCATATACATTCACCCTTCTCTTTTTATCATGAAAAAACAGTTTACTCTAGCTGCTCTCGGCTTACTGACTGCTACGTCGTTTTCGGCTAGCGCGCAGATTACACTCGACGGCAAAGTAACCGCCACCGAAATTGGTACTGGCGCCAATAAATATCAATTGGCTAGCACCTATACCGGCACGCACTCTGTGGCTGGCAAGGGCTTGCAGACTCTGTACGTTGGCTCGAGCAGCACCAAGCTCTACGTAATGATTGTCGGATCGGCCGAAACGGCTACTGACTACCCTGGCTACGTGCTGTATCTTAACGTACCCGGTAAAACTGGTGTAGCCGCAGGTACTCAACTCAAAGGTGGCTCGGCTGGTGACAGCCCACTGAAGCATACGCCTACCATGGATATGGAGACGGATTACGGCGTGCGCGCTACCCTCTCGCCCTCCAACATGACCGACGTATATTACAGCTTCGTTGATTACACCGCTGGCAACACGGCTCCTGTATCCGACAGCTACCAGGGTGCCGGCAAAAAGGATGGTACTGCCTTGACTTTCTCTGCTACCACGGGTCCTTTCACTGGCGCGCGTACCGCCCTGATGAAATCAACTGACCTCACGGCTGCTACGGCCGCTGGTACAGGTTTGGAAATGGAGTTTGATCTGGCTGCTATGGGCCTGACTGCTACCAGCCAAATCAACCTGATGGTAGGCTATGTAAAAGACGGTGGTGCTTTCACTTCCGATGTGCTTCCTCAGGTGGTTGGCCAGACTGCTGACCTTGGCTCTTCGCCCGACTTCTCTACCCTGACCGGCCGGCAAAATGTCACGTACAACCTGACTACCGGTATTCTGGCTAACCGCAACGCTGTTGCCTCGGCTTTGAAGTTCAGTGTTTACCCCAACCCTAGCTCCGAAGCAGCTACTATCGACTATGTAGTGAGCGGCCAGCAGGATGTTGCCTTGGATGTGTTCAACTCTCTGGGCCAGCGGGTACGCTCGGTAGCTTCCGGCAAACAGAATGGTGCTCAGAGCTTCCCACTGGACAACCTTACTGCTGGAGCTTACTTAGTGAAACTGCGTGTAGGTGACCAAAGCACCAGCCAAAAAGTTGTTATTCAATAACAACGAGGCTTAAGCCAAAAGAGAAAGGGACGCTCTCCGCAGAGCGTCCCTTTTTTTGGCTACAAGTGTACAAGTTAAAGGAAATGAAGCTGCCTTTAACACTCCACCAATGCCTAATGCACAATAGTATTTTGCAATCAAATGTGGTGAGATGATAGCAACAAAAAAGGGCTGCTAACACGTTAGCAGCCCTTTTTATACTCTGTAGAGAAGTACTAGGGGGTGATAGTCACCTTGCCGCCGGTGGTAGCACCAGCAGCATCAGTGGTTACTTCCAGCTTCACCGTGTAGGTGCCAGGTGTAGTGATTGTCAAATCCGAACCGCCAGGGGTTAAGGTTACTCCTTTGGTGTAGTCGCCGGTGGTGCCGCCGAGGTTAGTGCCCCAGTCTTGATTACGACGGAATTTAAAGGGACCAGCATTGAGGGTCATGCGAGCCACGTACCCACGTACCCGGCAATCATAGGGCATGTTACGGTCGGTAGCGGTGGCACCAGGCCAGCCGTCACCGGCTGGGCCTACCAAACCCCAACGGTCGGTAGGAGCCACAAAGTCAGGATAAGGAGAAGCTACCAACGACTGTGCAGCCGAGTACACTGGGGTGACAGCATCGCCAACCGTTGCCTTTACGCGCACTTCCAAAGGAAATGCTGCTGGCGTTGCGGGCAGGCTGCAGTCAATAGCATTATACAAATCATTCAACTCTTTGTTGGTGAATGATTTGCTCAGGCTGCTGCCAACATTGAAATCCTGCGTTGAAGCAAAGTCAGTGCCCCGCTTGGCAAATTGCAAGGTGTATACCACCGCTGCATTATAGCCAAAGTCTACTTTGCTCCAGTTGTAAGTTACTGCCTGACTGCTGGAGTTAGAAGTGGTAATATTAGCCGTGGTGGTTGAGGCAGTTAAGGCAGTAGCTGCATTAGAGTTAATGACTACTTTATCCTCGTCTTTCTCACAAGATGCCAGAGCTACAGTTGCCAGCGCAAACGCACCAGCAAAAGTCCGAGTAATCCAAGTTTTCATGAAAAGTCGATAATGAGTGGGAAAATTCAGCAAGTATTTCTGGTCCTCAACTATTCCTGCTAGGAATGAATTCCGAGGACCAGAAATAAACTGTGCAGCTTAGTAGCCAGGGTTCTGACGACCAGCCAAGTTGGGGTTTGCTACGATGTCCGTGTTCGGAATGGGGAATAGCACACGCGTGGCTTCCACGTCGCGGCCAGCCCGCACACCGCCTTTGAAAGGCCAGTTGTTGCCAGTAGTGTAGCGGCCAAAGCGAATCAGGTCGGTACGACGATGACCCTCCCAGAACAACTCCCGGGCCCGCTCGTCCAGAATATCATTCAGGGCCAGCGTGGTTACTGCCGGAGCTTTAGCACGGGTGCGGAGGTCGTTTACGTATGTAGTAGCTTGGGCAACGCTGCCGCCGGAGCCACCCCGCAGTACGGCTTCGGCGTACATCAGCTGCACGTCGGCCAAGCGGAACATGGGGTAGTCGGTATCGGCGAAGTTGCCTTCACCGCCCTGCTCTTGGGAGTCGGAGCCACCTTTACCCGTTGAGGTAACATTGCGCCACTTGGTAACCAGCGGCCCGCTGCTGAACTGGTCCAGGGAGTCAACATTCGGGTTCTGACCCCGGGTGAAGAGCATGGCCCGGCGGGAATCATCCGCGTTGGAGCGGCTGAAAATCTGCGTCAGGTTTTGCTTGGCGCGCAAACCGGCCCAGCCGTTGTTGATGCCCGCGCTGGTTGGCGACACGCCCCGGCCTACGGGAGCGTGCACTAGGAAGGTCATGCCACCAAACGTTTTGGTACGCAGGCCATCGAATGTGACGGGGAAGATGATTTCGTTCTTGGCGCTAGATGTACTGTTGTCGGCCAGGAACAGGTTGGCATATACCGGGCTGAGGGTGTAGCCGGCAGCCAGTACTTTTTTAGCGTAGGTAATGGCTTCCGTGTTCTTAGCGGTGCCAGTGTACACCTGCGCGTTCAGGTACAGCTTGGTAAGCAGCGTCCAGCACATGGCTTGGTCGGCGCGGCCGTACACGGCACGGGGAGCTAGTAACTCCGTACCTGAATCCAGGGCCAGCAACTCCGATTCTACGAAGGTAAATAGCTCAGCTCGGGTGCGGTAAATAGGGTTAGTGCCAATAGCGGCTTCCTCGGTAGCAAACGGTCCGCCGCCGAACAGGTCAATGGCGTGCCAGTAGCACAGGGCGCGCAGCAAACGAGCCTCGGCCCGGTATGTGCGTACCGTGTTAGCAGCATCACCGGTGATACCCCGCTCGGAAAGCTTGGCATCCGTCGTCTGGCGAATGAACTCGTTGCAGAGGCCAATTTCGTAGTAGATACGGTCGTAAGTAGCCCGTACAAACTCGTTGTCGGCATTCCACTGCAGTGTGTTGACAGAAGGCAGGTTACCATCATTCCAGCCTAGTACGGCCTCATCGGTGGTAATTTCCTGCAGCTGCCAGTACTGACGAATGTAGTTGGAGAAGCCTTCATCAATACCGGTAATGTCGGGGGAGCCAGCGGGACCCGACTGGCCGCTCACAGCGAAGGTGGCATACAGACGAGCTAGTACCTGCTCAATTTGAGCGGGGTCACGGTATACTACTTCGGAGTTGGCCGAATAGTCCGGAATCTGGTCCAGGTCGTTGATGCAGGAAGTAGTCAGAGAAGACAGCCCGGCAGTCAAGGCCAGCATTCCCAACATGCGGGTGAATGTATTGCGGTTCATAAAGCGAATGATGGGAAAATTAGATACCGAGATTCAGGCCAACGGTGAACGTACGAGGGCGGGGGTAAATCGTATTGTCGATGCCACCAATCACCTCTGGGTCAAGACCTTTGTACTTGGTCACGAGGAACACGTTCTGAACTGCAAACGAGAGGCTTAAGTTCGTGCCTTTGCGCACCATTTCGCCGAAATTGTAGCCGAGCGTGACGTTTTCCATACGCAGGAACGAGCCGTTCTCCACAAAATAATCGGAGAAGTACTGGGCGCTGGAGAAGCCGGAGTTCAGCACCTCCCGGTTCCGGTTTGGTACGAAGCCGCTGGTGCTCAAATCATAGAAGCTGCTTGCCCGGTTGTTGTTATACACGTAGTTGCCCAGGTTGGAGCGTAGCGTGAAGGCCAGGTTAGCACCGCCATAGGAAATGTTGGCGCCGCCACCCAGCACATAATCCGGACGAGCTGACTTGTAACGGTACCGGTCGGAGCTGGTGATGGTGTTGCTACCGTCCCGGTCTACGTACACGCCTTCCAGGGGCTTGCCATTCTGGCCGTACACCTGCTGGTTCACATAGAACGTTTGGGTAGAGTACCCCACGGTGTTCACCTGGATGGTGTTACCTACACCACCACCGATACCACCCGTCAGCTGCCCAACGTCATTCGGCGAATCGGAGCCAGTGAGCTTGGTGAGGCGGTTCTGGTTGTAGGTGGCGTTGGCGTTAACCGTAATATTCAGCCGGTCGCCCTTCACTACATCCACGTTGGCAATCAATTCCACCCCTTTGTTGGTGAGGGAGCCGGTGTTGAAGGTTCCCCCGTTCGAGAGGCCGGCCAGGGCCGCCACCGTGCGGAAGTTCAATAGGTCCTTGGTATCACGCTTGTAGAAGTCCACGGAACCGAAGAAACGGCCACCGAAGAAACCGTAGTCCAGACCGGCGTTGTACGTCGTGGTGGTTTCCCAGGTGATGTCGCGGTTGTACTGATCAGGACGCAGGGTACGCAGGAAGCGGGGAGTGCCATCGGCGTTGTAGCCGAGCTGGTACTGTGCCGTGAGGTTACTGAGCGAGAGGTTGGCCAGGAAGGGGTAGAAATTAGTTCCCAGGTCCTGCTGACCGGTCTGGCCGTAGCCCAGGCGGATTTTCAGATCCGAAATAGCGGAAGCATCCTTCAGGAAATCTTCCCCCTTGATCCGCCAAGCAAAGGCGCCCGAAGGGAAATAACCGAAGTGGTCAGGGTTGAAGCGGGAAGTACCGTCGGCCCGGAACGTACCGGTGAATAGGTACTTATCGGCAATGTTGTAGTTGAGGCGGCCAAAGAAGCCCAACAGCACGTTCGAGTTCAGGTAAGTATCCTCGCCGGAGTAGCTCAACGACACGGGAGCAAAGATGCTGCGGTCGGCGCGGAAGTCATCAAATACGTAGCTGCGGTTCTCGAACTTCTGGTAAGAATAACCAGCCAGCAATTCTGCCCGGCCCGGCCCGAGGGTACGCTCATACTTGGCGTAGGCTTCGAGCAGGGTGTTGTTCAGATCCTGGGAGTAGTTGTTGTTTACCCCTTGGCGGTTGAAATCGGAACCAGCCGTGGCGGGTACAAACGTGGTACCCCGGCCGCGCTGAATGTCGTAGCCCAGGTTGAGGTTGGCGCTCAGGCCCGAGAGGAAGGGCAGCTTGTAGTCCAGCTGAATGTTACCGATGCTGCGCTTCACGGTGCTCCGGTCGCGGCGCTGATTGATCAGACCTACCGGGTTGCGGGGCGAGAGGGTATTCAGCGAAACAACCCCGTTGTCGTCCTTATTGTTGAACTCGGTGTAGCCACCATAGGCAGCCAACTGCGCTGGCGTCAGGCCGAAGGGGTTGCCTTCCGTGCCATTCACCTGAACGGGCTGCGTGGGGTCGAAGGTAACGGCGTTACCCACGGCGCCCTGGTTGGAGAAGTTGTTGTCGATCCAGGAGCCCTTCACGTTCAGGGTCACGCGCAGGTTGCCATCCAGCAGCACCGGCGTCAGGCTCAGGGCCCCGCTGAAGCGCTTCAGGTCGTTAGCCTTCAGCAAACCTTCCTGCGACAGATACCCGCCCGAAACACGGTAAGGAACCTTGCCAGCATTGCCGCTGATGCTCACGTTGTTGTCGGAGGTGTACGCCGAGCGGTAGATTTCACGCTGCCAGTCGGTGCTGGCCGTGCCCAGCGTGGCTTTTTGGCCAGCCGTGCCCCGGGCATTTACTAGTTCCCGGAATTCATCAGCGGAGAGAACATCCGAGTATTTGGCAACCGTAGCAATGGACTGCTGCGTGGACACATTCACGTGGAAAGCATCACCTTGCACTCCTTTTTTGGTGGTTACCAGAATTACGCCGTTCGAGGCCCGTACCCCGTAGATGGCCGTGGAAGAGGCATCTTTCAGGACGGTAATGCTCTCAATGTCGTTGGGGTTAATCAGCGACAATGGGTTAGTGGCGCCAGCCAGCCCGTTGTTATCCACGGGTACACCGTCGATGATAATCAGGGGCGAGTTGGAGGCCGATAGGGAAGAGCCCCCGCGAATCAGGATTTGGGAGTTGGCACCCGGAGCACCACCACCCGTTGTAATCTGCACGCCGGCTACTTTACCCTGCACCAGTTGCTCGGGGTTGGTAACCTGGCCTTTCACGAACTGCTTCTCGGAAATCTGTTCTACAGCGCCAGTCAGGTCCTGCTTGCGCTGGGTACCGTAGCCAATAACTACCGCCTCGTTCAGCAGCGTCGTGTTTTCGGACAGCGTGAAGTTGTTAACCGCCGTGTTTTGCCCAGTGGTTACTGTAATGCTCTGCCGCTGCGTGGTATAACCCACAAACGACAGCACCAGAGTACGGGGCCCGGCAGGAACATTCTGAATGGAGAAGGTACCGTCAGAGTTGGTGGAGCCACCCAGGGTGGTGCCTTCAATAATAACGGTAACACCCGGCATGCCTTCGCCTTTCTCATCGAGAATACGGCCGCTTACCGTTCCAGTTCCCTGAGCGTACGCGCTGCTCACGCTCACACCAGCGCAGAGGAGGGGCAGCGCCAGTTTCGCTAGATAGGGGTGTTTCATGGAAAAAAAGTTAGGGGTTGAAATGGATTTTTCCGGACAAACCGGAGTGGGAATTTAGTGGTCCTAGGCACCGATAGTAACGAGTAGAACGGTGAGTGACTCATTCTACACCAGCCATTGCATTCGGGTTCAACGTCACCAAATTATTAAGAAACAGCGCAAGTTACGGGGTTCGGCTAGACAAAAACAATGGTTGAAGTAAGGGAAGATGGTTTCGTTATAATTGCATTTTACAGCGCCGAAGGGTATCGAAGAGGTAAAATGCAGCTTTGCACCGGCAGTTATAGTGCTGCAGGCAGGAGAAAGGGAATGATAAAATAAGCTCGGAACTCCCTTTTCACCGGCTTATTTGACTTGAAATCACCTGCCTCTTAGTTGTTAAGGTATAGTTGAATTTAGGTGCTGTATTGATTCAAATGGTCGTAGGTTGTTATGAAGCAGAGGAATCATTCAGCGACGTGTTGGTAAGGATCAAACAGCGACGAATGATAGTGTATTGATCTAAAAATATCGCTGAATATCGAAAATAGCCTGATTGCGTCAGGTTTCTACTCTGTGAGCTGAATGCGGTCATCGATAATAGAAAGCAAATAGAGTAACAGTGGTGGATAATATAGTATTAGATTGGTTGATGGAAATTTGACATCTTATTACAAGGATTTTTGTATAAATTTTAGTCAGCGGAAAGGGCGGTTGGTGCTTCTTCTTGTTCCCCTTGCTGGGCACTACCTGTAAGATTAAAAGGAGGCTTGCCGTAAGGGCTTACTCACTGTAATCCGTATGTTGGGCCAGGTACCAGATAACTGTATTTTCCCGGAAAAGTACAGGTTGGCTTTAGGTGCTACAGCTTCACCTGTCAAGTGGTTATGGGCGCGCCAACTTGCTCATATCCGAGGCTTGGATATTTGTTGGTAGCTTGCTTACTCCTTGTTCTCCTCCCACACTATGATACGCTTTCTTCCCGCCGCCGCACTGGCCTTTTTTGCATCCAGCGCACACGCTCAAACAACTTTCCGGCTGACCTCAGTGCCGGCTGCCACACCTGCCAATGCCGCTTTGTATATGGCTGGATCATTTAACAACTGGAATCCAGCCAGTACTTCCCACGTCTTGGTCCGGGCTACCGACGGGAGTTACCAGCTTACCCTTCCGGCTTCAGTTACCGGGACAGTTGAGTTCAAGTTTACCCGCGGCTCCTGGGCCACCGTTGAGGCCGATGCGCAAAGCGCCGATATTGGCAACCGGCGCTACACCATTGGGAGTGGCCCTGCTACCGTAGACTTGCAGGTAGCTGGCTGGAAGGATCTGAGCAGCGGGGGCGGTAGCTGCCAGAGTACGGCCTTGCAGCCCAATGTGCAGGTGCTCAGCGCTACGTTCCAAGTGCCTCAACTGAACCGTACGCGCCGGGTGTGGGTATATCTGCCCAACGACTACGGTACGGCTGCTGCCAAGCGTTACCCCGTGCTGTACATGCACGATGGGCAGAACGTGTTTGACGCCTGCACCAGCTTCTCGGGGGAATGGGGCGTGGACGAAACTTTGAGCCAGTTGCAACAGCAGGGCGTAGATGCCACCGGCTCCATTGTGGTGGCTATTGACAACGGCGGCTCCGACCGGCTCAACGAGTACTCGCCCTGGAATAACCCCCAGTACGGCGGCGGGCAGGGCGACCAGTACGTGGACTTCCTGGTGCAAACGCTCAAACCCTACATCGACCAAAATTACCGCACCCTCACTGGGCGGGAGTTTACCGGCATTGCCGGTAGCAGCATGGGTGGGCTGATTTCGACCTATGCGGCCCTGAAATATCCGCAGGTGTTCAGCAAAGTGGGCGTATTTTCGCCGGCGTTCTGGTTTGCTGAGAAGCCGTTGTTCCAGTACCTGCGGCAGCACCCGGCCAACCCCGCCACCCGGTTCTACTTCGTGAGCGGCAGCTCCGAAAGCCAGACGATGGTGCCCCTGATGCAGGCCATGCGCGACTCGCTGGCAAAAGGCGGCGTGCCGGCCGCCAACCTGAGCTTCAACGCCAAGGCCGACGGGCAGCACGCCGAGTGGTTCTGGAAGCGGGAGTTTTCAGCGGCTTATCAGTGGCTGCTACAGCCGGCCGTGGTAACCGGCACCCGCAAGGCACAGGCTCTGGCGTTCAGCGCCTACCCCAATCCGGCCAAAAACCAGCTAACGGTGCAGTTGCCCGCCGATGTGCGGGAGGCCAAGGCCGAGGTACTGGATATGGCTGGCCGTAGTGTACTGCGGGAGAAAGTGAAGGCCGGTGCCGTGCTCAACGTAAGCGGACTAGCCAAAGGGACCTATTTGTTGCAGCTTACGGCCGGCTCCCGTCGCGGCTCCCAGGTGTTGGTAAAAGAGTAAATTTGAAAAAAAGCGGGCGTTGGTTGCAAGTTTCGCAACCCACAGTACCTTTGTGGCGTTCAAGCCCGACAACAACTCTTCGGAAATGACTCTTTCAATGAACCTGCAAGCATGGTGGTGGCCCTACGGAGAATCCGGACGGGACAACCTGTGTGCGCGCTAAGGTCATCTGAATACCTTCGCAATACTTCACCAGAAAGCCCGGCCGACCAGCCGGGCTTTTTTTGTTGCCCGGCACTGGCCTTCCTCTACACAACCAGCTGCCTTATGCAAACCTTCCAGCTTACTACCCGCTTCCTGCGCGTTCTGGCCGATACTGTAACGCCCGTGGGCCTCTACCTGCGCCTGCGCGACCGGTACCCTAACTGCCTGCTGCTGGAAAGCTCCGACTACCACGGCCAGCAAAATGCGTTCAGCTACCTGGCCTTCGACCCATTGGCCCGGTTTGAGCTGCGGGGCCGGGACCTGATGGTGGAGTTGCCCGATGAAACCTTACACGAAGAAACCCTGGCGGATCCGCGCGAGGCCCTGACCCGCCTGCAGGAGTTTTCGGCGGCCTTCCAGACCGAGCCCACCGGCCACGACTTTATTACCGGCGGCCTGTTCGGGTACATGGGCTACGAGGCGGTGCAGGCGTTTGAGGAGTTGACCCTGAACCCGGAGAAGCAGGTGGCCGGTCAGATTCCGGATATTCTGTACTGCACCTACCGCTACGTTATTGCCATCAACCACTTCCGCAACGAGCTGTTTGTGTTTGAACATACGCTGGCCGGAGAGCCGGAGGAAAACAGCGGCCTGACGCGTTTGGTGAACCTGATTAAGAATCCTTCGTTGCCCGACTTTACCTTTGAGCGGGTGGGAGAGGAGCAAACCAACCAGACTGATGCCGAGTTTATGCAGGTGCTTACCCAGGGCCAGCAAAACTGCCTGCGCGGCAACGTGTTCCAGATTGTGTTGTCGCGGCGGTTTCAGCAGGGGTTTTCGGGGGACGAGTTCAACGTGTACCGGGCGCTGCGCTCCATCAATCCCTCGCCTTACCTGTTCTACTTTGACTACGGCTCCTTCAAAATCTTCGGTTCCTCGCCCGAAACGCAGCTGCTCATTAAAGACCGCCAGGCTAGCCTGTTCCCCATTGCGGGCACATTCCGCCGCACCGGCCACGATGCTGAAGATGCCGCGCTGGCCCAGAAACTAGCCGAAGACCCCAAGGAAAACGCCGAGCACGTGATGCTGGTGGACCTGGCCCGCAACGACCTGGCCCGCCACGGCGACCAGGTAGAGGTAAAAGTGTTCCGGGAGGTGCAGTACTACTCCCATGTTATTCACTTGGTAAGCGAGGTGACGGCTCGGCTGACGCCCACGGCTACGCCCTTGCAAGTGGTGGCTGATACGTTTCCGGCCGGTACGCTCTCGGGGGCACCCAAGCACCGCGCCATGCAGCTGATTGATGAGTTGGAACCCACTGCCCGCGGATACTACGGCGGGGCTATTGGCTATCTGGGCTTCAATGGCGACTTCAACCACGCCATCATGATTCGCTCGATGTTGAGCACGGGCGGGCAACTCTATCTCCAGGCCGGTGCGGGCGTGGTGGCGGCTTCTAATCTGGAGTCGGAGCTGCAGGAAGTGCACCACAAGCTGGCGGCGCTGCGCAAGGCCTTGCAGGAAGCGGAGCAAGTGTAAATGAGGTGTCAGTTGTTGGTTGCTGGTTGTTAGGCTCGATTTCGTCTCCTTTCAGCCCGCAACCCGACAACTAGCAACGGACAACTATCAACTGACAACTAGCTCTGGATGAACATTCTCGTTCTTGATAACTACGACTCCTTTACCTACAACCTCGTGCAGCTGCTGCGGGAGTTGGGGCATACCGACAACGTGACGGTGATTCGTAACGATAAGCTGAAGGTGGAGGACGTGGCCGCTTACGATGCCGTGCTGCTTTCCCCCGGCCCGGGCGTGCCCACGGAAGCCGGGCTGATGCCCGAAATCATTCGGCAGTACGCGCCTACCAAGCGAATTTTGGGGGTGTGCCTGGGCCACCAGGGTCTGGCCGAGAGCTTTGGGGGTGAGCTGTACAACCTGCCCGCGGTGCTCCACGGCATTGCCACCGATGCCAAGGTAGTAGCCGAAGACCGGCTGTTTGCCGGGTTGCCCGACCACTTCCAGGTAGGGCGCTACCACTCCTGGAGTGTTCGGCCCGAAAGCATGCCGGCGGCGCTGGAAGTAACCGTCCGCGACGCTAACGGGGAGGTGCTGGCTTTTCGTCACCGCGACTATGATGTGCGGGGCGTGCAGTTTCACCCGGAGTCCATTCTGACGGAGCACGGCCACCAGATGCTGCGCAACTGGCTGGCTGAGTAGCCAGAAACCTGCGCCCCGCCTCCGTACTACTTCATCTACTCCGCATTTTAACTCACTGGCCAGCCGACTAATAGCCGGCCGTCAGCCCACAAAGTGAAACACTTACTGAATCAGTTGTTTGAGCAGCAGCTCCTGAACCACGCTGAGGCGCGGGAGGCCATGCTGCGTATCGGGCAGGGAGAGGCCAACGCCGCCGAAATGGCCGCTTTCATGACCGTGTACCGCATGCGCCCCATATCGGTGCCCGAGCTGGCCGGTTTCCGCGAAGCCCTGCTCAGCCTTTCCCGCAGCCCCGAGCTGGGCACCCACGATACGGTGGACATTGTGGGCACCGGCGGCGACGGCAAGGACACGCTCAACATCAGCACCCTGGCCTGTTTTGTGGTGGCCGGGGCCGGCTACAAGGTTACCAAGCACGGCAACATCGGGGTATCGTCTACCTGCGGCTCCTCGGATGTGCTGGCGCAGCTGGGCGTGGAGTTTGGGGTGAGCAACTCGGTGCTGCAGCGGCAGCTGGCGGAGGCAAATATCTGCTTTCTGCACGCCCCGGCCTTCCACCCGGCCATGCGCCACGCCGGGCCGGTGCGCCGGGAGTTGGGCGTGCGCACCTTCTTTAATATCCTGGGCCCGCTCGTAAATCCGGCCCGCCCTAAGTATCAGGTGGCCGGCACGTTCAGCCTGGAGCTGCTGCGCCTCTACCACTACCTGCTACAGCAAACCGACACCCGCTACGCCGTGGTGCACGCCCTAGACGGCTACGATGAACTCTCGCTGACGGCCGCCGCTAAGTTGGCCACGCCCACCGGCGAGCAGCTGGTATCGGCTGCGGACCTGGGACTGACGACCACCACGCCGGAGGAACTGGCCGGTGGCAAAACGCCCGCTGAATCGGCGAAGCTGTTTCTGGCGGTGCTGGATGGGCAGGCCACCCGCGCCCAGCGCGACGTGGTAACGGCCAACGCGGCCCTGGCCATCAGCTGCCTGGAACCCACGTTCAGCTTCGCCGAGGCCCTGGCTGCCGCCCAGGAGTCCTTGGATTCGGGGCGGGCCCGGCAGGCGCTTACCCGGCTGGTTGCGGCTATTTGACCCCAGTAAACAGGTCTTGTCATCCTGAGCGGCGCGAAGGACCTTATCAAACCTGAACGACTGTTGTTACGCTTCGTGCGGACGGCACAAGATCCTTCGCTCCGCCCAGCACGTCACCCGATTTTTGAAAACAGCTACCAGGCAACAGCCAGTAGCTAACAGCTTATACCCCATGACCATCCTCGATACCATCATTGCCCATAAGCGCCAGGAAGTAGCCGACCGCCTCAGTCTGGCCCCGGTCAAGCTGCTGGAAAAAAGCCTCTACATGAACTCCCAGCCGCTGAGCTTGCGCCACTACTTGCTGCGCGACGACTTGAGCGGCATCATTGCTGAGTTCAAGCGCAAATCACCGAGCAAAGGCATCATCAACGCCCATGCCCCGGTGGAACGCACTACGCTGGGCTATATGCAGGCCGGAGCCTCGGCGCTGTCGGTACTCACGGATTCGGAATTTTTCGGCGGCAAAAATGAGGACCTCACCACGGCCCGGCGCTATAATTTCTGCCCTATTCTGCGCAAGGATTTCGTGGTAGATGAGTATCAGGTGCTAGAAGCCAAAAGCCTGGGAGCCGATGCCGTGCTGCTGATTGCCGCCGTGCTGACCGGCGAAGAGGTGCTGCGCCTGGGCCGCCTGGCTAAGAGCCTGGGGCTGGAAGTGCTGCTGGAAATTCATAATGCCGAGGAGCTGGACAAAACTCTTCACCCCGACGCCGTGAGCCTGGTGGGCGTGAACAACCGCAACCTGCACGATTTCTCCGTGAGCCTGGATGTTTCCGGAGAGCTGGCCCAGCGCATTCCTGATGAGTACGTGAAAGTGACGGAAAGCGGCCTGACCTCGGCGGCGGACATTGAGGCGCTGCGGGCCGTAGGCTACCGGGGCTTCCTGATGGGCGAAACCTTCATGCGTCACGCCCGCCCCGAAAAAGCCTGCGCCGCCCTGGTGCAGCAACTCCGCGCCACCGAAGCCATTACCCTGCTCTAACCAACTCCACCCAATGCCAGCCTACCCGACCGGCCTGCGCCTGAAAGTCTGCGGGATGCGCGAGGCGGCCAACATAGCCGCCGTAGCCGCCCTGCAACCCGATTTTTTGGGGTTCATCTTCCACCCGAAATCAAGCCGATACGCCGGAGGCCGCCTCACGCCCAAGAGCCTCGCGCACCTGCCCGCTAACATCTGCAAAGTGGGCGTGTTCGTGGATGCGCCTGTGGCGGAGGTGCAGGCCCGGGCAACGGAGCTGGGCCTGAACGCGGTGCAGTTGCACGGCTCGGAAACGCCGGCGGAGTGCCAGGCGCTCCGGGCGGCGGGCTTTACGGTGCTCAAAGCCGTTGCCGTAGGGGAGAAGCTCGACCAAACGGCCTTGCTGCCCTACGTAGGCCACGTCGATTACCTCCTGTTTGATACCGCTGGCCCCCAGCCGGGCGGCAACGGCACAGCCTTCAACTGGGCGCTGCTGGAACAGTACAACCTGCCGGTACCCTATTTTCTGGCCGGTGGGCTGGAGCTGGCCCAGGCCGATGCTTTGCGGAACCTGCGCCTGCCGGGCTTGTTTGCCCTAGACCTGAACAGCAAGTTTGAGCTTGCGCCGGGCCTGAAAGACGTTGATACGCTGCGGCAGATGTTCACGGCCATTCGCGCTGCCGGCCCCGCAGGCTGCATCCCCTCACAACCGAACAGCTAACCGCCATAAGCCCCTGGCTTCCCAACCATGACCCCAACCTACCAACAACCCACAGAACGCGGCTACTACGGCCAGTTCGGGGGCGCGTTCATCCCCGAAATGCTCTATCCCAACGTGGAAGAGCTGCGTCAGCAATACCTGCATATTCTGGCCGACCCCGCGTTTCAACAGGAGTACCAGCTGCTGCTACGCGACTACGTGGGCCGGCCCACGCCGCTGTTCGAGGCCAAGCGCCTCTCGGCCAAGTACAACACCCGAATCTACCTCAAGCGCGAAGACCTCTGCCACACCGGCGCCCACAAGGTAAACAACACCGTGGGGCAGATTCTGCTGGCCAAACGCCTGGGCAAAACGCGCATTATTGCCGAAACCGGCGCCGGGCAGCACGGCGTGGCCACGGCTACGGTGTGCGCCCTCATGGGCATGCAGTGCATTGTGTACATGGGCGAAATTGACATGGAGCGGCAGAAGCCCAACGTGTACCGCATGCGCTTGCTTGGGGCCGAAGTACGGGCGGCCATGAGTGGTAGCCGCACCCTCAAAGACGCCACCAACGAGGCCATCCGGGACTGGATCAGCAACCCCGTGGATACGCACTATATTATCGGCTCGGTGGTGGGCCCGCACCCGTACCCCGACTTAGTGGCGCGCCTGCAGGCCGTTATCAGTGAGGAAATGCGCAGGCAGCTGCTGGAGAAAACGGGCTCCGAGCTGCCCAATTACGTGGTGGCCTGCGTGGGCGGCGGCTCCAACGCGGCCGGGGCGTTTTACCATTTCCTGGAAGAGCCGGCTGTGCAGCTGGTGGCCGTGGAAGCAGCCGGGCACGGCGTCAACTCGGGCCACTCGGCGGCTACGTCGGTGCTGGGCAAACCGGGCATCATCCACGGCAGCCGCACCCTGCTCATGCAGGACGAGGACGGGCAGATTACCGAGCCATATTCCCTCTCGGCGGGCCTTGATTACCCCGGCATTGGGCCGCTACACGCGTTTCTGGCCGATTCGGGTCGGGCCCGGTTTATCAGCATCGAAGATGAGGAAGCTCTGGTAGCCGTGGCAGAGCTCAGCCGCTTGGAAGGCATCATCCCAGCCCTGGAAACGGCCCATGCCCTGGCGGCTCTAAGTCAGTTAGGGGCGGGGCCCGATGATGTGGTCGTCATCAACCTCTCCGGCCGCGGCGATAAGGACCTGGAAACCTACATCAAGTACGCTGACGCTATTATGTAAGGCAATGGCATTGTCATGCTGAGCGCAGCGGAGCGGAGTCGAAGTATCTCGCTTAAAGCGTTGAGCTACTGCTGCAACGTCCGCACGCGTGACGCTTCGACTTAGGCTCTGCTTCGCTCAGTATGACAGATATTATCACGTGACATGAACCGCATCAAAGACGCCTTCAACAAAAAGCAGAAGAACCTGCTCAACATTTACTTCACGGCTGGCTACCCCAGCCTGCACGATACGGTGCCCCTGCTTAAAGCCCTGAGCGAAGCCGGGGCCGACCTCATCGAAATTGGGATGCCGTTTTCGGACCCATTGGCTGATGGGCCGGTGATTCAGGCGAGCAGCACGGTGGCCCTGGCCAATGGCATGAACCTGCGGGTGCTGTTTGAGCAGTTGAAAGGAATTCGCCAGGAGGTACCCGAAACGCCGATTCTGCTGATGGGCTACCTCAACCCGGTGATGCAGTTTGGGGTGGACAACTTCTGCCGCGAAGCCGCTGCTGCCGGCGCCGACGGCGTTATCCTGCCCGATTTGCCCCTCGACGATTATGTGGCCGAGTATCAGGATATCTTCCGCCGCCACAACCTGCGGCCAGTGTTCCTGATTACTCCGCAAACCGCCCCGGAGCGCATCCGTCGCATTGATGAGCTAACCGACTCGTTCCTCTACCTCGTGTCGGGGCCCGGCACCACGGGCGGGGCCAACACCCAGGCCGAGGGCGTGCAGGAAGCGTATTTCCAGCGCATCGAAGCCATGAACTTGCGCAACCCTCGCCTCATCGGCTTCGGCATCGGCGACAAAGCCTCGTTCCAGAATGCCTGCCAGTACGCTGAGGGCGCCATCATCGGCTCCGCCTTCATCCGCGCGCTGGAAGGTGTTGACGACGCCCCAGCCGCCGCCAAGCAGTTTGTTTCTTCTGTCCTCAAGTAAGTAGCAGTTATGAATCTGTCATCCGGCGCTTGCGCAGGATGACAGACGATTCTCCCTCCCCACATGATCATCCAACTCGACCCCCATATCACCGAAACCTCGAAGGCCGATATTCTGGCCCGCATCACGGGGCTCAAGTATAAAACCACGGAAGTTAAAACCCAGCGTGCCCACTACCTGGTGGCCATCGGCAAAGCCGATATCGACCTGCGTACCATCGGCCAGCTGCCCGGCATCCTCGACATCCACCGCGTATCCGACGACTACAAGCTGGTGAGCCGCAAATGGCGCGTGCGCCCCACCGTACTCGACCTCGGTGACGGAGTACGCATCGGGGAAGGCTCACTCACGCTGGCGGCCGGCCCGTGCAGCATCGAGAGCGAAAAGCAGATGGAGCTAATCATGCAGCACCTCGTGGATAACGATGTGCGCATTATGCGCGGGGGCGTATTCAAGCCCCGTTCGTCGCCGTACGCGTTCCGGGGGTTGGGTATGGAAGGCCTCAAGGATTTCCACCGCATGGCCCGGGAGCGGGGCATCAAAATCGTGACGGAGGTAATGCAGGTGTCGCAGGTGGAGGAGATGCACGACTACGTGGATGTATTCCAGGTGGGGGCGCGCAACACCCAGAATTTCAACCTGCTAGATGCGCTGGGCGGCGTGGATAAACCCGTAATGATTAAACGCGGAATTTCGGGTACTCTGGAAGAGTTGCTCTCCTCAGCCGAGTACGTATTTTCGGGGGGCAATGAGAAGCTAATCCTCTGTGAGCGGGGCATCCGGACCTTTGAAACGGCCTCGCGCAACACACTGGATTTGAATGCTGTGCCCATTTTGAAAGAGAAAACCCACCTGCCCGTCATCGTCGACCCCTCCCACGGCATCGGTATCCGGGAGTACGTGCCCACGATGGCGCTAGCCGGCGTAATGGCCGGGGCCGATGGCATCATCTACGAAGCCCACGAAAAGCCCGAAGAAGCCGCCTCCGACGGCGCCCAAACGCTGAATTTTCAGGAATCAGAGCGCCTGATCCGCAACCTGCGCAAAGTGTACCAGCTGCGCGAGGAGTTGGAGTAAGTGCGTTAGGCAGGCTACATAGGAACTTCCGACGGAGCAAAGTTGGAACATCACCCCCGCTTTACCTGCGCTATTTAACGAAGCGCTGGCAGCACCTCAACTTCGCTCCGCAGAACAACCTGATTGATTTAACTCCGCACGCAGTAGCACCCGCCACTTCTCAACTCGTTGCTACGTGATACCGTCAACTGATTGACTGACCGTGGTTGGAATATCAAGCGTCGCGTTTGGACTAGGTTTAGCAGAACTGGCATGTTTGAATGTGTGGCTCCCTTACTTGATGGGGGATGAGCTAATGAACGACTGTATTTTCCATCATAGACCCTGCAATACAGGGTACGTTATGAACTAAATAGATGTATTTAGGGGAAATAGCCGTAAAAAATAGAGGGGCTTAAAAACTGTGTATTCTGAAATTCTTCTATATTTGCATCAACATGCTGAATCTATCTGTGAAGTGCTTTATGACCATTAATCGTCCTGTCCAGGACGAGGTCGGGCGCTTTTGCGGATAGGGAGAACAGCAGCATGTTTCTCCTCTGAAATCCACACAAGAGCCCGACTCCCGCAAGGAGCCGGGCTTTTTTTCTGCCCTTTCCGCTATGATACAGCAACGCTACGACCAGTACACTTCCCAGGATCAGTTGGTTTGGAAGGTATTATTTGACCGCCAGACGGCCCTGCTTCACAAGCGAGCCTGCTCGGCGTTTGGCAAAGGCCTGGAGGCAGTAGGGTTTCACCGCAACGCCATTCCTGATTTTGGGGAGGTAAGTCAGCGGCTGCGTAAGGCCACCGGCTGGCAGCTGGAGCCCGTGCAGGGCATGCTGAACGATGCCGAGTTCTTTGGGCTGTTGGCCCAGCGCAAGTTCCCGGCCACCGTCTGGATTCGGAGCATGGCGCAGTTTGATTTCATTGAGGAGCCTGATCTGTTTCACGGCGTGTTCGGGCACGTGCCACTGCTCATGGATCAGGCTTTTGCCGATTTTCTGCACTTCCTGGGTCAGGTAGCGGCGCAGCACCTCGACGACCCCACTGCCCTGGCTCGCCTGGAACGGCTCTACGGTTTCACGGTGCAGTTTGGGTTGGTAGAGGAGCACGGGCAGACGCGGATGTACGGGGCCGGTTTGCTCTCTTCTTCCGGTGAAATTCACCATTGCATCGGCGACGTTGCCCGCCGCTTCCCTTTCGACCTGGCCACCGTGCTGCACACGTCCTACAGCGAGGCTCATTTACAGGACCAGTATTTCGTGCTCAACAGCTGGGAACAGCTCACCGAAAGCGTAGCTGAGCTGGCCGCTCTGCTGTCGAGCGGCTGGGAGCTGCAGCCAGTGGAGTAGCGCCCTTTGCTCGGCTGTGCTCAGCACGAGGGGGCTTTATTAAAGCCGATAAACCAAAAACCTGCTTACCTTTGCTGCCCATGCTGCTGTTCACGTCCCGCTATTATTACGCCGCCACTTATTACGCTCCCCTCCGGAGCGGAGCGGCCACGGCGTACGCGAGGATCTGAGCATAGCACTTCACCCTCCCAACGTCTTTTCAAGCCTGCTTCCGCTTCCTGCGGAGGCAGGCTTTTTCTTTTTCTACCTTTTTTGTTCTCGTTTTATGCAGTCTGTTTCTGCCGCTCCCGTTGCTTCCGCCACCTTGCCGCTGCTCACGCAAGCTTATTCCCACTACACTGCCGCCGACCAACACGTGTGGCAGCTGCTGTTTGACCGCCAGATGGCGCTCCTGCCCGGCCGCGCCGCCGAGGCGTTTCTGGAGGGCGTACGCCGGGTAGGCTTCAGGCGGGATGCTATTCCCGATTTCCAGGAGGTGAACCCGCGCCTGCGGGAACTGACGGGCTGGGAGCTGGTGGTGGTGCCGGGCATTGTAGATGACGCCATCTTCTTCCAGCTGCTGGCCGACCGCAAATTCCCCGCTACCACTTGGCTGCGCACCTTGGAGCAGCTTGATTACCTCGAAGAGCCCGATATGTTCCATGACGTGTTCGGGCACGTACCACTGCTGACGGATGCCAGCTTTGCCGATTTTCTGCAGAAGCTGGGTGCGGCCGCCGTGCACCACGGCCGGCGCTGGCCCGGCACGTTGGAGCAGTTCACGCGCCTGTACTGGTTTACGGCCGAGTTTGGCTTGATGCAGCAGCCCGATGGCCTGCGCATCTACGGGGCGGGGCTGCTGTCTTCGCACGGCGAAGTGAAATTTAGCCTCAGTGACGCGCCCACCCGCCTGCCCTTTACCCTCAATGGTGTGCTGGACACCCCCTTCGAGAAAGACAAATTCCAGGACCTCTACTTCGTGCTCGATGACCTGCAGCAACTGCCCGAAAGCCTGGCTCAGCTTCAGGCCCGACTGCTGGAGTAGGTTTTTGGGGTGAGGTGATGGACAAGGTAGAACGTCATGCAGAGGCGCAATCGAAGCATCTCGCGTGCTGACATTGTTTCAATAGCCCAGGGATTAAACCCCGGGCCATGGAGTGGTTGACGGTGCAATATCATTCATACATCAGCACGCGACATACTTCGATTGCGCCTCTGCATGACGTTTTACTGCATCCAACAAACCATCAATACCGCCAGCCCAGCCGGCGGTAGATGAAATGCAGCAGCCATAGCGGGCCGATGAGCAGAAACTGCAGGTCTTTGAGGAAGCTGGGCTTCTTGCCTTCCACCTTATGGCCCCAGAACTGGCCAATCCAGGCCAGCACGAATATGATGAGGCAAATGGCCCACAGAGGCAGGGGCGCGTAGCTGCCCACGAAGCGGAGCATGCCGGCCATCAGCAGCCACACCAACAGCATACCTACCGCCAGACGGGGGCTCAGGCGCACATAGTACCCCAACGCCAGCACCAGTACCACCGTGCCCCAATTCAGCCACGGACTCAGAACACGCACGGCCGCCAGCACTGGCACTGACCACAACAGTCCCAGAATGGCGAACATAATCAATGGCACGCACACCCAATGTACCAGCTTATTAGTGGGGTTCTGGTGGCTTTCGGCGTACTCGTTCAGCAGTTGCTGAACCGGGGAAGCGAGAATGGTAGACATGGCGCGGGACGCTAGTGGGAGCTAAAAGGTAGCAGATTCTCTGCGGTATGGAAAATCAGGAAGAGGCGCGTGTGCGTCCCGGTGCGTGCTGACGTTGTTGCGGTGGTGTGGTTCCGGTTGTTCTGGCAGAAGACGCGAAGTGTCGCGTCTCTACAATCATTCAGGCTGAAACAAGAGAAGGCTGCCCGCTCGGGCAGCCTTCTCTTTGTGGCAAATTCAAGGACAGTAGCGCAAACCACAAAGTCGGCGCTACTGTCCTTGATACCTCCGAAAGCTATTTTAGCTTCAGGTTCTTCTGTAGGTAGGTGACGGCAGCGGCGTGGGCGTCGGCGGCCATGGCTTTGTTGTACTTGGGGTTAGAAGGGTTGGCGAAGGCGTGGTCGGCATCGTAGGTTTTCACCGTGAGGCCTTTTTTGGCGGCGGCCATGTCCTTGCGGAACTGGTCTACTACTTCCTGGTTGATCCACTTGTCCTGCTTGGCAAACACGAACAGTACATCGGTGTTCAGCGTTTTGAGCTTAGCCACGTCCTTCTCCGGCATGCCGTAGTAAGCCACGCAAGCCTTTGCTTTGGAGCCAGCCAATAGCGCCGTCTGGATGCTCCAACCGCCACCGAAGCACCAGCCGATACTGCTGATTTTGGCATTGGGGCCGGCGTACGTGAGGGCCCCGTTAATGATGGCCTGGGCACGCTCGGTTTTTACGCCCTGCATCAGCTTGCCGGCTTGGTCGGCGTTGGTGGCTACCTGGCCGTCGTAGAGGTCGAGAGCAATGATGTTGACGCCGGGCAGCTCCTCGGCGAAGCGGCCGGCTTCCTGTTTGATGTAGTCATTCAGGCCCCACCACTCATGAATCACGAAGAGGTATTTATCCGACTTGGCTTTGCTTTTGATTTCGAAGGCTTTACCTGGCTGACCGTCGGTGGTTTTAAACTCAATCAGGCGGCCTTCGCCGGCGTAGGTGAAAGGCAGTGGAGCATCATGGCCCCCCGAGAAGTCCTCGTTAGAGGCCAGCATGGCGAATACCTCGGTAGCAGCCTGGCCGGCAGCGGGTTTGGTGCAGCAGCTCATCGTCGATTGGGCCGAGGCTACCGATACTAGGTTTAACAGCGCCGCGCAGAGGGTCCAGATTCTTTTCATGAAAGGGAAATAGAGGTGGGAGAGAAAAAGCATCCTGACGCAACTCGTGTAAATACACAGGTTGGTCAGGATGCTTAAACTCTGGTGTGCCGGTTTGGTTTGACAACCTATCAATTATTCGGTAGGAGTGGTGCGGATGAAGGCGCGCAGCTCCGTAAGCAGGGCGTAGAGGCCCACATAGGTGCGGTTGATGTAGATGAAGTGCTCGGAGCCCCGGGGCTCACGCTGCTGGCGCAGCTCGGGCTCCTGCATCAGGTCGTCGCCGAGGGCATAGAGGCTCTGCATGTAGGCCGGGTCGCCAAAATCGAAGGTGGGCTGGCGGAAGGGGCGGCCCACCAGCTCCAGGGAGGCCTGCATGGTGCGCACGTAAAATTCGCGGCGGGCGGCGGGGTCATCGGGGCGTAGCACGCCACCCTCTTCCAGCAGCGCCGCCAGGCGGGCGGGGTCGGCGAGGGTTGCAGGCGTGAGCAGGGCCGTGAACAGACGATGCACCTCGGCCGGAATTTCCTTTACGCAACCAAAATCCAGCACGCCCACGGTGCCACCGCTGTTGTCAGTGAGCAGGAAATTGCCGGGGTGCGGATCGGCGTGCACTTGGCGCAGTTCGTTGAGCTGGAACATGTAGAAATCCCACAGAGCTTGGCCAAGCTGGTTGCGCACTGCCTGGCCGGGGGTAGTTTCCAGAAACTCCTTCATGTGCTGACCGGGCAGCCAATCCATGGTCAGGATGCGGCTAGAAGACAGCTCGGGGTAGTACATGGGGAACTGCAGATGAGGCAAGTGGGCACAAGCGGCGGCAATCTGCTGGCCCCGGTTTAGCTCCAGGGCGTAGTCGGTTTCCTCCAGCAAACGGGTTTCCACTTCCTGCATGTAGGGGCGCACGGTGGCCTCATCAAGGCCCAGTACGCGCAGCGCAATAGGCTTCACTAGTCTAATATCAGAACGGATGCTGTCGGCCACGCCTGGGTACTGCACTTTTACAGCCAGCTGCAAGCCCTGCTTGCGGGCCGCGTGCACCTGCCCGATGCTGGCCGCCTGGCGGGCGTTGATGTCAAACTCATCGAACACCTCAAACGGCGACTTGCCAAACGCATCCCGAAACGCCTTCACTACCAGCGGGCCCGACAACGGCGGGGTCTGGTACTGGGCCTGGGCAAACTGGTCGGCGTAAGCGGTGGGTAGCAGGTTTTTTTCCATGGCCAGCATCTGGGCCACTTTCAGCACCGAGCCTTTCATTTCGCTGAGCGTACCGTACAGCTCGGCCGCGTTGGCGGCGTGCAGGTCGGCGGTAGGGCTATCAGCGCCCACGGCCCGCTTGGCGTAGTGCTTCACGTAGTTGGCCCCCACGTTGAGGCCGGTTTTGGCGAAGCGCGCCGCCCGGGCTACTTTGGTGGTAGGAAGGGAAGTGAGAGGCTTGGGGGTATCGTCCATATAAATAGACCGTTTGCGCTTGTCATCCTGCGCAGCGCGAAGAACCTAACCACGCCTGCCGGATTATCGCGCTAACGGCTTGTGCTTACGCTGTAAGGTCCTTCGTGCTGCGCAGGATGACTGCTGGTTGAAGTGTTATCGTTCGGAAAGAAGCTACCGGCGCACCAGAAACCGGATGAAATCAGTCGCCGAATCCAGGGTGTTACGGCCCACCAGGTCAAAGCTCAGGGTAACCGCCTTTTCCACGGCGGCATCGGTGCGCGCAAAGTCCACGGTATCATCCTTGGCGAAAAAGCCCAGCACAAACAGCATTTGCTGCCAGAAAGCGCGGGGGTACTGGTCCTGCAGCAGCGGGCGGCTGGCTACTTCCTCGGTACGGCGGCCTTCCCGCAGGATTTCGCCCACAAACACCTCAAACTCCTGCCGGAAATCAGCGAGCACCCGGGGGGTAAGCCCTGGCATGCTGTGCAGAGAGCGGCGCAGGCTCTGGAGGGCATAGCTACGGTTACGTTTTAGCAGCTCCAGCAAGGTGTAGTAGAACCCGAGCAGCTTTTCGCGGCTGCCGTACTGCTCCCACACGGGCTCCTGGGCAGCTACCGTGCGCGCATCACGCCCGAAGTCGGCCCAGATTTCCCGGTCAATACCCTCAAAGTTGGCATAGAAGCGGTAGAAATCCTGTTCGGGTAGTCCCAGCTTGTGCGTAAGCTTGAACACCGAAGCCGGCGGCGCGCCCTTGCGCTGCACGTATTCCAGATAAGCTTGCTTGATGCGGGCTTTCAGTGCCGTGGCCGATTCGGCGGGAGGGGTGGGTTGCGGTTCCATAGTGGTATAACCCTGATTTGGATGATAAAGTTGAGGTGAAGCGCCCTACTTTAGCCGACCCATGCCCCCATCCACGGGTAGCACTTGGCCGGTAATAAAGGAGCCGTGGTCGGAGAGCAGGAAAGAGGCCATGTACGCCAGGTCTTCGGGTTCCCCGATGCGCTGGAGCGGGTGGCGCTTGGCGCTGGCTTCGGCCTTCTCGGGGGTATTGAGCAAGGCGGCGGCCAAGGGCGTATTGGTGAGGGAGGGGGCCACGGCATTCACCCGGATATTACTGGCGGCGTACTCGGCGGCTAGGGCGCGGGTGAGGCCTTCCACGGCGGCTTTGGCGGTGGCAATGCTGGCATGAAACGCCATGCCCGTTTCGGCGGCCACGGTGCTGAACAGTACCACCGAGGCGCCGCCCGCTTTCTTCAGCCGCTTCATGCTGGCCTGCAGCACCTGCACCGCGCCCAGCACGTTCAACTCAAAATCTCCGCGGAAATCCTCCACCGGAATCCGCTCGAAGGGCCGCAGCTTGATGTTGCCGGGGCAGTACACCACGCCGTGCAGTATCTCGGGCAGGCCGTCCAGCGTCGTGCCGAAGGGCTGGGTCACGTCGAGCGGCAAAAAGGTGGTGCTGAGCTCGGCCAACTCGGCCGACTGGTGGCGGGAGGCGGTATATAGGCTGGCGCCCAGGCCGTGCAGCAGTCGGGCCGTAGCCAGGCCAATGCCCGAGGAAGCGCCCACGATAAGAATGTTTTTACCGGAGAAATGCATGGTAGAAATTGTAGAAATCAGAAAGCTGTAGTTGATTAACTCGACCAGACAGCTTTGGTTTCACAACTTCAAAATCAGGCATACGGTACTCGATGTTCTGCGAAAAATAAACATTTAGCAAATATTCGCTGATGAATCCCGCCTTCGTTGCGTAGCTTGCACCGCTTCTCTGTTCCACTTTCCCTCTTCTCCTGAAACTGATGAACATCCGCAAACTGCTGGTCGCTAACCGGGGCGAAATTGCCATTCGCGTGCTGCGTGCTGCCACCGAACTGGGCATTCAAACGGTTGCCATCTACACCTACGAGGACCGCTACTCCTTGCACCGCTACAAAGCCGACGAAGCCTACCAGGTGGGCCGCGACGATGAGCCGCTGAAGCCCTACCTGGATATTGAAGGCATTATCCGGACGGCCAAGGAAAACGGGGCCGATGCTATTCACCCCGGCTACGGCTTCCTGAGCGAAAATGCCACTCTGGCCCGGCGCTGCCGCGAGGAGGGCATCATTTTCGTGGGTCCGCGCCCGGAAGTAATGGAAGCCCTCGGCGACAAAGTGGCCGCCAAGCGGGTGGCCGTGGAGTGCCAGGTGCCCATTATCGAGAGCAGTGAGCAAGACCTGACCGACCTGGACGTGGCCCTGGAGGAAGCCCACCGCATTGGCTACCCCGTGATGCTGAAAGCAGCCAGTGGGGGCGGGGGGCGCGGTATGCGCGTGATTCGGGATGATGAGCAGCTGGAGCGAGGGTTTTTTGAGGCCCGCAACGAAGCCCTGAAAGCGTTTGGCGATGATACCGTATTTCTGGAGAAGTTTGTGGAGCGGCCCAAGCACATTGAGGTGCAGCTGGTGGCCGACAACCACGGCGGCCTTACCCACCTCTACGAGCGGGATTGTTCGGTGCAGCGCCGCTACCAGAAAGTGGTGGAAGTGGCTCCGTCTCTGCACCTGCCCGACCACCTGCGCCACCTGCTGTATGAGTACGCCCTACGCCTAGGCCGGGCCGTGAACTACAACAACGTGGGCACCGTGGAATTCCTGGTGAACCCCGAGCAGGACCGCATCTACTTCATTGAGGTGAACCCGCGTATTCAGGTGGAGCACACCGTGACGGAGATGATAACCGGCGTGGACCTCATCAAAACCCAGCTGCACATTGCCGACGGCCGCCGCCTCACCGACGCCGAAATTGGGCTAGGGCCGGACATCACGCCGCTGAAGATGGGCTATGCCATTCAATGCCGCATCACCACCGAAGACCCCGAGCAGGATTTCAAGCCCGATTACGGCACCATTACGGCCTACCGCTCGGCGGGCGGGTTCGGCATCCGGCTCGACCAGGGCTCGGTGTATACCGGCGTAAAAGTGTCGCCGTTTTTTGACTCTCTGCTGGTGAAGGTATCGGCCCACGCGCCCACTCTGGACGGTGCGGCCCAGAAGATGGCCCGCACCCTTGATGAGTTCCGGGTGCGCGGGGTAAGTACCAACATTCAGTTTCTGCAGAACATCATTGCCCACCCGGTATTCATGGCCGGCGAGGCCAACGTGGACTTCATCAAGGACCACCAGGAGCTGTTCAAGTTCAAGCCCCGCCAGGACCGGGCCACCAAAGTCCTCAGCTTCCTCGGCGACGTAATTGTGAATGGCAACCCCGACGTGCGCGGCCTCGTGGACCCCAAGCGCGACCTGCGCAAGCCCCGCCTCCCGCAATTCGACCCTAGCACACCCCCGTCTCCCGGCACCAAGAACAAGCTCACCGAGCTGGGCCCCGAGGAGTTTGCCAAGTGGTTGCGCGCCGACCCGCAGATTCACTACACCGACACCACCCTCCGCGACGCCCACCAGAGCCTGCTGGCCACCCGTATGCGCACCTTCGACATGCTGAAGGTGGCCGAGCGGTACGCCCACCAGCACCCCCAAACCTTCTCCCTGGAGTGTTGGGGTGGGGCCACGTTTGATGTAGCCCTGCGCTTCCTGCACGAAGACCCCTGGGAGCGGCTGGCCAAGCTGCGCGCCGCCGTGCCCAATATCCTGCTTCAGATGCTGATTCGGGGGGCGAATGGCGTGGGCTACAAGGCTTACCCCGACAACCTCACGGAGCGGTTTGTGCAGCAGGCCGCCGAAACCGGCATCGACGTGTTCCGCATCTTCGACTCCCTGAACTGGATGCCGGGCATGGAAGCCTGTATTGGGTTCGTGCGCAACAAAACCGACCGGTTGGCCGAAGCCAGCATCTGCTACACCGGCGACATTCTGGACGCCAAGCGCAACCAGAAATATAACCTGGAGTACTACCTGCGCCTGGCCCGTCAGATTGAGGATGCCGGCGCGCATATACTGTGCATCAAGGACATGGCCGGGCTGCTGAAGCCCTACGCCGCCACCGAGCTGATAACGGCTCTGCGCGACACCATCAGTCTGCCCATTCACCTGCACACCCACGATACCAGTAGTCTGCAGGCCGCCACTTACCTCAAGGCCGTAGAGGCCGGCGTGGACGTCATTGACGTGGCCCTGGGCAGTCTCTCGGGCCTGACGGCGCAGCCCAACTTCAACTCCGTGGTGGAAATGCTGCGCGGGCAGGAGCGCCACCGGGAGTTCGACCAACTCTCGCTCAATGAATTCAGCAACTACTGGGAAACCGTACGCGAGTACTACTATCCGTTTGAGTCGGGGTTGAAAGCGGGCACTTCGGAGGTGTTTCAGCACGAAATTCCGGGGGGGCAGTACTCCAACCTGCGGCCCCAGGCGGCTTCGTTGGGGCTGCTCGACAAGTTTGAAACCGTAAAAACGACTTTTGCCGACGTTAATCAGCTTTTCGGTGACATTGTGAAGGTGACGCCCAGCTCGAAAGTGGTGGGGGATATGGCTCTGTTTCTGGTCAGCAACAACCTCACCACCCGCGACGTGCTGGAAAAAGGCCAGGGCCTCAGCTTCCCGGAATCGGTGCGGGAGCTGTTCAGGGGCGACATTGGCCAGCCCGAGGGTGGCTGGCCCGCCGAGGTGCAGAAGCTGATTCTCAAAGACGAGCAGCCCTTCACCGACCGGCCCAATGAGCACCTTGCCCCCATCAACTTTGAGGCAGAATGGCAGAAATTCGAGGAAAAGTTTGGCCGCCGCACCTCCTTCACCGATGTGCTTTCCTGGCTGCTCTACCCCAAAGTATTTGAGCAGTACTGGCAGCACCGGGAGGAGTACGGCGACGTATCGGTGATACCCACCCGCGTGTTTTACTACGGCCTGCAGCCCGGCGAGGAAACCATCATCGATATTGCCCGGGGCAAAAGCATCATCGTCGGTCTGCAAAGCATCGGGCCCGTGAACGAGGACGGCTGCCGCACCATCTTCTTCTCCCTCAATGGCCAGACGCGCAACCTGGAAATCCGGGATACCTCGGTGGAGGTGAAGCGCATCCTCAACCCCAAAGCCGATAAAGGCAACCCCCGCCAGGTAGGCGCACCGCTGCAGGGCATGCTAAGCCGCGTGCTGGTAGAAAACGGCCAACAAGTGCGCAAAAACGAGCCGCTCTTCATCATCGAAGCCATGAAGATGGAAACCACCATCACCGCCCCCGACGATACCACCATCCAAGCGGTGAGCCTCACGGAAGGCAGCCTAGTCAACGCCGACGACTTAGTACTGACATTGGGATAATTGCGCGGGAACAACGGAAAAACAGTAGTTTAGGGCACCAAACATTCCTCGTTCATTTACTGTATTTCTACCTCGTAATGCTTAGTCGGTTTTTCGGAATTGGGTGTGTGTCTTTGCTGGCCGGCTCGGCCTTCGGCCAGCAGACTTCCATCGGACAGGCGGGGGCAGCAGCCCAAGCTAACATGGACGCCCTAGTTGATGGGGCGGCAGCGGTCCTGCCTCGGGGCAACTCCTACGGTACCATTGGAACGCCCTATGTTGACAACCGTTGGCTACAAGGCCACTTGCTCATGACTACGGGCGTACCTTTAGCACCTATCCCGCTGAAATACGACGTATTGAATCGGCGGCTCCTGATGAGGCCCCTAAACCGGCGCGACTCGCTGGCTCTGGACGACCGTAAGCTGGCAGGCTTTGAGCTAGATGTGCCCGTTGGTCTGCAACCCGCGCACAAGCGCACCTTCCGGCGTTTCCTGGAGTCGCCTGTACCGGCGCAACGGGCCGAGTACGTAGAAGTTCTCCATGCCGGCAAGTACACGCTACTCAAACGCTTCGGCAAAACACTACTGAAGGCTAGCTATCAGGGCGCTTACAGCAGTGGGGAGCGGTATGACAAGATTGAGGATAAGCCTACTTATTTCCTGCTTCGCCCCGACCAAAAACTGGAGCCAGTAAAACTAACACTGAAGGCGCTGCAAGCTGCCGCTCCCGAGCTGGCACCGGCCCTGAAAAATGCGCCTGGTTCTAGCCAAGCCAAAACTGAAGCGGAATGGGCGGCGGTGCTGGCGGCCATTGATGCTAAAGCAGCTGCCGAATAAGAACCAGCACTTTCCCAGAACGAATCAGCCCCGACTACTTTCAGATGGTAGTCGGGGCTGATTTGTTCTGAAAGCTAACGGCCTCGGTGTAATTCGGCCAGCGGAGTTGTTGCCTGCTCACCGTACAGGCGTAGCGTATCCCCACTGATCTGGTAGGAGCGGGCGGTATTGAGTGCGCCTACAAAGCCCGTTTCCAGCGCCATATCCGGGCAGGCCATACGGGTGGACATCAACGGCCCAAAACGCAGCTGATTAGCCGCCGGCAGTTCCACGGCCCCCCGGAAACGGTTGCAGCTGGCCTGTCCCTCTACCTGCTGCTCCGTAGCGCTGAGCTGCAGGTACAGTTCTCTGGGGTCAGTGGGCGTAATGGCCTGTCCCGCCAATGCGTGCAGCACCCACCGGGTACCCCGCAGCTCCGCGGCTGGCACTGCCGCCGAAGCGGTAGTATTCGGAGTATTTTCGGTGGTTGGAACAGTGTTTTGGCAGGCAGCCGCAAACAACAGAAGAGGCAAACAAAAACGGAGCATTGGCAAACGAAAAGTCAGGGAAAAGCAAGAAGAAGAAATGGCAGCTTGGGTGCCGGTAACAAATGGTACCGGATAAAGAACAAAATGGTTATTTTGCGGTATGCGAAAAATTCCCCCCTTCGTTCTAGTACTTGCTCTGTTTGCCACTCAGGTTCTTGCTCAAAAAAAGTCTGCAACTGCTGCCGTAACTCCCAGTGTGCCCCAAGCCACCGTTGAGCGGATTATCCGTACGCTGGCCGCCGATGACATGCAGGGCCGCGCCACGGGCAAGCCCGGCAGTGTAAAAGCCGCCGAGTTTCTGGCCGCCGAGTTTCAGCGCATCGGCTTGGAGCCGTTGCCGGGTCTGCAAAACTTTATGCAGACGTTTCCGGCCTACGAAGCCCGTACTGCCGCCGCTTTTGTGTCCATTAACGGGGCAAAAGTAGCTCCCGATAAAATGCTGCTGATTTCGGGCCAGCCCCACCTCAACTGGACGGAGGCCGACGAGCCCGCGCCCCGGGTAGTAACCGTGGGCCCCCAGGATAACCTGATGAAGGAAATCCGGCCGTTGCTGGACCCCAAAGAAAACACCATCGTATTTATCGACCCCGTGCAAGCGGCGGCTTTTAACCGCGTAACCAGCTATGTAAAGCGCGGCGGCCTGCGTCCCGAGAAACCAGCCCCGTTCACCACCCTGCTGATCTTGGCCCCGCCAGCTGCTACGCCCCTAAAGTTTCAGGTAGCGGCCACCACTACCATCCGCACCGTGGAGCTGCGCAACGTGGTGGGCGTATTGCCCGGTAAGGATGCCGCCCGCGCCACCGAGCAAGTGGTATTCAGCGGCCACTACGACCACCTGGGCTTCCTGCCCGCCGTGGCTGGCGACTCCATTGCCAACGGCGCCGACGACGACGCCAGCGGCACTACCGCCGTGGTAGCTTTGGCCGAGTACTTCAAGAAGAAAAACGACAATGCCCGGCCGCTGGTGTTCGTGGCTTTCACGGCCGAGGAAATTGGCGGTTTCGGGGCTCGGCACTTCTCCCGACAGCTCGACCCACAGAACGTAGTGGCCATGTTCAACATCGAAATGATTGGCAAGCAGGCTAAGTTCGGTCCCAACACAGCCTTCATCACCGGCTTCGAGCGGTCCGACTTCGGCAAGATGCTGCAGGCTAATGCCAGGGGCTCCGTATTCCGCTTCGAACCCGACCCGTATCCCGAGCAAAACCTGTTCTACCGCTCCGATAACGCCACCCTGGCCCGCCTGGGCGTGCCCGCCCACACCATCAGCACCGACCAGATTCCGACCGACAAAAAGTACCACTCCGTGGATGATGAAGTGGAGAGCCTGGACCTGGCCAACATGACGGCCGTTATTACGGCCATCGGCCGGGCCGCCGCCGGCATCATCAGCGGCCAGCAAACGCCCACCCGCATTGCCCCCGAAACGGTGAAGCAGTAGAGGTATTGAGCAATTACTGCTTTAAACAACGGGGAGAAAAGTCTGGAGTAATAGACTTTTCTCCCCGTTGTTGGCTCTTATCCATTCTTGTTAAAATAGGAGGTATGTGTGATTTACGATTAGTAGTATTGATATGTTTAATTATTTCCAGCTGGGCGCAAGCACAACGGAAGACGCCTGCTCAGATACTACCCGAACCACCCGGTGTCGTTCGAGTATCCGATAATCTTTTCATGGATGAGGCAGAGGTAGCCAATATTCACTGGCTGGAATATCTACAGTACATTAGGTGCGACTCCTCATACACCTTCTATCAAAGCCAAATTCCCGATTCTACTGTCTGGAAGACATTTGCTGAAGAGCTTGGTGCCCGTTTAATGGATCCATTTGTTGCTCACTATTTCAGGTATCCAGGATTTCGATATTACCCGTTGGTGGGCATAAGCTATGAGCAAGCAGTAGCCTACTGTCGATGGCGGAGCAGCATGGTGAACAACGGCTATTTTCAATCGGCAGAGTTTCAAAAGAAGCACCCAGAGCTACGCAACTTCAACGTAATGGCTGAATACCGTTTACCCACGGAGACAGAATGGGAACAAGCTGTAACTGGAAACCAGCCGGTTGGCACTGAGCCTTTAGAGTTGGTGCCTTGGCCTCCCAAATTCAGTCTTAGGCCCGTACTGCTACGCAAAGAAAAGAACTTGGATTCCTGCGTAACAGCCTTCGCTTTACCTAGAGACAAACCCGTGTTTCAGCTTCCATATACATTGCGGGAAAACTTTATTTCGGAAGAGAATGGTCAGCCGTTTTTCTGTCCTGCGTATCAGGAGTTCTTTACGGAATATATCTATAACCATCCACCAACTGCCAGCAAACTATACCACGTCATTGGTAACGTGGCCGAGCTGACGGCAACGAAGGGAATAGCTAAGGGCGGTTCGTTTCGGTCGTCGGTGCGGCAGATTACGGTAAGTTCCCGGCAACTGTATCAAGGGCCACAATGCTGGCTGGGCTTTCGGTGCGTAGCCACCGTGCGGCTAGTACCCAAACCTGTTACACAATAGGGTATATTTCCTACTGTATTTCGACCTTTCTGCACCCTATCTTTGTTGATTCTCCGCTGGTCTAGTGTCAGCACTATCACATACTTGAGAGAACCAACGAGTGAAAGTTTGCATTGCCGAAAAGCCCAGCGTGGCCCGCGAAATTGCCCAGGTGCTGGGTGCCAACCGCAAAATGGACGGCTACTTCGAGGGCAACGGCTACCAGGTAACCTGGACGTTCGGCCACTTCTGCCAGCTGCGCGAGCCCGAGGACTACCGCCCCGAGTGGAAGCGCTGGAGCATTCATGATTTGCCCATGCTGCCTGAGCAGTTCGGCATCAAGCTCATGCGCCGCGACGACGGGGTGGTGCGCCAGTTCAACGTGATTAAAAACCTGCTGGCCTCCGCCGAGGAAGTTATCAACTGCGGCGACGCCGGGCAGGAAGGGGAGGTAATTCAGCGCTGGGTGCTGCTGGAGGCCAAGTACCGTAAGCCCACTAAGCGCCTCTGGATTTCCTCGCTCACCGAAGAAGCCATCCGCCAAGGGTTCCAGAACCTGCGCGAGGGCTCGGAGTTCGACTCGCTCTACCAGGCCGGTAAAAGTCGCGCCGTGGGCGACTGGCTGCTGGGCCTGAATGCTACCCGCTTGTTTACGCTCAAGTACGCGCCCGGGCAGCGGCAGGTGCTTAGCATCGGGCGGGTACAAACGCCCACGCTGGCCCTGCTGGTGGACCGTTACCACGAAATTCAAAACTTTCGGCCCGAGCCGTACTGGGTGCTGCGCACTGAGTATCGGGGCACCATGTTCAGCCACGTAGCCGTGGTGAAAAAGGGCAAGGACGATGATGAGCCCGACGAAAAAGCCCGTCTGAAAGCCCGCGGCTACTTCGTGACCCAGGAGGAAGCCGACGCGGCTCTGGCCCAGGTAACCGGCCAGCCCCTGACGGTCACGAACGTGGAAATCAAAAAGGCCTTAGAATCCCCACCTGCTTTGTTTGATTTGACCTCCTTGCAGGTGCAGTGCAACAACCAGCTGGGACTCTCGGCTGAGGACACGCTCAAGACGGTGCAGGGCCTCTACGAGAAAAAAGTAGTGAGCTACCCCCGCGTGGATACCACTTACCTGCCCGACGACCAGTACCCCAAAATTCCCGGCATTCTGCGCGGGCTGGGCGGCCAGCACGCAGTCCTGGCGGCCCCGCTGCTGGCGGGGGGCAAAATCCGCAAGAGTACCAAGGTGTTCAACAACCAGAAGGTGACGGACCACCACGCCATAATCCCCACCGGGGCCAGCGCGGGCAGCCTGCACGGCACCGAGCAGCAGGTGTATGACATCATCGTGCGCCGCTTCCTGGCCGCATTTTACCCCGATTGCGAGGTGTCGAATACCACCGTGACGGCCGACGTAGCCGGGCGCACCTTCCGGGTGCGGGGCCGCCAGATTCTGAGCCCCGGCTGGCGCGAAGTGTACGGCGACCCGGAGAAGCAGCAGGCTCCCTCGGGCCCCAAAGCGGCCGGTGAAGGCGACGACGACGTGGTGAGCACCGTGCTGCCCAGCTTCCAGAAGGACGAAACCGGCCCCCACAAGCCCCGCCTCGACGCCAAGCAAACCCAGCCCCCCCGCGAATACACGGAGGCCATGCTGCTGCGGGGGATGGAAACCGCCGGCCGCAACGTGGACGACGATGAGCTGCGCCAGGCCATGAAGGAAAATGGCATCGGCCGCCCCTCCACCCGCGCCGCCATCATCGAAACCCTGTTCAAGCGCGGCTACATCCGCCGCGACCGGAAGAAGATAGTGCCCACGCCCACCGGCGTGGAGCTCATCGGCCTCATCCGCAACCCCACGCTGAAGTCGGCGGAACTGACGGGGCAGTGGGAGCGGAAGCTGCGCCAGATTGAAGGCGGCCAGCTCGACCAGGAGCAATTTCTGGGCGAGCTGAAACACCTGGTGCGCGAGATGGTGCACGAGGTAAAGCACGACGGCTCCGGCCGCGCCGTAACTGTAGCCAACGCCGTGCAAACCGCGCCAGTTGCTGGTAAAGCGGCTGCTACTCGTCCAACCCCGGCGGCAGCGGCCACGCCCGCTGTGCCCGGTGCACTGGGCCCGTGCCCAGCCTGCGGTGGTGGTCACGTGCTGCGCGGGAAGTCGGCGTTTGGCTGCTCACGGTGGAAGGAGGGTTGCCAGTTTCGGCTGCCAGTGGAGTTTGAGGGCAAGAAGTTCACCGATAAGCAGGTGGGCGACCTGCTAAAAAAAGGCCGTACCCAGGTCATGCAGGGTTTCCTGGACGATGCCGGCAACAAGTTCGGAGCCGCCATCCGGCTCACGACCGAACGTACCCTGGAGCTGGTACGCGCCGCCGAGAGTAAGCCCACGACCTCCCAGGACCCTGGCCAGATACCCTGCCCGGTGTGCCGCCTGGGCCAGATGCTGAAGGGCAAAAGCGCCTGGGGCTGCTCCCGATTCCGCGAGGACTGCCAGTTCCGGGCTCCGTTCGAGTGGGGCGGCAAAACCCTCACCGACACCCAGATGAACCAACTCCTGCGCAAAGGCAAAACCGGCGTCATCCGCGGCTTCATCTCCAGCAAAACCGGCAACCGCTACGAAGCCGCGTTGCAAGTGGGGGCCGACGGACGCATTGAGCCGGTGTTTGATAACAAGGGGTAGTGGGCGGTAAGAACCTGCCGATCAGAGCCCAAGCGTGGTATTTACTTAACTATATGCAATACTAGTTTCTATGCCTGCCTACTTCGGTAAATATCTTTTCCTGACTGCCCTGATTTTGTTAGTGCTTGGGGCTGCATCAGATATTTTTTGCCAGGTAGCGGCGCAGAAGTACGTGCCCGGCCGGATTGCTGCCATAGAAACGGATGCGCAGGTGCTGGAACTTATCCGGCCATTCGGTTGGGAATTTGAAGAAGTTGTGCTGGGTGATTCAGCAGTGTTGGCGTACCGACCTTATCGTTCTACCCGATTTGCGGTACGCGGAGCACAAACTTGGTTTAAGGCCGATTTTGACCACAACGGGTTGCCTGATTTACTGGTGCTGGCCCGGCGTAAGGATATTCCGTTTGTGTTTTGCGTGCTGGATATGGGAACCAAGTTTCAGGTAGCGCGCAATTTTGCTAATGGTGTGCGCCGTCGTCAGCCCGTAGCTCGGGTGGTTGTGCGCAATGGTCAGGACCTTCTGGAATACGCTGATTTTACCAGGTGGAGAGGGCGGGGGGGGAAGTTGGTAGACCGCCGTACCTCGCTGTTATCCTTCGTTGCGGGTGGATTCGTGGAATATAATCCCCGGCCTGTCCCTTGTCACATCAGACAGCTTACGTACGAAAGCTTTAACGCTTACCATCAAACTGTCCGCACCCGCATTGCAGTAAAAGGGGACTCTATTCAGTTCTGGGAGCAACGGACGGATAGATATGACAGCACCCAGAATTCACAAGCTCAACGGCAAAAACCACTGACGCCCGCGCAACGGGAGCAGCTCGTCCAATTGCTGTCTTATATCAATTATTCCGCCCTGCGAAATAATTACGGTAGTGTTCATGTTAATCATACCAACCACGTTGAGCTGACGGTAGAGAATGAACATGGGGAAAAGAAGAGTATTGATGATTTGAATGGATACGGAACGATGGGTTTGCGACGGCTGTATGCCTTACTCCATGAATTAGCCCGCCCGTAACTTCCATGCCTCCCCACCTCGGTAAAACGCTGTTCCTGCCTGGGCCTGATGGTGCTGGGGGCGCTGCTGTGGCTGGGCGGCGGTAGCCTACTCAGTTGGTTCGGGCGGCTGCCGGGCGACGTGCGGGTGGAGCGGCCGGGCTTCCGGCTGTACGTGCCGTGGGTGTCGATGCTCGTGGTGAGTGCGGGGCTGAGCGCGCTGCTGTGGCTGGTGAGGCGGTTGGGAGAGTAGGGGCGGAAGTGCAAATACGGGTGTGATTGAGCAGGTTGTTTGGTCTTCTGCCGTGCGGGAGCAGAGCTGTTTTACTACTGTAAGCAGAGGCGCCGGCCGCTTCCGGCAACGTGCCCGATAACGTTTGCGCAAAAAATAGCCGGCCGGGGTGCAGTGAGGGCCAACTATTCCGCTAACCTTAACGACTATTCAGCACTCACTCACCAGCCCGGCTTCCCGGAAAACTGCTGTTTGGTGAGCCGCTTTTCGTTCTACGCTCCTTCCCATTCCCGCCCGATATGAAGCAACTCTGTGCTCTGCTGCTGGCCGTGCTGCTGCTGGCTTTCCGCCCGCCCGCCGACAACCGGAACCCCACCATTTTCCTCGTCGGGGATTCCACCATGTCGGATAAGCCGCTGGACAAGGCCGAGCGGGGCTGGGGCATGTACTTCCGGCAGTATTTCGATGCGAATGTGGCGCTGCAGAACCACGCTATGAACGGGCGCAGCACCCGCAACTTCCGCCACGAAGGCCGCTGGGCCAAGGTGCTGGAGCAACTCAAGCCCGGCGACTGGGTGTTCATCCAGTTCGGCCACAACGACAGCAAGCAGGAGGACACCGCCCGCTACGCCGCCCCCCAAACCGCCTACCGCCAGAACCTGACCCGCTACGTGCGGGAAGCCCGCGCCAAGGGTGCCAACCCGGTGCTGCTGACGCCCGTCGGCCGCCGCTACTTTGACGAGGCCGGCAAGCGCAAGGACGACCACGGCGAATACCCCGGCGTGGTGCGCGAAGTTGCCAAAGCCCAGAAAGTGCCGCTGATTGACGCCCACGAAGCTACCTGGACCATGTACTCCCAACTCGGCGACGCGGGCACCAAGCCGCTGTTCTGGAGCTACCAGAACGGCGCCAACAACACCAAGCTTGATAACACGCACTTCTCGGCCTACGGCGCCGAGCGGGTGGCCCAGCTGGTAGCCCAGGACGTGAAAAAACAGAACCTGGGTATTGCCGCTCACCTCAAGCCTTTGGCCTTCGCCGGCAAGTACGCCTATGAGCTGCCCATTGTGCTGCAGCCATACTTCCGCAAGGATACCTTCAACATCACCAAGTACGGTGCCGTGGCCGACGGGCAGACGCTTAACACCGAGGCCTTCCGCAAAGCCATTGAAGCCTGCAGCCAGCAAGGCGGCGTGGTGCTGGTGCCGCGCGGCCTCTGGCTCACGGGTTCCATTCAGCTCAAAAGCAACGTGAACCTGCACGTAGCCAAAGGTGCGCTGGTGCAGTTCAGCAACAAGCTCTCCGATTATCAGCTCATCAAAACCAACTGGGAAGGCGAGGATGCCGTGCGCAACCAGTCGCCCATTTCCGGCTACGACCTTGAAAACATTGCCATTACCGGCGAAGGCACCTTCGATGGGGCCGGCGACGCCTGGCGCATGGTGAAAAAGGAAAAGCTCAACGCCGGCCAGTGGCAGCGCCTCGTGAAATCGGGCGGAGTGGTGGACGAGAAAGGCACGACCTGGTACCCCTCGGCCGGCTCCCTCAAAGGCTCGACACTCAGTAAGCCCTGGACCTATGCGGCCGGGCAAGAGCCCGACTTTAGCAAGTTTGCCGAGTTCAAGGATTTTCTGCGGCCCAACATGCTCAGCCTGCAGCGCTGCAAGCAGATTCTGCTCGAAGACTTCACCATCCAGAACTCCCCGGCCTGGACCATTCACCCGCTGCTCTGCGACAACATCACGCTACGCAACGTGACGGCCCGTAACCCCTGGTACGGCCAAAACACCGACGCCCTGGACCTGGAATCCTGCCGCAACGGCCTGGTGGAAGGCTGCACCTTTGACGTGGGCGACGACGGCATCTGCATCAAATCGGGCCGCGACGCGGAAGGCCGTCGGCGCGGCGTGCCCACCGAGAACTTCATCATTCGGGATACGAAAGTGTACCACGCCCACGGCGGCTTCGTGATTGGCTCGGAAATGTCGGGCGGGGCGCGCAACCTGTACGTGAGCAACTGCACCTTCATGGGCACCGATGTGGGCCTGCGCTTCAAGACGGCCCGGGGCCGGGGCGGCGTGGTGGAAAACATCTTCGTGGACGGCGTGGACATGACCGACATTGCCGGCGAGGCTATTCTGTTCGACATGTACTACGCCGCCAAGGACCCCGTGCAGGTAAATGGTGAAGCGTTTGGCATACCCGAAATCAAGGCCGAGCCGCTGGGCGAAGGCACGCCGCAATTCAAAAATTTCCGCATCACCAACGTGACGTGCAAAGGAGCCAATACTGGTATTCTGGTGCGCGGCCTCCCCGAAATGGCGGTGCAAAACGTGGAAATCGAAAACACCGTGCTGGAATGCAACAAAGGCCTCGTGTGCCAGGAAGCCGACGATATCCGCTTCAAAAACCTGACGCTGCTGTCCAAGGAAACCAAGCCCGTGCTGGAAGTGCAGAACAGCCGCAACATCAGCTTCGATAACCTGCGCTACGCCCCCGGCGCCGAGCTGCTGCTGCGCGTAACGGGTGCCCGCAGCAAAGCCGTAACCCTGCGCAACACCGACACCAAAGCCGCCAAAAAGGGCGTGGAAATGGGCGAGAAGGTGGCCAAGAAAACGGTGACGGTAAGCAAACTGTAGGAACGAAGCTCCCCTCCTTGGAAAGGAGGGGATGCGGCGGCGCAGCCGACGCTGGGGTGGTTGACCCGCGTGCTGATGTTGTTTGCCCGAACGACCTGACCCCGAGTCGTTCAACGAATCAACCACCCCTAGCCCCTCCTTTCCAAGGAGGGGAACTAGTTTTCTAGCTCTAGCTTCCCATTCATGTCCTTCCGCTCTTTCCTGTTTGCCGGTTTCCTGCTCGCCTCGCTTTCCACCCAGGCCCAGACCGCACCCGCGGCGCGGCCGATGTCGCAGCGCATGGCCGATGCGTTTATCAGCTGGCATCCGGATTCCATTGTTATTGGCAACCGCAAAACGGCCCGCTGGGACTATGAGCAGGGCCTGATGCTGAAGGCGCTGGAGCGGGTGTGGCAGCGTACCGGCGACGCCCGCTACTTCACCTATATCCAGAAAGACCTCGACCAGTTTGTGCGCCCCGACGGCAGCATCCGCACCTATAAGCTGGAAGACTACAACCTCGACAACCTGACCACCGGCCACGCCCTGCTCACGCTCAGCCAGATGTCGGTGCCCCAGGCCGAGAAGTACCGGCTGGCTGCCCAGCAGCTGCGCAAGCAGCTGGAGGGGCAGCCGCGCACCAAGGCCGGCGGCTTCTGGCACAAGAAAATCTACACCAACCAGATGTGGCTGGATGGCCTCTACATGGCCGAGCCGTTCTATGCCGAGTACAGCCAGGTTTTCAACCAGCCCGCCGGCTTCAACGATGTGGCCAAGCAGTTTGCCCTGATTGAACAGAACCTCACCGACCCCAAAACCGGCCTCATGTACCACGGCTACGACGAGAGCCGGGAGCAGCAGTGGGCCAACAAAACCACCGGCCAGTCGCCCAATTTCTGGGACCGGGGCCTGGGCTGGTACGCCATGGCGCTGGTAGATGTGCTGGATTATTTCCCCCAGAACCATCCGCAGCGCCAGCAGCTCATCAAAGATGTGCAGCGCCTGGCGCCGGTGCTGGTGAAGTACCAGGGGGCCAGCACTGGCACCTGGGCGCTGGTGATGGACCAGGCCACGCGCAAGGGCAACTACCAGGAGGCCTCGGGTAGCAGCATGTTCGTGTATTTCCTGCAGAAAGGTGTGCGTATGGGCTACCTCGACAAGAAGTACGCTGCCGCCGCCCGCAAAGGCTACGACGGCCTGCTGAAGCAGTTTGTGGCCGAAGAAAGCGGCGCGCTGACCTTCAACGGCACCGTGAGCGTGGGCGGCCTCGGCGGCAAGCCCTACCGCGACGGCAGCTTCGAGTACTACCTCACCGAGCCGCTGCGCAAGAACGACCTGAAAGGCGTGGGCCCGTTCATTCTGGCCAGCGTGGAGATGGAAACCGCCGCCAATGCCGTAGGCCAGGGTAAAACCGTGGCCGTGGACAATTACTTCAACCACGAGCTGCGCAAAAACGCCCTGAGCGGTCAGCAGGAAACCTGGCACTATACCTGGGACGACCGAACCCACGGCGGCTTCTATTTCTGGGGCCAGCAGTTCCGCGACCTGGGTGCGAAAACTGCCACCATCAGCGCTGCGCCTACGGCCGCCGCGCTGAAAGGTGTGGACGTGTTCATCATCGTGGACCCGGACACCAAAAAGGAAACCCCGCAGCCCAACTTCGTGCAGCCCGCCGACGTGCAGGCCCTGAAGAAATGGGTGCAGGATGGCGGTACGCTGATGCTGATGGCCAACGACACCAGCAACTGCGAAATCCCGCGCTTTAATACCCTGGCCCGGGCCTTTGGGATGGAGTTTCTGCCCCTGAACCTAAACATGGTGAAGGGCAGCGAATTTGAACAGGGCCGGGTGAATATCCCGGCCGGCAACGCTGTGTTCAAAACCTCCAAATCGGCCTACATCAAGGAGCTGGCCCCGCTGAAAGTGCAGGCCCCCGCCACGCCGCTCGTGAAGATGGGGGAGCACACCGTCATTGCCACGGCCAAAATGGGCAAAGGAACCGTGCTGGCCGTGGGCGACCCATGGCTGTATAATGAGTACGTGGACGGCCGCAAGATTCCAACCTCGTTCGAGAACTACAACGCTGGCCGCGACCTAGCGACTTGGCTGCTGCAACAGTCTGGCCGCAAGTAGCGGCGCGTAGGCGGGCCAGCAGTTTAGGTGAGTGAGTTGCTGGCTCACCTGCGTGTTGAAGGGAAAAGAAGTGACGAAAACGGCCGCTGTTCCACGCGTTGGGTGGAGCAGCGGCCGTTTTGCCTTGGCTTGGTTGAGTAGCAGACACTACAGCTTCACCGCTTCCTGCCGGGTGGAGCTGCGCACAATGAGCTCCGTGGGGATGCGGACGGTTTCAATGGGAAGGGCGCGGTGCTTGCGCTCAATCTGGTCGATGAGGCGCTCGGCGGCTACCTGCCCGATTTCCTGGGCGGGCTGCACCACGGTGCTCAGGGCCGGGTTCAGCAAATGGGCCACGTTGAGGTTGGTAAAGCCGATAAGGGAAACATCCTCGGGGATGTGTAGGTTGCGCTGCCCCAAAGCCTGCAAACACCCCACGGCCAAACGGTCGGAGGCCGTAAAAAACGCGTCGGGTGGGGTATCCAGGTGCATCAGCTCATCAATCATGGGGCCTACCTCATCGGGCCCGAAGGTGCCGTAGCGGATCAGATTTTCGTCGAACTCCACCCCGTACTGTTCCAGGGCGGCGCGGTAGCCGGCCAGGCGCTCCTGCGTGATGCTGAGCCAGGGCTGAATGGTGAGGTGGGCAACGCGGCGGCGGCCCTCCTTCAGCAGGTGCTCGGTGGCGGCAAAGGCCCCGCCGAAGTTATCGGCCACCACCTTGGTCACGTTCAGCTCGCTGGAAACCCTATCGAACAGCACCAGTGGCACGTTTTTGTCCAGCACTTCCTGCAGGTGCTCCACGTCGGCGGTTTCGCTGCTGAGGGATATCAGCAGGCCGTCCACTTTCCGCGACATGGCCTGCTGCACGTTGGCCATCTCCCGCTCGTAGCTTTCCTGGCTCTGGAAGATGATGACGTGGTAGCCCCGGTTGTAGGCAATGGCCTCGATGCCGTTGATAGCCTGGGAGAAGAAGTAGTTGGCAATCTGGGGCAGAATCACGCCGATGGCGCGGCTGGCGCTGCCTTTCAGGCTGAGGGCAATGGGGTTGGGGCGGTAGTTGAGCCGCTCGGCGCACTCCATTACCCGGCGCTTGGTTTCAGCGTTGATTTCGTAGCTGCCCCGCAGCGCCCTCGACACGGTGGAGGTAGAAATACCCAGCTCCCGGGCAATGTCTTTGATGGTGTAGGTCTCCACGAGAAGAAGCAGCGCTAGAACGGAAGGAATGGCAAGAGGAGAGTGGGTACTTACTAAAGTACAAGAATGTACCCGTTGCCGGAAAGGTGCCCACCGGCCCGAAAAATAGGCATACTCGGCGAATAACCGGAATAATGACCCGGAAAAACTCCGGCGGTGACTGATTGGTCACGTTCCCGACATCGTTTGCACAAATTATTCAGGTCAATTTCTTCCTTTTCGCGGGGGCTTCCTGTAACCTTAATCAAGCCAACCGCTGGCCGGCTCCAATCCCCACGCAGCCACCTTCTCCAAATAGTATACAACGCTACCCTGGGGAAGACGCCAGCGGCTGGCCGCGAAAAGCAAACCTGCCAGCCCGAAGCCTCGCTGGCACCCTGCGGTTTCGGGCGTTGCTTACCCAGGCACCCAGCCGGCCCACATTCCCACATCAATTCCCACACCATCACGTCACGTCATGAAAAAAAATCTACTGTTACTGGCGCCGCTTCTGGTGGCAACGGTGGCACCCGCCTGGGCGCAGCAGCGCCGCGTACAGGGGGTTGTTAAGTCGGACAAGGGAGAAGCGCTGCCCGGCGTAACGGTGGTGGTGAAAGGCACCAACCTGGGGGCCTCTACCGACGGGGAAGGCCGCTTCAGCCTAGCCGTGCCCGACAACGCCACGCTGCGCTTCAGCTACATCGGCTTTCTGCCCTACGAGGTGGCGGTGGGTAGCAAAACCGACCTGACGGTGGCGCTAAAGGAAGACAGCAAAACGCTGGACGACGTGGTGGTAATTGGCTACCAGGCCGTGCAGCGCCGCGACGTGACGGGCTCGGTGTCGTCGGTGAGTGCCCAGCAGATCAAGGATATTCCGGTGAACTCTGCCGCCGAGGCCCTGACGGGGCGCCTGGCCGGGGTGCAACTCACGTCCTCGGAGGGTACGCCGGGCAACCAGGATGTGCGGGTGCGGGTACGGGGCGGCGGCTCGGTAACGCAGGATAACTCGCCCCTGTACGTGGTGGATGGCATCCAGATTGAAAACGCGCTGAACGTCATTGCGCCCCAGGACATTGCCTCCGTGGACGTGCTCAAGGACGCTTCGGCCACGGCCATTTACGGGGCCCGCGGTGCCAACGGCGTAGTCATTATAACCACCAAAAAAGGCATCGAAGGCAAAACCGTTATCAGCTACAACGGCTTTGCCGGTTTCCGCCGCATCAGCAACAAGCTGGGCGTGCTCAAGCCCGCCGACTACCTGAACTACCAGTATGAGCGGGCCCAGCTGGCCGGCGCTACCGGGCAGGGCGGGCTTTCGGCGTTTGGCAAGCTGTTCGGCTCCCGCAACTACCTCAGCGACACGCTGGAGCGGGCCCGCCAGGCCCCCGTGATGGACTGGCAGGACGAGGTATTCGGGCGCGACGCCTTCCAGCAAACCCACAACCTGTCGGTTTCGGGTGGGGTGAAGGGCACTACGTACTCGCTGAGCCTGACGCGCAACGACGAGGACGGCATTCAGCGGGGCTCCGACTTCACCCGCAACCTGGTGAACTTCCGCTTTGATACCAAGCCCATGGACCGCCTGCGGGTGGGCCTGAACATGCGCTTCAACGACCAGACGGTGAACGGGGCGGGCACTTCCTCCTCGGGTTCCAATGTGACGTCCCGCCTGCGCAACACCATTCAGTACATGCCCCTGATGGTGCCCAACGCCACGGGGCAGGTGCTGGACCCCAACACCTTCGATGACGAGTTCTTCACGAACTCCAGCCTGGTAAACCCGGTGCTCACCATCGACAACGAGTACCGCCGCGACAAGCGCCGCACTTTCAACATCGGGGCCAACGCCTCGCTGGAGCTGACGAAGGGCCTGATGCTGAGCTCCATTGCCGGCTTTGACATTACGAATTCGGAGCTGGGTACCTTCAATGGCCGGTACTCACCCACTATCCGGCAGGCGGCCGGGGGGTACCTCAATCTGCCTTTCGCCACCATTACCTCGGCTACCCAAAGCACCCTCAACAACTCCAACACGCTGAGCTACAGCTGGGAGAAGGGCAAGCACCAGGTAGGGGCGCTGGTAGGCCAGGAAATCTACCAGCAGCAAACCAAGCAGCAGTTCATCCAAACCAACTTCCTGCCCCTGGACATTACCGCCGAGCGGGCCCTGGCCAACATCAACCAGGGCGTGCTGCCGGCCGGCGTAACCTCCCAGCCCGTGCTGCCCGGTACCAGCATTCCCACCGACTACCGTTTGCTCTCGGGCTTCGGCCGCCTCACGTACTCCTTCGATGATAAGTACCTGTTCACGGGCACGTTCCGGGCCGACGGCTCTTCCAAATTCCGGGAGGGTAACCGCTGGGGCTACTTCCCCGGGGCTTCGGTAGCCTGGCGCATTTCCAAGGAGGAGTTCTTTAAATCGTTGACGGCCGTATCGGATTTGAAGCTGCGCCTGAGCTACGGCCAGGCCGGTAACAACCGCATCAACGATTTCCTCTACGACCAGCTGTACTCGGCCGGTAGCGCTCCCTACTTCCTCAACCACATTCAGGTGCTGGGCGCGGCGGCCACCACGCTGCCCAACCCCGACCTGAAGTGGGAAGTAACCACCTCCCGCGACCTGGGCGTGGACCTCTCGCTCTGGGACAACCGCGTGCAGTTTACCGGCGACGTGTACTACAACACCACTTCCGACCTGCTCATCAACCAGCCCATTCCGCCGTTTCTGGGCTATACCTCCCAGCTGCGCAACATCGGCGAAACCTCCAACAAGGGCATCGAGCTGCAGCTGACCGGCACCATTTTCAACAAGCCCAACTTCAGCTGGACGGCCACGGCCAACGCCTCCCTGAACCGGGGCAAAATTGAAAGCCTGGGCTCAGGCCTGACGGAAATTCCGGGTATTGCCTCGGGCTGGGCCGGTACCGCCCTCAATCGTGACTATGTGGCCCGGGTGGGCCGCCCAGTAGGGGAGATGTACGGCTACGTAACCGACGGCTTCCTGACGGCCAACGACTTCGAGAGCTACAACGCCACCACCCAGACCTGGACGCCGAAGAAGAATGCGCAGGGAGCCAATATTTTTCCGAATAACCTGGGCCTGATTGGTGAAACCGCCGCCCGGCCGGGCCTGATTAAGCTGAAAGACCTGAATAACGACGGCGTTATCAACGACCAGGACCAGACGGTTATTGGCAATGCCAACCCCAAAATTGCGGGCGGCCTGAACCAGCAGTTCACGTTCAAGAACTTCGACGCCAGCGTGTTCGTCAACTTCGTGCTGGGCAACGACATCTACAACGCCAACAAGATTGAATTCACCTCCAACACGGCCAACACCGTGTTCAGCAACGTGCTGGACGTAATGGAGAACCGCTACAGGGTGATTGGCTCGGATGGGGCGCTGGTAACGGACGTGGCGGCGCTGAATCAGCTCAACCAGAACGCCGACATCTGGACGCCCACCCGCAACTACTTCCTGCACTCCTGGGCCGTGGAGGACGGCTCCTTCCTGCGCATCAACAACGTGACGCTGGGCTACACCCTGCCCAAAACGCTTACCACCCGCGCCCACGTGCAGCAGCTGCGCTTCTACGTGACGCTCAACAACTTGTATACCTTCACCAAATACACGGGCTACGACCCCGAGGTGAACACCCGCCGCTCGTCGCCGCTCACGCCGGGCGTTGATTACGCGGCCTACCCGCGCAGCCGCGCCTTCCTGTTTGGCCTGAACCTTTCCCTCTAATTCCCACCCCCCAGTCGATATGAAATCCGCACTTATTTTCCGGACTGCACTGGCCGGGCTGGCCTTAGCGGGCAGCACCGGGGCCCTGGTATCCTGCCAGGATTACCTGAACGTGGAGCCGGTGGCCCTCAATACCACGGCCTACACGTTCAGCACCGTGGCCGGCGCTACGGCCGCCGTAATCGGGGCCTACGACCCGCTCTCGGGTGACCAGAGCTACGGTACCCGCGTGAGCATGTACTTCCCCTACGACTCGGATGAGATGATTGGCTCCTCGGGGGCCGCCGACGGGGCCCGGCGTAGCATTGCCCGCTACAAGTCGCTGGCCACCAATACCGAAATTACCAACCCCTGGAACACCTTGTACCAGGGCGTGGAGCGCGCCAACATCTGCATCCAGCAGATTCCGCAGATGGCCGCCTACAACAGCGGCCCGGCCGCCGATACGGCTGCTTTGCACCGCCTGCACGGCGAGGCCCTCACGCTACGGGCCCAGTACTACCTGGAGCTGATCCGGAACTGGGGGGATGTGCCCGCGCAGTTCACGCCCTCGGTATCGGGCCAGGATTTCAACCTGCCCAACGCCGACCGCAACGCCACGCTCACCAAGCTCATTGCCGATTTGCTGGAGGCTGAAAAGCTGGTGCCCTGGCGCACGCGGGCCGGCGCGGCCAGTGAGCGAATTACGAAGGGCGCGGTGAAGGCCCTGCGCGCCCGCTTGGCCCTATACCGCGGGGGCTACTCGCTGAAGGATGCCCAGATGACGCGCCCCAGCGACTACCTGGAGTACTACCGTATTGCCCGCGAGGAGTGCGCCGGCCTGCTGGCCAACCGGGGAGAGCACACGTTAAACGCCAGCTTCCTGGAGCTTTTCAAGAGCATTAATGAGCAGCGCCCCGAAGCCGCCAACGAAATCATGTTCCAGGTGGGCATGGGCGGCTCCACGGCCGTGTCGGATAGCAAGCTGGGTTACTACAACGGCCCCCGCCTGAATGCCTCGCCCATCTATGGCTCCACGCAGGGTGCCGTGACGGTGGTGCCTACCTACTTCTACGCCTTCGACTCCCTGGATGCCCGCCGCGACGTGACCATCACCACGTACAGCATTCCAGCCACTAACTTCCAGACTGGCGTGGCCCTGGGAGCTATTACCGACGGTAAATTCCGCCGCGACTGGCATAATCCTGCCATTCCGGGCACCGGCAACTACCTGGGTTACAACTGGCCAATCATCCGCTTTGCTGATGTGCTGCTGATGTTTGCTGAAGCCGAAAACGAGTTGAGCGGCCCCACCACGGCTGCCCAGAATGCCCTGTTGGAAGTGCGCACCCGCGGCTTCGGCGGCAACCGCACCCGCGCCCTGGCGGGCCTTGACTTAAGCTCGAAAGCCGGCTTCTTCAACGCCTTGGTGAACGAGCGGTACCTGGAGTTCGGAGGAGAAGGCATCCGCAAGTATGATTTGCTGCGCTGGAACCTGTTTGAAGCCAAGCTAGCCGAGGCCAAAGCCAACCTGCTGAAGCTGGCCCTGAATCAGTCCCCTTACCAGACGGTGCCGCAGTACATGTACTTCCGCACGCCGGCCGCCGGCAACGTGCAGTGGGCGCGCTCCTTCTACCGGCCTTCCCCGGCCGCCACGCCCGCCGGCACCACCCGCGTGAACTGGCGCCAGGCCATTGACGCCGCCTACATTGCCAACACCCGGCCCACGGGCTCCTCGGCCACGGTGGGTACCGTTACGGCCGCCAGCACCGGCACCGGCCTCGCCGCCGAGTACGTGCCCGGCCAGGGCAAGGAGCTGCTGCCCATTCCGCAAAGCACCCTGGCCGCCGACCCGGCCCTGAAGCAGAACTTCGGCTACTAATCAACCCAGAGCGTCATGCTGAGCTTGCCGAAGCATCCCGCGTGACGCTGCCCGACCTCACTAGCCCAGGGTTTAAACCCTGGGCTACGGAGCGGTTGTCGGTTGAATTGCCACCGCAGCATCAGCACGCGAGATGCTTCGGCTGCGCCTCTGCACGACGTTCTTTTATCTCATCACAATTTCCCTCCTCACCCCAACTACCATGAACAACGAAACCTGGCTTACTGTGGGCGAAGGGGTACAACGGCAGGTGCTGACCCACGGGCCGGACCTGATGCTGGTGAAAGTGCGCTTTGAAACCGGCGGCATCGGGGCGTTGCACCAGCACGTGCACAGCCAGATTACCTACGTGGAAAGCGGGGTGTTCCGGTGCACGGTGGGGGAGGAGGAAGTGGTGCTGCGGGCCGGCCAGACGTTCTATGCCGCGCCCCTGGTGTGGCACGGCGTGGAGTGCCTGGAAGCCGGCGTGCTGCTGGATTCCTTCAGCCCGATGCGGGAAGATTTTGTGTAAACGCGGCGGCTGACGCCTACTGTCTATGAAACGAATACTGACTTTGCTGTTCCTGCTGGTGGGGGTTGGGGAAATGGGAATCTTATCGGCCCAAGCCCAGCAGGTAACGGTGGCAGCGGATGGTTCGGGCCAGTTCCGGACCATCCAGGCCGCCATCAACAGCCTCCCCGACGAGGCCGGCAAGCCCCGCACCATCTACATCAAAAATGGCACCTATCACGAGAAGGTGTACCTGGATAACAAGCAGAACCTCACGCTGAATGGCCAGAGTGAAAAGGGCGTAGTGCTGACCTACAGTCAGGCCCGTGACGCCTGGCGTTGCGACCCGGCCGGGAGTACTGACGATTGGGGCGCGGCCACGCTGAACATGCGCAACTCGCCCGACATCACGCTGGAAAACCTGACGGTGCTAAACCCCTACGGTTTCGAGGCTGCTGGCGACGTGCTCATTCCCTGCCCCCAGGAAGCCAGAGGGCAGCGCAAGGTTAGCAAAACGGGCCACCAGTTTGCCCTGCGCACCATGCCCGGTACCACCCGCCTCACCGTGAAGCACTGCACTTTCCGCGCCCTGGGTGGCGACACCGTGAGCCCCTGGGATATGGACGCGGGCGTGTACTATTTCCAGGATTGCACCATGGAAGGCGGGGTGGATTTCTACTGCCCCCGAGGCTGGGCCTACGCCGAAAACTGCCTGTTCATCTGCCACAATCCCAACGCCGCCATCTGGCACGATGGCACCGGGGACGAGGACCAGAAAACGGTGCTGAAAAACTGTCGTTTCGAGGGCGACCCGAACTTCAAGCTGGGCCGCTTCCACCGAGAGTCTCAGTTCTATTTGCTCAACTGCCGCTTCTCCAAGGAAATGGCCGATGCTGACATCTACTGGGCCCAATCGGGGCCCGGAGCCAAGCAGTGGGGCCGCCGGGTATATTACTCCAACTGCCACCGGGAAGGCGGCGACTATGCCTGGTTCAAGGACAATCTGAGCACGGCCAAAGGCAGCCCCAAAGCCCGGCAGATTACCGCCGACTGGACATTTGGGGGCCGGTGGTACCCAAAGTCGAAGAAGCCGGCCACGGTGGCGCTGAAGCCATCTAACCTGAACAAAGACCTGTTTACGGCTCTGCCTCGGCAAACCATTGTATCGGCGGAAACCAGCGCAGCGGCTCCGCTGCCAGTGGTAGCGGCCGGGGCCGTAGCTCCCACCACGCCGGTGCAGGATTCGGTGGCTGAACGGATGCTGGTGTACCAGCGCGCCGTAGGTGGCTGGCCCAAAATGGTGAACGAGGTGAAGGTGAAGTACGACCACCCGCTGACGGCCGCTGAACGGGCCGCTGCCCGTGCCGCCACTCCGAAGTCGGACGCCACCATCGATAACGAGGCCACCACCCGCGAAATCCGCCACTTGGTAGCCACTTTCCGCAGCACCCAAAACCCGGCCTACAAAGCCGCCGCCGAGAAAGGCATCCGCTACCTGCTGCAGATGCAGTACCCCAACGGCGGCTTCCCGCAGTATTACCCCGACCTGGGCAGCTACCGCCACCTGATTACCTACAACGACGACGCCATGGTGCGGGCCCTGCTGGTGCTGCGCGACATGGCCCGGGGCGCCAACGGCTTCTCGGTGCTGGATGCCGGCCTCACGGAACCCGCCAGCCAGGCCGTGGCAAAAGGCATTGACTGCATGCTGAAAACCCAGTACGTGCAGAACGGCCGGCTCACGGCCTGGTGCGCCCAGCACGACGAGAAAACCCTGCTGCCGGCCAAGGCCCGCGCCTTCGAGCTGGCCTCGCTCAGCGGCATGGAAACCGTGAACATCGTGCGCTTTCTGATGGACACGGAAAACCCCACGCCGGCCATTAAAAAATCAATTGAAGCGGCGGTGGCCTGGCTGCAGGCGGTGAAGCTCACGGGCTACGCCATCAAAGACGTGCCCGACCCCAAACTGCCCAAGGGCTTCGACCGAATCATCGTGCCCGAGGCCGGCTCCGTCATCTGGGCCCGCTTCTACGACCTCACCACCAACCGGCCCATTTACGTGGGCCGCGACTCCCGGCCGCACGCTGCCCTGGCGGACATTGAATATGAGCGCCGCACCGGCTATGCCTATGCCGGTACCTGGCCCGAAAAACTGCTCAGCCGCGACTATCCGCGCTGGCAACAAAAATGGAACTCTGCAGCCCCGGCTGCGCCCAAGCAATAACGGTTTTTCTCATGCCGCAACTATCCACTCCACTACTTTCCCAGGCACCCACCGGGAATGTACGTTTCCCCTCCGCTGAGCTGCTGGCGCTGCCCGAAAAGGTGCTGCAATTTGGCACCGGCGTGCTACTACGTGGCCTGCCCGATTACCTCATCGATAAAGCCAACCGCCAGGGCGTCTTTAACGGCCGCATTGTGGTAGTGAAGAGCACCGACGGCGGCGACATCGACGCTTTCCGCCGCCAAGACGGTTTGTACACGCTCGGTATTCGGGGCATTGAAGACGGCCGCGAGGTGTCCGAAAATGTGGTGTGCTCGGCTATCAGTCGGGTGCTGTCGGCCAAAAGCCAGTGGGCTGATATCCTGGCCTGCGCCGCCAACCCCGAGTTGACGGTGGTAATTTCCAACACCACCGAAGTCGGCATTCAACTGGTATCCGACGACATCACGCAGTGGCCGCCCCAGTCGTTTCCCGGCAAGCTGCTGGCGTTTCTGCTGGCCCGCTACCGCGCATTTTCGGGGGATAAATCCAAGGGGTTGGTGATTGTGCCTACCGAGCTGATTCCGGATAACGGGACCAAGCTGGAAAGTATTCTGCTGGAGCAGGCCCACCGCAACGGCCTCGATGCTGAGTTCATCGACTGGCTGGAAACCGCCAACCAGGTGTGCAACTCCCTGGTGGACCGCATCGTGCCCGGCCGCCCCGATGCCAGCACGCAAGCCGCATTAGAGGCTGAGCTAGGCTACGAAGATGAGTTGCTGACCATGTCGGAAGTGTACACGCTGTGGGCCATTGAGGGCGATGCGCGGGTGAAAAGCGTGCTGAGTTTTGAGCAGGCCGACGCCGGCGTAATCGTGCAGCCCGACATCAACCTGTTCCGGGAATTGAAGCTGCGCCTACTTAACGGCACCCACACGCTCAGCTGTGGACTGGCCTTTCTGGCTGGTTTGCCTACAGTGCGCGAGGCCATGGACGATGCCGATGTAGCCAGCTTCGTTCATAACCTCATGCTGGGTGATTTGCTGCCGGGCATTCCGTACGCAGTGGACGAAAAAGTGGGCCAGCGTTTCGGGATGCAGGTACTGGACCGGTTCCGCAACCCGGCCATTGAGCACCGCTGGCTATCCATCAGCATGAACTATACGGCTAAGCTGCAGATGCGCAATGTGCCTTCGCTGCTGCACTACTACCGCAAGCTGCGCGCCGTGCCGCACTATATGGCCCTGGGTTTTGCCGCCTACCTGCGCTTTATGCGCGCCGAGCGGGAAGAGCAAGGCGTGTGGTACGGGGAGGTAAACGGCCAGCAGTATCCCATTCAGGACGAGAAAGCCAGCTACTACGCCGGCCTCTGGCAGCGCCTGGAACCCGCCGAGCTAACCCGCACCGTGCTGCACAATCAAGCCCTCTGGGGCCACGATTTGCTGGCCCTGCCAGGTTTTGCCGACTGCGTAACCCGTTATCTGGAGCAGCTGCTGGAGCAAGGCGCCCGCGCCACCGTCGCCCAGGCCCTCAACCGCAAGCCGGTGGCGGTGTAGAGACGCGACACTTCGCGTCTTCTCGTTGAACGGCAACTGCTGAATACCCCCGAACGGCGCGAGCACTAAGACGCGAAGTGTCGCGTCTCTACGACGTTCTTATTTACCTCGAAAATGAAACACCTGGTAGCCAAAATTCACCCCGACGATAACGTGCTGGTTGCCCTCCAGGATTTGCCTATCGGCACGCCCGTAACCTGGGAAGGCACCACCGTTACTACTACCACCCGCATACCGGCCAAGCACAAGCTGGCCCTGCAGTTTCTGGCTCCCGGCGACCCGGTGCACATGTACGGGGTGCTGGTGGGTAAAGCCGCCGCCGCCATTGAAACCGGCGGCCTGCTCACCACCGCCAACATCCGCCACGCCACCGACAGCTACGACGAGCACCAGCAGCGCCGCCTAGAGTGGCCCATGCCCGACGTGAGCCAATGGCAGGAGCGCACTTTCATGGGTTACCACCGCGCCGATGGCAGCGTGGGAACGGCCAACTACTGGCTGGTTATTCCGCTGGTGTTCTGCGAGAACCGCAATATTCAGGTGCTGGAAGAAGCATTGGTAAATGACCTGGGCTACGCCCGCCGCAAAAGCTACCAGCCCCAAACCCAAGAGCTGATTTCGTTGATGCAAGCTGGCAAATCGGTGGAGGAAATTCTGGCCACTGATCTGCACTCCGCCGAAAACGGCCAGCACAAACCCCGCCTGTTCCCGAATGTGGATGGTATCCGGTTCCTCACCCACGATGGTGGCTGCGGCGGTATCCGGCAGGATGCCCAAACCCTGTGCGGATTGCTGGCCGGCTACATCACCCACCCCAACGTGGCCGGGGCCACTGTGCTGAGCCTGGGCTGCCAGAACGCGCAGGTGAGCATGTTGCAGGACGAAATCAACAAGCGCAGCCCCCACGGTTTTCAAAAGCCCCTCTACATCCTGGAGCAGCAAAAAATTGGCACCGAGGAAGCCCTGGTAAGCACGGCCCTGCGCCAGACGTTTGCCGGCCTGATGCTGGCCAACCAGCAAACCCGCCAGCCGGCCCCGCTCAGCAAGCTCTGCATTGGGCTGGAGTGCGGCGGCTCCGACGGCTTCTCGGGTATTTCGGCCAACCCTGCGGTGGGCCACGTGTCCGATCTGCTGGTGGCTCTGGGCGGCTCCGTTATCCTGGCCGAATTTCCCGAGTTGTGCGGGGTGGAGCAGGAACTGGTGGACCGCTCGGTGGATACGGCCACGGCTGAGCGGTTTAGCTCCCTCATGAAAGCCTACGGCGACTCGGCCGTGGCCGTGGGCTCGGGCTTCGATATGAACCCTTCGCCGGGCAACATCCGGGACGGACTGATTACCGACGCCATGAAATCGGCCGGCGCGGCTCGCAAGGGCGGTTCCTCGCCGGTAGTGGCCGTGCTCGATTATCCCGAGCCCGTAACCCAGCCCGGCCTCAACCTGCTCTGCACTCCCGGCAACGACGTGGAATCGACGACGGCGGAAGTGGGCTCGGGCGCGACGGTGGTGCTGTTTACTACCGGCCTGGGCACGCCCACTGGCAACCCCATTGCCCCGGTGGTCAAAATCAGCAGCAACACGGCCCTGGCCCAGCGCATGCCCGATATCATCGACCTGAATACCGGCACCGTCATCGACGGGGAGGAAACCATTGAACAAGCCGGCGCCCGCATCCTCGACTACGTGGTGCGCGTGGCCAGCGGGGAAGAAGTCGCCGCCGTGCGCCACGGCCAAACCGACTTTATTCCGTGGAAACGCGGGGTTTCATTGTAAACAACAAGGCTTGCGCACAGCCGCAAAGCCATCTTTCCAGTTCCCGACTACCGGCATCGTTTGCGTAGAAAAACTTGCCTGGCGCCGCTAAAAACTGCCCGTTCTGGTTTCAGTCCGAATACCTTTACCAATCCCGCCACCCACCATTTTGCGGGTCCCGCCTACTTCATTCGAATCGATTATGAAGCCCTTCCTCAACGACGATTTTCTGCTGCAAACCGCCACGGCCCGCACGCTCTACCACGAGTATGCCCGGCAGATGCCCATCATCGACTACCATAACCACCTGCTGCCCGACCAGATTGCCGAGGATAAGCAGTTTGAAACGATTACCCAGGTGTGGCTCTACGGCGACCATTACAAGTGGCGGGCCATGCGCACCAACGGCATCCCGGAGTGCTACATCACCGGCGACGCCTCTGACTGGGAGAAGTTTGAGAAATGGGCCGAAACTGTTCCCCAGACCGTGCGCAACCCGCTCTACCACTGGACGCACCTGGAGCTGCAGCGCTACTTCGGCATCACGGAGCTGCTGAACCCTAGTAGTGCCCGCCGCATTTTCGACCAGTGCAACGCCCTGCTGCAAACCCCCGAGTACTCGGTGCAGAACCTGTTGCGCAAGATGAACGTGGAGGCCCTCTGCACCACCGACGACCCTTCCGACTCGCTGGAGCACCACCGCGCTTTGCAAGCCAGTGACTTCGAAATTCAGGTGCTGCCCACGTTCCGGCCCGACAAGGCCATGGCCGCGGAGGACGCCGCCACCTACAACGCCTACCTGGATAAGTTGGGCCAGTCGGCGGCCGTGGATATCCAGACGTACCATGACTTGGTAACGGCCCTGCGCCTGCGCCACGACTACTTTGCGGCCCTGGGCTGCCGGCTCTCCGACCACGGCCTGGAGCAAATTTACGCGGCACCGTACACCGATTCGGAAATCAACGACATCTTCCGCAAGGTGAGAAGTGGCGCGGAGCTGACGGAAGGGGAGGTGCTGCAGTTCAAGTCGGCCCTGCTGATTTTGCTGGCCGAAATGGACTGGGAAAAGGGCTGGACCCAGCAGTTTCATTTGGGCGCGCTGCGCAACAACAACGCCCGCATGCTGCGCCAGCTCGGCCCCGATACCGGCTGGGACTCCATTGGCGACTTTTCCCAAGGACGCGCCCTTTCCAGCTTCCTGAATCGGTTGGATTCGCAGGATAAGCTGGCTAAAACTATCCTCTATAACCTGAACCCCGCCGACAACGAACTAATGGCCACCATGGTGGGCAACTTCAACGACGGCTCGGTGGCCGGCAAAGTGCAGTTCGGCTCTGGCTGGTGGTTCCTTGACCAGAAGGATGGGATGGAAAAGCAACTCAACGCTCTGAGCAACATGGGCCTGCTGAGCCGCTTTGTGGGCATGCTCACCGACTCGCGCAGCTTCCTCTCGTACCCCCGCCACGAGTATTTCCGCCGCGTACTCTGCAACCTCTTCGGGAATGACGTGGAGAATGGGGAACTGCCCGCTGATATGGAACTGCTGGGTGGCGTTGTGCAGAATATCTGCCACGGCAACGCCAAAGCTTACTTCGGTTTCGAGAAGGTAGTGGCTGAAGCTGCTGCAGTGTAAGAACGTTCCGGTTCGGCGGCTGCAAGCCGTCGGGCCGGTTTGCGCCTGATTCCTTCGTCCAAGGACGTAACAACGTCAGCCCACGACGACCGTCCCGACGGCTTGCAGCCGCCGGACCGGAGCAACGCCCTCCCAATCCCCAGCATCTCCCAACATGAAGCAAGTCGTCACCTTTGGTGAAATCATGATGCGGTTGTCGCCGCCGTTGCAGAACCGCTTGTCGCAGGCCAGCTCGCTGGATATTACCTACGGCGGCGGCGACGCCAACGTGGCCGCCGGGCTGGCCTACCTGGGCGTGCCGGCCGCCCACGCAGGCTGTTTCCCCGATAACGCCGTAGGTCAGGCCGCCGCCCAGCACTTTCGGGGCCACGGCGTGGATATGCAGCACTGCGTTTTTCGGGGCCAGCGGCTGGGCTTGTACTTCCTGGAAGTAGGTGCTTCGCTGCGGGCCAGCCGCATTGTGTACGACCGGTACGACTCGGCCTTTGCCAACCTGCAGCCGGAGTGGTTTAACTGGGACGAAGTGTTCCGGAACGCTCAATGGCTGCACTGGACGGGCATTACGCCCGCCATTTCGGCCACGGCCGCCCAGGCTACCAAGGAGGCCATTGCCGCCGCCCGCCGCCTCGGCCTCACCGTGTCGGCCGACGTGAACTACCGCCGCAACCTATGGCAGTATGGGCAGCGCGCCCAGGATGTAATGCCCGAGTTGGTAGCCGGTTGCGACTTAGTGGTGTGCACGGAAGGCGACGCCGAGGACCTATTCGGCATCAAGCCCGAGGCAGGAGCTGAAAACAGCTTTGTATCCATGAGCCAGCAGCTGATGGTGCGGTTTCCGCAGATCAGGCAGGTTATTGCCACCCGCCGCAACACCCAAAGCGCTTCTCATGAGCGAATTCGGGGTATTGCTTACAGTGGCGGGGAGTACTTTGAAACCGAGGACTTCGACATCAACCCCGTGGTGGACCGCATTGGGGGCGGCGACTCCTTTATTTCCGGCTTCATCTACGGTCAGTTGACTTACCCCACGGTTCAGCAGGCTCTCACGTTTGCCACCGCCGCCTCGGCCCTCAAGCACACCATTCCCGGCGACATCAATCTGGTAACGGCCGCCGAGGTGGAGCACATTGTAGCCGGCAACACTACCGGCCGCCTACTCAGATAGTTGCTGGTTGTCAGTTGTCAGTGGATTGATTCGCTGGCAACTGACAACCAGCAACTAACAACTAATAACCAACTGCAAAATGCCCCGCTTCTCCTCCGAACATATTCTCGAAACCGTGCTGCGCTACCCGGTAGTACCGGTATTCTTCCACGCTGATGCCGCCTACGCCAAGCGGATTCTGGATGCGTGCTATGCCGGCGGGCTGCGGGTGTTTGAGTTTACCAATCGGGGCGCCAATGCCTTCGAGGTTTTCTCGGAGCTGGTAGCGCATGTGCAGGCCAACTGCCCCGATATGGTGCTGGGCATTGGTACCATTTACACGGCGGAGGACGCCAACCGCTTCATCCGGGCTGGGGCCGATTTTGTGGTGCAGCCCTGCCTCACGGAGGAGGTGGCCGAGGTCTGCCGCCGCCACAATACGCCTTGGCTGCCCGGCACCATGACGGTTTCAGAAGTGTACCAGGCGACTCGGTTGGGTGCGGCCGTGGTGAAAATCTTCCCCGGCAACGTGCTCGGTCCGGGCTTCATCCGGAGCCTGCGCGGGCCGATGCCGAGCGTGCCGCTGATGGTAACCGGCGGCGTGGAGCCGACCGATGCCAGTCTGCGCGAGTGGTTCGGGGCCGGCGTGAACGTGGTGGGCATGGGCTCCCAGCTCTTCAAGAACCCCGATGATACCGAGGCCCTGAGCCGGCAGATTGCCGACTTGCTGGCCTCTGCTCAAACCGCCACATCACCCCTGTCATCCTGAGCAGCGCCAGCCGGTTGCCCCAACGGCCGGCTGTTCCAAATTTCCTTACCAGTATCAGCCCCCGAATTCCCATGAGTGCCATGATACAGACTTCCGCCGCCGCGCCCCCGGCCGCTGCGCCGGCCACCGGCCTCGGCCGGTACCGCTGGACGATTTGCGGGCTGGTGTTTTTCGCCACCACCGTCAACTACCTCGACCGGGCCGTTATTTCCCTACTGAAGCCCTACCTCGAAGTCGAGTTTAAGTGGAACGCGGGTGACTACGCCAACATCGAAATTGCCTTCAAGCTGGCGTATTCGCTGGGTATGCTGGGCGTGGGGCGGGTTATTGACAAGCTCGGGACTAAAATCGGCTACGCGCTGTCTACTTTTTTGTGGAGTCTGGCCGCCATTGGGCACGCGTTTGTGAGCAGCACCATTGGGTTTTCGGTGGCGCGGGCGTTTCTGGGGGTTACGGAGGCCGGCAACTTTCCGGCGGCCATCAAAACCACGGCCGAGTGGTTTCCGCAGAAGGAGCGGGCCCTGGCCACCGGCATCTTCAACTCGGGCTCCAACGTGGGGGCCATCATTGCCCCGCTCACGGTGCCGCTCATTGCCGAAACTATTGGCTGGAAGTGGGCTTTTGTGATTACCGGGGCGTTGGGGTTTGTGTGGCTGGCCTTGTGGTTCTGGCTGTATGAAGTGCCCGCCCGTCAGGCCCGCCTCACCAAGGCCGAGTTTGACTACATCCATAGCGACGTGGACGACCAGGCCGCCGCCGCCATTACCACCGAGCCTAAGGTGTCGTGGTTTAAGCTGCTCACCTTCCGCCAGACCTGGGCTTTCGTGCTGGGTAAGTTTCTCACCGACCCGGTGTGGTGGTTTTACCTGTTCTGGCTCCCCGATTTCCTCAGCAAGCAGTACGGCCTCAAGGGTACCGATATTGCTTTGCCCGTGGCCATGGTGTACATGCTCTCGAGCGTGGGCAGCGTGGGCGGCGGCTGGATTCCGCTCAACTTTATTAAGCGCGGCTGGGCCCCGTTCCGGGCCCGCAAAACCAGCATGTTGCTCATTGCCCTGTGCGTGTTCCCGATTGTGTTTGCCCAGCAGCTGGGGCAGGTGAATATGTGGCTGGCGGTGCTGGTTATCGGGGTTGCGGCGGCGGCGCACCAGGCCTGGAGCGCCAACATCTTCACCACCGTGTCGGACATGTTCCCCAAGAAAGCCGTGGCCTCGGTCACGGGCATCGGGGGTATGGCCGGGGGCTTCGGCGGTATTGTGCTGTCGGCCCTGGTGCAGAAGCGCATGTTTGTGTACTACGAAAGCATCGGGCAGCTCGATAAGGCCTATTTCATCATGTTCTGGATTTGCGGCGGGGCCTACCTGCTGGCCTGGGTGCTGATGCACTTTCTGGCCCCCCGCATGAAGCGTATTGACCTCGACGCGGCCCCCACGGCCTAAACTTCCTCTCTTTTTGAGCTATGAAAAAGCTAATGTTATTGCTGGCCCTGCTGGGGCTGGCCGGGCCGTTCCATGCCTTCGCCCAGGCCACCAAACAAGACCAGGCCGCCGCCAAGGAAGTGGAGCTGCTGGAGCGGCAGCGCTTCGATGCCCAGGTGAAAAAGGATTACGCCGTGCTGGAAAAGGTGTTTGCCGACGACCTGGTGTACACGCACTCCAACGGTAAGCAGAACAACAAGCAGGAGTATATCCAGAGTATCCGCGACGGCAAAAGCCAGTACGACAAGATTGAAGTAGAAGCCCTGACCGTGCGCGCCTACCACGACGGCCGCACCGCCGTGGTCAACGGCACCATCACCATCACCCTGCCCAACAAGCCCGACGGAACCCCTAACCTCGCTCACCTCAAGTACGTGGTGGTACAAATCAAAGACCCCAAAAAAGGCTGGCAGGTAGTGCTCTGGCAAAGTCAGAAGCAGCCCGACGCCAAGAGCTGACGAGTTGCCCGGTCCGGTGGCTGCAAGCCGTCGGGCTGGTTGCCGCAAGCTGCTGTTGCCACGGCCTCGTGTTGATGACCCGAACGACAACCGGCCCGACGACCTGCGGCCGCCGGACCGGAGCCGCTCTTCTTCGCATTCCTTTTCCGCATGAATATTTCTACCGAAAACACCATTGCCCAGCCGGTGGGCACTACCCTGGAGCGCTACATCATGCGCAAGCAGGCCGAGTTTCAGTTTGCCACCGGCGAGCTGAGCCAGCTGCTGCGCGACATTGCCCTGGCCGGTAAAATCGTGAACCGGGAAGTAAACCGGGCAGGCCTCACCAGCATCATCGGGGCCATGGGCCAGCAGAACGTGCAGGGTGAGGCCCAGCAGAAGCTGGACGTGGAGGCCAATATCCGCTTTATCCGGGCCCTCACCAATGGGGGGGAGGCCTGCGCCGTGCTCAGCGAGGAAGAGGACGACATCATTCATACCGGCAATTGCCAGGGCAAGTACGTGGTGGCCATTGACCCCCTGGACGGCTCCAGCAACATCGACGTCAACATCAGCATCGGCACCATCTTCAGTATTTACCGCCGCGTGACGCCGGTAGGAGAGCCAGCCACCGCCGCCGATTTTCTGCAGGGCGGGCGGCGGCAGGTGGCGGCCGGCTACATTTTGTACGGCTCCAGCACCATGCTGGTGTACACCACCGGCCACGGGGTGGCGGGCTTCACCTATGAGCAGTCGTTGGGGGAGTTTTTCCTCTCGCACCCCAGCATCACCATTCCGGCCAGCGGCACCGTGTTCAGCTGCAACGAAGGCTACTGGTTTGATTACCCCGAGTACGTGCGCCAGTACCTCACGGAGTGCAAACGCCAGGGCCAGAGTGGGCGCTACGTGGGCTCCTTAGTGGCCGATTATCATCGAAATTTGCTCACAGGCGGCATCTACCTGTATCCGCCCACCGGCAAGAACCCCCAAGGCAAGTTGCGGGTGTTGTACGAGGGCTTTCCGCTGGCCTATTTGATTGAGCAGGCCGGTGGCCGGGCCGAAACCGGTACCGGACCCGTGCTGGATATTGAACCTACTGACTTTCACCAGCGCAGTCCATTATTTGTGGGCTCTCCGGAACTGGTAGCCAGTTTGTTAGCCGCCGCCGGGCCAGTGGCCTAAAACCCGTAGAAATTCCAGCTAGTTTAACCATGTGATTTAGGCAGATTGCCCGAACCGTGTACCTTGACGCGCAATGCCCCGGCTGTAGCCGGAGCCCGTGTAACCCAACACCTCTTCCCTCATGGCAAAAATTGTTTCTCCGCAGGTTGAGTTTGGCTTCCTGCTGCAACAGACCAAAAACGCAACGCCCGAAATTTTCACCGCCGATGGCAACGGATACCTGAACCTGCTGGATGGCCGCTGGCAGGAGCCCGGCACACCCCGCCCGTTCATTTCGCCCATTGATGGCTCAGAGATTGGCAGTCTGCCCATGCTCAGCCGAGAAGTGGCCCTGCGCGCCGTGCAGGCCGCCAAAAAGGAAGCCGCCGACTGGGCCCGCGTGGACCTGGACGAGCGCAAGCGCCGCGTGCAGGATTGCCTCAACCAGTTGCGTGACAACGTGGACCTGGTGGGCAAACTGCTGATGTGGGAAATCGGCAAAACCTACAAGCTGGGCTTCACCGACATTGACCGCGCCATTGAGGGCGTGCAGTGGTACGTGGACAACATTGAAAGCATGCTGGGCCAGCGCAAGCCCCTGGGCCTAGTCAGCAACATTGCCTCCTGGAACTACCCCATGTCGGTGCTGCTGCACGCGGTGCTGGTGCAGGCGCTGTGCGGTAACTCTGTCATTGCCAAGACGCCCACCGACGGCGGTTTTATCTCCCTGAGCCTGACCTTCGCCATTGCCCGCCGCTGCGGTTTGCCCGTGACGCTGGTGAGCGGCTCGGGCGGGGAGCTGAGCGACGTGCTGGTGAAAAACGAAGCCGTGGATTGCCTCAGCTTCGTAGGCGGGCGCTACAACGGCCGCAACATTGCTGATGCCCTCAGCCAGGAACACAAGCGCTACATGCTGGAAATGGAAGGCGTGAACACCTACGGCATCTGGAACTTTTCGGACTGGGACGGCCTCTCTGATCAGCTCAAAAAGGGCTACGACTACGGCAAGCAGCGCTGCACGGCCTACGTGCGCTTCGTGGTGGAGCGGCGGCTGTTCCCGCAGTTTGTGGAAACCTACTGGAACACCATCCGCAGCCTGAAAGTGGGCAACCCCACGCTGGTTGACTCCGCTGACGACAAGCTGCCGGATCTGGCGTTTGGCCCCGTTATTAACAAAGCCCAAGCCGAAGACCTGGACCGCCTCTACGCCGACGCGTTGAAAACCGGCGCCACGCCCATCTACGAGGGCAAGCTTGACGACAGCCTGTTCCTGCCCGGCCAGGACATGTCGGCTTACCGGGCACCCCGCGCCCTGGTGAACCTGCCCCGCCAGAGTGAGTTGTACTTCAAGGAGCCCTTCGGCCCCATCGACAGCATTGTGCTGGTGGACCGCGTGGAAGAGTTGGTGGGCGAAATGAACATCAGCAACGGTGCCCTGGTGGGCGCGTTGGCTTCCGACGACGAGAAGTGGGCCGCCCGCACGGCCAAAGAGGTACGTGCCTTCAAAATGGGCATCAACAAGCTCCGCAGCCGCGGCGACCGGGAGGAAGTATTTGGTGGCCTCGGCGAATCCTGGAAAGGGGCTTTTGTGGGCGGCGCGCTGCTGGTAGAAGCCGTGACGGAAGGCGAAAAGCCGATTCTGGGCAACTTCGAGGAAGCCACGCTGCTGCCGGAAAAGATCTAGGCGCAGCGTTCCGCACGTAAAGGCGACAAACACGAAGTGAGACTTTCGTTCCTGAGGCATGATGCCGGAACGAAAGTCTCACTTCGCGTTTATAGCCTGCTTACCGTCGGCTTATCAGCGGCGGGTGGATTTGTTTGGTAATCGGTAGCCGAACCTTAGACCGATCTGCTGCTGATTGGGGTTGCCTAGTGTAACAAAACTGCTGGCCTGCCACTGCGGCGTGAGGTTGCCCCGCGCTTCCAAAAACCCCGACCACCGGCTCTGGCCTTCGGCAATATCGTAGTCCCGGGCCCGGGCCGCGCCGCCTATTACCTGCCAGCGCGTACCGCCGAAGCCGGTGCCCAGTCCCAGCCGGTGTTGGGGGTTGGCCGTGCCGTAGCCCAGATAATTGTAGTCGGCAATAGCAAACAACTGGGGGCGGGGCCCTACCCGCAACGACGCCTGGCCGTCCAGGACACTTTGCTCGTCGCCATAATAAATGCGGTGAAATCCTAAGTTGCCAGCCATCACGCCCACGCCCACGCCCAGCCATTTGCGGTCCAGCTGCGCATAAGGGTTAAAGGAGATGAGTAAGTTGTCCGGCCGGTAGTCAAGTTGATAGATAAGGCTGTCGGAAGTAGGCTGCTGATGATCGACGCCGGCATGCAGCCGAATGCCCCAGGTGACCTCGGCCTTGTGGACGCGGCCCTTTACGTCGGTGCCCGGGAGCCGGGTGTGTGTGTAGTCGAGTGTGCCGGTGGTGTAGCGGTGGCGGTACTCCTGCAACTGCGAGTCCCCCCCGCAGCCCCCGCTGGTATTTTGCTGCCGTTGAAACGAGCCCGTGCTAAACCCGCCGCTGATGGTGCTGTACGACTCGGCCGCGCCCACTGAATCAACCGGAACCTGGCTGGTTAGCACCACTACGCCCGCAACCAGGCAGAGCGGCAGGGCCAACCGGGCCGGCTGCAGCTGCCGGGCGGAGCCCCGAAGCGCGGCCCCGGCTTCCAGCACCAGCACGCAGAGCAGCAGGGCTTTCATCACCAGGATTTCGGGCAGGCTAAGGGCCGAGCTGCCCAGCCAGCCCGTAACCAGCAACAGGCCGGCTACGGCCAGCAGGTTTAGGGCCGGCCGGACTGTGGGGAGCTTTTCATATTGTGGATGCCCCGTTGCCGGCTGCCGGCGCAGCTGCCACGCCCACAGGCCCAGCAGCACGGGCACCAGTACCAGTAGCACCCATTGCAGCTCGTTCATTGTCAGGCCGCCGTGCTCGTGCACTGTGGCACCTACCGGCTCGCCGGCCGCGTCGCGCCAGAACTCAATCAGCCAGCGGCCGGCCAGCAACAGGCCCAGGTGCAGCAGGTTGCGGCTGCCGCCCGGCCAGGGCTTGTGCCGCGTGCACATCAGCAGCGCCCCCACGCCCGCGCACAGCAGCAAGGTGTATAGCTGCGTGGGGTGCACCGGCAAAGAGCGAGCCGCGCCCGCCCCAATAACGCCCTGCGTGACCTGCGCCACGTAGGGCCAGGTGCCGGGCCCGTAGGTAAGGCCCCAACCCCCGGCCGTAGGCTCCCCGAAGCAGCACCCCGTCAGGACACAGCCCACGCACTGAATGGTGAGGGCTAGGCACATGGGCAGGGCGAAGGCATCGAACATATGCCAGCTAAACCCGAGGGGCCGGCGTAGCGCCAACAGCATAAGCGTACCGCTAACGGCCCCGCCCAGCACTGAGCGCCCCCCCGATATGGGCCAGTGGCCGGTAGAAAGCAGCAGCTGCCACTCGGGGCCCGACAGCGCCAGCAGCTTGGTGCCCAGAATAAAGGCCAAAGAGGAGCAGACCAGCACTACCAGCCAGGAGCGCATGGGGTAACCGCGCCGCCAGCCTTCCCGCAGTAGCAGCAGCAGGTTCAGGCCGAAAGCCAGCACGTACACGGGGGTGTAGTAGTCGGCGTGAGCCCCGGGTACAGCCCAGCGGAAGGCCAGGGAAGCTAGAAGATTGTCCATGTAGAGGCGGCAAAGAAATAGCGTTGGTTCTGGCGCAGAATGGGTAGTAAAGTGGCCGCCTTCTGTTGCTCAAAACGAGGTGACAGAAGGCGGCCGGATTTTTTAATAACGACCAGTCGGCTAAGCAGGGGTGGTGTGACCCAGCACGTAGGAATAGGTGGATGAATAACGAGTGAAAGATACCCGAAGGCTCACCTTGTATGCCAACCAACCTATAGCTAGATCAGACTTTCTGATAAACTCGCCCAGCCGGTATGTTGCTTATAATTAGATAATTACTATCAAGGTTATAGGATTTTACGTCAGGGCAATACTATATAGAACCTGGGCTATTCATTCTCTTGCTGCTGGAGTGCCTGCGTACTTAGGGAGCAGGCGGGGCACTGGGCTCGGGGTGGGGTGCCGTACCGGGCAGCAGCTGGGGTTGCGCGGCACTGGTTCCGTAGTGCACAATATTCTCAATCATGCCTTTGAAGATGATAAAGTGGAACGGCACCAGGGAGTACCAGTACAGCCGCCCGGCCAGGCCGTGGGGCCGGAAAGCCGCTAGCTGCTCCAAGGTGTGCGAGCCATCCTCATTGGGCAGGATGCGGAACTGCAGCCAGGCCTCCCCAGGTAGCTTCATTTCGGCGTAAAGCAGCAGGCGGCGGCCGGCGCGGTCGGCTACCAGCACGCGCCAGAAGTCCAGTGGGTCGCCGGCGCGCAGGTCGGTGGGGGAGCGGCGGCCTCGGCGCAGGCCCACACCGCCCACCAGCTTGTCCAGCAGCCCCCGAATACGCCAGAGCCAATCCACCTTGTACCAACCCCGCTCCCCGCCTATGCTCCACACGTTTTGCAGCACCTCCCGGGGTGGGCGGGTGAAGCGCAGCGTCTGGCGGTCGGTGAGCAGGCCGTGCTGCGGAATCTGGATGTGGTCCATGTAGTTGCGGGGCATCACGCCGCTGCTCAGGGCGTCGCTCCAGCTGCTGACCACTTCGTTCTGCTCGATGCGCTGGAAGGCCAGCTCCACGGCGGCGCGGTAGGGCATGCACGCGTGCGGTACAGCCTCGGCAATGCTGCGGCGCGGGTCGGCCACGGTATCGTTGCGGAGGCTTTCCACCAGGCTCTGGGCCAAAGAAAACGTGGTACTGGTGACCAAATACAGCCACCACGACGACAGCCGGGGCGTGAGCACCGGCACCGTGATGATGTAGCGCTTGAGGCCCCGCGCGGCGGCCAGCTCCAGCAGCATTTCGCGGTAGGTCAGCACATCGGGCCCGCCGATGTCAAACGACTGGCCCAGGCAGGCCGGGTTATCGAGCACCGTGGTGAGGTAGTGCATCACGTCCCGAATGCCGATGGGCTGGCAGCGCGAGTTCAGCCAGCGCGGGGTCACCATCACGGGCAGCTTCTCCACCAAATCCCGGATAATCTCAAACGACGCCGAGCCCGACCCAATGATAATGCTGGCCCGCAACACGGTGAGTTGGGCCGTGGTGGCTTGGCGCAGCGTTTTCTCCACTGCCTTGCGGGAGCGAAGATGCACACTCAGGGCCCGGTCGTTGGCTATGCCGGAGAGGTAGATAACCTGCCGGCAGGCGGTGCGGTTCAGGTACTCCGTGAAGTTGCGGGCCGACTCCTGCTCCAGGCGGAAGAAGTCGGTGTCGTGCCCGCTCATGGAGTGCACCAGGTAGTAAGCAGCGTCAATATCCGGGGGCAGGCTGGCCAATGAATCGGGCTTGAGCAAGTCGCCCTCGGCCACCGAAATGCGGCTGCGCAACCCCGGCGGCAGCTCGAAGCGGCGGGCGTCGCGCACGAGGCAGGTAACGTGGTGGCCTGCTTCCACCAGCAGCGGCAGCAGGCGCTGGCCAATGTAGCCATTGGCCCCGGTAAGCAGAATATTCATGGCAGCTTCCAGACGGTGTATGGCTGTGTAACTGCTGCGGTAGCCAGGAGGTTATGCCGGCTGCGAAGCGTTACCGTCTCTGACGCTTGCCCGGCTTCTTCCGGCGTACTCGGGCCAGCCGCTCCCGCTCCGCCTTGCGCTCGGCCCGCATCAGCAGCCGCTCATCCATGCGCCCCATGAGTTGGCGGCGCACGAAGTGGGCCAGGTCGGAAAGGGGTACGAGCTTGGTGGTGCGCAGAAAGTTGAGAATGTCGCGGCGGCGCAGGGTGCTCACGCCCGGCAGGCCCCGGGCCAGCAGGTACTGCCTGATTTCCTCCACCCGCAGCAGGCCAGCCACGGCGGGCCGCTCCACGGTAGCATTGTAGAGGGCTGGGCGGTGCAGCAATAACCCTGCGGGCGAGGCTACCAGCACGCCCACCCACTCGGGCAGTTGGGGCAGGAGCTTGGCCAGGTGCTTTTCCGTAATAATGAAGGTGACAAAATCATAGGCCTGGCTGTAGCAGGGCAGCTGCCGGGCCACGCGTTGCAGGGTGTCGGCGTCGCCTTTCAGCTCGTAGCCGTGCATAAATTGCTCCGTAATGTGCACCACATCGGCGCGGGTAGTGCCGGTGGGCAGCTCATCCACGTACACCCCGCCCTGCAACAGGGGATAAAGCAGGGCACGAATTTCTGGGTCGTTCATGAAACTAGGTAGCCGCAAAGGCCAGGACAAAGTTCGCCAGAAGTGGGCAACAACGCTACCGGTTTCCTACATTGAGGAATGAACAACCGAATTGGTCCGTATCAGCTGGCTCCTATTTTCTACGCGGGCCTCGTGTGGGTATGCGTTGGTCTGTTTGGGGAGCACCAAACCACGTTCCTCATTCTTGGGCTGCTGTTCATGGGTATGGGCTTGAAAAGAGTAGCCGAACCCACCCCGGAACAGAAGCCACCCAACGACCCCGCGGACAAAGCCGGCAACCACTAGCGGGGCTTTGTAGCTACCTTCGCGGCTGTACTCGTTGCCGCTGATTGTTGCCGCTATGCCTTTCCCCATGACCTCGCGCCGCTGGCTCTGGATTTTTATACTGGTGCTGGGCGCCGCGTTTCTATGGCAGCTGGGTAGCTGGGGGCCGCTGGAAAGCAGTGAGGCCCGCTACGCCGAAATCGGGCGCGAAATGCTTACGGGCCAGGACTGGCTGCACCCCCAGCTGCTGGGCATCTACCACTTCCATAAGCCGCCGCTCACGTACTGGCTCACGGCCGCCGGACTGGGCCTTTTTGGGCCGAATACGGTGGGCGTGCGGCTGCTGCCGGTGCTGGCGGTGCTGCTGCAAGTAGTGCTGGTGTATGGGTTGGGGCTGCTGCTCTTCAAGCAAGACCGGGCCCGGGCGCTGGCCGCGGCTGTTATCTACGGCACGTTGCCGGTGGTGCTTATTTCGGCTCTCAATGTGACTACTGATGCCTATTTGACGACGCTGGAGCTGGCGGCGGCTTATGGTATTCTGCGCTATTACCACCAGGGTGGGGCGCGGTGGCTGTACCTGTTCTGGGTAGGATTGGGGCTGGCATTCCTTACCAAGGGACCAGTGGGCTTCATCCTGCCGCTGATGGTGCTGATTGGGTACTACTTCCGTCAGGGGCAGGCTAAGCGGCCGTTCACGGTGCACCACGCGTTGGGCTTCGGGCTGTTTGTGCTGGTGGGCCTGAGCTGGTATCTGTATTTGATGGCTGAGAACCCCGCCTTCGTGCGCTACTTCCTGTATGAGCATACGGTGGAGCGGTTTGCCAACGCGGCTACCTTCAACCGTAGCAAGCCCTGGTGGTTTTATCTGGTGCTGGCTCCGGCTACCAGCCTGCCCTGGGCAGTGGCCCTGGTAGTGCGGGCCGTGCGCACGCCCTGGAGCTCGGTGCCGCGGGAGTGGCGCAACGTGCTCATCTTTTGGGTGCTGGTGCCGCTGCTGTTTTTCTCCCTGTCCAAATCCAAGCTGCTGCTCTACGTGCTGCCCATCTTCCCCGGCATTGCGCTGCTCACGGTGTACTACCTGGGCCGCTGCACCGAGGCCGTGCTGCTGCGCTGGTACGTGGGCATTGTAGCGTTTTTCGGGTTGCTGCTGGGGGCCCTCTGCCTGTTACCCATCCTGAGCACGGTGCTGCCGCTGGGGCTGGAAGTGAAGCCGCTCACGGCCGCGTGGCCAGCGGCGGGCGTGGTGGCGCTGGTACTCACGCTCACCCTCTGGAACCAGGTGCGCATTGCGCCCCGCCTGCTGGTGGCTACCACGCTGTTCACGGTGTTTCTGCTGCTCTCGGCCAAGCCCATTATGACGCAGAATGAGCTGGCTTTCAATGGGAGCCGTCCCCTGGCTGAGTTCATCCGCCAGAAACAGCTCACCAGTCGTCCGGTGCTGGTGTACAACGAGCTGCTGCCGTCGTTGGCTTTCGAGCTGGGACAGGTACCGGTTTCGCTTAACGACGGCAACGCCAGCCTTAACCGCGAAACTCAGTTCCAGACCAACGACGCCTGGCGCCGCCAACTCATCTACCTTCAGGACTCCACCCAGGAGCCGGCCCTCGGCGCTCTGCTGCTACAACACCCCGTATTGCTAAGCAAAGGCGAGCTGAAACCGGAGCGTCGCTGGATGCTGCGCTATTTCACGAAAGAGCAACAGCTGGGCAAGTGGACGGTGCGCTGGTAGGCAGCCGCGCCCAAGAAACAAACCCACTGGATAAACAGGATATTTGCGGGGGCTGACTACCGCTGCACTGCCGTGCCCGGGGCCTGCTGTGGCCCGAACAATCATCCTTATGCCCCTGTTTTTCGTCCTTGCTGCTTTATTTTCCTTCTTGGCATTACAGGTGCAGGGTGCAGCGCAACCGCCAGTGGCTGAGGTGGTAACAGTAGGCGTACTGCCTGATCATAATTACTCCTGGCCGCAGATTCGCACCGATACTACCCTGGCGTTCCGGCCCGCCGACTCATTGCGCACGGCGCAAGCCCGCCGCTTCTGGCTGAAGCTGACGGTGTACAACCCCAGTCGCTACACTGCTGCCACCCGGCTGACAGTACTGCCCAATCTCGCCACTACCCTCTTCTACTTTGATGAGGACGCCCGCGCCTGGCAGACCCGACCCCTGAGTGTGACCCTGGTGAACTGGCAGCCGTTGCGGCTGCCGGGGAGGGTTACTACTACTTGTTACGTGCGCTTAGATCTGCCGACGGAAGCTGTGCTGCCCCAGGCCATCGGGCTGCGGGTGCTGCTGGAACCGGCAGGTGCCGTGCAGGCCGCCGACCGGTTTTATGGCGCGGTCTGGGCTGCGTCGTTGGCGGTGCTGTTACTGCTGGGGCTGGCCAGCGTGCACGCCTACGGCCGCTGGCGCGACCGGGCCACCTGGTACTACCTATGGGCGCAGGTGGGGGCGGTACTGTATGTCACGGCGCTTCAAGGCTGGTTTCGGGAGGTATTTCCGGCTCCGGTGTTCAGTATGCTGGCCCGGCCCAACGGCTTCAGCTACGCCTATACGCTGAATAACGTGGCCATGCACCTGAGCGTGGTGGTGCTGCTGCTGAGTATCGGGCAGATGACGCGCGCCTACTTCCTTACCTCCCGGCGGCTGCCCCGCCTGGATGCGGCCTTGCGCTATGCTTTGGGGGCCTACTGCGCGTTTACGCTGGTAACCCTGCTCGTTAATGGCGGCGGTTTTTACCTGGATTACTACACCCTGCCATTCCACAACCTACTAGCGCTGGTGGTAGTGGGGCTGCTGCTGGCTATTACGCTGGTGGCTTACCGTCGCCGGCTGCCTTCGGCCTGGATTTACCTGCTGGCCAACTTGCTGCCACTGCTGGGTATGCTGCTCGTGGCGGGCTACAACGTGATGTTCGGCTCCGATGCCGTCTCCGGCAACCTGCGGCTGCTGCCCAACCTGACGGTGGTGGCCCACGCATTGTGCTTTGCCGCTGCCCTCAGCATCCGCCTGCAACAGTTGCAGCGCACCTTGCTGGCTACCGAGCGAGAGGCCCAGTATCTGGCCCTGGATATTCAGGAGAAGGAACTGCGCAACCGGGAAATCGTGCTCAAAAACAGCCACATTCAAGCCGCCCTGCTCGAAATGCGTCGTCGTCAGCAGGCCCGTGATGAACACACCCAGCAACTCACCCACGACCATCAGCAGCAGCAGGCTACCAACCAGAATTTGCAGGAGCAGCTGGAAGCCAACCAGCGCGAACTGGCCTCCACCTCCCTCTACGTGCAGCAGAAAAACGCCTTACTGGCCGAGCTGAAACAGCAGATCCGGGAACTGAATGCCCAGAGCCCAAGTACGCAGAGCGAGCTGTCGGGCATCAAATCCATCCTGCAGACCAACCTCTACCTGGATGAGGACTGGGGCCGGTTCAAGCTCCACTTCGAGCAGGTACACCCGCGCTTTTTTGAGGAGCTGCAGGCGCGCTACCCGGCCCTCACCAAGCACGAGCAGCGGCTGTACTGCTACTTCCACATCCACCTTTCTACCAAGGAAATTGCCGCCCTGCTCAACATCGACCCGGCCAGCGTGCGGCGGGCCAAAACCCGGCTCTATAAGAAGATGGCCGCCGCCGACAATGGCCTAGAACTCCCGGCAACGGAAGCCCCACAGCCAGAGCCGACCGCCGGGGAGTAGCCTCCACCTCAAGCCCCTGACTGCCAGGAACAAGAAAAAACGGCCGAAAAAACCGGTTGTGGCCGGGGCTGTCTACACTTTGTCTACACCTCCGGCTAGGGAAACTACGTGGCTCAGGTAGACTTTTGTGGTGTGGGAATGTACCGGGCTTGCCAGGGCCGTTGCCGCCGCCAGCTGCCCCGCGTGGCCGGCGCTACTGGCACTCCGTAGTCTGAGGTCGGCCCTCGGCTGCGGGGTGGCTACCAGGGAGCCGCCGCCCGGCGGCCCTGCCGTTGCTCACTCTTCCCTTGCAGTCCGTATGCGTTACCTGCTTCCTCCGGCCCAACCGGCGGCCCGGCCAGTTCCGCGGCTTCCTAAAAGAAGTGTAACCCAGTTTGATGTGCCGCCCCTGGCCTGCTGCTACTCCCCAGGCTGCCCCTGCAGGTCCGCCGCGCGGCAGTAAGTACTAGTTCATAAGTAACCGTATGAACCTCATCCTTGCTCCGGCGTCCGCTTGTCCAGGCATGACCTTTCTGGCATTTTAAGACACCGCCTGGCCTGCTCCGCACGGGCCGGGTGTCGGGAAGGAATGAGGGGTTGAATGTCAGCTGGTTATGGAAGCTGTCTACACTTTGTCTACGCGCCCTAGTAGGCGGCCGGGCCGGGATGAGGGTACTTTTGTGGGGGTGCTGCTCCGGCCGGCACTCTGTATGTCCCGTCTCTTTCTGCTCCTTCCTGTTGCTTCCTATGTTCCACCGCTACCTGCTGGCTGCCGCGCTCCTGCTGGCCGCTGCCCCCCACTTCACCCACGCCCAGACTACCGGCTCCGTCGGCATCGGCACCACTGCCCCCGATGCCTCGGCCGCCCTCGATATTGTGAGTAGCAGCAAGGGCCTGCTGCTGCCCCGGGTGGCCGCCACCACCGGCATTGCCAGCCCGGCCCCCGGCCTGCTGGTGTACCAGACCGGCGCGCCGGCTGGCTTCTACTACAACGCCGGCGACGCGGCCGCCCCCAGCTGGCAGCAGCTGGCCACCACCGGCAGCATCACCGGCGGGGATAACCTGGGCGACCATATCGCCACCCAGAACATCAACCTGAACGGCCAGAAGCTGGTGGGCGGCACCACGGCCCGCGCCATCCGGGGTGGCCTGGCTATCAATGGCAATGGTCTGCTCACGGTGGGCGCCCCCCGCGTGCATCCCGACTCCACCAACCGCTACGGGGTGCGCCTGACCGACCTCGACCAGGACTTCATCATTACCTCCGACCAGGGCAAGGGCCCGGCCAACCCCATCAGTGTGTCGGGGGCCGGCGACCGGATGATGTGGCTCTCGTATTACAGCGCCTTCCGGGCCGGCGGCGTCACGGGCGACCGGTGGAACACCACCTCGTCCAACAGCGCCGCTATCGGGAACTACTCGGCCGCCTTTGGCCTCGACAACTAGGCCGGCAGCACCTACTCCACGGCCTTCGGCTGGAACAACCGGATGCGCAACTGCGAAGGCACGCTGGTCACGGGCGTCAACAACGATATGGCGCAGATATTCTACGGGGTGGTGATGGGGGGGCGCAACTCCGCTAAAGGCTGGTACCACCTGGTAGGCGGCTACCAGAGCAAGGTGCTGGGGTCAACGCTTAGTAGCTACTCCGCCGCCGTGGGTGCCTACGTGCCGAACTGGCCCCCGTCCTTCGCTTTCGGGCAGGGCTGCTACTCCCGCTCCAGCCGGGGCAACACCTATACCATGGGCTACTACGCCCGCACCCGCGGCTACTTCGGCAGCTTTGTGCTGGCTGATATGTCGCCGCTGGCCATTAATGCTAGCAACACCCCGCCCTCCGACCGCGCGCAGGACTCGGTATACAGCACCGACTACAACCAGATGACCATGCGCTTTGCCGGGGGCTACCGCCTGTTCAGCACCGTGGCCACCCGCGACGACCCCGGTGGATTATCGCCCCTGGGCACCCCCATCGGGGTGCAGCTATTTCCCGGCGGCAATGCCTGGCAAACCCTTTCCGACTCCACCAGGAAGGAGCGGCGGGTGCTGGCCGACGGTAACGTGTTCCTGGCCCGTATCAACGGCCTGCGCCTGGGCTCCTGGAACTATAAGGGCCAGAGCCCCGATACCATGCGCCACTACGGCCCCATGGCCCAGGATTTCTACCAGGCCTTCGGCCATGACGGCGTGGGCCGCAGCGGTAACAGCACCAGCATCAACCAGGCCGACTTCGACGGGGTGAACCTGATTGCCATTCAGGCCCTGTACCGTCGCGTGCTGCTGCTGGAAGCCGAAAACGCCCGGCAGCAGCAGCTCATTCGCCAGCTCCAGGTAACCGCTACTACGGCCGCGCCCGCGCCGGTACAGCAGCCAGTGACGGAAGTGGAGGAGCTGCGCCGCCAAAACGCCGCGCTGCAAGCCCGCGCCGCTGCCGCCGAAACCACAGCCGCCCGGGCTACCGCCACGCTGGAAGCCTTCGAGGCCCGGCTGCGGCGGCTGGAGGCGGCTACCGGCGGCGCGCCCGAACCGGCCGCGCAGGTCCGCAAGTAGCGGGCCCCACATCTGCTCCCGGCCGCCCTTGTCTGCCCACTCCGCACGGGTGCGATTAGGAAACCCTCCCGGTTTTGGCTGATCTTCCTTCTTTCTTTTCCTCCTTTCTCTATCTGATGTCACACCGTTACTCGTTTGCCCCGCTGGCCGCCCTCGTGCTGCTGGCCGCTGTTCCTTCTGTTGCCCAGGCCCAGACCGGCTCTGTCGGCATTGGCACCACCAACCCTGCCGCCTCGGCGGCGCTGGAAGTGCGCAGTACCACCCAGGGGCTGCTGCTGCCCCGCCTCACCCTAGCCCAGCGCAATGCCCTCACGGCCAGCACCACGGCCCCGCCGGTGCCGGGCCTCATCATCTACCAGACCGATAGCACCCCCGGCCTGTATGCCTATGACGGCACCGCTTGGGTGCGCCTGGGCAACGACAACTTGGGCAACCACTCCGCCACCCAAACCTTGAACCTGAACGACCAGCGCCTGCTGGGCAGCCTCGGCACCTCCCTGGGCGACTCCACCGCCCAGGTAGAGCTGAACGCCAGCGTGGGCACCCAGAGCGCCGCGCTTATTACGCGCAGCAACTTCGGGGCCCGCTACTCCCGTGTCATCCTCTCGGGCTACGGCAAGCTACCCGACGGTACCAGCACCGCCAACGACTTTGGCATCTGGGCCACGGGCTACCGTGGCGGCTCCTGGGCCGGCTTCTTCTCGGCGGCGGGCTACGGCGCCAATAGAGAGCCTCTGCGCTGGGTGGGCATCTGCCAGAACCCGGGCTACAACGGCACCGGCTCGGCCATCCGCATCGTGGACGGCACGCAAGGCGCGGGTAAGGTCCTAATGTCGGACGCCAGCGGCTACGGCACCTGGCAACCTGTTTCCGCTACGACGGCCGGCGGCAACTTCAACCTGGGCACCTACTATCTGGTGGGCAACGGCGGCAGCACGGGCCTGGCCATTACCAACGCGGGCCGGTTGGGCATCAATACCACCACGCCCTACTCGCAGCTGGCCAATACCGCCACCAACATCCTCGGCAGCGAGGGCACCGGCGGCAACCCCGGCTCCCTGGCCTGGGCCGCCAACCAGTCGGGCTACGCTGGCATGTTTTACAACGCCAACACGGCCGCCAACGCCACCGGCTTGGCCGTTAAGATAGCCGCCACGGGTACTACCGCCGCCTTCGACGTGAGCCAGGGCACCACCCAGGACGCGGCGGGCACCACCCTGCTGCGGGTGCAGGGCAACGGCAACGTGGGCATCGGTGTGGCCACGGCCAACTACAAGCTGGACGTAAACGGTCAGATACGGGCCAACAACGTGGCCGTGACCTCCGACCAGCGCTTCAAGACCGACATCCAGCCGCTTCGTAGCGCCCTGGCCTCGGTGCTGGCCCTGCGTGGGGTACGCTACGAGTGGAACGCGCTGGGCATCCGCCACGGCGGTATGGCCGGAGCCAAGCAGGTAGGCCTGCTGGCCCAGGAGGTGGAGAAAATCTACCCCGAGCTGGTGAGCACCGATGCCGAAGGCTATAAAGCCGTGAACTACGCCCAGCTGACGCCCGTGCTTATTGAGGCCCTCAAAGAGCAGCAGGCCCAGATTGCGGCCCTGCAAGCCCGCGCCGCCACGGCGGAGGCCGCCGCCACCCAGGCCACCAGCGCAGCCAGCTCGGCCCAGGCCCAGGCCGCCCGGGCTACTGCCACGCTCGAAACCCTCGAGGCCCGGCTGCGGCGGCTGGAGGCGGGCATCAGTGCCCAGGCTCAGCGCTAGTTCTCTGACCTGCCTTATCTCCTTCGGCGCTTACGCTCTTCTCTTATGAAACACGCTTTACCCCTGGCCTTGTTGCTGACGCTGCCCACAGCTGCCGCCCAGGCCCAGAACCTGACCAATAACGGCGCAACCATCAGTCTTACCAACGGGGCCGTGCTGTGGGTGGGCGGCACCCTGCAAAACACCAGCGGCACCCTGGACCTGAGCAGCGGCAGCAACCAGCTGTACGTGGGTGGCGACCTGACCAGCGCGGCCGGGGCCACCCTGCAAGCCGGCACCGCCAGCACCGTAACGCTGAACGGAGCGGCCACTCAGCAGTTGGATCTGGCCGGAGCACGCCTCTACAACCTGACGGTGAGTAACACCGGCGGCGGCGTGACCCTGCCCACTGCCAGCAACGCCGACGTAGCCGGCCGCCTCACGCTCAGCAGTGGGATGGTGGCGGTGAGCCCCAGCTCCGTGCTGCGTCTGCTGGACGGGGCCACGCTGACGGGGGAACAGATCGGACGGTACGTGTGGGGCAACCTGGCAGCCGTACGAACCTCGGTGCCCGCCGGTACTGCCACCAGTTTCGCCAACGGCTTCGTGCTCACGCCCGCCACCGGCCTCAGCAACCTGACCGTGACCCGCCGGGCCGGCTTGGGCGCGGCCCAGACGAGCTACGGCACCAGCGGCAGCGGGGCGTACAAGGGCATCGACCAGATCTGGGCCACTTCCACGGCCGTGAGCGGCACGGTGCAACTGAGCTGGCTATCCGATAACGACAATGGCCTGACCGATTTCCGCCAGAGCCAGGCCTGGGCCCGCACCGCTGCGCCCGTAGCCGGCTCCGACTGGTCGCGCATCAGCCCAAGCCAGGATGCCACTGCCACCCGCACGGTTACGGGCACAATTCCGCCGAATATCAGCTTCTCCTTTTTCACGGTCAGTACCGCCGACTCGCCGTTGGGCAGCGCCCCGCTCCCCGTGACGCTGACGAACTTCACCGCCGCCGCCCAGGGCCCCGATGTGCTGCTGCGCTGGACTACGGCCTCGGAAGTCAATAACGACCGATTCGAGGTGGAAGTCAGCCCCGACGGGCGCACGTTCCGGCGCATCGGGCAGGTAACGGGCCGGGGCAGTAGCAACCAGCCCCAGGCGTATCAGTTGCTGGACCCGGCCGTGGCCCGCTACGCCACCAGCCTCGTGTACTACCGCCTCCGCCAGGTAGACCGGGACGGCACCGCCGCCTACTCGACCGTGCGCACGGTGGCCGTCAGTGCCCAGCCCGGCCTGGCTTTGTTCCCGAACCCCACCACACAAACCACCACCCTCACTGGGGCGCAGCCGGGCACTATGGTAACGGTGTTTGATGCCGTGGGCCGGCAGGTACTGCGCGCCATGGCCGATGCCGCCGGTACGGCCACGCTGGTGCTGCCGGCCGGACGCGCCACCGGGGTGTACGTGGTACGGGTGGGAGCTACGGTTTTGCGCCTGACAGTGGAGTAACAGGCTAGGAGTGACGTGTGAATAGACATCCTGCCAAGTACTGGCATGCTTGATTATTATACTGACTACTAGGCCTAACCAGCCAGGGCAAACAGAAAAGCCGCTGCCAAAGGCAGCGGCTTTTTCTCAACGGGGTTGCGGTGAGCATTATAATTATCCACCCTATTCCTGCGTCAACCGCAACGCTTCACTGCGAAAGATGTTCCTTTCCAATTCATCTTTCCAGCGCCGTATGATATTGAAACAAAGATAGTATTGCGGCTCCTTGCCTTACCGAATGTTTTGCCCAACAGGTGCTTCTGCCAAGCCAATAGCCATTTCTGGCCGGTAGAGCATCGGTGACCATCCTGTTACAACCCTACCGGTACACGGCCGCCGCCTTCTCGCGCAGGTTATAGCCCGAGGCCATTACTTCCCCGTAGGCTCCCGCCGAGCGGATGGCCACCAGGTCGCCGCGCTGAGTTTCGGGCAGCAGTATGCCTTTGGCAAACGTGTCCGACGACTCGCAGATGGGGCCAACTACATCGTATGTGAGGGCTGGAGCCTGGCTGCTCAGGTTCTGGATGTGGTGGTGGCTGCCGTAGAGCGCCGGGCGGATCAGCTCCGTCATGCCCGCGTCCAGAATGGCGAAGCGCACCTGCTGGCTTTCCTTCACGTACAGCACCCGGCTTACTAATGTGCCACACTGCGCCACCACGGCCCGGCCCAGCTCTACGTGTACCTGCTGGCCCGGCCGCCGCTGCAAATGCTGCTCAAACATGCCGAAATAGGCCGCAAAATCCGGAATCAGATGCTGGTCGGGGTCTTGGTAGTTGATGCCCAGGCCGCCGCCCACGTTGAGGTGGGGCAGGTGGTGGCCCCGGCCTTCCAGCCAGGTTTGCAGCTCGTTGAGCTTGCGGCTCAGGTCAGCAAACACCGTTAGGTTGGTAATCTGGGAGCCAATATGGGCGTGCAAACCAATCAGCTCCACGTTCGGCAGACTATCCAGGCTGTCAAGTACGCCCGCCAAATCCTGCAGGCTGATACCGAACTTATTGGCTTCTAGTCCCGTGGTAATGTAGGCGTGGGTATGGGCATCCACGTTGGGGTTGATGCGCAGGGCTACCCGGGCCGTGCGGCCCTGCGACCCCGCCAGCTCACTGAGCACCCGTAGCTCCGGCACCGATTCCGCATTAAAGCAGAAAATATCGGCCGCCAGGGCCCGGTTGATTTCGGCATCTGATTTCCCCACGCCGGCAAACACAATATGGTCCGGGGCAAACCCCGCTTCCAGGGCCCGTTGCACCTCGCCGCCACTCACGCAGTCGGCGCCCAGGCCAGCTTCCCGGATGCGCTGCAGAATAGGTAGGTTGGAATTGGCCTTGAGGGCGTAGTGTACCTGGAAGTTGCCGGGCCGGGCCGCGACCGTTAGGGCTGCCAGCGTCTGGTCCAGCAGCGGTAGGTCGTAGTAGTAGAAAGGCGTGGGCTGCTGGGCAAGCTCCGCCGGAAGGTGAAAAGACATCGGAAAAACAGAAAATTACCGCTGAAACAACCCCGCATTCAGCGCCTGCAAAGCGCGGGTTTTATCCGTGGTGCTCACCAGAATACTGATGTTGTTGGGGGAGCCGCCGTAGCTGATCATGCGCACCGGAATATCTTTGAGGGCCGCAAAAGCCCGGTTGGCCGCCCCGTGCGAATCCTGCTCCAGGTTGCCCACCAGGCAAATAATGCTCTGATTCTCATCCACCGCCACAATGCCGAAGCGGGTCAATTCCTCCAGAATCTGGGGCAGGCGGGTGGCATCGTCGATGGTCAGGGACACGGCCACTTCCGAGGTGGTAATCATGTCGATGGAAGTGCGGTACCGCTCGAAAATCTCGAACAGGCTGCGCAGAAAGCCGTGGGCCAGCAGCATGCGGCTGGATTTCACGTTGATGGCCGTAATGCCATCCTTGGCGGCTACGGCCTTGATGGCCTCGGCTCCGGTGCGGCTGGAAATGATGGTGCCGGGTGCCTCAGGCTGCATGGTGTTGAGCAGGCGCACCGGAATACCGTGCTTGGCCGCCGGCAGAATGGAACTGGGGTGCAGAATCTTCGCCCCGAAATAGGCCAGCTCGGCCGCCTCATCAAACGACAGCTCCCGAATGGGGTAGGTGCCCTGCACCACCCGCGGGTCGTTGTTGTGCAGCCCGTCAATATCGGTCCAAATCTGAATTTCCTCGGCCCGTGCCGCTGCGCCAATCAGGGAAGCCGAGTAATCGGAGCCGCCGCGCTTGAGGTTATCAACCGAGCCCTGGGCGCTGCGGCAGATGTAGCCCTGGGTGATAAACAGCTGCTGCGCGGCGTGTGGGGCTAAAGTGGCGGCCAAGTGCTCCTGAATGTAGGCTGCGTCGGGCTCCTCATCCGCGTCGAGGCGCATGAAGTCGAGGGCCGGGAGCAACACGGCGGGGCGGCCCAGCACCTGGGTTACGTAGCGGTGCACCAGCAAAGTGCTCAGCAGCTCGCCCTGGGCCAGAATCACCCGTTCCCCGTCGCCGGAAAGTGGGGCCTGCATAAGGTCGAGCAGGGTCTGAAAGTGCTGGTTAAGGTTCTGGATGGCCTGCTCGGCCACGGCTGGCTCGGGTAGCAGCTCGCGGGCTACCTCGTGGTAGCGCTGGCGCAGGGCTTCAATGCGGGTTACAGCTGTTGCTGTATTACCGGCGTAGAGCAGCTGGCTAATTTCGACCAGGGCGTTGGTGGTGCCGCTCATGGCCGACAGCACCACAATACGCCGTTGCAGGTGGGGCGCGTGAATGAGCTCGGCTACCTCGCGCATCCGCTGCGCCGACCCAACGGACGTGCCGCCAAATTTGAGAACTTTCATATCAGGTGAAAAACGAAACGTAGTGTCGAGGAAAATGCCCGGCTGGTTGCGGGAGATGAAAAAATCAGGGCCAAAAAAAGCGCCGACCCTGGGAGGACCGGCGCTTGAGAGTTCAGTAGTAGGGAGGTACGACGAACGGTTGCGACGGTCAGGTCGGGTTACGTTTCTTCGATTTCTTCATCAGCTGCAGGCCCAGGGTCAGGCCTGCTTGTTTGCTACCCTTCAGCAACGCACACACCGCCGCACCAGCCAAACTCGGCGAGATAGAAGGAGCGTACGAAGCAGTTGACATCAGCATAATAGAAAGAAGCAAAGGCAAGGTGAGAGTAAAACGCCGCGCCGTTTTGCGGCCGCAAGTACGGACGCAAATCAGAATAATCCAAATACATTATGTCCGTTTCAATGAATATATCAGGGTGCTTATATCATCAATTATCCACTTCCTATCTTTTGTTTGACTGACTTTAAACGACAAGCCCTCTTGACGAGAACCAAAAAAGCCGTAATAAAGGAGGTGCTTCATAGCCAGTAAGTTAGCCCGCCAGCTGCTTTTTCACCCACTCGGCCAACGTGCCTTTGGTTTCCAGCTTCGTCAGCTCATCCAGCTGCTTGTTCTTTTTGAAGCCCCCGGCCTGGTAGGCGCGCAGCATGGTCCGGATGCCTTCCGTGTTGAGCACGGCCGGGTCCTTGGCCTCGGGGTGTTGGAGCTGGTAACGGGCCCAGCCACCCATAAACAGCATCAACAGCTCGGAATCCTGCCCGGCCAAATCGGCTACGTACTTCTGCAGCTGCACCGATACCGAAGAGCTGCCGCTGATCCACTGGAACAGGAACTGGTCGGTTTCCTTGCGCAGGACAGCTTGCTGGTTCATGGGCGTTTTTTCCAGCCAGTTCACCGCCGCAATAACCTGGGGCTCATACTCGGCATAGTCGTCGGCGGTTTGGAAGGAGTAACCCGTGGGCGCTTTGTAGCTGGTTTGGGCCTGGGTAGCCGAAGCCGCCAGCAGTAGCAATGCAGCAAAGATTAGTCGAAGTTCTCTCATGAAAATCAGGTAGATAGCGTAAGTGAAAATATAGGGTAATCCTGTCAGAAAACGGGTGCCTCGCTGGCTGATCCAGACGCAAAAAAAACACCGGCAAAACCCAAGGCCATACCGGTGCTTGTTGTAGGTGAAGGAGGCCGTTACACCAGCTTACGAAACCGCAGTAGCCGCTTGGTTTTGCGCGAAGCCCCGGGCCAGGTTGGTGAACTCCGAGGGAATGAGCACCACGGTGGTGGTATTGTTGTCGATGCCGATTTCGGAGAGCATCTGCATGCGGCGCAGTTCCAGGGCCATGGGGCTTTCCTCCATTTGCTTGGCGCCCTGGGTTAGTTTCAGAGAGGCTTCCAACTCGGCTTCGGCCTTGATGATGCGGGCCCGCTTCTCCCGAATAGCCTCCGCCTCCCGGGCCATAGCGCGCTGCATGGATTCGGGAATTTCCACGTCCTTAATTTCTACCATCTCAATTTTTACGCCCCAGGTTTCGGTGGCAGCATCAACCAGCTGCTGCAAAGTGGCGTTGATTTGCTGGCGTTCTTTGAGTACCTCATCTAACTGGTGCTGCCCAATGATGTTGCGTAGAGCCGTAACTGAGAGTTGGTACACCGCTTGGTTGAAGTTGGCTACCTTGATAATGGCATCTTCGGGGTTGACTACCCGAAACCAGAGAACCGCGTTTACCTTGATGGTTACCGAGTCCTTGGTAATGGTTTCCTGCTGCTCCAGGTCCACGGTTTTGGTGCGGATATCTACGGTGGTGCGGCGCTCAATAAACGGGATAATCCAGTACAGCCCCGGCCCGCGCCGGCCCGCATACCGGCCCAGCCGGAACACAATGGCCCGCTCATATTCCTGAGCAATGCACAAGCCCATAAACAGCAAAATCAATCCAAACCCCAGCAAAACGTACAGCGTCGTCATGGTAACAGTGGCCTCAGGCCGCAACAAGTGAAACAGGTATAGCTGGAAGCACAGAGGCCGTGCCAACTAGTGCGGGTGTGGTGTTCAACCCCATTTTAGTTCTGAAAATGCAGGATGGAGTTGTCTACTGATTTGCACACCACCCCATTGTGGAAGGGTATAATGGTCGAAATGGGGCGGTTCTGTTGAGAGCAGTCGGTAACGAGAAGTTGACTTGCTGCGTGCTACTAAACAAAGCTTTCAGGCAGGGAATTGCTGTATGGTACAAAGCCGATAGGTTGGTCCGGTAGCGTGAGCACCTAGCCTTGTATTCGTTAAGCAAGGGCGTGCCACTAAGTAAGCGAAGCTCAACAGGGAGCAGAATACACTCGGGGGATAGATATTCTATAGGCGTAGCGGGCTAGCCAGGGCCGGACGCAGCGGCTACTTCTTCGGGGCAGCAGGCCGGGCTGCTGGCTCTTCTGTAATGGTAGGCTCTGCCTTCGGTTTGCTAGGTGCCCGGAAGGCTATAGGCCGGCCAGTGGCAGTGCTCCGGTTGCCGGCCGCATCCAGGGCCTCAAACGCAACCGTGCAGGTTTCATTCCATTGAAACGTAAAGTCGCCGCCGCAGGTAAACCAGCCAATACCCAGCTGATTCTGCCAGAGCGTGAGGTAGCTAATTACTGGGGCCGCTAACCGTGCGCTCCAAATGGTGGCCCGCACGAGCACCGGGGAATCATCTTGGACAGGGCCAGAGAAGAGCACGTAATTGTTGATTCCCTCGCTATTCTCCGAGTACTCCCGGCGGACCATGGCAGGCGTGCCCGTCCAGCGCGGAGCCTCCGTATCGGGCGTGGCCGCTACGCGCCATCGGTACACCGGAACCAGTTGCTTACTGCCGGCGCGGGCGCGTCGCATCCGAAACAGGTTACGGTACGAGTCATCGGAGATGGCGTAGCGCAGGGAGTATAGGGTATCGGGCAGGAGCGGACGAACCGGCTGAAGCAGCAGCTGCATGTCGCTGCTTTGGGGGTTAACAGGGCGCTCCAGTACCCGTAGCGGGACTGAGTCGTGGGTGGAGCGTAGGTAGAGCGGAATCTGGCGGCCCAACTGCCGGAAACCGGAGCGGGCGTTGCTGAAGCTTCCCGCCGAGAGCAGGAAAAGCTGGCGCGGCTGAATCGTGGTGGTGTGCTCATTTGGCCACACTGCTACCCAAGGGTAATGTTCGCACTGCGCGGCAGCGGATAGGGCGTACGTCAGCAGGAAAAATAGACAGCCAAGACAGGGGCGGTAACGGATAAAAGTGGGCCACATACAGCCGTAAGATATAAGCAAAAGCCCATTATGAATTCCATAATGGGCTTTTACAGGAATAAAAATAGCGTAATCTACCGCACTGGTTTCGGAATAACGGGCAGGCTCTCGTGGCCCTCGGCATCCACCGAAACTACCCCGAAGATGAAGTTGTCCTTGCTGTGGGGTAAGTCGGCTTTGGTATCCGTCACGAAGAACTTCTGCTGCCACTCCGGGGCGCTGGTTTCGCGCATGAGCACGTAGTAGCCGGCTGGCTTCTCACCGGCTTTCGGCGCTTCCCACTTCAGCTCGGTACGGTTGGTGAGGTTGGCCGTGAGCACGCCCACGTTTTCGGGAGCGGCCGGAGCCAAGGCCAGGGCGGCCAGCGTAGCCAGGTTTACCCCGGTGTTCTTGCGCAGGTAGGGGAAGTCCATAAACTTGGCGTAGTCGCCGTACTCGGTACCGCTTTCGGTGCGCAAGTCCTGGTGCTGGTGGCGGAAGTCCTCGTTCATCTCCGAGAAGCGCACCGCCGTAAAGCCCTGCTGGTTGAAGGGCGTATGGTCGCCGCCGCGCAGGAAACGGTCGGGGCGGTACTCCAGCACCACCTCGTGGCCGGGCACGTACTGCTGGCAGGCCAGGCGGGTGTAGCGGGCCAGGTTACGGCTGGGCGAGTCGTTTTCACTGCTCAATGTGCGGCGCACCCGGGCTTCGTCGGCGGTTTCGGTGGCGGGCACGCCCTCACTAAATACGCGCAGGCGCTTGTCGTCCTTAATTTCGGGGTCGTGGCCCGAAGAGTTGCCCATAATGTCGTTGTTGAGCATGGCTACCAGCTGCCACCCTTCCTTTTTGGCACGTTTGGCCAAGTGGGTGGAGCCGTAAAGGCCTTGCTCTTCGCCCTGCACGGCCACAAAAATGATGGTGGCCGGAAATTTCTGCTGGCTCATTACCCGCGCCAACTCCATTACCGCCACCGTCCCCGAGCCGTCGTCGTTGGCTCCGGGCGCGTCGGCCGTGGCGTTCATCACGTCGGTCACCCGCGAATCAATGTGGCCGCTCACGATAAACACGCGCTTGTCGGTGGGGTCGGTGCCGGGTAGGGTGGCCATAACGTTGGCCATCAGCACCGGCCGGTTGATGCGGCGGCCATCGGGCTTGATGGTAAACGTATCCTGCTCGACTTTGAGGCGGCCACCGCTGGCTTTACTGTACTTGCGGAACTCGTCTTCCACCCAGTTGCGGGCCGCCCCAATGCCGCGTTTCTTGCTCTTGGTGTCGCTGAGAGTGTGGCGGGTGCCGAAGCTCACGAGCTTATCAATATCATCCCGCAGCCGCTGCTCCGATACGTCCTGCACCATTTTGGTGATGAGCGGATCGGGGGTGGTAGCAGGGTTGGTTTGGGCGAAAACAGGGGCGGCAACACCCAGGGCAAGTAGTAGAGTAGCGGAACGGCGCATGGTGGTTGGTTGAGTTGTGGGTAGAGACGTTGGTTGGCGCCATGGCGTTGCGGCCAGAAGGCAGCCAAGCCCAGTAAAAGTTGCTGAACTTGCCAGCTGCTAGCCGAAGCGCAGGTAGAATACCGGGGTAGTTGGTGTGTAAAATCTACCCCGAAGCCTCATTTATTTGTTAAGTACCGATACCAGCGCGCTGGCCGCATTACCGCCGAAACCAGCCGCATTAACCAGAATGCGCCGGATTGGCTGGAGTGTTGGCACCGCCAAATCAGTAGCAAATGGGACGGCGGGCCACTGCTGGGTTTCAAGTATGTGCAGGGCAAAATCCAGGCTTAGTGCGGCCGAAGCGCCCAGGGTATGCCCAAGCAACCACTTATTAGAGAGCAGCGGCGGCAGGTGCTCCCCAAATACAGCGTGCAGGGCGGCCCGCTCGGCCGCGTCGCCGGCCGGGGTGCCGGGGCTGTGCAGCACCACGGCGTCCACCTCGGCCGGCGACACCCCGGCCTGGCCCAGCACCTGCCGGATGGCCTGCTGAAAATGCTGGCCCTCGGGCGAAAGGCCGGTTTTGCTACCAATGGCCTCGAAGCCGAAGCCTACGCCCTCCAGCAAAAATACGGGGCGAGTGGGCGGTTCAGTCGCCAAGTCAGCCCGGCTTACTTTTTCCAGCGCAAACACTGCGGCCCCTTCTCCTAGCACAAAAGTGGAGGGCCGGCCAGCACCTGGCCGGCAGGGCCAGGCTGCCGCCGCCAGTGGGGAATAGATGCCGATGGCCTGCATCTGGGCCAAGGTGAAACTAGTGAGGGGGGCCTCCGCTCCGCCGGCCAGAAACCGGGTGGCCATACCCGCCCGCAGCCAGGCTGTGGCATTGCCTAGTGCCTGGAACGCGCTGCTACAGGTGCTGGAATGGCTGAGTGCCGTGCCCCCGGTGCTACCGGCATCAAACGCCACCCAACTAGCCACATTACCCAGCGTGGTGAGGGGCGAGGCTACGGCCGAAACTGCCCCTTCGGCCAGAAATTCTGCGTGAAATTCCTCCAGCCGGCCGGTTGCGCCCCGGCTGCTGCCGATGCTTACGGCTAGATTGTCTGCAGATTGTTGCTGGTTAGGAATAAGTGGTTGGTTGTGCAGGGCCCGCCAACCGGCGTGAGTTGCGGCTTGGCGGGCGGCCAGCAAAGCCAGTAGCACCGTGCGGTCGAGTTGGCGGAAGGCAGGGGTACTACGGCGCAACTCTGCCAAAGCAGCTTCGGTAACGAGCGGCGCCGCAGCTACGGGTACACCGGTTGCATGCGTCGTGAAAGGCGAAACAGCAGCATCGACGGGCATGGGGTTGAAACCCAGCGCCGACACCCGCCCCCGACCCCGAATGACGACCAACGCTTTGTCGGCAGGAATTGGACTAATCATGCAGGTACTCGGGCAGGGTGGAGGCGGGAGCGAAATTGAGCACCAGTTCCCGCATCCGGCGCAGTACCGCGTACAGCAGTTCCAGCTCCGCATTGCTGGTGCAGTAGGGGGGCAGCAGGTATACCACGTTGCCCAGAGGCCGCAGCACCACGTGGCTGTCGATGGCCAGTTGGTAAAAGGCGTCGCGCAGGCGGCTGAAGTAGCTGGTGCCCTCGCCGGGGTCATACTCCACGGCCAGGATGGTGCCCCGGTGCCGCACCGCCCGGATGCCCGGCTGGCCTTCCACTTCCTGGCGGAAGGCCGCGTGGGCTGCCTCTATGCGTTGGCGCTGTTGGGTGCATTCCTCCGCCCGCGTGAGCTCCAGACTGGCCAGCGCGGCGGCGCAGGCTACGGGGTTGGCCGTGTAGGAGTGACCGTGGAACAGGGCGCGCATCTTGTCGTGGCTGAGAAAGGCCTCGTAGATGGGGGCGGCGCAGGTGGTGAGGCCCATGGCCAGGGTGCCGCCGGTGAGGCCCTTGGAGAAGCACATAATGTCGGGCTGCTCGGTCAATAATTCGGAGGCAAATAGCGGCCCGGTACGGCCAAAGCCCGTCATTACCTCATCGGCAATGCCCAGCACCCCGGCCTGATGGCAGCGGCGCAGCATCTCGCTCAGAATTCCGGGCTCGTACATCACCATACCGGCCGTGCCCAGCACCAGGGGCTCGAAGATGAAGCCAGCCACATCGGGGCGCAGCAGCAGGGCGTCGAGCTGGGCCAGGGTTACGGCTTCCTGGCCCGGTACTGGTACATCCAGGAATACCACATCAAACAGCAGGGGCCAGAAGGGCTCGGTGAAGGCCCCGCGGGCACTCACGGCCATGGCCCCGAAGGTGTCACCATGGTAGGAGTTCTGAAAGCAGATGAACGTGCGGCGCTCGGGCTGGCCCTGGTTATGGAAGTATTGCAGCACCATTTTCAGGGCCACTTCCACGGCCGTGGAGCCGTTATCGGAGTAGAACACGCGGGCCTGGTTGGCGGGCAGCAGGGCCAGCAGCTGCTCGGCCAGCTCCACGGCGGCGGGGTGAGTGAAACCGGCAAACAGCACGTGCTCCAGGGTGCGCAGCTGCTCGCTCACGCGGGCAGCAATGGCGGGGTGGCTGTGGCCATGCAGGTTCACCCACCAGGAGGCAATGGCATCGAGGTAGCGGGTACCATCTTCGGCAATCAGCCAGCTGCCCTCACCCCGCACTATGGGGATGGGCAGCGGGGCGGTCTGCATCTGGGTGTAGGGGTGCCACAACACGGCGTGGTCGCGCTGGGCAAGGGAGGTGGAGTGGGGCATTGCGGGTGGGGCCGAAGGTAACGGCCGCGGCAAAGCTACAACCGCCCGCGGTGGCGGTGGTTTGAGGCAGGGTGGTTTGGTGTTGCTGTTTTCCCTGTCATCCTGAGCGTAGCGAAGGACCTTATCACCTCAGCGTAAGATGTTCGAGCGGGATAAGGTCCTTCGCTACACTCAGGATGACAGAGGGAACAGCAACGACGAGACGCAAAATGTTGCGTCTCTACACCGTCAGCTGTCTATTTCACAGCCCAAACCACGTCCGGAACTCGGCGGCGTAGCGGCTGACCATGGTGGGCGTCACCTCGGGCTCCGGCAGGATGCGGGGCATCAGCGGGACGCCGGTATGCTCGGCAATAAACTCCTCGGTGGCGGGCGTGGGCTCCCCATTGAAGATGAGGCCGCGCACGCGCAGGCCGCGGGCCTGCAAGGCTTCCAGCGTGAGTAGGGTGTGGTTGATGCTACCCAGATAGTTACGTGATACCACTACCACGTCCAGCGCAAACCGCTGGGCCAGATCGGCCAGAAGGAAGCCGGGAGCAAGGGGCACCAGCAGCCCACCCGCGCCTTCTACCAGCAAATGGTTGTGAGTGGCGGGTAGCTCGAAATCCTCGGGGCGCAGGGTGAGGCCTTCGGCGGCGGCGGCGGCGTGGGGCGAGGCCGGCAACTGCAACCGGTGCCGTTCGGGCCAGAAATGACTGACGGGGTTCTGCACGAGGCCGCGCACGGTGGCCGCGTCGGTGGTGGGGGTGAGGCCGGCCTGCACGGGCTTCCAGTAGTCGGCCTGCAGGGCTTCGGTAAGAATAGCCGACACGAGCGTTTTGCCCACGTCGGTGCCAATGCCGGTGATGAAGAGTCGTTCCAAGAGGGGGCGTAGAGGTAGGGAAGAGTGGAGAAACCGTGGCCCGGTCCGGCGGGCAAAGCTCGTCGGGCCGGTTATTGCGTGCTGAGGTTGAGTTGGGCGGTTGCCGGCCGTTGTGGCGTTGTCGTTCGGGTGTCAGCTGACTTCAACCGGCCCGACGGGCTGCGCCCGCCGGACCGGAGCCCGCCGGGTTAGTCCTGTGCCGCGCCTGGGGTCAGCACCCGCGCCAGCCCGTCTATTTCCGCCTCAGTGTTGTAGCTGTGCACAATGAGGCGTAGCCGCTCCGTGCCGGCCGGTACCGTGGGCGAGACGATGGCGCGGACGTCGAAGCCGGCGGCCTGGGCGGCGGCGGCTACGGCCCGGACGTGGGTGGGGCCGGGACTGGTAGTGAAAAATACCGGGTGAATGACGTGGCTGGCCGGCGGTACACGCAGACCGGGCACGGTGTTGAGCGTAGTCTTCAGGTAGTCGGACAGGGTGAAGAGTCGGGCGCGCTCGGGGCCGAGGTCGGGGAGTAACGCGTAGGCAGCGGTGAGGGCCGCCACGGTAAGTGGGGGCAGGGCAGTGGTGTAGATGAAGGGTCGGCTGAAACTGAGCAGATAGTCGCGCAGCACGGCGGGGCCGGCCACGGCGGCGCCCTGGCTGCCTAGAGCCTTGCCGAAGGTGAGGATGCGGGCAAACACGGCGTCTGCCAGCCCCAGCTCGGCTACCAGTCCTTCGCCCCGAGGACCGTAGAGGCCGTTGGTGTGGGCCTCATCTACTATTAGGTATAGCCCTTTGGCCCGGCATAACTGCGCCAACTCCGGCAGCGGGGCCATGTCGCCATCCATCGAATACAGCGCCTCCACGGCCACGAACACGCTGCCGGTGGCGCGGGCCAGCTTGCGACGCAGGTCGGCCACATCGTTGTGGCGGAAGCTCCAGGCGGTGGCGAAGGAGCCCCGGATACCGTCCTTGACGGAGGCGTGGGAGGCGTCGTCGTAGAGAATCGTGTCGCCGCGCCGGGGTACGGCGGCGAAGAAGCCCAGGTTGGCCGCGTAGCCGGAGTTGAACAGCAGCGCGGCTTCGGCGTGGTGGAAACCAGCCAGGTAAGTTTCCAGCGCCTCGGCAGCGGCGGAGTTGCCGGTGAGCAGGCGGGAGCCGGTGCTGCCGGCGGGCAGCTGGGCGGCGGCCTGCACGGCGGTCAGCACCCGCGGGTGCCGGCTCAGCCCCAGGTAGTCGTTGGAGCTGAAATCGACGAGGCCGGGGGCGGGCGGGGCGGGCAGGCGGCGGCGGGTGCCGGCAGCCTCGCGCCGGGTCAACTCGACGGCCAGCCGCTGGTGGAGGGGGGAGGACATGAGAAAGCCGGAAAAAACAGTGTCATCCCGCGCGCTGAGCCCAGGATGACACGTTATGCAGTAAGTTGGAGCGGGCTACACCTCGAAGCGCTTTACCGACAGCCAGACGTTGCCACTCTGCCCGAAGGTGCGGGCATTAACCACCATCCACTCCGAATCCACTTCCACCCGGTCGCCGATGCCGGGCAGCACGTCGTGCCGCTGCATGATGAGGCTGATAGCGGCCCCGATTTTGTCTTCCAGCTCGGAAATCAGCTCGTGCGCCTCGCGGGACTCGTGTTGCTGGCGGAAGGTTTCGGCGAAGGCGTGGTCCAGGTTCAGGTCGAAGGCAATGTCCATGAAGAGCGGTTCTAAATCAGTGAAAAGGCGCGGATTATGCTTCTACCGTCGCCGTGCGGCCCAGTACAGTAGCACCCTCCGGCACATCCTTGAACGACTTGCGGGGCTTGAGGCCGAGCAGGGCAAACATCTGCTTGTCGGCGTCGAAATCGGGGTTGGGGGTGGTCAGCAGCTTCTCGCCGGAGAAGATGGAGTTGGCACCGGCCAGGAAGCACAGGGCCTGCTCCGTCACGGGCATTTCCTGGCGGCCGGCCGAAAGGCGCACCATCGTGTGGGGCATCAGGATGCGGGCCGTGGCAATCATGCGCAGCATTTCCCACACGCTCACGCGGGGCTGCTCGGCCAAAGGCGTACCGGCCACGGGCACCAAGGCGTTTACCGGCACGCTTTCGGGGTGGGCGGGCAAGGTGGCCAGCGTGTGCAGCATGGCAATGCGGTCCTCGTCGGTTTCGCCCAGGCCGATAATGCCGCCCGAGCACACCGAAATGCCGGCTTTACGCACGTGCTCCAGCGTGTTCAGCCGGTCGTCGTAGGTGCGGGTGGTGATGATGTCGTCGTATTTCTCGCGGCTGGTGTCGAGGTTGTGGTTGTAGGCGTAGAGGCCGGCCTGCTTGAGGCGCTCGGCCTGGTACTCGTTGAGCATGCCGAGGGTGCAGCATACTTCCAGGCCCAGGCCGTTCACCTGCTCCACCATGCCCAGCACGCGGTCAAAGTCCCGGTTGTCCCGGATTTCGCGCCAGGCGGCACCCATGCAGAAGCGGGTCGAGCCGGAGTCTTTGGCGCGCTGAGCTGAGGCCAGTACTTCGGCGTCGGGCAGCAGCTTGTGGGCCTGCACGCCGGTGTGGTAGCGGGCGGCCTGGGGGCAGTAGGCGCAGTCCTCGGGGCAGCCGCCGGTTTTCACGCTCAGCAGGGTGCACACCTGCACTTCGCCGGTGGCCTGAGTTTCGGCGTGGATGGCGGCGGCCTGAGTTACCAACTCCAACACGGGCTGGTTATAGATGGCGTGTACTTCGTCGAGGGTCCAGTCGGTACGGAGGGTCATGGGGCGGGGAGGGTGTTTCGGTGGATGCTGGTCGTTTCGGAGCGGGACCAAACGGGGCGGCCCGCCGGAGCCGAAGCTGCCAGCGGGCCGCAAGATACACGAGAAGCGGATTTGTAGATGGGTCAGTGCGTAGTTCCATCCGCCAAGAGGCCGGTGACCAGCGTGTGAGCCAGAGAAATTGCCTGGGTAAATTCCTCATTGGTTGGCTCTTGCTGAAAGAAGCGAGCTTCCAGTACCGAAGCCTGTTGGCTCAGCCACCGACGCAACGTAAGAATACAGTGCGCTGCGGTATCGGGAGTGAGCACACAAATGTGCTTTTCCAAATCAGGAAGCCGTGGAACGGTACGAACCAAGTTTTCAAGGGCCCAATCGGTTTCGGCCGGCTGCCACGCTTGTAGTAAGGGTTCTATTGAGCCGGTCAGGCGAATCAGCCAGCCTATCAGCTCCTCCTCAAAAAAACATTCGTGCTGAATATGCTGCGCCCACCAGGCCCGCAGAACTTGCCGAACAGCGGCTTTTTCCGCGTCGGGCCAACCATCCCAGCCGGCATACAGCATCTTGTCGAGAAAAGCACCCTTCTCCAACTCTGAGTCCGGACACAGCAGCAATTCCAGCAGCCGGGGAAAGAAATACCGAAAGTCGGCCGCATTTCCCCAGGTCGTTATTGCCTTAAAAGCATAGCGCCGCAGCTGTTCCTCGTTCAGGTCGGCCAGCGGCACGGTGAACAGCACCCGGTTTTCTTCGGCACTGATGCAACAAGGGCAGGCATCCGGCGGCTGACGCAGCCGATGAGCAGAAAACCGGACATACAGGGCGGTAATTGCGTCAGTCAGAACTGGTATTGCAGATTCTGATGCCCTTTTCACACCGTCCGAATCACGCGGCAGGGGTTGCCCACGGCCACCACGCCGGCCGGAATATCGCGCGTGACCACGCTGCCGGCCCCGATGGTCGTGCCCGCGCCAATAGTCACCCCGGGCATTACCAGCACGCCGGCGCCCAGCCACACATTGTCCCCGATGGTGATGGGCCGGGCAAACTCCCAGCCCGTTATGCGAGGCTCCACCTCTACCGGATGGCCGGCCGTGCTCAACACCACGTTGGGGGCCACAAACACGTTGTCGCCGATAGTGACCGGGGCGCAGTCGAGGACCGTGAAGTTGTAATTGGCGTAGAAATTCCGGCCCAGCCGGATGTTATAGCCATAGTCACAGCGAAACGGGGCTTCGATGTGGGCGTCGGTTTCATACCCTAGCAGCTCGGTTAATACCTGCCGGCTCAGGTGAACAGGCTCCTGATTGTAGCGGTGGCAGAGCTGCTTGGCGCGCAGCCGCTCGGCTACCAGCTCCGGGTCGTTGGCCTGGTACAGCTCGCCGGCCAGCATCTGTTGTTTCGGGGTCAGACTCATAACAAGTTGTTTTACAGGGGTTTCATGAATCGTATACCGGTTCGGCGGGTGCAGCTCGTCGGGCCGGTTGCCGCGGTTGTTACGTCCTCGTGCGCATGTCAGCTGACTTCAACCGGCCCGACGGGCTGTGCCCGCCGAACCGGAAACGGCGGGCTAATTATGAAACGATGTTTCCGGCTCCGGAGCGGTTGTCGTTTTGGCGTCGCGGGTGTTTTTCTGCACCGCCACGGCCCCGAACAGACTCAGCAGGAAGGCCATGGCATAGAAGCCTTTCTCGCTCAGCAGCAGCGTAGCATTCCAGAGGCCCACCGTAAGCAGGGCAATAGCCAGAATGGTGGAAAACCAGCTTAGCCCGTAGTAGATTCCGGTTACGGGAATGCCTTCCAGCTGGTCGCGCACCGATTTTTGCAGGGAAATACCCGAAAACAGCCCGTACATCAGTACCGTGAAGTAGTAGCCTTTCTCGTTGAGCGCCATCTGGGCGTTCCAGAGGCCGATGACGAAAGCGGCCATGCCGGCCAGCAGGGCAAACCAGGAGGCGGCAATAAAGGCGTTGGAGGGCTTGGCGGTGTTCATAGCGCAGAAGAGTACGGTGGTGAAGAAAGTAACCCGGATACTTTCCTGATCCGGCGGCTCAAACATAGCAGACAACCGATGCTACTCCGCACACCACCATTTTCACGGTTCAGACTTTTGGTAAGCGGACCTTTAAAGAAACCAAGCCCCCGATTACCTGCCCCTAAACTAACTGATTACACTGTTTCAGTGCCATCAAAGCTGTTTTTGATCAGATTAAAGACCCGGTACTTTCAGATATTGTATTTCCAGGTCAGACATTTCAAGAGGTCTAAAATAGCTGCGGGCTGCCTCTTCTGAAGCAGCCCGCAGCTGTATGAACCAGGAAATAACACACGTACCCAAACCGTGAGGCTCGGCCGTCAGCCGTTTTAGCGCTTGCCGGGGCGACTGGCTCCACGGGAGCCCCGGGTGCTGGTTTTGTTGCCTTTGGGCGCTGCGGCCGGGGCTTTGCTGGGGCCGGTGCCGCGCGAACGGGAGCCGGTCGGGCGGCTGGCCTTGCCGAAACCCGGTCCGTCGGGTCGGATCATGGCGCCGGCGTCGCGGCCGGGGCCGGTGGGCCACTGCGGAGTTTCCGGCGCGGCCGGTGCTGCTTTGGCGGCCTTCCCGGCGCGGGCGGCAGCTACTTTCTTGCGGGTAGGCTTTTCAACCCAGGCCCCGGCGGGGCGGTTCTGGTCGGGGCCGGTTTCGGCAGCTTTGGGAGCACCCTGGCGGGCGGGGCGGTCGGTCCAGAAGGCGGCGGTGGAGGGGCGCTTGCGGCGGCGCGAACCGGAGCCGTCATCGGTGCCGCTGGAATCTTTAATCATTTCAAACAGCACCTTCAACTCCTTTTCTCGCAGCTCCCGCCACTCGCCCACGCCCAGGCCCTTCACGTTGATGTTCATTACCCGGATGCGCTCCAGCTGCACCACCTCGTAGCCGAAGTACTCGCACATGCGCCGGATCTGGCGGTTGAGGCCCTGCACCAGCGTAATGCGGAAGATGTAGGGCGTTTCTTTGGATACCTTGCAGGACTTGGTCATTACCCCGCCCAGGGGCACGCCATTGCCCATGGCCTCAATAAACTGCTCGTTGATGGGCTTGTCCACCATCACAATGTACTCCTTCTCGTGCTGGTTGCCGGCGCGCAGAATTTTATTGACGATGTCGCCGTTGCTGGTCAGCAGAATCAGGCCCTGCGACTCCTTATCCAGGCGGCCGATGGGGAAGATGCGCACCGAGTGCTTGATGGCCCGCACAATGTTGTCCTTGATGCTGGTATCGGTGGTGGCAATGATGCCGGGGGGCTTGTTGTAGGCAATGTACACGGCGTCTTCCTCGGCCCGGGGCTCAATGAGGTTGCCATTCACCACCACCCGGTCCTTGCGGGTCACCTGGTCGCCGATGCCGGCCCGCTTGCCATTCACGAACACGTTGCCCTGCTCGATGTGGCGGTCGGCTTCTCGGCGGGAGCAGATGCCACTTTCACTGATGTATTTATTGAGTCGGGTTGCCATAAGCGGAGTGCGTGGTGCTTGGGGCCTGGCTGGCAGGCGGGTAAAAAAACAGGCTGCCGCCCGCGTAAGGGGCCGGCAGCCTGCAAAGATACGGCAGAACCCGGGGCTATGGAACCCGGCCGCTACTGCCAGCCAAAATAGTCGCGCACGGCGGCCTCCGCCCGCAGGGGCAGTTGGGGCGCTGGGGGCACGCGCAGCTTTACCGGCTCGGTCGCCGCCTGCGGGGTGTAGGTGCCCTGCGCGGTGTCAAATTCAAGCAACCCCTCGGCAAAGGCGCGGCGTTGGGTTTCGCCTTCTTCCATACTGGAAAAGGTGAGGGGTGTGAGCTGGTTGTTGTGGTAGTTGAAGTGGAACCAGAAGTACTTCTTGGCGGGCTCGTCGCTCTCCACGTCCAGGCGTTTCAGCTCGAACATCAGCTGGTCGTCGGCGGCTAAAACGTACAGGAGGCTAAAGGGGGCAGTTTGTGGCATACGGGCAGGTTATCAGGTGAGGATATAGGGTAAGAATACTAAAGGGCAACCTGTTGCTGGCCCTGGTCTACGCCCTGCATAAACTTGATCAACCCGCGCATGTAGGTTTGCTGGTCATCGTAGAAGCTCATGTGGCTGCCATTGGGGCAAATAAGGGCGGTGCCGTGCTGCACCTTGTGGGCCACCATGCGCATGTGCTCGGGGTCCATGGTATCGTGCTTGCCGCCAATGCTTAGTACTGGTACGGAAAGCTTGGGCAAATCGGCGGTTCGGTCCCAGTGCAGTAGCTTGCCCGATACGCCAAACTCGCTGGGCCCCTGCATAGTCACGTACAGTGACTGGTTCATTTTGGCGAAGGAGCGGTTCACGGGTTCCGGCCACTTAGCCAGGGGCAGGCGCAGGATGTGCTCGGTGTAGAAGTTGGGCAGCAGTAGCTCCATGTAGCGCGGATTCTGGAAGTCCTGGCGCGCCTCAATCTCCCGGATTTCGCGCAGCACTTCGGGCTTCATCTGCTTGGCCAGCACTTCATCGGCGTAGCGGCCGTAGGCGGGCACGCTCATCATCATGTTGCTGATGATAAGCCCCTTCATGTGCTGCTGGTACTTCAGGGCGTATTCGGCGGCCAGAATACCGCCCCAGCTGTGGCCCAGCAGGTAAAAATTGTCCTTGTCCAGCTTCAGGGCCTGGCGCACCTGCTCTACTTCCTCCACGTAGCGCGGCAGGCTCCACATGGCCGTATCCTTGGGGTTATCGGAGTTGCCGCAGCCCAGCTGGTCGTAGTAAATGAATTCAATGCCCTCCTGGGGCAGAAAGCTTTCCATGCACTCAAAATACTCGTGCGTGGCTCCGGGGCCGCCATTCAGCAGCAGCAACCTGATGCGCGGGTTATTCCCGAAACGCTTGGTCCAGACGTTGAACTTGCCCTTGGGCGTACTGATGGGAACCAGCTGCACGCCGCCGTCCTTCACCCGGGTTGTGTCGCTGGCGAAGTAGGTAGCAGGCAAGGAAGCACCCGCTGCCGCATCGGGGCGTTGCTGCTGCTGGGAGCAGGAAGCACTACTGAAACCGGCGGCCAGCAAGCAAGCGCACATAAACAGCCGGGGGGAGTACAGACGGGCCATAGAAGGGGTGAGTGACGGTAGCCGCGGCTACGTTAGCCGAGAAGCTAAACCTACCATTATTTCGGCAACCACCTACTAAGCCTGCCAAGCCGCTGACCCGCCCGGCCTTTGTCAGTGCTGGCAGCGGCCTAATAAGGGCCGGGCGGGCAGCACTGACAAAGGCCGGGCTACAACAGAAGCGGGCCGCCCCAACCGGAGCGGCCCGCTTCTGTAAGGTATTATGGCCGGGGAACAAAGCCGTGCAAGCTACCTAGCTCCCTGCCGCCGGGGCTTAGCCCAGCGTGTGGTACACTGCCTGCACGTCGTCGTCATCCTCGAACTTCTCAATCAGGTTCATTACCTCTTCCAGCTGCTCGCCTTCCAGGTGCACGGTGGTGTTGGGCACGCGCTGCAGCTGCGCCGATACTACGTTCAAGCCCTTTTCATCCAGGGCTTTCTGCATCTGCCCGAAGTCGGTGAAGGCCGTTTCTACCACAATGTACTCCTTCACGACGCCGTGCTCGTCCTCTTCCTGGTCGGCGTACACGTCCTCGGCGCCGGCATCAATCAGCTCCAGCTCCAGCTCGTCCAGGTCCAGGCCTTCGGCGGCCAGCTTAAACACGCCCTTGCGGGTGAAGGTATAGTCAGAGGAGCCGGCAGTGCCCAGGGCGCCGTTGCCCCGGTTGAAGTACATGCGCACGTTGGCCACGGTGCGGGTGGGGTTGTCGGTGGCGGTTTCAATAACCACGGCTACGCCGTGGGGTGCGTAGCCCTCGTACACCACCTCAGTATAGTCCTTCTCCTCCTTGCTGCTGGCGCGCTTAATGGCAGCTTCTACCCGGTCCTTGGGCATGTTCACGCCCTTGGCGTTCTGCATGGCCGTGCGCAGGCGGGAGTTGGTATCGGGGTTGGCACCCGATTCCTTCACGGCCATTACAATTTCCCGGCCGATGCGGGTAAAGTCTTTGGACATCCGGTCCCAGCGCTTCATTTTGCGGCCTTTGCGGAATTCAAACGCGCGTCCCATCTATCAGTGAATTGGTGAAGTGGTAAATTTGTGAGTGGCCCCGGCGGCAGGGTAGGGCCGAAAGGGGCCGCAAGTTAGCAGAAACCCCGGCCGGGCGCAACGCCAGCCCGGCCCGGCTCCGCCGGCGTCCTATGTCCCCAGCTTATTGCCGCCGCAACGTGTATATGCTCTGATTGCCGGCCGGAAACCCATGGAGCGTGATGGTCAGCAGGCCGTTGCGGAGCCGGAAAGTACCCTCATCGGTGCGGGAGTAGCCGTTGCGGTCAGGATAAACGAAGCTGATACGGTCACCCGAGAAGGTGAAGCGGCCATCCTGGTCGAAGCGCAGGGTGGTACCGTTGCCGGCCAGGGTGAGGCGCTTTTGATAGGAGCCATCGGGCCGCAGCAGCAGGGTGCCGCCCACGCCTTGGGCTGGCAGGGGCGTAGGGCTGGTGCCTTTATCCAGAATGGAGTAGGTGAGGTACGTGTACGTGGCAAAAAATGACCTACTAGGAGCCACCGCCCGGGGGCGCTGAGCCAGTGCCACCATAGGCAGTAGGGCCAGCAGCAACGAGAAAACAGACAATTTCATCCGGAAAGATACACCGCCGCCCCCACCTTCCTTAGCGGGCCAGGTTATCAAGCCAGAGCGCCGCCGCTTCCCGCTCATCAAAATCGAAGGTATGGATGAGCAGGCCGCGGGCGTGCTGCACTGAGCGGGCCACGGCATGGCGGGAGGGCCAGTCCATGGCATTCACCCAGGCCAGGGCCAGAACCCCAGAGTCGGCCAGCTGCGGAATGAACTCCTTGCCAATCCATTCGGCCAGGTCCAGCCATTCGCCAAATGCCTCGCTGCTGTCATTGAGAATTTTGGTACAACGGGTTTGCTGGACGTAGCCCAGCATCTTCAGGCAGTCATGGTAAACGGATTGGGTGGTGTGGTGGCCAATCCAGTGCACCCGCAGCAGCTGGCTGCCGGGGCTGTACTCAATAGTGAGGGTGGGGGTATCGAGTAGCATAGCAAAGAAACACGAACTCTGCAGGACGGCTGCGTGAAAATACTGATTTCTGAATATTGTTCAGTTTGCCAGGCGCTCTACTTGGTACGGAACTGAGAAAGAAACGCACAGATAAACCCCTGCTGCCCTGAGTATTTCCCGCTACATTTGGTGCATGCCCACTTTTATTCGTGATTTAATTCGTTCCGCTACCGAATTGCCCGAGGCAGATGTGTGCCTGGTAGGGTTGCCGCTTGATTTCGGAACGGTGCTGGAAGGCGGCCGGGCCGGGGCCGCCGGCGCCCCCGATGCCATTCGGCGGGAGCTGCGCCGCTACCACAAAACGTATAATCTGGAGCACAATGTGCGCCTTGATGGCCTGCGCATAGCCGATGCCGGCAACCTAGATTTGCGCCACCCCGACCACGCGGCTAACCATCAAACCATCCGGAGTGAGCTGGCCCGGCTACTCAATCAGTACCCGCGCGTGGTGGTGCTGGGCGGCTCCCACGATGGTACCTACAGCACCGTGCGCGGCCTGCGCGATGCTACCGGGGGGCAGGCCGTGGGGGGCATCAACCTGGATGCCCACGCCGATGTAAAGGACCGGCCGGGGCTTATCAGCAGCGGCACGCCCTTCGGCAAGCTGCTGCGCGAGGAAGTGCTGGCCGGGCCGCGCTTCACCGAAATAGGGCTGCACTCCAACCTGAACACCTGGGAGGATATCGACTTTCTGCACCAGCAGCAGGCCCGCATTGTGCCGCTGGCCCAGGTGCAGCAGGATGGCATGCCTGAGTACATGCGCCGGGCCCTGCGCCACGCCACCGCCGAAGGGCCGGCCTTTGTGAGCTTTGATGTGGATGGCTGCGCCGAAGCCTACGCCCCGGCAGTAAGCGCCCCCAGCGCCGACGGCTTTACGCCCCGCCAGGCGGTGCAGGCGGCCTTTCTGGCTGGCAAAGAGCCCGATGTCTTGCTATTCGAAGTAGTAGAATTCAACCCCCTGTACGACCGGGACAACCAGACGGCCCGGCTGGCGGCCACCATTGTAGCTGCCTACCTTACAGGCGTAGCGGCCGGGCTGGAAAGCTAGTTCTGTTTTTGCGCGCTACAAGTTTCCCCATATGAAATACGTACTACTCGGCTTGTGTCTGCTACTGAACGCCGGGGCTGCCCTGGCTCAGAAAAAAAACGTACAAGCCGCCCCCACCATTCCGTTCACCCTTGCCTGCACCAGTCCGGTAGCGGCCAACGCACTGCAAAAGCAGTACTGCGAAACCCGCGACCTAACCCTGCCCGCCCCGCCAGCCGGTACTGCCCTCACCATTGATGCCCGAGTAAATGGGGGAATTAGCGTACGGGCCTGGGCCGGCAGCACGGTGCAGGTGCGGGCCCTCGTGGTTGGCCGCGCGGCTACGCCCGAGGCCGCCAAAGCCCTGGCCGCAGCCGTGCAGGTAGCCACCCAAAACAACCTGCTGCGGGCTGCCCGGGCCAACGAGGTGCTGGATGGGTGGAGCGTGGATTACGAAGTACTAGTGCCCGCCCAAACCGATGTGGTGCTGAAAGCTGTGAATGGTAGCCTGAGTGTGGAAGGCGTCAGCGGCAATATTCGGCTGGAAACTACCAACGGCGGCCTCACGCTGCGCAACGTCAACGGCAACGTTCGGGCCCAGACTACCAACGGCCCGGTGAGCATAGCCCTGGCCGGCCCCGGCTGGTTGGGGCCGGGGCTTGAAGCCGCTACGGTAAACGGCAGCGTGGAGTGGCAGTTGCCGGCCGTATACGCCGGTACGCTGCTGGCTCGTACCACCCGGGGTAAGGTGTCGGCTGAGCTTAATACCAAGCGCAAGAGCGTGCTGCCACACAACCTGGCAGCTACTTTGGGCAAAGGCGGCGCCCAGCTCAAGGTAAGTACCGTGAATGGCAGCATAGCCGTGCGCCAACCCGCCGAAACTGCTGCTCCCCCTGCCGATCCGGCGGAGTAACATACCGTTTGTGGGCGCAAGAAAAGGCCGCCTCCGTAGCTATGGAGGCGGCCTTTTATTTGAGCGTATGCCGCTTAACGTACTACTTCCTCAGTGCGCTGGCGCTTAGGCTCAGCCGATTGAGGACGGGGGTACTCGTTTTGCTTATGTTTCTGGTAGCGTTTAATGAGCAGTGCGGCGCCGGCCAATGCACCTAGTCCCGCCGCTGCTATGGCAAACTTAGCCCGAATGGGGTCGTGCGGAGCCGGTGGCAGGTAAGCCACGCCGTTTTCGTCGGTGCGGGCCGGAGTGGCTACGTAGCGGCCGTGAGCCGGCACTTTAAACTCGTCAGCCAGGGTTTGAAGCTGCTCAGTGAATTTCTGCCCGGCAACTGCCGGGCCGTGGCCGCAGCCAATGGCCTCGGGGCGCAACGCCGCCAGCTGCTTGATGGACTCGCCTACCTGCTGCCAGTTATAATTGAACGGAGCACCGGCAATGCTGATTTTAGGTAGTTGCAGCAGCAATTCCGGCACCGATTCGTGGTTGGCAGTGGCAAAGGCGTCGCCGGCCAGCAAGGTGCGGTCCTTCTCCCGGAATAAAGCAACCTGGCCGGGGGCGTGGCCCGGTACGTGCAGCCACTGCCAGTCGGGCAGGAAGGGTACGTCCGTGTCATTGGCTGGCAGCTGCTGCACGAATTCGCTGAGCTGAAAGGACTGGGGCGGAAAGAAGCGGGCCATAAAAGCCAACGAGCCACCTCCGGCCACCGTGGCATCCGCGGGCGGGTACACGGCGCGGGCCGTAAGGAATGGCAACTCCAGCGGGTGAGCCAGCACCGGCACCTTCCAGTGCTCAGCCAGCGCCTGCACCGAGCCGGAGTGGTCCATGTGGCCGTGGGTCAGAATAATAGCTTCGGGGTGGGTGCCAGGATAGAATAGCTTGTCGGCGGCGGCAATAATGCTCTGCTCAGAGCCGGGCAGGCCAGTATCTATCAGTACCCACTCGCCGGCCGTGCCGGTTTCCACAAAATATACATTCACAAAGCGCTGAATGGTGAGCTGGTGAACCCCAGCGGCTACTTTTTTCATGAGTTCAGAAGGTAGATGAATGAATACAAACACTACGCTATCCAACCCCGCTTAGATATCCTTTGGTCACATATTTGTACCCAAAAAATACTGCCGCAACCAGATGAATTACTACTTTGCCAGCCGTAACCCCGGGCAGCTGCGGCCAAATTGTTGGGGTGCGTTTTCGCTGACCATCCACCTCCATCCACCGCTTTCATGCTCGTTGATCCCTCCAAATCAGCCTTGTTCTCGCAAACTGAGCAGCGCCTGCAGCAGCAGGGTTTTCGCATTGAGCGCAGGGATGAGGCCCGGCCCTGGGGCGGTTTTTTTGTGCTGGACGAAGAGCAGGCCCAGCAGTTTGCCGACACTTATTTCGAGGGCCTGGCCGTGGATAGCCTCCGGATTTCGGGCCGGCTTAGCCCTAAAATTCTGCTGGTGGCCCCGCACCAGCGCCTGAGCTGGCAGTACCACCACCGCCGCGCCGAAATCTGGCGCGTGGTGAGTGGCACGGTCGGCGTCATCACCAGCCCCACCGACGAGGAAGGCCCCCTGAAAACCTACGGCCCCGGTGAGCAAATCACGCTGCAGCAAGGGGAGCGGCACCGCCTCATCGGCCTTGACGGCTGGGGGCAGATTGCCGAAATCTGGCAGCACACTGACGCCACCCAGCCCTCCGACGAGGACGATATTGTGCGGGTTCAGGATGACTTCGGACGCTAGGGAGCTTGTCTGGGTTTTGTTTTTTGCCTTGCCCGATGTGAATGGCGCCGCTGCCCACTCTTCGCGGCGGCTAGTATCTGTTTTTTGATGAGGTATACTACCCGGTGTAGAGTGCTGGTGCTGATTATAGTGCTGTTAACCCATTTTTCTGCTGTTGACCCATTTTTCTGCTGTGGCACAGCAAGTCAGCTTTTCGGAGTTGGTTGGGTTTTTTGAAGGCGGCCCGGCCGCTGCCCAGCAGGTGCTACTGCCGCGCGGGTGGGTGCATATCGGCTCCGACAATTTTCAGGATTCTGTGGAGCATTGTAGTGGCAAAAGCTACCTGTATGGCCTGCCGCTTACCCCTCCCGACTCAACAGGATATGGGCAGTGGATTAACGTAGACACGGAAGGAAACTGAGGTGGTCTAGCTAAGCCGGACAGAGTTGGGACGTTGTTTGGAGTTGGGTTTCGAAGTGGTTGGGCGATTGATAGCCGAGTGCCGAATGCCGTCGCTCGGCGTTGTAATAGGCGATGTG
>NZ_JAWDJT010000008.1:0-298270 GCF_032464715.1 Hymenobacter endophyticus | reverse complement strand
GGCCCCGCCCGCCGCTCGTGCCTTCCCGGCCCGGCAGTAACGGCGCGATGCGCGCCCACTGCGCGTCGGTCAACATGTACTCCATTCCCAAACATACTAGCCACTGTTAACACTTCCTAGTGAGCGTGGTGCTGCCAAACGTGCGCGTCACCCGGATGTTAAGCGCGCCCACCGTGATGCGGCCGGGGTTACTCACGCCCAGCTTCAGCTCAAACCGGGCGCTGGGCATAGCAGCTACCACCGTGGGCGAAATCTGCAGGCGGCTGTCGGCGGTCTGAAAATCGGGCTGCAGCGGCGAGAACAGCTTCAGGGCCGGGTCGCCCTGCCAAATGGTATTCATCAGCATGGCAATCTTCGACGCGGTAGGATTAGCGGCCTGCAGACGACGGGTTACCTCGCGCTGCACTTCCGCAACTGGCTTGCCGTACCAGGCATCGTCGGCAAACAGCAGCTTGACCATTTCCGTGTGCATCTCGTGCAGCTCGTTATCAAAACTCAAATCTGAGTCCGATAAGAATCCGATGATGCCTTTTTCTTCGGCCAGTAGGTAATCCTCGCCCCCAAACGAGCCAGCAGCCGTAAACGAATTACCGGCTGAACAGCCGCTTACGTACCATATTGGATACTTACCCTTATTGGCAAACCCGGTAGTGGCATCGTTAATCCGGGCAACATTCCACGCTAAGTTGTTGGGTCCTCCATGACCGAAATAGGAAATAAATCCTACTCCGTTATTGAAGTCGGCGGCAAGATTCAATGGGGGAGCTTCCCCTGGTAACCGGCCCGGGTAATCAGGTCGACGGTATTTTTTAATTACTGTGCCCGCAAAAGGCGGTTTCTGGACATACGTGGCATATGAATCGACATACGATTCAAACTGTGCTATTTCGTACGGGTAAAGGTTGCCGAACATGTGGATGACGTTTTTCCGCCAAGGCTCAAAGCCCAGCCCCTCGTGCTCCTTCAGCTTATTCAGATAGTTCACCACCTGTTGGGGGGTGCGAGCCGCTACCCGGCCCGTATTCATGCGGGCCTGATAACTACCATTGGGCCAGTCGGCCGTAAAAAAGGCATCCGAAACACCGCGTGTGCTGGCGGGCACCAAGTTGCGCACCGGATTCAGGCCCGAGCAGTCACCGAAATAATCGGGACGCTGCCGCAGGAAGCCGCAGCTGTTCTCCGTTACCCCAATGCCTTTCCCTAGCAGTAGCAATGATTGGGGCCGGGTGCTGCCCGCCATCATCCACAGCGTAAACTGGCGCACTGCCAAGGTCGACATCTCGCCGTAGTGAAATTGGTCGTACAGCTGCTGAGAAGTCACCACTATCGTATCCCAGCCACCACCAACTGCCGATGCCCGATACTGCGCATACGCCCGCACGGGATTGGCAATTCCGCCAGCCGGTTTCATCAATATAGGGTGCGACACAATGATAAAATTGTGCGCCGCTGGCGAGATATTTCGAAAAACAATGCGCCGGGCCGGTTGAGGCACCAAGGGCTGGCTGGTATCAAACAGTAGCAGATTGCGCGTCCGATTCACCGTATTCGGGAAGCCGAAGCCGCGCTGCGTGGCCGTGGCACCGGCATTACCTTCAATGCGGGTCACATTGTAGGCGTCGGTTACATCGAAGCCGCGCACGGAAGCCGGAATGGAATCGAGAACGAAATAAGCCGAACCGGCCAGTGTGGAGTCGTTGGAGAAATATGCCTGCCGCCGACGTGTTAGCCACCTGTTCGTCTGGGCATGCCGAATTCGGACAAAGGCAGCCTGCGCCCGGTCGCCCCAGGTAGGCCGCACACCGGTACCCTTTTGGGTAATGGTAATTCGTACTTTGCCATCAGCGCTACGGTCAGAAGCCAGCAATGGGAAGCGGCCGCGCGTATTAGCAAAATTGGTGAAGGTAAGCTGGCCGAGCACGCGGGTGCCAGAGGAGGAAACCACGGCTATTTCCGAAATATGCTGGCCCATGGACCCGCCTACCATTTGAATATCCAGCATCATAGCGGTAGTTCCCGCTGCCACTGACCACACGGAGTCGAGCACCATGGTTACGGGCTGTATGGTAGGGCTGGTAGCACCTGTGGGCGTAAACAAGCGAGCCTGCTGGTTACTCAGGAAACCTTCTCCCGCCTCTGCCCACGGCTGGTATATATTCTCCTCATCATTTACCCAGTAAGATGCCTGGGCAAATACCTGATAGGGTTGATGAATTCGATAGGGATGCGCAGTAGTAGGTGACGGGTTTGTCTGCACCATCCGTTTCCCAACCGCGGCTGACCAGGTCAGGAAGTACGCCGACGTATCCGTAAACAGACTATACAATGGCTGTCCTTGGTCAGCCGCAGCTTTAAACATGCCACGGTCCAAAGCCGCATCGTTCCGCTGGCCGTAGAACTCCACGAACGTGCTGTTGTCCAGCGCGGCCGTGTTGCCACCCACATGGATAGCCACCTGCTTGCCCCGCCGCCACAGTTGCAGGCGCTCCGGGCTTACGCCGCTGATACCGGCCCGCTGCAGATATTGATAATCTAGCCGGTAGATACCATTTTGTGCTACTTGTATTTTATAGTACTGCTGCCCCGGTACAATCCACTCGTTGCCGTAGGGGCCCGACTGGGCGCGCACGGCAGATGCACTCAGGAGAAGGAGCAGGACCAGTAACCATAGTTTCTGGTAGGCCTGTTTCATATAGTCGATTGTTAGTTGTCAGTTGGTAGTTGTCAGCTGATAGTTATCAGTTGTCAGAACAGTGCTGACAACTGATAACTATCAACTGACACCTTATTTAATGCCGTAGCCCAGGGATACGATGATGGAGGTGGGCTGGGAGCGTTGCCCCAGCTTTTCCACGGCCAAGCGCGTGAGGGCCATATCCAGGCGCAGGCCGCTCAGGGCCAGGCCTACACCCAGGCTGGGCTGCACCTTCCACTCTTCCTTGCCCGTGAAAGACTGTACCTGCTGCAGGTTGCCCACGCCGCCGCGCAAGTACACCAGCTGCTTGTAGCCCAGCTCCAGCCCGGCGCGGGGGTCCAGGCTTACGGCACTGCTGGATACCAGGGTATTGCGTTGCCCGTCGGTGCTGATTTCTACATCCACGGCCGGCAGGGCCGTAAACTCGCCGGGCAGCTTGAACAGGCGGCTGGCACCCAGCACAAACAGGGGCAGGGTAATTTCGGTGCTGCTCTTGGGTAATTCGTCCAAGGCGCTAGCCGAGCCCTCAAACTCCTCGGGATGAATGGTCCAGGCGTTGTAGGTGGTGGTTACGTCGCGGGCCATCAGGGCTAGGCGCCAGTCGTTGCGACGGTACTGCACCCCGGCATCCACCCCAAATCCGATGGCGTTGGCGAAGGAGCCGATGTTGCGGTAAATGACTTTTGCATTAGCCCCCACCTGCAGGCCTTCAATGCTCCCAATCTGGCGAGCATAGGAAAGCAACAGGGCGTAGTCGGCTACCGAGAAGTAGCGGATGTTGTCGTAGTTAATGTAGCCGTCGTAGTCAATCAGGTTCTGGGTATCGGCAATATCATCCACGCCCAGCCGGATCAGGCTCACGCCCAGGGCGCTTTTGTCATCGAGCTTCATACCGAAGCTGGCGTAGTCGTTTTTCACGATGCCCGAGAACAGCTCAGAATGCATCAAAACGCCGTCGTACTTGGTTTTCTGGTTGACTAGTCCGGCGGGGTTCCAGTAGCCGGCCGTGGCATCGTCGGCCAGGCTCACCTGCACTTTGCCCATCCCGAGGGCCCGGCCCCCTACCCCAATATTGAGGAATTCGTTGCTGTACTTGGGCGTCTTGTCCTGGGCCAGGGCGGGCGCGGCGGCCAGCACGCTCAAACCTAGGCCCATGAGCAGGGCCGCACTACGGGAAACGTGGAGCATAGAGAGTGTAATCAGATAGAAAGCCGGAAAAGTTGCGGGGCGTGGCTGGAACGCAAGATACTCATTAATAGTGCGAGGCGGTTTTAAGTTCTCGGGCAAACCCCATTTTGAGCGGCAGAAACCGAGTTTTTAGCCGTTTTCCGGGCCAGCCAGTCTCCACCTCTTCCAGGGCTGCCCACCCGAATATTCAGATTCATGAAAATATTTTTACCAGGTACCTTGCGTTACATAGTACCTTCTGTTATATTTGTCTCATTCTTCACCGATATCTGCCTCAGCCCATGAAAGTCGAGAACACCCAAGTGCAGATGCGGAAGGGCATCCTGGAGTTCTGCATTCTGGAAATCATTGCCCGCGGCGAGGTGTACGCGTCCGATATGCTCGAAGAGCTGACTTCTGCCCGCATGATTGTGGTGGAAGGCACGCTCTACCCGCTGCTAACCCGCCTCAAAAACGCGGGCCTGCTGGACTACACCTGGAAGGAGTCTACCTCCGGCCCGCCCCGCAAGTACTACACCCTCACCCCCGATGGCCAGGAGTTTCTGCACCAGCTGCGCCTGACCTGGGAGGAAGTCCAGGACTCCATCCGCATCATCCGCCAGAAGCCCCACACCCCGGGCGCCGCCACGCCGGCCCCGCTCACGGTAGCCCCGCCGGACGCGCCTCTGCCCCCTGACGCGCTGCTCTAAGCACCGCCCCTACAAGTTATTCTTGACTAGTTGCAGCACTGAGATGAAAAAGAACATCAGCATCAACCTTCAGGGCATGATCTTCCACATTGAGGAAGACGGCTACGAAGTGCTTAGCCGCTACCTGGCGGAAGTGAAAGCCCACTTCAGCGGCTACCGGGGCCACGAGGAAATTGTGGCCGATATCGAGAGCCGCATTGCCGAGCTCTTCGCCGCCCGCCTTTCCGGCCTCAAGCAGGTAATTACCCTGGAGGATGTGGAGGCCATGACGGCCAAAATGGGCCGCGTGAGCGACTTCCAGTCGGCCGACGACGCCGAGGACGAGGAGGAGCTGCTGGCCGAGGCCGTAGCCAACGGCTCAGCCCAGGGTACCTACGCCGGTAGCGCCTACACTACCGGCCGCCGCGCCAAGTCCGGCCCGGAGGCCGCCGCTGATGCCGACACCACGGAAGCCGCGCCCAAACAGATGTACCGCGACATGGCTCACCGCAAGGTGGCCGGGGTAGCGGCCGGGCTGGCCCAGTATTTCAACACCAACCCCCTCTGGATCCGGATAGGTTTGCTGGTATTGGTGCTGGCCGTGCCCGCCGTGTTCGACAATACCCCGCTGAACAACTTCGGGGAACGGGTAACCGGCTTCACGATACTGTCCTACATCATTCTGTGGGTAGTGCTGCCCAAGCGCTACAACGCCACCGACCCCGATACCGACCCCGCGTTCAAGAAGCTGTATCGTGACACCGACAACGGTAAAGTCGGGGGCGTATCGGCGGGACTGGCGGCCTACCTGCGGGTAGATGTGGTAGTAGTGCGCATTGCCTTCCTGCTGCTACTGTTTGCCGGCAGCCTGGGTTTCTGGCTCTACGTGATTCTGTGGATACTCTTGCCGGAGGCGAAAACCGCCTCCGACAAGCTCCGCATGCGCGGCGACGCCGTCACCCTCTCGGCCCTGGATGAAAACCTGCGCAACAACCCCTACGCTGCTGGTTCGGAGGCCGGGCCCGTGAACAACCGCCCCGTGGGTACTTTCTTGGAGGATTCCTTCAGCAACGTGCGGCCCATTGTCAACTCCATTGGCTCCCTAATCCGGGTAGTAGCCGGGGGCGTGCTCACCCTCACCGGCTTCGGCTTTCTGCTAGCCACTGTGATGGCGCTGGGCGTGGGCCTGGGTATCATCTCCTCCTCCGACGACCTGGACTTCGGCCCCCTACAGCCCTTCCTGCTCTTCAATGACATTTCCATCTGGGCGGTACTCTCCTTCTTCCTGGTTACTGCCATTCCGGCCCTGGCCATGCTGCTGACCGGAGTGGGCCTGCTGCTGCGCCGCACGGTGCTCAGCCGTACCGCCTCCCTGACCATGTTGGGTTTGTGGCTGCTGGGTGTGGTGGGTAGTACGGTGGCTGGCATCCGGGTGGGCCGGGAGTTCCAGCGGGAAGAGGAAATTACGCAGACAACGGCCCTGGGCGGCCTGACCAGCTCCCGCCTCGTGCTGGAGCGCCGCCAGCTCAACAGCGGCGAATGGGTAGACCTGGACCTGGTGGGTATTGATAGTGCGCAGGCCCCTCGCCTGGAGCGCATCATCTCGGCCAAAGGCGCCACTGATTCCATTGCCCGCCGCAATGCCGCTACCACTACGGTGCACACGCTGCGCATCCTCAACGACTCCACGCTAAACGTGGACGACCACTTCAACTACCAGCCCAGCGCCCGTTTCCGGGACCAGGAAATGCGCCTGCGCCTGCTCATGCCCCGGGGCCGCACCTTCCGCATGACGGAAACCTTCGCTAACTGGCTGAATGAGGAAGATTACCTGAACGGCCGGGCCCCCATTCACCCCGAAAACTTTGTATTCCGCATGAACGGCAACAAAGTGGAGTGCGTGAACTGCCAGGAAACCGACCTGCGCAGCCGCAACGAAGATGCTGAGGACGAGGACCGGGAGGACTACGAAGAAGGCCGCTCCGACTCCAACGTGAACCTGAACTTTGAGCGGGTAGAGCCTATCAATGCCGATGAAGAGTCTTATGGCTCGGAGCGGCAGACCTTCAACGAAACCGGTTTCAACCACATTACAGTTGTAGGTGGTTTCCGGGCCCTCATCCGCCAGGGCAGTAGCTACAGTGTGCGCGCCGCCGGCAACGGCCGCGCCCTGCGCGACATCAAAGTGACGCGCGACGGCAACGAGTTGACCATTGCCCCCCGTAACCGCGACCTGTTCGATTCCCGCAGCAACGATGACGAAGTGCTGCTCATCATCGAAACACCTGAGCTCAACGACCTGGAACTGGTGGGCGGTACCCGGGCCGAGGTAAGCGGCTTTAACTCCGGCACCCTCAACGTGCAGCAAACCGGCGGTAGCCAGTTGCGCTTTCGCGGCGAGTTGCAGGGGCTGACCATGTCCCTGACCGGGGGCTGCCAGGCCGACCTGAAAGGCAGCGCTGAACGCCTGAAAATAGAAAGCACCGCCGCCTGCGATGTGGCCGCCACCGACTTCACCGCCCGCCGTGCCGATATTGATGCCATCGGGGCCAGCAAAGTGCGCGTGCACGTTACCGAGGAGCTAACGGCCGATGCTGTGGGAGCCAGCCTGATTGAGTACAGCGGCAAGCCCAGTCAGGTACGCCGGGAGGCCGTGGGTGCGGCCACTATTCGCTCCGTGGAATAAGTGCATTTCCGACTTGCAGGGAGGGTTTGCAACAGGCAAGCCTTCTCTGCAAGCGTGAAAACAAACGGCGTATTGCTTACTGATACTCCGACACTTACCCTAACGTATCTGTAACCCTGCGGCTTTTCATTCGTTCTACATGTCTGAAATCGAATATTACTGGAACAGTTCTTGCCCAAGCAACCATTGTTCCGTCGCAGGCATCTATTGTTGAGCTAACGCAACTGTAGTACTGGGTCCATTTGTGAGTGAAAGGTGAGACCCGAAGGCAGCCCCGGCCTACCCTCCTGCTGCAACAGGACGGCCGGAGCTGCCTTCAATGCGTTTAGAGGGTAAATACGAACACCCCTTGTCATCCTGAGCAGAGCGAAGGACCTTACTACGTATGAACAAAAACCGTGACACCGGCTTGTTCAAAAGTGGTAAGGTCCTTCGCTCTGCTCAGGATGACAAGGGGTGTTTATTTCGTCGGCACCAGCCCTTTGCGCTGGCCTAGTTCCAATAGCAGCGAGAATGCCTCCGGGTATTCGTTGCGGATTTTGCCTTCCAGGATGGCTTCCAGTAAGGCTTCCTTTAGCTCACCTACCTCCCGACTGGGCTTGAGGCCAAAGGTTTCCATGATGATTTCGCCGGTAATAACGGGCTTGAAGTTGCGCAGGTGGTCTTTCTCTTCTACTTCCTTCAGCTTCTGCTCCACCACATCGAAGTTGCGCAGGTAGCGGGCCACGCGCTGGTGGTCCTTGCTGGTAATATCGGCCCGGCAGAGCAGCATCAGACGGTCCACGTCGTCGCCGGCCTCGAACAGCAGGCGGCGCACCGCAGAGTCCGTCACAATTTCCTTGACCAGGGCAATGGGCCGCAGGTGCAGGCGCACCAGCTTCTGCACCTGGCGCATTTCCTCGCCCAGGGGCAGTTTCAGGTCGGTGAAGATGCCGGGAACCCAGCGCGCGCCCTTGTCCTCGTGCCCGTGGAAGGTCCAGCCTACGCGCTTATCGTAGCGCTTGGTGGCGGGCTTGGCAATGTCGTGCAGGATGGCGGCCCACCGCAGCCACAGGTCGCCGCCGGCCGCCACCACGTTATCCAGCACCTGCAGCGTGTGGTAGAAGTTGTCCTTGTGCGCATGCTGGCCTACTTTCTCCACCCCTTGCAATTGAGCCATTTTCGGGAAGATGAGCGGCAGCAGCCCGCAGCTAAACAGCAGCTTAAAGCCGTAGCTGGGCTTCGGGGCCATGATAATCTTGTTCAGCTCCGTAGTGATGCGCTCCTGGGAGATAATCTTGATGCGCTCTTTGTTGCGGGCCAGGGCATCAAACGTATCGGGGTCAATATCGAAATTCAGCTGGGTGGCAAACCGGATGGCGCGCAGCATGCGCAGCGGGTCATCGGAAAACGTAATATCCGGGTCCAGCGGGGTGCGGATAATTTTGCGTTGCAGGTCGCCCATGCCGTCGTAGCGGTCCACTAGCTGCCCGTAGGTTTCGGGGTTCAGGCTCAGACCCAGGGCGTTGATGGTGAAGTCGCGGCGGGCTAGGTCGTCTTCCAAGGTGCCGGCTTCCACCTCGGGCTTGCGGCTTTCGGCCCGGTAGCTCTCCTTGCGGGCACCCACAAACTCCACCTCTATTTCGGGCGTGGGCAGCATGGCCGTCCCAAAGTTCTTGAACACGGTTACGCGCGGCCGGCCGGGCAGCTTGCGGCCCACGGCCTGGGCCAGCGCAATTCCGTCGCCCACGCACACCACATCCACATCCTTGCTTTCCCGTTTCAGCGCCAAATCCCGCACGTAGCCGCCAATTACGTAGGCGGGAAACCCCAGCTCGCCGGCAGCATCGGCAATGGTACGGAACAACGGTAGGTCGGGCAGTTGGGGGTGTTGCATGGGGCAAAGGTAGCAGGAGCCACGCTACCGCGCAGGTTGTGACCTTGGGTGAAAGCAACAAAAAAGCTCCTCCGACCTAGGGCCGGAGGAGCTTTAAACGGCTTAGCCGTTAGGCGAACCTATTGTTTAACGGGAGTTTCCTCAACTGCACCAGCGGCGGGCTGGTTACGTACTACAGCGGTGTCACCGGCGGTAGGAGCAGTTTCTTCTTTTACCTCGGCAGCAGCGTTGTCGGTAGCGTTTTCAACAGCGTCGCCAGCAGCTTCCGTGTTGGCAGCAGCATCGTTGGCAGCGCTTTCGGCGGTAGCCTCAGCGTTTTCCTGCGTTTTCTCCGAGCACGAAGCCAAGGCGAAAGGAGCAAAAGCGGCCAGAACAAGTAGGGATTTGAAAGAGAATTTCATGGCAAAAAAGTCGAAAGGGTTGGAGTTGAATTTGAATTCAGGGCTTCATACCTCCTACTGCCAAAAAGTAACCCAACCCAACCCGCTTTTTTGTTGGAGAATCCTATTTGATGCAGAAGCACAACGGTAAGCGGCTGCAAGCAGAACGAGTGGTGTTGAGTGGACTAACTGAGTTTCGCGCGAGTGAAACCGGCCGCAGTCCACTGCCGCCGGGTACAGATGCCTAGTCCCGCAGCACCTCCAACTGCCCATCGGCCAGCACCCGCACTACACGGGAAGGCGCGGCCCGGGTTTTATCATCCTGCCGCCAGTTCACCACGTAGTCGGCCTTGCGCACCAGCGCCGGGCTGATTTCGCTGAATAGGGCCGGGGTAGGCTCTCCGCTCAGGTTAGCCGAAGTAGACACCAGCCCGTGGCCCAGCCGCCGGATAACCAGCCGGCAAAACTCGTCCTCCTGTACTACGCGCAGGCCAATGGTGCCATCGGGGGCCAGCAGGTTGGGGGCCAGTTGTCGGCTGCCGGGCACTACATAGGTAGTGGGCCGTTTCTGGGCAGCCAGCAGCTCCGTCAGATTTGGGGGAACCACTTCGGCGTAGCGGGCAAACATCTGCTCATCGGCCACCAGCACGATGCAGGCTTTTTCGGCGGGCCGGTTTTTGAGCTTGTACACCTGCTCCACGGCGCGCGTTACTTCGGCATCACACCCCAGGCCCCACACCGTATCGGTAGGGTACAGAATCACCTGCTGCAACAGCAGGGCATCCACCGCACTATCTACTTCCTGACGAAAAAACTTCATACCGGTTGGACTATTTAATGGTTTGGCACAGCTCCACCAGTACGCCGCCCGCCGACTTCGGGTGCACGAAACACACCAGTTTGTTATCGGCGCCGCGCTTGGGTTCTTCGTTGAGCAGCTGAAAGCCCTCGGCCCGCAGCCGCGCCATTTCTGCCCGGATGTCGTCCACCTCAAAGGCAACGTGATGAATACCCTCAGGTTTTTTTTCCAGGTAGCGCGTAATGGCACTGTCGGGGGAGGTGCCGGCCAGCAGTTCAATTTTGGAGCCCCCTACCTGAAAAAACACTGTATCCACGGCTTCTGAGGCTACATGCTCCCGTTTATAGGGCTCCTGGCCAAGCAACGTGGTATATAAGGAAGTGGCCGCTTCCAGGTCTTTAACGGCGAGGCCCAGATGTTCGAGGTTGGTAAGCATGAGTTAGTCGAGAAGGGCGAAACCGGCATAGCGCAGCTTCGTCGGTTTTGTTCTACTTTTGCAGGTACAAATGTGGGAAGAAATGAAAACCTGTTGGCAGGTTTTTGTGTTCTACCTACGAATGATTCTCCGCTGAAACCAGACACTCCGAGCCATGCTCAAGCTACCTATTTACCTCGACAACAACGCCACCACGCCCCTCGACCCGCGTGTTCTGGAGGCCATGATGCCGTACCTGACCGAGGTATTCGGCAATGCTGCCTCGCGTAACCATCCCTTCGGCTGGGCTGCTGAGGAGGCTGTGGATTATGCCCGTGAGCAGATTGCCGGCCTGATCAACTGTGACCCCAAGGAAATTATTTTCACCTCGGGCGCCACTGAATCCGATAACCTCGGCATCAAGGGTGTGTTTGAGATGTACTCCCAGAAGGGCAACCACATCATCACCGCTACCACCGAGCACAAAGCCGTGCTCGACACCTGCAAGCACATTGAGAAGCTGGGCGGCCGGGTAACTTACCTGCCCGTTAACGCCGAGGGCCTCATCAGCCTGGAAGAGCTGGAAGCCGCCATGACGCCGGAAACCATTCTGGTGACTATCATGTATGGCAACAACGAAACCGGCACCATTCAGCCCATCAAGGAAATTGCCGCCATTGCCCACAAGCACGGCGCGTTGTTCATGACGGACGGTACCCAGGCCGTTGGCAAAGTTCCGGTAGACGTACTGGCTGATGGCATTGACCTGATGGCCTTCACGGCCCACAAGATGTACGGCCCCAAAGGCGTAGGTGCATTATACGTGCGCCGCAAGAACCCCCGCGTGAAAGTTACCGCCCAGATGGACGGCGGCGGCCACGAGCGGGGCATGCGCTCCGGTACGCTCAACGTGCCCGGCATTGTGGGCTTGGGCAAAGCCTGTGAGCTGGCTAAGCTGGATATGGCCGCCGATACGGCCCGCCTCAGCGCCATGCGCGACCGGCTGGAAAAAGAGTTGCTGACGCTGGAGGAAAGCTACGTAAACGGCTCGGTGGAGCGCCGCTTGCCCCACGTGGCCAACATCAGCTTTAAGTATGTAGAGGGTGAAGGCCTGATGATGGGCGTGAAAGACTTGGCGGTATCATCCGGCTCGGCCTGCACCTCAGCTTCTCTGGAGCCCTCCTACGTGCTGAAGGCGTTAGGCCTCAGCGACGACCTTGCCCATAGCTCTTTGCGCTTCGGCCTGAGCCGCTTCACTACCGATGAGCAAATCGATTATGCCATCAACCACGTAAAGGAAGCCGTTACAAAGCTGCGCGAAATGTCTCCCCTGTGGGAGATGTTCAAAGAGGGCATCGACCTGAACTCTATTGAGTGGGCGGAACATTAACAGTGCATGGTTCTTGGTTGTTAGTGCTTAGGTCGTTCTATCCACTAGCAACCAACCTACAACTAGGCACTAAGCACCAACAACTACGCACTAACAACCACAAAAGCCATGGCTTACTCCGATAAGGTAATCGACCATTACAGCAACCCCCGCAACGTGGGCACGCTGGACAAAAGCAAAAAGAACGTAGGTACCGGCCTGGTGGGCGCCCCCGAGTGCGGCGACGTAATGCGTCTGCAAATTGAGGTAGACGAAACCACCAATACCATCACCGACGCCAAATTCAAAACCTTCGGCTGCGGCTCGGCTATTGCGTCGTCGTCGCTGGCCACGGAATGGCTGAAAGGCAAAACGGTGGATGAGGCTCTGGCCATCGACAACATGGAAATTGTGGAGGAGCTGGCTTTGCCACCCGTGAAAATCCACTGCTCAGTATTGGCTGAGGACGCCATCAAATCGGCAATCAACGACTACCGTGTAAAGAACGGGTTGCCCGAACTGGAAATGGCCAAGTCGCACCACTAGTCTGAGAGCAGAAGTTAAGGAGCCAGAAGATAGAATCAACCTTCCCCAGCGGATAGTTGATCTGTCTTCTGGCTCCTTTCTGCTTACTTCTTTCCGCTAGCAACCATCTTCTGCAAAACCATGGACCTCTCCCCTACCGATATACACATCGAAAGTGCCCGGATTCAGCGCCAGATAGAGGATTATCTGGGTCTGGGAGCGGGTAACCTGCTGTTCGAGTTCCGGCAGCTGGATGGACAAACGCGGCTGGATTTAATTACGGTTAACCCGCGCCACCATCAAAGCTTTCTATTCCGTTATGAAACGGGGTACGACAAGTTGGAGGCGTTGCGCAAGATGCTAGCCTACGTACAGCGTTTTCGCGACGAGGAAAGCTCGTACACCATTCAGTGGCGCACGCGCGGCGACAAGGAATTGCAGACCTCCTATTTCCGGGCGCACAATGTGTATGAAGCACTGGATAAGCTCTACTACGGCCGTGACTTAACTACCATTACGGTATTTAGTGTGGTGCTAAACCCTAGTTCTTAGAATGTTTCTGAACAAGCACCGTATCTTTGGTGTTCTGTATCTGACATTCCTCTCGGGTAACGCCTACAGCGCCCCGGTTTAGCCTTTTTCGCCCATGATTACCGTTTCTGATAAAGCCAAGGAGAAAGTTGAAAAGCTCATGCAGGATGCAGAGCTGGATGCTACCTACCGTTTGCGGGCCTCGGTGGCTGGTGGTGGTTGTTCCGGCCTAAGCTATAAGCTTGACTTCGACAACGAAGTAAAACCCATGGACCAAGAGTTCGAGGATAAGGGCGTTAAGGTGGTAGTAGATATGAAAAGCTTCCTCTACCTGGCCGGTACTCAGCTTGATTTCTCGGACGGCCTAAACGGCAAAGGATTTTACTTTGATAACCCCAACGCGTCGCGCACTTGTGGCTGTGGGGAGAGTTTCTCAGTATAACTTTTGAGTATGGCTGTCAAAAAGGCCTCCCGTAGCTAACGGGAGGCCTTTTTATTGCTAGCAACTACCCACTTCATGCAGGAATGGCTTTTCACTGCGGGTAGCCGCTTCTGCACAGCACTATCTATTCCTTGATGAGTTTGTGCGCGAAACGTCCTGCAGCGGTAGTAATTACTATCTGGTATATGCCGGCAGGCAAGTTGCTCACCTGTATGGGCGTGGCACCCTGAACTACTCCGTGCAGCATCACACGCCCCAGGGTATTTACTACCTGATAAGTGCCCCGAGTGGCTGCCGGTGCCTGCAGCATCAGTTCCGTGTGCACCGGGTTAGGGTACAGGCTGATGGCCACGCGCCGGTTTATAACCCGTACCGCCGAGTATGCCGATTTACCATCTGCGTCTAGCTGGCGGAGACGATAGTATAGCTGCTCACCAGACGCGTTGGAATCGAGGAAGGTATAGTGCTGGCTTTGTGTGGTAGTACCCCGGCCTTTCACATGAGCCACTACCTGGAACTCCTTACCGTCCGTGCTGCGCTGCACCTCAAATCCGACGTTATTGAGTTCAGAAGCAGTGCTCCAACTTAGACGAACATTTGTTTGCGCGGCCTCCGCCTCGAACGACACCAGCGTAACCGGCAGCGGATTCATGGTCAGGGCTGGGTCGGTGCTGGCCAGCGCAAAATCACTGAAGGAGCTGAAAGAACCAGAGGTAAGCGTGCCCGCCACGAAATTATTGAGTGAGGCAGCACCAGAACCGGCACTACGGCCAATACTTTCCCAAGGCCCAGCAGAAGTAGAGCGCTTGGCTACAACAAAGGTCTCGGCGGAAGGGTCATGTACCTGGTCATCGGTATCGAAGCTGAGCGTAACGGTACCGTTGAAACCAGTGGGCTGCACATCAGGAGAGATGGATGTGTAATGGAAAGCCGATACACGGGTGAGCGGAGCCATAAGCGTTGAATTGCGGGCCGACTGGTTGAACAGCTCGGCGGTATAAGTAGTCGTGCTGGTTTGCGTAGCTACGGATAAAGCAGCCGGCCGAGCTTTACCATTCTTGCCAATGGGAAAGACGAAACTGACCGGCGTTGTCACCGGTACAACTATGCGTTTTAGAGGGCCATTCACGTAACTGCCCAGCGTAGAGGCCGAGGAGATGGTGGCAGTGGGCAGCAGCGTGAGCGTATTAGCAGCATCGGTGTTGATGAGGCCGCTGGTCAGGGTAAGCGGCCCTTCCAGTGTTATTGCTCCTACCGGCGTCAGCACATCATTGTTCTGCAGCGTCAGGCTGTGGTAGCTGCCGGCGGCAATAGTAGCAGCCGGGTTGCTAAAGACGAGCTGGCCTACCGTCGCGCCCCAGCCCGTAGCTGCCCGTACGCCATCCAGGGTGAGAGTTGGGGCACTGCTGCCTCCCTGGCGCAACCCAACGGCATTTAGTGTAGGGTAAGTATCGTTGCCTGTAACAGACAACAGTCCAGACGAAGGCTCGGTAGCGGATGCGGCTGGCAGCACATACAGTGTAGCAATATCCCCTCCTGCCACTGTCTGATATTTCAGAACCAGCAGGTAAGTAGTATTTAGTTGAAAAACCTGATTAGCGTACGTTGCAATGCCCGTTATGGACAGCCCCATCTGGTAGCCGCCGGTTGCCGATTTTGCGAATACCCGGCCGCGGAAAGAGCTATTATCCCCAGACTCGAGAAAGTGCAGGAAATAGTCGCCGTTGGTGGTAGCCGCCGATACGCGCACCGTAGTAGCCACGTAGAGTGTAGTAGCGCCAGTTGGTGCCGTAAACGTGCGGTGCAAATCGTCGCCGCTTGGTACCAGCTTCACGCGCCGGGTGGTCGTGGTATCGACCAGGCCCAACGGGTAACCACTCAGTGCGTTATTGCCCGTTACCAAGGTTATCGTATTCGAACCAGTGCCTTGGGACACCCAGCCGTGGGTTTTGAGGTCGTCGCCGGCTGGGTAGGTGAAGTTATCTTCCAGCAGAAGCATACCAGTAGCCGTAGCGGCCAGCGAAGTAGTGCCAGAGCCTCTCACCGTTAGGGGGTAGGGGTTTTCATCAAGGTCATTGCTGGCAATACTCAGTACGGCGCTGCGCATACCAGTTGCGGAGGGGGTGAATAGTACTGTGAACTGCACTGAGCTACCCGCTGCCACACTGGCTACGGTAGGCTGGGTAATAGAAAAGTCGGCGGCATTAGTCCCAGATACCGTTACAATGGGCAGGCCCGTTAAGTCCAGCGGAGCAGTGCCCCGGTTTTGAATATCCAGCACAATGCTGGTGGTGGAGGCCGCGGGAGTGTTCCCGAACGTTACGGTACTACCTGCCGGCAAATTCATGCTAGCTTGGAGCACATCTATTTCCGGCTGCGGCGCGCATATGTTCACTGGCCCCTGGGAGTTACGCGGGGTTGGAGTTCCCACTACAAAGTCAGTAGCATTATTGTCCGTGTCCAGGCAGCCACCGCTTTGGCGCACCACGGCGGTGGCATTACTAGGCTCCGGCGTGGGGCCATTTCCTTCGTAGCAGTTGGTTGAGCTTCCGTAACCCACAAAATCGAGGATACCGCTGGTTGGGCAGGTGCCGGTCAAGACTGTGGTATTCCCAACCAGCGCCACTTTTCCATCTGAGTTACTTAGGGTGAAGCTAGTTACCAGGTCAGCCGTGGGCAATGGGGCGCCGGTTGTGCCCGGGCTGCTGGTTCGAATAAGAAAGTAAGCTCCTGCGGCCAGCGTAGTATTGGCTGGAATTGCCAGTACGCTCCAGCTAGAGCCCGCACCGCTGGCATACTGCACCGACCAGCCACCGATGGCCACCGGGCTGCCGGTTACGTTGTGCAACTCTACGAAGTCGGCATTGTACGGAGCATTACTATTGCCGCCGCCCCCGTAGGCCTGGCTGATAATCACCTGCCCTGCTATTGGGGCTGGGTTCACCGTTCCGTTTACTACTACATCCTGCGAGACGCCGCCCGACGCGTTGGTAACAGCGCCCCCGAAAGAACCTGTAGCTGCCCCGGTCAGCCGCACGTACACCGTAGTGCTACCCGTTGCCGGAGCCTCAACGCTGTTGGCAAATGGCCCACCTGTTGTCAAGGATACAGCGTAGCCCGTCGGAGCCGTAACCACAATGGGAGCTGAAAGGGCCGTGGGTGTGAGTACGTAGGACTGCGTGGCCGACGCCGTACCTACTTGGGTAGTAAACTCGCTCAGGCTGCCTGGAGTAACCTTTATGGCTGGCACCTGTGCCGTTACAATACCATCAAGTGCTACGTTTTTCGTCGCTGCATTGAGGGCGGTGTTGGTAACCAGCAAAGGCGCCGAGGCCGTACCATAAGGTCCAGAAGTAGCAGAAGCAGCCAAGCGCACATAAATGGTGCGGCCGGCCGTGGCATTGCTCTGACTGACGGTAAAAGAGGAAGAGTAGCTACCCGGAGAGGTAGGAGTACCCTGCGCTATTTCATAGCCGCCCGGAGCCGTTACTAGTACGCCACTCGTCAGGTCAGTGCCCTTCAATACATAAGTCTGACTAGCCGAAGCTAAACCTTCCGTTGTACTAAAGCCCGACAAGCTACCGGGAGTAACCATAAGTTCGGGAACGGCAGCTACCGTACCACTCACTGCTATAGTAGCCGTGGTACCGCCACCGTTAACTGTCACTGTTTCGTTGTAGGCACCGGCTGTCAGCCCGGCCTTCAAGCGCACATACATCGGAGTTGCCGCCAGCACGCCCCCCGAATTGGAAATAGAAACAACAGAACTAAAAGTAGCATCATCCCCTGATACCTCGTAATTGTTGGGAGCCGTTATCGTAATAGCTCCGCTCGTCAGATTACGGCCCTCCAGGCTGAATGATTTGGATGCCGACGGCCCACTGCCGACCACATACGTGAAGTTTGTTAGGTTTGTAGGTGTAGTATTAAGTGAAGGAGAAGTTGGGGATGTCGTTAAACTAACTTGATCAAGTTGGATATTCCCGCTCGTTTTTGCCGAATAGTTAAATCGGATGTAGCGACTTGATGACTTTGGATTATCTGTATAATTAGCAGTTGTAGAAGATAGATTAACTATTGAACGTAGAGTGGTGTAAGTGCTACCGTCCGAAGATTCTTGAACTAAGAATGTCCCAACAGTAGTACCAGAAGATGGGTTACCTTTAATATAGTATCCAAGAGATCCAACTATGCCGTTGACGGTGATTACGAGCATATCCCCCGTATCATCGAATTTTGCAGACCCGCCCGTAGTGTTAGTACCTAAATTCCCTGAATAGTCGGAGCCTAGTGCACTTTGGGTCCAGCCAGCAGGCAATCCAGAAGTCCATGGGCCGTTATGCGACGTAGGTAAAGAAGCCTGACCCCAGCTTACCAGCGGCAACAGCAATACTAGCGCAAAAAGAAACCGCCATGTATACTGGCGGCATAACGAGGCGGGGGTGGAACTGTAGAATTGCTTCATTGGCAAAAGGTGAGTAAACAGATGAGGAGACGGTTCAGAGCAATATATTCAACTGTAAAGGTCCTATCCATGCCGGATTAAAATATGGGTTGTCTATTATGGAATGGTTAAGAATAGTAGCCACAAAAAAAGTGCCTCCCGTTACCGGGAGGCACTTTTCATTTTTAACTAAGTAAGCTGATTGCTTATTTCTTCACGATGCGGCGGGTTACTTTCGCAGTTCCCTCACCTACCGTTACTAGGTAAGTACCAGTTTGCAGGCTGCTCATGTTGAGCTTGCTGTCGGCACCTAGTTTCTGCGTGCTGATTACGCGGCCGGTCATGTCGGTAATTACAGCCGTTACGCCTTCTGTAGAGCCACCCAGTTCAATGGTTAGCTGGTCTTCAACCGGGTTAGGGTACATGGTCACATCACCCGAGTTCAGGAAGCTTACTGCTACCAGTGAGCTGAAGCTGCTGCTGCCATCCAAATCAACCTGCTTGAGGCGGTAGTAAGACACCCCGTTCAGCGGCTTCTTGTCAACCTCATTGTAAACAGTGCGGCTGGAGGTAGTGCCTTTGCCCTCGCGAATCAGTACTGTTTCAAACGAACGACCATCACGGCTGCGCTGCACTTCGAAGTGCTTGTTGTTTAGCTCAGCAGCAGTTTCCCAGTTCAAAGCAACTTGGTTGTTTTTCACCTTAGCCGAGAAGGACACCAGCGTAACCGGTAGTGGCGAAGGAGCAATGATGCCAGGAATGGTATTCGGTACTGGTGGCGACAAATAGTTTTCAGCTCCGATTACGCTCGTATTCCCACCTACTCCATTGTCAATATTATTGTACTCAAATGTGTAGAAATAATAGGTGGTGGCCAGATCCAATCCGTCTACTACTACCGTCTGGTTAGCACCGGCATACACAGAGAAATAGCCAGGAGCAATTTGCGGACCTTGACCGTACGTCTGGTTACCAGTCTGATACGAGTTACCATCAAGCGGCTGGTTGCTTCCAGGTAGATTAGGATTCGTACTGGCTACAATCAAGCGACCCTCACCGTAACCGAGCTGGGCGTAGTTAGCAGGCAAGTCAAAAGTCACCGTAGCAGTGCTACCACTGCGGGTCACCGTGGCAGTGCTACGCAGAGTTGGCTCAACATCTATAGAACGGCCTGACAGCAAATCATTAGCGCCAAATGCCTGCACTGATTTGTTAGCGAAGTCGTTGCTCTGGAATTGCAGCGTCGACTGTGCTGTCCCCAGGTACGTAGGCTTGTAACGCACATAGATCTGCTGATTGATAGTATACGTTGTCGTGTTAGGCGTCAGCGTCAGCGTGTTTGTGAAAGTCACATTGTCAAGCGACAATTCAAATTGCGGAGCGTTGCCTGGATTCAGCGGGTTAGTGGCCAGCACCTTGGAAATAGTTACTGGCTGCAATACACGCTGTGCATTAATAGTCAGTGCCTGGGAAGCGGAAGTTGTATTGAGTACAACAAGGCTTACCTCTTGGAAAGCGTTAACAATCTGAATGGTAGGTTCACTGGTACCAGCTACTGGAATACCTTGTCTTACCGCTGGGGGACTAGAATTCAGAATTAGCGAGGAAACAGTACGAGCATCTGTAGGAACGAAGCGTACATAAATAGTGGTGGCCGTTACATCGGGACCCGAGTTGCGTGCTACCACAATAGTATTACCCGTACCAGAAATACCCGTGAAGTTTGGATCAGTCGATACCTGGAAGTACTGGGGAGCAACTACCGTAATATCCTGGAGCAGGTTAGAGCCCGACAGCGTATACGACTGCACATCGGAAGGAACTCCCGGTACAGTGGAGAAAAGCGTCAGGTTGCCCGAAGCATTGATTACCGAGTTGTTACCCGTGCTGTTCGCTGTAATGGTAACCACTTGGTTTGTAGCGCCCGTGCTGGAGGCTGTGATGCTGCCCGTGAAAGGACCGCTGGCAATTGGACCGGTCAGTTGCACTTCGATATTACGGATAGAAACCGTGCCGCTCGAAGGAGCAATTACCAATGGGCCATTTGTAAAGCTGCCACCAGCGGAGGCATCCCGGAATACGATGTTGTTGCTAGAACCCGTAAGCACCAGTGGAGCAGTCAGGTTGCCTGCATTAACAGCAAACGTAAGCGTCTGGGCCGATCCAGTGGCGGATACAGTGCCGAAATCCAATGAGTTGGGATTTACAACAATGAAAGGCCCGGTGGGAATAGGATCAGCCTGACCAGTCACTGCCACCGAAGTAGAAGCGTTGGGAGTAGTAATGTTGATAGCAGACGAATACGCACCGGCTGTGGTAGGCTGGAAAGCCGCCTGAAAGGTAAAGCCAGTCGAAACCTCAGCAGCTGTCAACACAATGGACTGCGCATAGCTGTCAGAAGAAGTCCGACGTACTCGGAAGCCAGTGGGAGCTGTTACTGTTACGTTAGATACCACGTTGGTACCAGATATTGTTACGTTCTGCGGAGTAGAGCTCTGACCCACGAAAACGGAGCCGAAAGCAATAGAAGCAGGATTGGCCGACAGAGTAGGTACAACACCATTACCAGTTAGGTCAACCTCGGCCGATGGTACACCGGGGCTGCTAATTACTAATGTGCCGTTATTTACACCGGCGGCCGTAGGCACAAAGCGTACCTGCACCCGCGTACTAGGTACAACACCATTGTTGGCGGCTAGAGCCAGCGAAGAACCGTACGTACCCGAGCCGAAAGCCCGGATTTGATAACCAGATGGAGCAGTCAGCGTCAGGTTGCCTGTCAGGTCTTGGCCGCTCACCCGAATAACCTGGGCTGTGCCGTTAGAACCCACCTGTACATCACCGAAGTCAAGGTTGTTTGGCTGAGCGGTGACCACCCCAGTGGTAGTACCAGTCAGGGTCGCGTCATCAAGTCGGTAATCAAAAGTATTACTGGTAACGTTTACGCGGGAAAACCGAATAGACACGAGGGGGTTACCGACAGCATTGGCGGGCAACGTAACAGTAGCAGTGCCCCAGCCACCGGCAGAACCAGCCGAATACGTGTAGGGAATGTTGTTGTAATCGTATGATACAGTGCCTGCGGAGTTAACAGTGCCAATACCAAACAGCACCCGAAATCGGCTGTTGTTGGCAGCCACGTTACTGCTTGCAAAAGCACCAGCCGGAGCATTCAGCAAGAACGTAAGTGAAGCCGAAGAGAAACCGGCCGTACTAACCGAGCTGATGGTGAAGGTGGATGCCGCTGCTACGTTAGCGAAATACACGTTTGGTCCTGCTGAACCGGTGCTGGCATTCGTTAGAGACAATACGGGCGGGGTAGTGCCGGTGGTAGCATACGTGAAGCCCTTCTCATTGTCATTGTCAAAGCCTAGATTAGCTTCGTACGAATCTACTGTCTGGCCTTCCGTTGCGGTAGTGCCCATCCGTTCCACAAAGGTCTGAGCAAAGCCCGCACCTGGTAGCAGAACAAAGGCCCAAGCAATGAATAATCGAAACCAGCTAGGCTGCTTTTCGACTGCATTGTAAGTCTTTTTCATAAAGTATGGTAAAAGAAAAGTTTCAGATTGTTTTTTTCTGGGTGTAGCGGCTACTAACAAGCTAGCAACCGATGGTTTTTGGGGAGCTATACGGTGAAATGCATGAATAGATTATAACATTACCAAGATGGATTATTACCTTTTATATGAACAAAGATGCAGGAGCATTGTGCATTGCTTTACCATCATAACACGTGCCAAAAATACTTTGCCTACTCGTAAATGCGTTCATATTCACAGGTATACTCTACTTGTATGCAGAATAAATACAGTAAATATTCTATATTCAAGGTCTTCAAATGAAGTTTTCACAAAATTACAACATATGTCGCAGTAGGCTACTATTATTCTTTGAGATAATGAAATAGCTATGTGAGGATGAGTTTAATAAAATGTCTCCGAAACAAATACGATGATAGCCTAGCCGCTTCTATATGTACTTTTTCTACTGAATGTCACAAACAAAAGTGCCCGGGCAAGTCATATATTGCCTGGGCACTTTTGTTTGTGAGGGGAGCTTTGCGCCTGTTACTTCCAGTCGGGCAGCGTGGCATTTTGGAACAGGCGGATTCGATTCCGACCATCCAAGTCAACTGTATATATATCCGGTATCGACTGTGGAACGTTATTCACCTGCACGAAGATGATTTTCGAGCCGTCTGGAGCGTAACGCGGTACCACATCATTGAAGCCTACGGGTTTGCCGGAAGTAGTGCCGGTTGTACCTGTCCCTGCCGAAACGTCCACTACTCCACTCCCATCCAGGTTTTGGGTTATCAGATGGGAGTTTAACTGGCGGCCAGTACCATCATTGAAGTTGTCCAAATCACGGGTGTAGAGTAACCGACGACCATCTACACTAAAAGAGGGTGAATCGAGCCGGCCAGGTAGGTTGCCTACCGCCTGCGTGAACCCAGAACCGTCGGCGTTTAGGTAATATAACTCTGAGTCGTAAATGCTCACCCCTACCGTTTGCACCACTATCCGGTTGCCGACGGCCGTCCAGTCACATTCCCGGAAATGCCGGTCGGCTGGAGCAGTAGCCAGCAACGTAAGGCCAGTACCGTCCCGATTAATCTTGTACAGTTTGTTATAACTACTATACAGGAGTTGGGACCCATCTGGCGACCAGCGGTAACCAACTCCCATATTGAAGTAGCCATCAACCGGCAGCAATGTTACCTGACGCACGTCAGAGCCATCCCGGTTCATGGTGTAAATCTGGAACTGCCCTGTGGCATTGGAAGTGTAGGCTACCCGGTCACGGTTGGGGCTTAGCTGAGGAGCCGTTTCAATGAACGGCGAGGAGGTAAGCTGCAACAAACTCGTTCCGGCCTCGTCAGACGAGTATATATCGGTGTTGCCGTTAACAGTGCGCGCAAACAGGAACCGGTTGTCGGGCTGGCTACGAGTCCGGAAACTCCAGATGTCGCCCCTTACTACCTCCCCTGCCTTATCTCGTACGGTTACCTGCCAGAAGTAAGTAGTATTGTAGCGCAGTCCGGTAACAGCCGCCGCCGTATCCCGAGAATTATTAAGCACCTGCAACCGGGCAGGGGAGTTACTTTCGTAGAGCACCACATCATTGCGCAAGGAGTCACTTTTCCCATCCGGGTCGGTAACCCGCCAGCGTAACGTCAGAGCAGTGGGTTGGTTAGATGCTTGATCGGCCGGGAATGGGTTGGAGGGCGCATTGGGTCGTCTGTTAGTTCCCGAGGCTCTTTCCAGCACTACCCGCACATCTGTGGGGGCATTCAAATTCACCTGCACATTTACGGCCTCCGTCTTAAAATCAGCTTTTCTGACGTTGAGCGTATACTTTCCAATTGCTACTTCTCTCAGCTCAAACTTTCCCTGCGCATCAGTGGTGAAGGATGACGTAGCCGGTGTGGTGGTAATTACTGCGTTAGCAACCGGCGCATTGTCCCTACTGTCAAGCACGGTACCGGTAAGATTACCATATTGAGCCGGCTCCACAGTAGTGTCCTCGCAGGCCCACATACATACACATACCATACACCACACAGCCGCACGAAATTGAGTGCGCAACAAAGAGAACATAGGAAAAGCGAATTTTTAAGCCAGAGGAAGCAGAGAAGGACTATGTATTACGGGCGGCTATCCGGCCGACGAATAAGGGAATCTTGGGCCAGCAACTGTCCTTGCTCGTCAAACACCTTTAACCGGATGCTACATACATCGGTAGGCTGGTAGTTGATAGTGGTTTGTGAAAGGGCCACTTCCTGCGCTGGTGCCAGATTGATGCGGCCCCCTTGCGTGTTGTGCGTACTGCCGGAGCGGCCTTCCCGCTCCATCGTCAGCTCGTAGCTTGCCGCTAGCGGGGACTCCGTCTGGTTTCGGCAATAACCCGTAATCTGGAGTTCCCCATTTTGAAGCTGACTAACCAGCTTGGCCTGGCACATAGCAGTAGGATTAGGTTGAGGGGTGCCTAGCAACAGCATGCCCGCTGCTACCCAAGCATATGCAGAGAAGAAAATCATGGAAGCAAGTGTTGAAGGAGTTTACAGCTGAAAGACACGATACTTGGGCCGACATGAGTAGGCAAGTACCCTTGCCGGCCCAAGCTTAGGTTAAGGCTTATACACAGACCCTTGCTCAATAGAAAGCCGGATACCGTTACCCTGCATCTTGATTTCGTAGCCGGGAGGTGCGGTAGCTCCTGCTTCACGCTGCACCAATTGGTTATTGGTACCCATCTGTTGCACTAAGTACCGCCGGCTGTCCACGCGCAGCTCCTGCTCCACTGAGTTGTAGGCCCCGTTTTGCTTAATGGTAGAAGTAGTACCATTGCCCACGATGGTCGTATTAATCGTATTACTCGTGCCTGACTGCGCTACGGCCTGCACGTTCTGGTTACCTGTTTGACTGGCTATAATTGTGTTATTAACGCCCGTCTGCAGCAGCGTGGCCTGGTTGCCACTGCCCACTTGTGTTAGCATCACCTTGTTGATTAGCGGTAAGGCCGGAGCTACGGCGGCATTTAACTCCGCTCCTGCATTCTGCAACAGCACAAGGCTTGGTACCGGGTTATCCTCTCCGCTGGTTTGAGCCTGGCTGGCGGTAGCGGCACAACACAGAAGCAAGGATGTGAGAATCAACCATTTCGTTTTCATGAGAACCAGTTTCAGAGTGGGGGTGAAACGTACATTAAATGTATCAATTTTATTACTAAATACACTTTAAATTGTATTTATTTTTTAACAGCAATAGCATCCCGCAGACCCGGAAAGTCTTGCGAGATGCTATTAGTATGCTGGGCTGATTGGAAACAATCTCCCAAATTCACGTAGTACTAGCGGTTCTGCGAAACAGAGCTAATGTTGTTATTGCCGGTTTGCGATACAGTGCTCATGTTGCCGACGCCGCCCTGCAAGGTGGTTGCTTGGTTACCCGAGCCGAACTGGGTTTGCGAAGCCATGTGGCTGCCACCGCCGTTCTGGCTGATGTAGGCCGTGTTACCCGGAGTCAGGAAGTCGCTGGGCGCATCCTGGTCCTGGTAAGCTCTGTTGTTACCGGTACCCGACTGCTCGATAGTGGCCGTGTGGTAGTCGCGGCGCTGGTTCTGGGTGGCTACGTTGCCGGCGCTGGATTGCATAATGCTGGCCTTGGCCCGGTAGCTACCCGAATTGTTGGCACCCTGACTCTGCGAAGCGCTGTTGTCGGCGCTGGTTTGCATGATGGAAGCTTCATTCTCAATACCGCGCTGCAGTTGGGAGGCAGTGTTGCGGGCACCTACCTGCGAGATGCTGGCCTTGTTGCGGTCGGGGCTGCCGGGGTAGCCCGGGGCGGCTACCTGGGTCTGGTAGGCTTTGTTGCCTTCGCTGCCGCTCTGGAAAACAGTGGCTTCGTTGCGGGTGCCTTCCTGAGTCTGAACGGACAGGTTAGAGCCGCTTAACTGGGTTGCAGCGGCTTTGTTGCGGCTGCCCGACTGCGTCTGATAGGCTTTGCTGTTGCCATCGAGCGGAATATTATCCCCCTGCTTTACGCTGGCTTCGTTCAAGGAGCCGCTCTGGGTCTGATAGGCCTCCTGGTAAGTATCACGCTGATCAGCCGTAGCTACGTTGCCTGAACCAGACTGAGTTTGGTACAATTTGTTGTACCCGTCTCTCTGGGCGCCGGTAGCAGTATTGCCCGAGCCCGTCTGATTTACAGACACTTGGTTAGCAGTACCAGACTGGGTGGAAGATTGCACGTTGCTACCCTGAGCAAAGGCACCACCAGCAACCATCATTGATGCAACGAGGAAAGATAACTTTTTCATGGAAAACGGAAAAATGGGTTAGAGAAGGAAGGGTACTTTGGGGAATGATTACTGGTTCCCTCCGGAGGAACAGTACAAATATATACTGGAAAAAGTAAAAGTCAAGACCTGATTAATAAAATATTCAAAAAATTTATCAACATTATTACATTATTGAAACACGTAATTCATTAGCCCATTTGTAGGGCTATTTCAATATGCTGAGTTATACGAGTATGGGCTTCAAGCCGCAGGCCTGACCGTTTACTTTCTTGAGCCAGGGCGGGTACCACGAGTTCCTAAGTAAATGGTTGCCCCAAGCCGGGCCGTCCAGAAATAGTCGTTGTACTTGCCTAGTCTTACAAAATCCAGATTATCAGAAAAATAATACCGCGTATCTGTCCCAACAGAAATTCCTAGCCTATCAGTCAGAAGGAACTCGCCGCCCAGGCCAGCAGCCACGTGTGGTAGTAGCGCATTGCCGCCACTGCGCGGATTTTGAGTAGTGGCTCCACCACCGGCCCACAGGTAAGGAGTAAATCGGTCACGGGGAAATACCCGGTAGTAAGCGGCCAACTCTGCATAGCTGAAAGCTTGCTTGTAGTAGTCGCCAGCGGCTAACTCGAAATAGCCCAAGTGAAAGGCAGTACTCAGATTTGAGGCTGGGTTACGTTGGTAGCGTAAGGCCAACTCAGCATTACCCCTGATTTGAGAACGTTTCAGGTCACCAACGTAGCGGGTGGTAGCTCCACTAAGGCCAATGCCTACTTGCCCACGCCGGTCATGCTGAGTACGGCCCAGAATATCAATCTCCCGGTTCTCACTTTTCTCGCGGAAGTAGGTTGCCACCGCAGGGCCATTAGCGTCGGCTGGGTTACGGGGCACCCACAGCTGCTCCCGAATACCTTCGTACACCAGGGCCTGCACCGATTTTTCAATGGCCTCCTTCACGGCCATTTCCGTGGGCTCATTGTAGGTAAAGCCCGTTTCGGTTTCGAGCAGCCGCTTGAAATTCACAAACCGGAACAGGCTGGCGTCTACCTGCTGGGAAAGAATTGTCTTGGAGGTGTAAACCGTTTTGAGAATCTCGCCGGTGCTGGTGCTAATGGCGCGTAGGTATACTGTTACGCGGTCTTGGCGGTACTGCCCCGAGGCTCCGGCCCCGAAATAGCGTAGCCCGGCCCCACCGGTTATTACGTTGGCATCATAGGAGATAATCCCGCCTTCCAATATTACGCCCGCAAACAGCAGAGAGGGCAGCATGGGCTCTTTCTGGCCCGTAAGCTCCTGGTACTCGGCCCGGCTCGACCGAATTATCTTACGCTCATTGAGCAGATTGCCCAAGTTCTCCCGCTCAATGGGGTTAAACCACCGCGACTCTTCCAGGGCCCGTAGCAAGATGCTGGTACCACCCTGGGTAATGGCCGTTGAAAAGCTGGATCCCCCTTGTGTGGGCTTGTACTGTCCGGTTTGGTCCCGAAACTTATACACGGCCACCACTACCCGGTCGGTGGGTGGCTCCGGAAGTTGGGTTAGCTCCTGGTTGCCGCGCACCTCGGCGCCCAAACGGGCCCGCTCCGTGGTAAAGGGCTGATGAAAGTACGGCGCACAGCCGCCCGCTGCCAGCACTACGGCCAGGCAGATAAACAGTAAAAACCGCATAGCAAGGGAGAGTTATCGGTTACAGCGCCGGAACGGAAATAGTGGTTTGATTACCGGTATTGGAGTCCGTAATCTGAATACTGAACCCTCCCCCATTGGGCGTTACCACAATTTGGTAGCTGCCCACCGTGTAGGCGCCTTCCTGCAGGCCCTGGTTGCTGGCGCCAAACTTGTTGCCCACCAGCTTCTGAGCCAACTGACTCAGGATCTGCTGATTTAGGCTTTGCTCAAACTGCTTGAGTGGATCCTGCTGGAAGATGGATTGCGTCGTCGCGGCGGCGGGGTCATCAATGGTGTTCTGCGCCTGGGCAGCACTCAGCAGCCAGGAGTAGTTAAAGGTGTTGCCGCCCCCGAAAGCCGGGTTTTTCGGCTCATATACCAGGTCCTGGCCACAGACCGGGGCCACTCGTAATAACAGTACACATGCGAGTAAGAATACGTATTTCATACAGCAAGAAAGAAGGTGAGAGGTAGAGAGAAACGGGCGGGTAAGAGGTATCAAAACTGCTCCAGCTGGGTGCGGCCTTCTTTTTCCAGCTGCCGCGTTAGGGCTTGTTGCTGCACCAAGTAGTCCTGCACGTAGCCAATGGCCTCCTGCACGGCATCTTGCACTAAATCATAACTAGGCTGCAGTGGGAATTCCAATAAATCGGCCTCGTTTACCCGCACGGTGAGCAGGGTACTGGTGGCCCGGAAGGGTTTTTCTCCGATGGTAATGGTGTATTCCTGCACCTCGCTAGGGGCTTCCCACTGGCTGTAGAACAGGTCGTAAAAATCACGGCCAGGCTTTGTAATGGATTGATCTACCACGAGGCCACTGATTTCCAAACCAGAAATGACTTTGCGCCGAGCCGACTGCAATGAGTCTAGCCGGAACAGCATCCGTAGGTTTTCCTCCAGCTTACGGCCTGATTCGGCACCAGCTTTGGCTTCTCGCGTTGGCGCCTGCGTAGTAGTTTTAGCAGGCGCATCGGCCCTCACGGGCCGTTTACGCTCGGCCTGAGCCAGCGCCCCGGAATGGATAAGTAAGCAGAGTATCAGGCAGCTTAGCCCCCACATCCAGGGCCGCCACCACAGTACTAGCGGTAGTGGCATTTTCTTACCGGTGTTGCGCTTAGAGGATGGACGCATAAGGCAATAGAGAGTAGGCAGCCACAAAATATGCGGCCAGTGGAGCTGATCAATAAGAGACAAGAAACCGTTTGTGATGAGCTCAAACAGTTTGACGGCATAAATGTAATTATTTGATAGAATAGTCCAAGAAAACTAGATTATTTTTTTGAATATATTTTATGTAAAACTGCATATTGCCGATACATAGCAACACTATTACTCGTCGAAATACGTTAGCATTCTGCCACTTACGAGTAGCGGGCAGCACCATAAAGCAAAGGACAGCCTTTTGCAAAGCTGCCCTGCTACCAAAAGAAAGTTAAAGCGCGGTTACTCCCAGAGCGGATAATGCTCCAACTGCACTTCCTGTCCGAAGAAAATGCGGGTGCTTTCCTCAAAGGAGCGGGTAAAATCGGAGACGTAGAAATGATGGACAGGCGGACTGCTGCTTGGCGCTGCTGCCAGGTGCTGGTTCTGCAAATACTGGTGAACGTGGGCGGCCACTACGTCGGAAGCATCCAGTACCTCAGTACGGCCCTGGTAGTATTCGGCAATCTGCTGCTTGATGAGGGGGTAATGCGTGCAGGCCAGCACCAAAGCTTCAATAGTATCCAGTACCGGATTTGACAAGTAGGTTTCGATGACGTTACCGGCAATAGTGTTGTCGAAGAAACCTTCCTCAATCATGGGAGCCAGCAGCGGAGTGGCTAGACTGCGCAGTTCCACTCCTGCGTCCAAATCATCGATTTTTTTGCGGTAGACGTTACTGTTCACGGTTTGCTTGGTACCAATGAGCCCGACGGTACGACCCGCAAACTGCTGCCCAATATGGGCCACGATAGGGTCGATAACGTTGAGCACCCGGGCTTTAGAGCCTACGTATTCCCGCACTAGCTCGTAAGCCGCCGCCGAGGCCGAATTACAGGCAATCAGAATGACTTTGCAATGCTGCTTGAGCAGTAAGTCGCAGATTTTGACGCTGTAAGCCTGAATGGCGGCCGTGCTTTTGTCACCGTAGGGCAAGTGGGCCGTGTCGCCGAAATACACCAGCCGCTCATGGGGCAGCACGCGGTTTACGGCCCGGGCCACCGTGAGGCCGCCAATGCCGCTATCAAACACGCCAATGGGGCGAGTGGTCAGATCAGGAGAAGTAGATACCATAACGGCCCGAAGGTACAAGCTCCGGCGGTACGGTAGTCTGTACTTATTTCATAATACTCCGGACAACAGTTGCGTCTTCAGCTTTAGCAGATCTGTTTTTCGGTGTTGGTAGATAGTGGCTGCTAATTCCACCTCTAACCATTGCAGTGCTTCTACCTGGTAGCCATACATGAAGGCAGCGCGTATTCCATCGGCATCATTGGGCCACTTTTCCTTTAACAGCCCTCTTATAATATCATCCGTCGACTGTACCTGCTGTAAGAACGGCAACGCATAAGCACGGACGTCTGCCAGCACCTCTTGCTCGATTACATCAACTGGTGACTCCGGAGTCAATTCGTACCATCTATCCGGCTTTTCCCCGATAAGCCGCCCAATCCGCTTACGTACCAGGCAATCGGGCTCCAGAAATCGTTCGGCAGAAACACGGCCCCAGTTGTTAACCCGCTCCGCTTCCAATAAGTAGATGCCGACATTAATGGTAAACTGAATGCTACAAGGATCATTCCAGGCACTTTTCTGCACGTTCAGAATACGCCCCCACCCTTCGTCTGCGAAGTACTGCCGAAAATTATTCCCTCGGCGTTTGTAGTCAAGTTCTTTAAACAACGGCCACAGCTTCCCGGAAACCAAATTGTCAAAGCGGATTTGCGTGCTCGATTTAGCCATGACAATTACACGTTATAGTCTCCTACTTCATCAACCGCCCATCCGCCGCGTAGCGCAGCTCCCCCAGCTCTACCAGCTCCCGCAGCAGCGCTGTAACCGGCACTGCCTGACCTGGGGCAAAGTGGGCGAGTACTTCGCGGGGTGTTTGGGATGTGGCTCGAACTAGCTGCAGTATCTGCTCCCGTAGCTCAGGGGCCGGAGTAGCTTCCTGACGGGCCTTTTTGCGGGCCAGGCACCAGTCGCAGACGTTACAAGCGGGGGCATCCAACTCCCCGAAATACTCCAGCAGTAGCTGCTGGCGGCAGTGCCCCCCAGCCGCATACCGAATTACGAACTCAGTTTTATGCACGGCCAAGTCGCGCTGCTGTTGCAGGCGTTTCTGCTCCAAGGGCAGCTTATCGGCGTCGAAGCGCGGTGTAGTAAAAAACGCCTGGGGCGAATCGTGGCGGGGCTGGTAGTGGATGATGCCTGAGCGGTGCAAAAACAGCAGCGTACGGCGCAGCTCCACTACGCTCAGACGCAGGTGCTGGGCCAGGCTGTTTTCGGAAATCCGCTGGAAGCCAGCAAACAGTTCACCCCCGTGAAACCGCAGCAAACTTTTGATGAGCTTATCGTGCTGAGCGTTGGCTACCTGGAACCGGTACAGGTCGGTGTGGTCGATGGGGATATGCACGCGGGCAGGGTTGTGCACAGCCTCATTCAGCTGCACAAACCCCTCTCGCTGCAGCATCCGCAGGCTATTATGGGCATCCAGGGCCCTGATCCGGTAGGTTTCAGCAAATTGTTGAATGTCGAAGTCGAAGGCCACCAGCTCTCCGCCGCCGGCCGCCGTGCGCGAGAAGTTGGCCAAGGCTTGGTACACGCGCCGCACGGTATCCAGGGGCGGAAAGCTCTGCTGAGTGCGGCGGCGCAGCTCATCGGCGTCGTTGGGACCCTGCAGTATCACGGCAAAGGCGTATTTCTCGTCGCGCCCGGCCCGGCCGGCTTCCTGGTAGTAGGCCTCCAGGTTATCGGGCGCATCCAGGTGCACTACTAAGCGTACATCGGGCTTGTCAATGCCCATCCCGAAGGCATTGGTAGCCACGATGCAGCGCGTCCGGTTCTGCATCCAGTCCTGCTGCACACGGCTACGCTGCTCCGAGGGCAGCCCGGCGTGGTAGGCGGCGGCGGCCACGCCCTGCTGCAGCAGGTAGGCAGCGGTATCCTCGGTCTGGCGGCGGGTGCGGGCGTATACAATGCTGGTTTTGCCAGCCCCTACACCCCGCACCACTTCCTGCAGCCGCTTCAGCTTGTCCTCGGTAGCCAGCACCGAATACGAGAGGTTGGGCCGGGCGAAGCTCTGCTGAAATACGCGGTGCGTGGGCCCGAACTGCAGCTTCTCCGCAATATCCAGCCGGACCTGCTCGGTGGCCGTGGCCGTGAGGGCAATGCAGGGCACGCCCGGCAGCAGCTCCCGCAGGTCGGCAATGCGTAGGTAAGGCGGGCGGAAGTCGTAGCCCCATTGCGAGAGGCAGTGCGCTTCATCAATAGCCAGCAGGCTCACCTTCATCTTCACCACCCGGGCCCGGAACATCTCCGTCAGCAAGCGCTCAGGGCTTACATAAAGGAACTTTACCGGGCCGTACACGCAATTGTCCAGGGTTTGGTCTATTTCCTGGTGGCTCATGCCGGCATATACCGCTTCAGCCTTGATGCCCCGCTTACGCAGGTTTTCCACTTGGTCTTTCATCAGGGCAATGAGCGGCGACACTACCAGGCACAGCCCCGGCCGGGCCAGGGCCGGTACTTGAAAGCAGATGCTTTTACCCCCGCCCGTGGGTAGCAAGGCCAAAGTATCCTGTCCGGCCAGTACCGAGCGAATAATATCCTCCTGCAAAGGCCGGAACTGCGTGTGCCCCCAGGTTTGGCGCAGTACGTGCAGAATATCATCGGTGGGGGGCAGCATAGCCCGCAAAAGTAACGCCTGAGTCTGCCTCCCTCCTACTACCCGGCCGCTTTTGGCAGGCGTACCGGCAGCAGGTGAGCCGCGTTACGCCGGATTAGCACGGTACCTAGCATCATTGTGCCAGCCGTAGCCACTACTACCGCCGGCCAGAACCGGCTCATAGGTAGCACACGGGTAAACGTCTCGGCCCAGAATGCCGCGTACAGCCCCACCACCGACCAGCTCATAAAGTAGTAATGCCAGTAAATCCAGCCGCTGATGTGCTTGCGGACCAGCACTGGCACCATACCGCCGGCCATCGACGCCAGGCTGACCAAAGCAAACCAATGAAACACCCCGAAATGGCCCGTAACCCGGTAGATAAAGAAAGCAGTGGCATTTACAGCCAGCATGGCCGCCACGTACAAATAGCCTATCCGCTTATGCAACGGGCTGCCTTTGCGGTTGAGCAGCACAACGGCCCCGGCCACCATAGCCAGCAAGGCGCTTACCAAATGAACGAGGCCGATAGGAGAATGGAACATAGCCGGGGTGCAGTGAAAGGTTCGGCAGCTAAGGTGCACGCCCAGGTGCCCGCCCGCAACTCCGGGTTGCCCAAGCGGCAGAAGGGCCGCCTGAACCCGCAGAACCGGCCGCTGAAACGCAACGCCCGGCGGCGCGCAAATTGTACACGGGTCAGCCAGCACAAAAAAAGCCCGCTGCCAGATGGCAACGGGCTTTCCGTGCTATGTGCAGAAGGAGTTAAGCAGCAGCGGCTGTACCATTCTCCCGGTCGTCAATGGCCTTCTTCAGCTTGGCAATGGCCTGCGTGGCCCGCTCCTCGTCCAGACGGTTGATGTTGAGGAGCATCTTGGTCTTTTCGGGGCGCGTGATGAGCGGATGGTTCAGCAGCCGGATGATTTCCTCCTTCTGCGAGGCCGACGCGTACGCCAGGGCTGGAGCATCCGAAGCTGCTGGCTCAGCGGCTACCGCTTTCATGGGCGCGGGCGCCTCGGCAGCAATGGCGGCCGGAGCAGCCGATGGCGTCACTTGCATGGCCGGCTGCACGGCGGGCGTGTTACCACCATACTCCATTTCCTCGGCCGGCGTAGGCTCGTAACCAGCTGCCCGAATAATCCAGGCCAGAATGTTGCGGTAGGCTTTGCCAATGGCCCGGGTCTGGGCCATGCTCATGATGGCAAACTCCTGATAGAACTTCTTGCCCTGCTCTTTATTAGAGCAAATAGCAAAGCCCGCCCCTACCGTGTGGCCGCTACGCATATCGAATAACGTAACCTTGGCCTGGTACTTGATTTCCTGCTCGTTGCTTACGTTGATGACGTGGTCAACGATGGGCACAATGCCCAGGCGCGAACCGGCGTACTGCCAGCCTTCCACGTTCACAAACTCCTTACCCTGCACCGTGGTGCTGAGTTTATTGTCTTTGATGAATTTAGCTAGGTCCGTCGCCAGATGCAGCGTTTCATCGGAGCGCGAGATGTCGTAGCTCTCCACTTTGGTTTTACGAACCTGCTCTTTGGTGATTTTAGTTGCTTCGCTCATGGCGTCTTTCCGTTAGTGTCCTGTAGTACCGTATTTGTTTACGTGAATATAACGGCTGCCTCCCTGAAAAGGTGCAAAAACGATTCACTTTTTAAGTAAATTTTATCCTTGTTTATCAAGCACTTACAAACATTATTTCTAAAATAATTAGCCAAAGCTGTTTTTTAGTTTTTCAGGTCTTCTTTCCGGCTCATAGTATTCATCACTTGGCTGCTCATTGGCCCGAAAAAAGAAACCCGCTGCCTCGTTCCGGTAACGGGGCAGCGGGTTACGATACACGGCCCGGAGCAGTTCGGGCGCGTGGCCGGAGCACAAAAAAGCACCTGAGCGCAAGGCCCAGGTGCTCAAGTAAACCCAACAGGTTACGATTTTGTTCCTACGCAGTTAAGCGGCCACTAGCCCTCCCAGATATTACCGTCCTTCATGGTAATCTTGCGGTCGGCCATTTCGGCTAGCTGATCATTGTGCGTTACAATGACGAAGGTTTGGCCCAGCTCCTTGCGCAGCAGAAAGAAGATCTGGTGCAATTCCTGAGCGTTCTGCGAATCGAGGTTGCCGCTGGGCTCGTCGGCGAAAATGATTTCCGGGGAGTTGATAAGCGCCCGGGCTACGGCCGTGCGCTGCTGCTCGCCCCCGCTCATCTCCGAAGGCTTGTGGTCGGCGCGGCGCTCCAGGTTCAGCATCCCAAGTAGCTCGCGGGCCCGCACGCGCGTTTCCTTTTCCGAGCGGCCTGCCAGGTAAGCCGGCAAGCACACATTTTCCAGGGCCGTAAACTCGGGCAGCAGGTTATGAAACTGAAAGATGAAGCCGATGTGGCGGTTACGGAATCGAGCTAAGTCGGAGCGGCCCAGGGAGCTGACGGATTCGCCATCAAACAGCACTTCGCCCGAGTCAGGATTATCCAGCGTACCTAAAATGTGCAGCAATGTGCTTTTACCAGCTCCCGACGACCCGACGATGGACACGATTTCCGATTTTTCAATCGTGAGGTCAATGCCCTTAAGGACTTCCAGCGTGTTGTATTTTTTGCGGACGTTGATGGCTTGCAGCAAAACGGACTAAAAGTAAAGTGGAGCCGGAGGTTCAGAAGCAAATCTACGCAATGTAGCGCGTAGCGCGTACGAGCCCGGTGCATTTCCGTTCAGCGGCCAGCCAAACGTAGGTAGGGCTTGCGGCTGGCAAAATCAAAGGGGCAGCAACTATCAACTCTTTTCTGCCTACTTTCGCGCCTAGTTAACCACCCCGAAACCCCTCTTAACTGACTCTATGAACATTCACGAGTATCAGGGCAAAGAAATTCTGAAGCGCTACGGCGTGCGTGTGCAGGAAGGCATCGTGGCCGACACGGCCGAGGAAGCCGTGGAAGCTGCCAAAAAACTGACCGCAGAAACCGGCACCAGCTGGCACGTAATTAAGGCTCAGATCCACGCCGGCGGCCGTGGCAAAGGGGGCGGGGTGAAACTCGCCAAAAACCTGGAGCAGGTGAAAGAAATTGCCGGCCAGATCATCGGTATGCAGCTGGTAACCAAGCAAACCGGCGCCGAAGGCCGCAAGGTGCACAAAGTGCTGGTAGCCCAGGACGTGTACTACCCCGGCGAGTCGGAAACCAAAGAATTCTACATGAGCGTGCTACTGGACCGTACGTCCGGTAAGAACGTTATCATCTACACCACGGAAGGCGGCATGGACATTGAGGAGGTAGCCGAGGCGCACCCCGAGAAAATCCACCGCGAGCATGTAGACCCCCGCGTGGGTCTGCGCCCCTTCCAGGCCGCTAAAATTGCCTTCAACCTGGGCCTGAGCGGCGCCGCGCAGAAGGAGATGGTGAAGTTTGTGCAGGCCCTGTACAAGGCCTACGACGAAACCGACTCGGCCATGTTTGAAATCAACCCCGTCCTGAAAACCTCGGACGACAAGATTCTGGCCGTAGATGCAAAAGTAACCCTTGACGAAAACGCCCTGTACCGCCACAAGGATTTTGTGGAGCTGCGCGACACCAACGAGGAAGACCCGCTGGAAGTAGAAGCCTCGGCCTCAAACCTGAACTACGTGAAGCTGGACGGTAACGTGGGCTGCATGGTGAACGGTGCCGGTCTGGCCATGGCTACCATGGACATCATCAAGCTGAGCGGCGGTGAGCCCGCTAACTTCCTCGACGTAGGGGGTGGAGCCAACGCCCAGACGGTGGAAGCTGGTTTCCGCATCATCCTGAAGGACCCGAACGTGAAGGCTATCCTCATCAACATCTTCGGTGGCATCGTACGCTGCGACCGGGTGGCTAATGGCGTGGTAGAGGCCTACAAGAACATCGGTACCATCAACGTGCCCATCATCGTGCGCCTGCAAGGCACCAACGCCGAGGAAGGAGCCCGCATCATCGATGAGAGTGGCCTGAAGGTGTACTCGGCTGTGCTGCTGAAAGATGCCGCCCAGAAAGTGAAAGAAGTACTGGCGGAGCAAGGCATTTCGTAGGCTTTCCGCCCAAATACTGCTTACTTACCAAGCCCGCCCGGTTTTACCGGGCGGGCTTTTTGCTGCTCTCCCCTCAACCTCAGCCGGATAGCCTGCGTTAAGAGCAATTCATTTTCCTGAGCCTATGCATTCTAAGACGTTTACGCTGATTTTGCTGGCCTTCGGGTGCCACCTTACCGCAGTGGGGCAGTCGCCCTCGGAGCTATTGAGCAGCCCGGCACTCCCCTACCTCACGTCCACTGACCCAGTGGCCTACCCGTTTCAGTTCAGCTCTCCCAACTCTGCGTACCTGACCAGATTTCGGGAAATGTTTGGACTACAGGAAGTAATTGCGCAGGAAACCACCGACCTGGGCCGGGCCCGGGCCTTGTGCCAGTGGGTGCATTTTCGGCTAGAGCACGATGGGCACAAGCAGTTTAAGTCGCAGGACCCTTTTGCGATTCTCAAAGCGGCACAGGCAGGGCAACAGGTGCAGTGCGTGGAGTATGGCTTAGTTCTGGCGGCCGCCTTCAACGCGGTTGGCATCCCGGCCCGCCCGCTCTACCTGAAAGCAGCGGACGTACAAACGCGCGCCTCAGCAGCTGGCCATGCCTTGGCGGAGGCGTGGCTGCCGGATATGGGTAAATGGGTGATGGTAGATGCACAGGCCGATATTATCCCTATGCTGGGCGGTACCCCATTGAATGCAGTGGAGTTGCAACAGGCCTTGGCTGCTGAGCGGGAAGATCTGACGGTGCTGACTTCGACCAACTCCAAGGCTAAGTATTATTACAAGTGGGTTAATCAATACCTGTTTTACTTCGATACGGTGATGGATAACCGCTACGGAGTGAAGTCGGCCCGCACGGGATTGATGCTAGTACCAACGCACGCGCATAAGCCGGTGGTTTTTCAGCGCACTGAGGCCATTCACAATATTCGCTACACCAACTCGGCCGCTACTTTCTATGCCCCTCCCACCACAACCGAGGTAATGACGGCAAAATCGGGCGGCGCTGTAGCCCCTTAACCAGCAAACAATAGGCACAACCGCCAAAGAACAACGGCCGGCTACTCACAAGTAGCCGGCCGTTGTTCTTTGGCGGTTGTGCTATATATTATCCGGCGCCTTTTTCGGCCACACCTGCGTTTTCTTCTGCTTGCACCGGAATTACTTCGCCCTGCACACGCAACTCTACTTCCATATTACCACGGGTACCTACCGAGTACGGACAAATTTTGTGGGCTTGGCGCACCATCTCAATGGTCTTCTCCCGGTCAAAGGCTTTCAAGTCTACGTCCAGTACGGCCGACAAACCGTAGCCTTCACCTTCCTGGAAAAGCGCCACGGAGCATTTTACTTCCGTTTGGGGGTCAAGCCGGTCGCCGGCACGCTGAGCAATTACCAATAATGCCTGCTGAAAGCAGGAAGAATACCCGGCAGCAAACAGCTCTTCAGGGTTGGTGGCTCCTTTTTTTCCACCCAGTCCCTCGGGCACCGACATATCCAAATCGATGATGCCGGTAGTAGAACGAACGTGCCCGCTACGGCCTCCAATGGCAGTGGCTTCGGCGGTATACAAGGTTTTCTTTTCGGTGCTAGCCATAAAAACAGATTCAATGAAAGAACAGATGAGTATGCTAACTGTACTGATGCGCGGAAGGTTACTAAAATAGGGTGCAGGATTTTGCAGAAAAACGCTCAGTACGTTTGGCAAGAGGTGGTTTTCTGCCTAGTTTTGCCATTCCTTACCGGGTCGCGTAGTACAACGGATAGTATGGGAGTCTCCGAAGCTCTTGATCTAGGTTCGATTCCTAGCGCGACCACCAAAAAGCCCTTTAACGTGCCGTTAAAGGGCTTTTTCTTTTTCTCCTTTCTTTCTAACTGGTCTTTTTGAGGTAGGAAGCGTGTTTTCCTTGGACTGTTGGAACGCCTCCGTCTGCTTGATGCATTACCCGCCTATTGGGCACTCCGGTGTTGCTGTAGCAAGGAAGTAACGGCTAACTCAATTATTGACGCCGCTCTAAGCTTCTCGGAGTAGTATATGGAATGTACGCTGCTTCAACAGGATTGGAACAACACCCTCCCTTTTGTAGGCGGCAGGTTTACTCATCCGCTACAGCGGCCGGCACTCCGTCGTGCCAGTGAATGGTAAAGGTAGTCCCTTCCCCTACGGTACTTGCCACTTCCAGCCGCCCCCCTCGCCCGGCCACAATGCGCTGCACTAGGTACAAACCCACACCCGCACCACCGATATGCGCATGCTGACGGGCAAAAGGCTGAAAAACTGGGGCAGGCTGCTCGGGCAGCACCATGCCCAGACCATTATCCTGCACCACCAGTACAGGTTGGCCTTGCTCGGTTATTGCACTTTGTATTCGGATGTGCGGTAGCCGCTCAGGGTGGGCGAATTTGAGTGCGTTGCTGATCAAATTATGCAGCACTGACCGTAGATTGGCTCGGCCGTAGTGTAGCTGCAATCCAGTATCCACATCCACATCTATGGTGGCCTGACTTTCCAGCACCTGCGTCCGCAACCCTAAAAGCACTTCTTCCAGCACCAATGGCACGTCCAGTTCTTCGGTCGGGGCTGACAGCCCCCGTTGGTCACGCACGGTAGCGGCCAGTTCTTGCAGCGTGGTATCCAGCTGCAAGAGGGCTTCGTCCAGCATCTGCAACATAAAGGCTTCTTCCGGATCATGGAATGTAGCCGCCCGGCGCAGCTCATCGAACAGGCCGCGCAAATTGAGAACGGGTTGCTTGAGGTCGTGGGAGGCGGTATATACAAACGTATCCAGGTCGCGGTTGGCTTGGGCTAGCTCGTTGTACTGAGTTTGCAACACTTGGCGCAGCCGGTTCTGGTCGTCCACATCGGTGCAGGCGCCAAACCAGCGCAGGCCCTGGCCATCATCTAGGCGCCGGGCCCGGATCAGGTGCCAGCGGTAGGCACCGTCGTGCCGCCGCATACGCACAACCCCTTCGAAGGCTTCGCCGGAACTTACGCAGAACACCCAGCGCCGGGCCGTTTCGGCTTGCTCAGCGGGGTGCAGCAGGTTAATCCAGCCAGTGGGACCCAGCTCGTCAGCCGTGAGGCCAGAATATTCGCTGATAAACTGGTTGTAATAGTTCACCAGCCCCGTCGGCGAAGCTATCCAGATTAACTCCGGAATACTATCGGCCAGGAAACGCAATTCCGCTTCCGCCTTGCGTAGCACCTCGGCCAGCTCCCGCTGGTCATGCACCTCCACCATGGCGCCGTGCCAGTAAGCGGGTTTGCCAAAGGCGTGGTTTTCGGGCACGGCCCGGCTCAGCATCCAGCGGTATTGCCCATCGTAGCGCCGCAGCCGACACTCGTAGCTCCAGGCCGCGCCCGTAGCCCGGGCCACGTCCATTTGATGCAGTACCCGCAACCGGTCATCGGGATGAACAAGCAGAGGCCAGACGGCCGTAATGTCGCAGGTGGTAGGCTGCCCAGTAAAGGTATGCCACTGCGGACTTACGTACTCGTACTCCCCCTCAGGGTTCATAGTGAAACTAATCAGTGGGGCCGTTTCTGTGAGTACGCGCAGGCGAGCATCCAGCCGCCGCGTTTCTACGGCTAGCTCATGGCTGCGCTGCCGGGTGCGCTCCTGTTCCGTCACATCCACGGCAAATAGGAGCAAACCCTGCACTGAGCCATCATCGGCCGGGTCGGGCTCCAGAGTGATATCAAAGTAGGCTGCAGCGGTTGGGCCGTTGTCATCTGTGCCGGCCAGCAGCGGGCACGATTTAACCACGTATGATTTCCCGGTGCTGTAAACACGCTGCATAAAGCTGATTAAATCAGCCGGCCACATTTGCAGGGTTTCACTGGCCAGGCGCCCTTCCAAATCCTCCTGCCCTAACAGAGCACGCATGGAGTCATTGGCGAAATCGTAGCGGAGTTCCTCACCAGTAAACGCAGCAATGGCGGCTGGTAAGCGCTGCAATAAATTATGGAATGATGGATCAGGCATGCATGGGAATACTGGCAACGGTGGGAATAGCGGCCAGAGAGTAAACAAGGTACAACGGGTAGCCCAACACTACCTATAGGCTCGACAGTAGTTACTCGACTATCTGCTCAGCATTAGAGTGTTCCTTCAGCTTGGGGCAAACTGTCGGCAGTATCAGGAATAGGCCCGAGTACGGCCAAACGTACCAAATCAACCAGGGTGGCGTCGGCAATGCTGAGGCTGACGGGCAAGGGGGGCATCCGGTCGGGTAACAGGAAGCCTTCCAGCGTCTCAAAGCCAGCGGGCTCCAAGGGATGAAATGCCATGGCCCAGCCCGGAAAGCTACGCGCTGTAATTACTCGGTCTACCAGTTTGGTTACATCAGAGTGACGACCATCCTGGGCGATGCGGTTGAACAGGTTGTCAGCTGATTCTTCTTCACCTTCAAAAAGCTGAGCAATATGGCCGTGGCTGTAAAACAGGATGCCCGTAATTCCCTGACGCTTATTATCGTGCCGACACTGATTGAGCAGCTCTTGTAACTCCTGATCTGAAAGAGGGTGTACTGCTTTACTCAGATAAACAATGTGTTTCATGCGATGCACGGAAAAAAAGGAGTGAATCTTTACGCGAAAGTAGTGCAAGCGGATTGCATGCGCGTTACTCGGCCAGCAGCCGCTGCCGCACTGTTTCCAGCAACAGAGCATCGGCGGCCGCTAGGGCAGGTAAGCTTAGTACTACCGACTCCAAATCCTGTATTCCTGCTTCGGCCGTTCCTGCATCCAGGCACTGGAACGCCATCGACCAATCGGCAAACGCCCGGGCCTGAATAGGTTTGTCGGCAATTTTAATCAGGTTATCGTGGCGCGTATCGTGTTGAAGATGATTATAGAGGGCGTGCACCTCCTGCTCCTCTCCTTCAATGAGCTGCATGAAATGCTGCTTGCCGTAAAACAACACCCCGGTTAGCTCATGCTTGGCATTATTGGCGCGACATTCCCGGAGCAACTCACGCAGCTGAGGCGGAGTAAACGCAATAGTGGGTGTGCTCAGGTAGATAAGGTGGTGCAAAGGCATGGGACAGATCTGGGGCTAAAGAAGCAAGTATTCACTACGGAAGCTCCCTCTATCTACAGGAGTGCTTACTGTTTAGTTTCCTACCCTAGGCTGCGGGGACAGTACGCAGGCCTACACAACGCCACCTCATGCAGAGCCCAGCGCAGCAGGACGTTCCGATTGGTAATAAGAAGCGTTACTGTCCCCACAGCCTAGCTCAGAAACCAAAACAGAACAGTAGCATACCTCTGCCTACATCTGCCCAGGGAGGTAACAACATGGATTCCATAACGACCCGCGAAAGCCCTGCAATGCCCCTGAAGAGCTTTTTGGATTCATTGGCGTAGCGGGCAACACCGGCATACTGCTCAGCTTATATCCTTTCTGTAAGCGCCAGCGTACAAGGCGGACATTTCTCTCATAGGGTGTTCCACCCTCAATCCTCTTGCATCATGAAAAACTACCTGCTTTCCACCCTGGCTCTGGCATTCACGCTCACTACCGGCTCGGCCGTGGCCCAGGGTAAAATGAAGTCGGACGACGAGAAAACAAAGGTCAAAGACGGCGAGATGAGCACTAAAACCAAGGTAGCCGATGATGGCAAAACCAAGGTAAAAGGCAAAGCCGACAACGGAGCTAAAATTAAAGCCACCACCAAGCCTCGTGAAGGCAAGGATATGAAGGGCATGACCATGAGCACCGGCAACGGGGTGATGGTAGGGGGCGCTATGATGACCCCAGACAAGGATATTGTAGATAACGCCGTGAACTCCACGGACCACACTACCCTGGTAGCCGCCGTGAAAGCCGCCGGGTTGGTTGAGACGATGAAGGGTGCTGGCCCGTTCACCGTATTTGCGCCCACCAACGCCGCTTTTGAGAAACTGCCCGCCGGTACGGTTAACACCCTGGTAATGCCCGAAAACAAGCAGAAGCTCACTACCATCCTCACGTACCACGTGGTACCGGGCCGTTTGATGGCCGCCGACCTGCGCGACGGGCAGACCCTGACAACTGTGGAAGGCGAAACCCTGATGGTGCACCGCAACGGCAACGCAGTAATGCTGCACGATGCCAAGGGCGGTATGGCCAACGTGACTATTGCCGACGTAGTGTCGAAGAACGGGGTAACCCACGTGGTAGACACCGTGCTGATGCCCACCCGCTAAGCTCTCTGCACTACCCGTTACAAAAAAGCCAGCCTTCCGGGCTGGCTTTTTTTTGTGGCATGGGCAGCTTGCCGCCACAAGTTCCGTCGGTGTAAGGAGTTCATATTACCTTTCTGTTACGCGAGCCGCCAGGTACTGCCCTGAGGATCTGCGTATCCCAAAAGAATCCGACATTTGTTTTTCTCTTCTTCACACACGCACCTTCCCCCTTGCAGATGAAACACTTTTTCTCCTGGATGCTGGGAGCCACGCTGAGCCTGGGCTCGGTGGCGGCCTCCGCCCAAACCATGCCGGCTGCCCCACCCACCAGCTTGCAGGGCCAAAGCCTGAAAGACTGGCTGCGGCAAAACTGGTACGATGGTAAGCGCGTGGTGTTGAGCTACAACGAGGCCCGCGGCAAGATGTACAACTTCATCGATAACCAGGATGGCCGCGTGGTGTGCGTGTACTCGGGCTACACCGAAACGGTGCGGCTGGACTCCAGCAGCACCAGCACGGGCGTGGTGAACCGCATCAATTGTGAGCATACCGTGCCGCAGTCGTGGTTTAATGAAGTGGTACGCATGCGCTCCGATATTCACCATCTGTTCCCGACTTACGATACCTGGAACTCAGACCGAGGCTCGGACCCGTTTGCGGAAATTCCGGACGCCCAGACCCAGAAGTGGGTGCGCGGCACCTCCAGCCAGAGCACCATCCCGACCAGCAACATTGACGAGTACAGCGAAGATACCAACTCGCAATTTGAGCCCCGGGAAGACCATAAGGGCAACCTGGCCCGCGCTATTTTCTACTTCTACACCATGCACCAGGGCCAGACCTTTGACCCGGGCAAGGACGTAATTACGGCGGCGGCCAACCTGAATACGCTGTATCAGTGGCACCTGGCTGACCCAGTGGATGCGCGGGAAAAGGAGCGAAACCGCCGCACAGCCAAAAGCCAGGGTAACTTCAACCCCTACATTGCCTACCCCGATTTGGTGGCCCGGGCCTGGGGCTTCCAAGTGTTGCCTACTTTCTCGTTTTCGGCCGCTACGGCCAGCATTACGGAGGGCAATACCGGTACCAGCTCCTACACGGCCACTGTTACTGTAACGCCCGCGCCTACCTCAGCCCTCACTGTGCAGGTGGCCCTGGATGCGGCCAACTCCACGGCCACCAGCGGCCAGGATTTCACCTTCACCTCGCCCCAGACGCTGACGTTTGCCGCCGGCCAGACCTCCCAGACCGTGACGGTAACCGTAAATGGTGACACCCAGCCCGAGGCCGACGAAACCGTAGTACTCACGCTGAGCACCCCTTCTGCGGGCGGCGCGGTGGGTGGCCCGTCCTCCCAGGAGCTGACTATTACCAACGACGACGGCGCAGCTCCCACTATCAAGTTTGCTTCGACCAGTGGCAGCATCACGGAGGGCAACGCGGGCACCAGCACCTACACCGTAAACGTAACGCTAAGCGGCAGCGCCCCTACGGCGGCCGTAACTGTTCCGGTAACAGTAAGCACCAGCGGCACCACCGCTACCACGCCCGCCGACTATACCCTGAGTACCGCCTCTCTCACTTTCGTGGCGGGCCAAGCTTCCCAGTCGTTCCCCGTTACGGTTACGGTGGTGGGTGATACGCAGCCGGAGCCCAATGAAACTGTGCGCCTGGTGCTGGGTGCTCCCACTACGGGCGGCGCGGTACTGGGTACGCCCTCGGCCCACGTCCTCACCATCACTAACGATGACCAGGCTCCGGCCGGCTCGCCCTGCACCGATTTGTTCTTCTCCGAATACGTGGAAGGCAGCAGCGCCAGCAACACCAAGGTGGTCGAAATTTACAACCCCTCGCCGGCGCCCATTAACCTGACGGGTATTGAGGTGCGTTTGTTCGCCAACGGCGCTACCTCGCCCACTACCATCCAGGCCCTCACCGGCACCATTGCCCCCGGCGACGTGTACGTAATTGCCAATACCGGCGTGGCCTCGCCAGTAGTAGCGGCCCAAACTGATTTGCAGTCGAGCGTAGGGTTCTTCAATGGCGACGACGCTCTGCTGCTGCTAGACGGCACCGATACGCTGGACATCATTGGGGTAATTGGTCAGCAGCCGACCGGCGGCTGGCAGGTGCCGGGTGGTACTACTACCAATGCTACTCTGGTGCGCAAGGTCACGGTGAATGCTGGCCAGAAGCGCTGGAGCGCCGCCGCAAGTGAGTGGGAGTTTGTGGGTACCGATGTGTTCACGCGCGTGGGCAGCCACACCAGCGGCTGCATTACCACGGGCGCTACCAAAGCGGCTCCGCTCAACTTCGGCATCGAAGTATTCCCGAATCCGGCCGCCAGCAGCGTGCAAGTGCGCCTGCCCGAGCTGCGCGGCCGCCACGAAGCCACCATTAGCCTCTATAATGCCCTGGGCCAGGAAGTGCTGTACCGCACCCAGGCGGTTTCGGCTAATGAGGCTGCGGCAGTTCCCGTGCACACGCTCAGCAATGGCCTGTACACGATACGCGTTACCGTGGACGGTATTCGTTACAGCAGCCGCGTAGCAGTACAGCACTAGTTGTACGATTACTTGCTGCAGTAGCTCCACACCACTACTGGACGCTGAATGCCCCGGTTCCTGCCCAGGAGCCGGGGCATTTTTTGTGGCTACTACTTTCAAGGTACAGGCCGTGGCAGCTAACCGCCCCCGCGTGGCTGGCCATTGTCCCGCCGCAGCTCACCTACCCCTGCTTAACCGCTGCGCTTCGGGCTTTTCCCGGTTGAAGTAGCAGCAATGTAAACGGGCCCGCATTGCAGTGCGGGCCCGTTTGTGGGTGTGGAAGCGGATTCAGTCACGTAGGATGCCGAATAATATATAGTGTGTACTTATTGCTCTGGAGTGGTGAGTACCGGAATGCGGCTGTGTGCAAGTAGGCCAGCCGTTACGCTACGCAAAAAATGCGTCCCCGCGTACATGCGTTGCCGCGTCACGAAAGCCAGCAAATCAGCTTGGTGGCGCGTGGCGGCGTGACGGATGCCTTCCTCCACGGAAGAGTGGCGGGTAGAGGTAACTGTGTGCGCCACGCCTTCCAGCAGGCCTGTTTGCTGTATTCGAGTGGCTACATCACCCGGCTCCGGCGCGGCCGAGGAAGTATACACGTGCAGCCCTACCACCGAGGGTATACTATGATGCAATAACGTGTCCACGTCGCCGGGCAGGTAACCGAGGGCGAGTGGCTGATGTGAGGTAGTAAGTTGAGCCAGCAGACCAGGAATGGTGGCGGCTGCCGCCGGCAGCCGCACAGCGCGCCGGTCGGTGTCCAGCACAATTCGGCGCGGTACCTTGCCGGCCCGATACGTAACCGGCACCACCAGGAGCGGCTGTACCAGCTGCCGCACCAAGTGCAGCGCCGTGCTGGTTTCGGCGTTTTTCATGCTTTTAGCCGGATCAGAATTTCCGACTACCACTATCTGGCCTAAGCCTTTTCCCACCGCTGCCGACAGGTGCCGGGTGGGCTCCGAAGTAAGCAGAGTGGCTGTGCAGGGCGCCCACGCGCTTACTTTTTCCACCTGATCTGCCAGCAACTCCTGCATGCACTCCACTGACCATTGCTGACTCAGTAAACTAAATACAGGAGCTTCGCAGCAGCCAGGCTCGGGGCGTATGTGCCATATCCGTACCGTGCCCCCCACATGGCGGGCCAAAAGGGCAGCGTAGTGCAAGGCGTTGGCCGCTGCCGCCGAGAAATCGGTAAGGACGTGGAAAGTAAGCATAGCACTACCCAAAGCGTACCAACTGGTAGTTAGTACTAGTTCAGGAAAGGTACTGGTTTAGCCCACGCAGAAAATTAAGATACTATTAAAAATCAGGCAGATGCCGCATTTACTGTTCAGCTACCCGAATCGGTACTCCGCAGGTCATGATATTCGGGATGATTCTCCACAAACTCCTGCATGTAGGGGCAGCTAGTTACTACCTGTAGCTTTTGGCTGCGGGCATACGCCAAGCCGGCCCGAGCCAGCTCTTCTGCTACCCCCTGCCCCCGTAGCGGCTTATCAACATAGGTGTGGCTGAAATCGATGAGGTGAGGGGCGGGCAGGCTGTACGCCAGCTCGGCAGAGTGGCCCTCTTTCTCGATGGTAAACTCCTGGTTTTTGGGATGATGAGCAACCTGTGCGGCCATGATGAGCAAGAAATCTGGGGCGGATGAAATACGGCCTTTCGCCATTTACCGGGAGTTTACGTATGAAGCACCAGAAGCGGCCACTCTCCCGGCTGCCCATCTTCTACCTACTCTCCTACCCCCCTTACTGTATGCAAACCACACCCGATAACCTCAACCCCGACAACACCCCCGCCAACCACCCCAATGGCACCCCGCAGTACGGGGATTTCGGCACTGTTTCGTCCGCTGAAGCCCGCCAGCAAGCGGAGGATGAGCACAGCGTGACGCAAGGCGGCCGCGTGGCCCCGCCGGTAGCCTTCCCTGAGCAGCGCGGCAGCACTCCCCAAAACGTTGACCCGGCCGCAGTGCGCCAGGTAGAAGATGCTGAGTACACGGAGCAGCGCGAGGGCTGGGCCGCCGATGACCCACGCTACGCTGGGGGCACCCGCAACTGGGCCACCAATGAGCCCGCCAACCAGACCACTGCCCCTGCGGCTGAGGATGAAAATCATCCCAAAAACCCTAATGTGGGCACCAATGACAACCCTGACGAGTTCAGTGCCCTGCGCCCGGACGAAGGCCGTGGTATTCCCGGTTCGGGTAAGTAGTCGGCCCTTGGCCTTTGTTTTCTCTCCTTATTCTTTCTGACCCCTATTATGGCCGCCGATAAGAAAAACCAGAACCAGGACCCCGCCGCCGCCCTCGACCCCAACTCAGGCGCAAACCTGAGCGAAGAGCAGCGCAAACACCGCGAAGAGTTGTACGGTTACAAGCGCGACGAGGAAGGCACCTTGGATACCTCTGCCCGCCTGGAGCAGGAAACAGTTGGTATACCCACGGACAGTGCCACTACTGGCCCGGACCCTGACAACTCCAGCATGACGGACGAGTTGATGAACCCCGGTTTTAATAATCCCATCGACGATAATAACCGTTAGGCCCAGTTGCTTTTCATAGTTCAAACAGCCATTCTACACGCGTAGAATGGCTGTTTTGTTGTAGCCTGGTGTAGTATTCCGTTGCACTAATAGCTACGTATTCAAGAATGTCGTATGTTTACGTCATACTTCATTATACCTATGACCTACGCCAAGCTTTCCGGATTTACTGAGGAGCAGCAACAGTTGTCCCGTTTGGCCAAAGTCCTGGCGCATCCGGCCAGGGTGGCTATTGTTCAGCTACTGGCCAGCAAAACCACCTGCATATCCGGAGATATTGCGGCCGAGTTGCCGTTGTCCCGCACTACCGTTTCCCAGCATTTACAGGAGCTGAAGGCCCTGGACCTCATCAGGGGCGACATTGATGGCCTGACGGTGTGCTACTGCCTGAATACGGAACTCTGGGCGCAGGCTCAGTCTATGTTTGCGGCCTTTTTTGCGCAAGCTACTACCACCACTGCTTGCGGCCCCGCCGACCCCTGCGGGTGTTGAGTCGACTCTTTTCCACCACTTTACTTTTTCTGTCATGAGCACTTTTCCCCGCATGCACGTGTCGCTGTACGTTTCGGATCTGGCGGCTACCGTGAACTTCTACACGGCATTTTTCGGGCAGCCTGCCGCTAAAATTAAGCCGGGCTATGCCAAATACGTGTTGGATGAACCGTCTCTGATTATCTCCTTCGTGCAAAACCCGGAGCGGGTACACAGCAACTTTGGACACCTGGGTTTTCAGGTAGAAACGCTGATGCAGCTGCAAGCCCGCCTGGCGGCCGCTCAACGGGCGGGCCTGGTACAGCGCCAGGAAATGGGGACCAGCTGCTGCTATGCCAAGCAGGATAAATTCTGGGTAACCGACCCCGATGGTACGGAGTGGGAAGTATACTATTTCCACGAGGATGCCGAATTCAACGACCCACGCTACCAGCAGGAGTACGACCAAGCCGCTGACAGCAGCCAGTGCTGTATTGCCCCGGCCGTAGCAACTAAAGCAGTACCCACTATGGCGCCTATGGCTTTCACGCTCATTGATACGGGCGCGGCGGCTGGCTCGGCCTGCACACCGGGCGGAGGCTGCTGCTAGTTGCCCACGTGCGTTCTTCCAGAATAGAGTAGCCTCTTTTTGCCTAATGACTTCTCCTGCAAACCACTCATCCTCAGCGCCACCTGTAGCTACCAGGGCCCACAAGAAGCTCTCCAGTCTTGACCGGGGGCTGACCATCTGGATACTGCTGGCAATGCTGCTGGGCGTGGCGCTGGGATACTGGGTGCCCGGCATGGAGGGGGCGGTCAACTACTTTTCGGTGGGCACCGTGAATGTGCCGCTGGCCTTGGGCCTGATCCTGATGATGTACCCGCCCCTGGCGAAAGTCAACTATGCGCAGCTGCCGCAGGTGTTCCGCAACGTCCGCATCGTGGGGCTGTCGTTGGTGCTGAACTGGATAATTGGGCCGCTGCTGATGTTTTTGCTGGCCGTGTGGCTCCTGCCCGACAAACCGGAATACATGGTGGGTCTGATTTTGATTGGTATTGCCCGTTGCATTGCTATGGTGCTGGTGTGGAATGACTTGGCCGATGGCAGCCGGGAGTACGCGGCTGGGTTGGTGGCGCTCAACGCCTTGTTTCAGGTGCTGTTTTATCCGGTGCTGGCGTGGCTGTTTATAACTGTGCTACCGCCCTATTTTGGGCTGCCGGGCACAGCCGTGGCCATCGGCATCGGGGATATTACTCAGAGCGTACTGGTGTACTTGGGTATTCCCTTGGCCGCCGGGTTCCTTTCCCGCTACATTCTGCGGCGTCTCAAAGGCGCAACCTGGTACGATACGGTGTTTATTCCGGCCATCAGCCCTGTTACCCTGGTTGCCCTGCTGCTCACTATTGTGGTTATGTTCAGCCTCAAAGGGCAAACTATTGTGCGCCTGCCGCTGGATGTATTGCGGGTGGCCGTGCCGCTGGCTATTTATTTCGGGGTGATGTTCGTGGTCAGCTTTGCGGCGGGCAAGTGGCTGGGCGCCAGTTACGCGGAGAACACCAGTATTGCCTTCACGGCCACGGGCAACAATTTCGAGCTGGCTATTGCCGTAGCCATCGGGGTGTTTGGCCTTAGCTCGGGGCAGGCGTTTGCGGGCGTCATTGGCCCCCTCATCGAAGTGCCCGCCCTGATTGCCCTGGTAAACCTAGCCTTCTGGTTTCGGCGGCGCTGGTATCCGGCTTCCTGAGTGCTTACTTTCTCCTTAACACACTCCCCATACTTTCACTACCACATGAACATTCTGGTTTTGTGTACCGGCAACTCCTGCCGCAGCCAGATGCTGCACGGCTACCTCCAACAGTTTCTGCCCAAGGCGCGGGTATACTCGGCCGGGGTGGAAACGCACGGCCTGAACCCACGGGCGGTCCAGGTTATGGCCGAGGATGGGGTAGATATCAGCCGGCACACCTCCAACCTGGCCACTGAGTATGCGGCCGTCCCGTTCGATTACGTGCTGACGGTGTGCGACCATGCCCGTGAAACCTGCCCCATTTTGCCCGGCGCAGCCACCGCCCAGCGGTTGCACCACAGTTTCCCGGACCCGGCTCAGGCCACTGGCTCAGAGCAAGAGGTAATAACGGCCTTTCGAGAAACGCGCAGCCAGATCAAGACTTACGCTCAGGAATTTGCACGGACCCGGTAGTCAGTAACGTGTAGCCATTCGGTTCGACCTGTTGAGTTGCAAGGCCAAAGTTGAGGGGGAAGTAGCGGGCTTTCTTGGGCCGGCATGCAGCATAGTAGCGCTTTTCCCGTATACTTCTACCCTGCATTCCTTCTCCACCCCTACTCCCAATCTGCTCTGCGCCATGGCTGCTCCTTTCCTCGTCCTGACTGACTTTACCCCCGCCGCCGACCAAGCCCTGCAGTACGCGGCGGCCCTGGCGGCCCCGCTTCAGGCTCCGCTGATTCTGCTCCACATCCGCCGCGAAACCCTGTTGGACCCTGATGCTTTTAACGGCAGCATCCGACACATGAGCGAGGGAGAAGTGGCCGCAGCCCTGCAAAGCCGGGTAGCCTCGGTAGCGAGTTTGCCCGTCACGGTGGAGTCAGCCGTGGAAGGAGTGGAAACGGCCGTATCTGAGGCAGTAGGCCGCCACTCTCCCAGCCTGGTAATACTGGGTAAACCCGATACCGAAACTACCCCCGACGAACTGGTTAGCAGCACTTCGCTGAAACTGCTACGCGCTACCCGCACCCCGCTGCTGGTGGTGCCCGTGGGCGCGGCAGCAGCGGTGCCACCGCACGCTATTACTATTGCTGCCGACAACAGCCCCATTAGCCTCAAAACGCAGTCGGAAGGAATGCGGGAACTACTGGCCTATCTGAAGCCCCGGCTCACCGTGGCGCACGTGGCCGAACCCGAAAACAGTGACACCTGCACTGTGGCCCTTGATGCGGTAGCCGCCAGTGGGCTGATTGCGGGAGTAGAATCCCGAATTCATTGCCACGGAGTGCGACACCGCCGCGTACCGGAAGGCATTTTGCAGGCTGCGCAGGAAACCCACGCCGATTTGCTGGTACTGGTGGCGCGTCGCCGCAGCTTCCTGGGCCAGTTGTTCAACCGCAGCGTTACCTCACAGGTTGTGCTGCACGGCCGCCTGCCCATGCTCCTGCTACCCGCGTTGGACTAAATGGTGAAATTGTGAAGTGGTGAAATGGTGAGTTTGACGTTCTGCCTGCGCCACCTGCGCGGATTGAACGACAAACTCACCATTTCACTATTTCACCATTTCACTACATCACCGTGCTACGGCGCTCCAGCAGGCAGACGTCGCGCCACTGGCCGTGGAGCTGGCCCAGCTTTTCGCGGGTGCCGACGAGGCGAAAACCGGCCTGTTCGTGCAGGCGCAGGCTGGGCGCGTTTTCCCGGATGATACCGGCCTGCAGCGTCCAGATGCCGTGCTGTTCTGACTGCCGCACCAGTTCCCGCAGCAGGAGAAGACCTACGCCGCGCCCCCAGAATTCCTCTCCTACGTACACACTCACCTCCGCCACCCCGCTATACACGCACCGCCCCGAAACCGGAGTGAGGGCGGCCCAGCCAACTGTTTCGCCCGCTGCTGTGCGCGCTACCAGCCGGCTATGTGTCAGGTGAGCTGCGTCCCAACTTTCCCAGGTTGGTATGTCGGTGGCGAAAGTAGCCTGGCCGGTGGCAATGCCGGCGGCATAAATGGCGGCCACGGCCGGATAGTGCGCCGCCAATAGTGGTGTGAGTGAAACAGCTTCGGCCATAGAAGATGGGGGAATCGTTGCAGCGGCTAAGGTAGAAGAATCGGGCATTTAGTAACAGCCGGCCCATTACGGCCGTTCAGCCAGGTTCACAGCATGACACCTTTTGCATGGATCCGACCTCTTCACCTGATTCGCGGCGGCGTTTTTTGCGCCAGGCCGGCTTGAGCGCCGCACTGGCAGCCGTAGCCGGTCCGGCCGCTGCCCTACCCTTCTCCGAACCTCTTTCCGCTATGCAAAACGACAATCAGAAAAAACTGGGCTTTGCCATTGTGGGCCTTGGCAAATTTGCGCAGGAGCAGATGATGCCCGCCTTCAAAGACTGTAAACACGCCCGCATCACGGCCCTGGTGAGCGGCTCACCGGACAAGGCCAAAAAGTTGGCCACCGAGTACGGCGTGGACACCAAAAACATTTACAGCTACGATAATTTTGACTCCATCAAGGACAATCCGGCAGTTGATGTGGTGTACATCGTGCTGCCCGTGGGCATGCACGCCGAATACACCGTGCGGGCGGCCAAGGCCGGTAAGCATGTGCTTACCGAAAAGCCTATGGCCAATACACCCGAGGACTGCCAGAAGATGATTGATGCCTGCAAGAAGGCCAACGTAAAGCTGATGGTGGCTTACCGCGCCCAGTACGAGCCGTTCAACCTCGAGGCCATTGCCCGCATCCGCAAGGGCGAGCTAGGCAAGGTGATGCAGATAACTGCTGACCACGGCCGCATCGTGGACCCTACCGGCGACAAAGCCGATACCTGGCGGGTACAGAAAAAGCTGGCCGGCGGCGGCTCCCTGATGGATCTGGGCATTTACTCGCTCAACGCTACCCGCTACCTCACCGGCGAGGAACCCGTGGAAGTAACTGCCTTGGAGATGAGCGACAAAGCCGACCCGCGCTTCAAGGAAGTAGAAGACCGGATTCACTTCACGCTGCGCTTCCCCAGTGGGATTCTGGCCACTTGCACCAGTTCCTATAGCACCGAAGGCGTAAAACGCTACCGCGTATTCGGCGACAAAGCCTGGCTTGACCTCGACCCCGCCACCGATTATTACGAGCACAAAATGGTCATCGGTGACAAGGATGGCCAGCAACAACCCAAGATCAAGGAAGGCAACCAGTTCGCCGCCGAGCTGGACCACATGGCCGAGTGCGTGCTGCAAAACAAAACGCCCAAAACACCCGGCGAGGAAGGTCTGAAAGATGTGCGCCTCATCATGGCCATTTACGAAGCTGCCCGCACCGGCAAGAAGGTGAAGGTGTAAAATGAAGTAAAAGGTGTAGAGTAAAAAGTCAAAGCCCCCGCCCGTCATTGTGAGCAGCGCGAAGTAGTCCGTCCTTCTCGCAGCCTACAACTTTGACCTATTTAAAAGCCCCTGACGCCAGCACGGACGTCAGGGGCTTTGCGCTTTAGGCAGGACGGATTGCTTCGACACTGGCTTGATGCACGGCATGCTCGCAATGACAGGGCCGGGATTTGTGCTCTTTAGGGCTTTGCGCTCTGGGAAAGGCCGGACTGCTTCGCTCCGCTCGCAATGACGAGGCCGGGGCTTTGACTTTTTACTTTTTCTCTTTTCCCTGCCGCAGGCTTACGCCCGCGTACCAGTTGCGGGCGGGGGCGGGCTGGAAGTAGCGGCCTCCGAAGGCGTTGAGGTCGTTGCCCAGGGAGTAGCGGCGGTCCGTGAGGTTTTCGGCCCCGCCGAATACGTCCACGGTGAAGCCGCCGAAGCTGCGGCGCCAGCCGCCGCGCGAGCCGAACGTCCAGTAGCCAGGCGCGGCCTCGGTGTTGGCGTCGTTGAGGTATATGCGGGCCTGGTGGTTGACGGTGGGGCTCAGATAGAAGCCCAGCGGGGCCACCAGATCGAGGCCGGCGGTGAGGGTGTGGGGGGCGGTGCCGGTGAGACGGTTGCCGCTGAAATCCTGCCCGCCGCTTTCGTAGCTTCCGAAACGGTAGTGGTTATAGGCGTAGCTCACGAAAGCGCGGAGGCCCGTAGGTGACACGTCATTCTCGGCGCTTACCGCTTGTGGCTGGAGGCTTGTAGCTCCACCCCGCCACAGCCAGCCACTCAACGCCACCTCCACCCCACGCTGGCGGGTGTTGCCGGCGTTGGCGAAGAGTTGGGTGCCCAGGTCGGTGGTGCGGGTGGTGATGGTCTGACGTTGGCGCTGGTCGTAGAGGGCCACGTCGTAGCGCAGGCGCTGCCGGAGCAGGGTGCCGCGCGCACCTACTTCGTAGCTGGTGCCGCGCTCGGCTTGTAGGGCGCGGTTGATGGAGCCATCAGAAGGCCGGATTTCTTCCTCGGTGGGTGGTGAGAAGCCGGTGCTTACGCTGCCGTACACCGCCAGGGCCGGGCCAAACTCGCGCAGCACTGCCACCCTCGGCGACACCTCGGGACGGAAGTTGCGTTCCAGCGTGGAGCCCGTGGGGTTGGTAGCGGCATCGGAAAGGCGGCTGATGCGGTAGCGGAGGCGGTTGTAGCTGGCCCCGGCCGTGAGCAGCAGCCCGGCCGGCAGCTCGTAATCGGCCTGGGCGAAGGCAAAGCCGGTGAGGGTCCGGATTTCATCGTCGTAGCGCAACGCGCCGGGCTGGCCGGCGCGGTTCTGGTAGTTGCGGGAGCTTTCGAAGCCGGTCTGAGCCTCGGCCCCCGCCTGCAGGCGCAGGGTGCGGCCGGCCAGGGCCGTGCGGTAGTTGGCCACCGTGCGCCCACCCCCGCCCAGTAGCGTATTGCGCTCAAAGTCTATCAGGTAGGGCGTATTGATGCGGCTGCCGCTCAGGTAGAGCGTGGTGCGCAGGCTCAGCAGGTCGGTGAGGCGGGCTTCGTGGGTGGCACCGAGCAAAGCGGTGCGGGAGGCGTAGTAGGTACGCTGCTGCACGGTACCGGGCGCGGTGGCCGTACCGGGGCGGGCCTGGCGCGGGTCGGTGAGGAACTGGGCGCGGGTGAGGCCGCCGGGCAGCTGGTAGTTGATATCCGAGTACAGCGCGTGCAGGCCCACATTCTGCTTTTCGGTGAGCTGCCACTCCCCATCGAGGGCCAGCACGTCGCGGCGCAGGGCACTTTGCTGGCGGTAGCCGTCGAGGCTCTGGCGGGCGTAAGTGGCGCGCAGGTAGCCGGTGGCCGAGCCGGTTTCCACACTCGCCACGTAGCGCCGCAGCCCGTAGCTACCCGCCGTGAACCCCACCTGGGCGGCGCTGGTGCCGGGCGCGGGGCGCCGGCCGCTCAGCAGCACGGCCCCGCCGGTACCGGCTCCGTACACGCTGGCAGCGGGGCCCTTCACCACTTCCAGCCCGCCCAGCAGCGCGGGGTCGAGCAGGTTGAGGGGGGTGCTGCCACTGGCCTCGGTGAATGGGATACCCTGGTAGTAGACCTTGGTGTTGCGCACCCCGAATGGGGAGCGGAGCGTGCTGCCCCGCACGCTGAGGCGGTAGCTGCCGCTGGCCCGCTCCTCCAGCCGCACGCCGGGCAGCGTATTCACGGCCTGGGTGAGGGCGTTCTGCGGAAACCGCTCAAAGTCGCGGGCCGCGAGGGTGCCCACGGCGGCGGCAGTATGGCGCAGCGGCAGCTGCTGGCCGTAGCCCGTGACGGTGGCTTCGGGCAGGGTTACGGCGCGGGTAGTATCGGGCGGCGTGGTTTGGGCAAGCAGCGGGGCGGGCAGCAACAGCAGCGGCACGGCGTAGCGGTAGGGCATTCTGGTAGTAGAGCTGAGAAGGCAGAAGTGAGAACCGAGACGCGGTGAGGCGCTGGTCTGGGCTTGCTAACCCCCAATCGGCCCGCAGGGTTGGCTAGTGGCGGCTTTTAGGCTGAAATACCGCGTTCCGGTCCGGCAGTTGGAAGCCGTCGGGCCGGTTGTCGGGTGCTGAAGTTGTTACGAAAACGTTCGGGCGTCAGCTGACGGCAACCGGCCCGACAGCTTCCAGCTGCCGGACCGGAACAACGCGCGGCGAGTCAGCGCAAAGCTACGGTGACACAGCGGACGGTTGCGGCGGGAAGGCGGAAACTTGTGGCGGGGCAGCGAACGACTGCGGCGAGGCAGCGGGGAGTCGAGGTAAGACAGCGTAGACTTGGGGCATAGCAGCGGACAGTTGCGGCGACACAGCGGAAGGTTGCGGCGAGGCAGCGGCAGATTCTGTATATTTTCCCCTCGCCTACTTGCTTACCGCTATGCCCGCTGCCCTGTACCTCCCCCGCCGTCACCGCCGCCACTTGTTGTTTCCGCCGGGTTTGCTGGCCTTAGCGGGGCTACTGTGGCTGGTGTGTGTGGCGGTACCTAGAATAGTAGGGCCTACCCAATACGTGAAGGAGGTAGCCTTTCCTGCCCTTCATGTACCTGCCAATTCATTTGGCGGATTCCCGACACCACAACAAATTGAAAACTTCGGCCCATGGAAAAGCATTGCTTTATCGGGCAACCCGTGGACCGACTATTTCGACTTGAAAATAATTGAAAACGCTAGTCTTTTGCTCGCTGAAGAACAATCAGAGCATCGGGCGCTGCGTGTATATTTTAATGAATCTACTTCCTACAATACATTTATCGAGTTGTGGGACATGTGTAGCCGATTAGGCATCAAGCGGTATTGGATAGACTGGCGCAAGCAGCCTTTCAGCTTTAACTTACTAGGTAATATTCCTCCCGACCCCAACTATCCTTCATTTGTATGTGGCACATCAAGTCAATATTTAATGCCAGTAAAATCATTCAGTGAACTAGCAGAAGAATGGTTTAAGGATGTAACTGCCATTGACTGGCGCAACACCTGGCTACTACTGCTGCTCATCACCGCCCTATCCACCCGGAAACTGACGCGCCTACGGGTTGCTTCCCGCTACTAACCTTACCGCTATGCCCGCTGCCCTGTACCTCCCCCGCCGTCACCGCCGCCACTTGTTGTTTCCGCCGGGCTTGCTGGCGTTGGCGGGGCTACTGTGGCTGGGGTGTGTGGCGGTGCCAAGGATGCAAGGAACTACAATACACTCTGTTATCGAATGTGCTGTTATAACAGAATATGATACCTCAACAGCCATTGCTCAGGATTTTTCAGAAAAATGGTGTACAGCTGAGAGCAAATTATTTTCAACTAATCGTTTTTCAAACAGTAAATCCATCGTTTTAACAGGCTATAAATTATCTGACTTCTTTGCTTTACAGACAATTTATAGCACTATAAATCACATGTACAGCAAACCTAATATCAGCCAGAAACTACAAATTTCATTTACCTTAAATGCTCGGTACGAAAATCTTATTCGAGTAATTGATTGGTGTAATACGCACAATCTCAATAAGCACTGGATTTCTCTACGACACACCCCAACTACGCTATACGTAATTAGCGAAAGTGCATACTCAGGACCGCAACCCCCTGAATTACAACCAGCATTCTGCGGAACAAACGATTACCATGCTTCGCAGAACCTAGCTACTACAGACGTACTTCATCACCTGATTTCAAACTGGCGCAACACTACGCTCCTGCTGTTGTTCCTCACCGCCCTGTCTGCCTGGAAACTACGGCGGCAGTGGCGGGCGGTGGCAAGCTAAACCGTAACCCCGGGCGGAAAAACGCAGTTAAGCCCAGCGCAACCTATTCACCTGCGCTATGCTTCCGAAACTGACGATACCCCTGGCCGCCGCGTTGCTGGCCGGCTTCACGGCCCCGGCCCAGAACGTGCCCCCGGCCGCCACCCCGTTCCAGATGACGGGCAACATCTACCTGCCCAACAAGCTGCCCGCTACGCCCGAGCGGGTAGCCAGTCTGCAAGTACCCGCCGGCTTCACCATCAGTAAATACGCCGAGGGCCTCGATATGCCCCGCATGCTGGCCGTGGCCCCCAACGGCGACGCCTACGTGAGCAACCGCGTGAAAGGCACCGTTACGCTGCTGCGCGACGCCAACAAGGACGGCAAAGTGGAAACCACGCAGCAGGTAGCCCAGAAGCCCCATTTGCACGGCCTGGCCCTCAAAGATGGGAAACTCTACATAGCCGCCATCCGGGAAGTGTACGTGGCCGATGTGAAGGCCGACGGCACGCTGGGCGAGCTGAAAACCCTGTACAAAGACCTGCCCGACGCCGGCCAGCACGCCAACCGCACCCTGCAATTCGGGCCCGATGGGCTGCTTTACCTCTCAGTGGGCAGCACCTGCAACGCCTGCGACGAGGACAACCCCGAAAGCGCCACCCTGCTCCAGCTGAAACCCGATGGCTCGGGCCGACGCGTGTACGCCCAGGGCCTGCGCAACACCATCGGCTTCGACTGGCACCCGGTTACCAAACAGCTCTTCGGCCTCGACCACGGCATCGACTGGCTGGGCGACGAGGACCAGATGGAGGAGTTCAACCAGATTAAGGACGGCGGCCACTACGGCTGGCCCTCCATCATTGCCGACGGCAAGCACTACCCCGCCAACAAGCCCAAATCGGGAGAAACCTACGAGGAGTTTGACGCTCGCACGGTACGGCCCTTGCTCACCTATAAGGCCCATTCGGCGCCCCTGGGCATGGTATTCTACCGGGGGCAGCAGTTTCCGCAGGCGTTTCGGCAGGATGCTTTCGTGACGATGCACGGCTCCTGGAACCGCGCCCAGCCCTCGGGCTACAAAATCGTGCGGGTGCACTTCAACGAGCAGGGCCAGCCCCAGCAGTTCGAGGACTTCATCACGGGCTGGCTGGTGGAAAACGACAAGTCGGAATTCGGCCGCCCCTGCAGCATCATTGAGGCCCCCGATGGCGCTTTGCTGGTTTCCGACGATGACAACGGCGTGATTTACCGCGTGGCCTACGGCACGCCGGGCAAGGACGGCAAGAAGGCGAAGAAGCGCAGCTAAGAGTTACCATCTACAAAAAGGCCCTGTTCCAACAGCTGGAGCAGGGCCTTTTTAATGAAGCGTAACCTGTTTAGCGGAACAGCCCCAGCCCGTCGGGCCGGTCAAAGCGTGCTGACACCCGCCCGGCGACGGAACAACATCAGCGTACGGCAACCGGCCTGACGGGCTGCGCCTTCCGGACCGGAACCGGACTATTTGTGCGGGTGTAGGTGCTCAGCGGGAGCCGGCACTGGAACCGATACAGGCGCTTCCGTTTCCAGAGGTTCTTCGCCGTTAAGCGTGCGGGTGAGTTGGGCATGGTCGAGGGCGCCTTCGTTGTGGGAGAGGAAGATGGTAGCCACGCCGTTGCCCACGAAATTAGTCAGGGAGCGGGCTTCGCTCATAAACCGATCCACGCCCAGCAGCAGGGCCAGCCCTTCCACCGGAATAACCTTTATGGCCGTGAGCGTGCTGGCCAGCACCACAAACCCTGAACCGGTTACGCCGGCCGCGCCCTTGCTGGTTACCATCAGAATCCCCACAATAGTCAGCATCTGGGCCCCGGTCAGCTCCACATTAAACACCTGGGCCAGGAAGATGGTAGCCAATGAAAGGTAGATGGTAGTCCCATCAAGGTTGAAGGAGTAGCCGGCCGGCACCACCAGCCCCACCACGGGCTTGGCGCAGCCCAGGCGCTCCAGCTTCTCCATCAGTCCCGGCAGGCCTGCTTCCGACGACGACGTACCCAGCACAATGAGCAGCTCGGCCTTGATGTAGCTCAGAAACGCCAGGATACTTACCCGGCAATAGCGCAGAATGGCCCCCAGCACCAGAAACACAAACAAGCCGCAGGTGATGTACACCGTGGCCAGCAGCTTGGCCAGCGGCAGCAGCGTGGCAATGCCATACTTGCCGATAGTGTAGGCCATGCCCCCAAACGCCCCGATGGGCGCGAATATCATCACCAGATGTAGGCCCCGAAACACGTACTTCGAGGCCCAGCTGAGACGGTCGATGATGGGCTGGCGGCCGGCGTAGCGGCTCAGCACCATGCCCAGCACAATGGACACCAGCAGCACCTGCAGCGTGAAGTTGTCGGCCAGGAAATGCAGCCAGCTGAACTCCCCGGCCCGCTGGGTGAACTCGCCCACCGCCTGCCCGTTGAGCTGGCCGGTGCTCACCCCGTCGCCGGGCCGGATGAGGTAGGCCACGCCCACCCCAATAACCAGCGCCAGCGTGGTTACTACCTCGAAGTACAGCAGCGCCTTGCCCCCAATGCGGCCCACCTTTTTCAGGTCGCCCATGCTGCTGATGCCCAGCACGATAGTGAGAAAGATGATGGGGTTGATAAAGAGCTTGACGACGCTGATAAAGCCTTTGCCCAGCACATCCATGCGTACGGCGGTGGCCGGGGCGAAGTGGCCCAGCAGTGCCCCGGCCACAATGGCCGTCAGCACCCAGAACGTCAGATTGGAAACCAGTTTTTTCATGGGGAAGTCGGGGAAAACCCGGCGGCAAATGGAGCCGAGAACAGGAGTGGCGAGGTAGAGTGTACCCCGCAGCGCCAAAAAAAGTGTCAAAAAAGGAGTTTACGGCAACCCAGCGGCTCCCAGCCCCCAGGCCAGCAGCGCCAGCCAGGGCAACGACAGCGGAATGCCCAGGCCCACCATCTGCGCGGCCAGCGGCGGATTAAGGCCGTAGCGCTCCGCCACCACGGCGGCCGTGTTCATAGGCCCGATGGCCGCGCCCAGCACGCACAAATCTACTACCCGGCCAGGTTGCGCGCCTAAGCCGTGATAGAGGCCGAAGATGAGCAGAGGTGCCAGCAGCAGCTTGTAGGTGAGGCCCAGCCCCAGAGCCCGGCGCTGAGCCTGGGGCACCTTCAGGTTCATTTGCAGCCCCACCGAAAGCAGGGCCACCACCGAAAACGGAGCACTGAGTTTTTCCAGTACCCCGCGCACCAGCTCCGGGTGCCGGTAGCCGGCGGCATTAGCCCCCAGCGCCAGCACAAAGGCCACGAAGGGCGGAAAGCGCAGCACCGTACCGGCCATCATCCGCCAGGAGGGCTCCGCCGACCCGTACCACGCGGCCACGCCCACGCCCAGCGTCACGCCAATCAGAAACGAGCCCGCCTGGCTCATCATAATACCCAACTCTAGCCCCTCCGGCCCGTACAGCAGCTCAAAAATGGGGAAGCCTACGAAGGATGTGCTGCTGATGCCGGCCGTGATGATTAGCGCGCCCACCGTGCCCCGGCTCAGCCCCAGCCGCGGCCCCAGCGTGCCAAACAGCAGCCCACTCACCCCGAAAATCAGCCAGGGCGCCAGCACCGGCAGCAGAAAGTGCCGGTCGAGGTGGGCGTCGGCGAGGTGCAGGAACGTGAGGGCGGGCATGAACACCAGCACCAGCAGTTGGTTGAGCACCCCGGCCGTACCCGCGGGCACGGCCTGCCGCCAGCGCAGCCAGGCACCCAGTACCAGGCACACGAGCAGCAGCAGCAGGTTGGTCATGCAGGGAAGGTAAAAGAGAAAACGTGAAGGGGCCGCCAGACTGGCCGGATAGCAGGTTGAACTCGTTGCAGCTATAAAGCCAAGTCTGCTAGTCTGCCGCGCCCAGCAGCCCCAGGCGCGGGCCTCTAGAAGGTCAGCGTCACGTTGGTGTAGTAGTACGCGCCGTTGAAGCCGAACTGGGCTACGTTGCGGGAGTAGGGAATTTCGCCGTTGGAGTAGCTGGCAAAGCGGCTGGAATCCACCCGGTCTGGGTACACGTTGGTCAGGTTGTTGGCCCCCAGCGTAATCGACACCTTTTCGCTGGGCGTGTACACAGCCGAAAGGTCGAGCAGGGTTTTGCCGCCGAATTTTTGGCTGATGTGGGGCACGTAGATGACCGTGGTAACGCCGTTGGTAGTGACGGTGCGGTTGGCGGGCTTCTCGTAGGCAACCACGGAGCCGAAGTAGGTGGCCCGGGGCGTAATGCTGAACTTGCCCACCTGATACGTGGCTGAAAGCAGAATTTTCTGCCGGGGCTGGGCCCGCTCAATCAGCCCGATACTTACCGTGTCAATCAGCAGAATGGGCTTCACGGTGCCCGCCTGCAAAGCGGCCGGCGTGGCCGCCGTCGATACGATGTTGGTGGCGTTGAAAGTCAGGGCTAGGCTGGCCGTCAGGCGCTGCTTCTCCCCCATTTCGGTTTTGTAGGTCGACACCAGGTCGATGCCGCGGGTGCGGGTGTTGATGGCGTTTGTGAAGAAGCGGATTTCGCTGATGTTGGCGAAGTCCGGCGTTTGCAGGGCTTTAATATCGGACTTGATGAGCCGCTCACTATTGATGATGCGGTCCTTGATATCAATCTGGTAGGCGTCCACGGTAAAGAGCAGGTTGTTGCCGGCTTGCACGGCGGCACCCAGGCTGTAGTTCCAGGAGGTTTCGGCTTTGGGGTCGGCCACGCCCAGGGGCTTCAGGCGCGGGTCGTTGTTGCGGAGCTGCTTGGTTTGCACAATGGCGCCCGCCTGCACGGTGGAGGTGGTCACGCTGTTAAAGGTCTGCTGCAGGGAAGGTGCCCGGAAGCCCCGGTTGATGGAGCCACGCAGGGAAATGCCCTCCGTCACCTTGAAGCGGCTGGCGAGCTTGCCCGAGAGGTTGGAGCCGAAGTCGGAGTAGTTTTCGTAGCGTAGGGCCGAAGTCAGCAGCAGGCGGGCGGTAATGTCGCTTTCCACGTCCACGTACACACCCACGTTGCGGCGGGTGGTGTTGGTTTCATCCTCGGGGGCAATGCCGGGGCGGCCGCTGGAGCCGGGGGCCTTGGCCGTGCGGGCCGGCGAGGTAGGCGTAGCCGGGGCGGCCAGGGCAAACGGCCCCACGAAGTACGATTCGGGGCTGCCCCGCTCCAGCTGGAACCGGTCCACGCGGAATTGCCCGCCAAAGGCCACGTTAAAGGATTTCACCCCGAATCGGTCCAGGTAGTTGCGCGACACGTTCACCTCGCTGGTGCTCTGCCCGAAGGCGCTGCGGCCCACGTAAAAGTCGGTCGGCGAGTCAGCCCCCATGGATGGGTTGGCCGTGTTGTTGGCGTTCAGGTCGAGGTAGTTGTAGCCGTAGCCGGTGCTGAAGTCGAGGTTCCACTGCCCGGCTACTTTGCGGCTCAGGCCCACTACGGCCGAGTAGTCGTCGGAGCGGCCGGGCAGCTCGGGCAGGTAGCCGTTGGGCTGCACGGGGCTGTAGTTCACGTTGTTGGGCTGGGCATTACGAAAGAAGCCGTAGGCCAGAATGTTCTTGCGCGACACCCCGCCAAAGCTGTAGGCCGTCCAGCCCGAGCCGCCCAACGGCAAACCCAGGTTGTAGAAACCCTGGTAGATATCGGCCTTATTGCTGCCGTACACGCCCACCTTCAGGGGCTGGCCCACGGGCGGATAGATGCCGGCCCGGGCGCGGGCGTTGTTTTCGGCCTCAATCTGGGCGGCGGTAGGCTGGGCCGGCAGCGCCGGAAAAGCCGTGTAGATGCCGCCCACGTAGTTGTCGGAGCGGTTAGTCTGGCCCTGGTGCTGGTACTGCAGGGTCAGGTTGAGGTAGCCGGGGTTCGTCTTGCCCAGCTTCACGCCGTAGTTAGCGCCGGCCAGGTACTGGGCTCCGTCGCCCTCCTGGGTAATGCCAAACTGGGTTTTGACGGTGGCCACGCCGGTGCTGCGGTTCAGCCCCAGGTTGATAACGCCGGCAATGGCATCGGAGCCGTACTGGGCCGCCGCACCGTCGCGCAGCACCTCAATCCGCTCAATAGCCAAGGCTGGAATGGAGTTCAAATCGGTAACCACCGTACCCGAGCCCACCGTTACGTTCAGGTTCAGGGCCGAAAACTGGTGGCGGCGCTTGCCATCTACCAGCACCAGCACCTGGTCGGGGGAGAGGCCGCGCAGGGAAGCCGGGTCGGCGTAGTTGGCCACGCCGTTTACGCCGGTTTTGGCCGAGTTGAAGGAGGGCGAGTTGAACTGCACCTGCTGGCCTAGGTCAGTCTGACCAGTGAGTTGCAAATCCTTGGCGTTGAGCACGTCTACGGGCATGGGGCGCTCCACGTCGGTGCGGGGCAGGCCGCGCGAACCCACTACGGTCACGTCGCCCAGGTCGGTGGTGCTGGTTTCCAGGCGCACGTCAATGGTGGTGCGCTGGCCCACGGTTACCTGTTGCGTTTTGAAGCCAATAGCCGAAATAGCCAGCGTAGCGCCGGGCTTCACATTGAGCGAGAAGTTGCCGTCGGCATCGGTGCTGGTGCCGTTGGCTGCCCCCACCTCCACCACCGTGGCTCCGGGCACGCCGGCCCCATCGGGTCCAATAATGCGACCTTTCACGGGGTCGGCCACCGGGCGGCTCAGTTCCGTGGCTGTGGGTAGAGCCAGACCGTGGGCTGCTGCCGCGCCGGGCAGGGCCAATAGCAGAAATAGTGCCTGCCCCGGGCGCAGGGGCCGCCGCAGGGGTGCAGAGAAAAAGCGTAAAGAAGAGCTCATGTGTAGGGGGAATTTGGGGTTGGGAAAGAGCAGAAACAGGCTGCCGAACCGGCCTGGGGAGCCGAAAAGCGGAGCAAAACTGAGAGTGTGAGAAGGGCAAAAATTTAGCCCAGGCTGCCTAGACTCAAGCCGCAGGCTGGCCGTCGAAGTCGTGGAAGGAGGTGTGCTGGGTTTCAGTCATCAGCAGGCTCACCAGCAGGGAAATGGCAATGCAACCGGCTACGTACCAGTAGAAATAGGCTTCGTGCCCGATGCCCTTGCACCAAAGCGCAATGTATTCGGCCGTGCCCCCGAACACCGCCACCGTGAGGGCGTGGGGCAACCCGATACCCAGGGCCCGTACCTGCACCGGAAACAGCTCCGACTTCACCACCGCACTGATGCTGGTGTAGCCGCTGACTACCACCGAAGCCAGCAGCAGCAGCCCAAGCGCAGTAGCGGGCCGCGTGACGTGGCTCAGGGCCGTGAGCAGAGGCACGCTGCCCACCGCGCCCAGCAGCCCAAACCCGATGAGCAGGGGCCGCCGCCCAATACGGTCGGCCAGCTCCCCGAACAGGGGCTGCATGGCCGCAAAGCCCAGCAGCGCCAGAAAACAGGTGTTGGTGGCCGCACTCCGGGTCATGTGGGCCGTATTCACCAGAAACTTCTGCATGTAGGTGGTGAGCGTGTAGAAGGCCAGCGTGCCACCCACCGTCAGGCCAATTACCTTGAGCACCGAGCGAGGGTAGCGGCGCAGCACCTGCAGGCTGCCGCGCAACTCCTCCGACTCCTGTTGCTGGGCCACGAAGGGCGCCGTCTCGTCGAGGTTGTGGCGCAGGTACAGGGCTACCACCGAAAGCAAAGCGCCCACCACGAACGGAATGCGCCAACCCCAGGCCAGCAGCTCGGCCTCGGTGAGCAGCACTTTCAGCAGCACCAGTTGAATACCCAAAGCCAGCAGCTGGGCCCCAATCAGGGTGAAATACAGAAAGCTGGAATAGAAGCCCCGGCGGCGGCGGGTGGCCATTTCGCTCAGGTAGGTGGCCGATACGCCGTACTCCCCGCCCACGCTCAGGCCTTGCAGCAACCGGGCCGTGAGCAGCAGAATGGGGGCCACAATGCCCACGGTTTGGTAGGTGGGCGTAAGGGCAATGAGCAAGGAGCCCAACGACATGAGCAGCACCGACAGGGTCATGGACTGCTTGCGGCCCACTTTATCAGCAATGCGCCCGAACATCCAGCCCCCGATGGGCCGCATCAGAAAACCCAGGGCGAAAATACCGGCCGTTTGCAGCAGCTGGGCCGTGGTGTCGCCGGAGGGGAAGAAGGAAGCCGAGAAGTACAGGGAAAATGCCGAGAAAACGTACCAGTCGTACCACTCCACCAGGTTGCCCACCGAGCCGCTAAAGATGGCCCGCAGCCGGCGCCGCGAAATCTGCTCGGGGGCAGCGGCGGCAACGGGTGAGGCGAGCAGAACCATGACGGGCAACATCGGGGTGGGAGAAACAAGTCAGCTTTTACAGCCAGTTGACTTGCTTCAAATGAACAACCCGATTTTGAAGGAATTTTATAGAAACCTTGTGGGGAGTATGAAATTTACGATCCAGCCTCCACGGCGGCAGCAGGTGGGGCAAATTCCACCCGCAGGCAGTGCCAGCCGTCGGCGAAGGTGTAGGCCAGCTGGTGGTGATACAACGCCCCGATGCGCTGCACAATGGCCAGCCCAATCCCAATGGAATCGAGGGCGGCGTTGCCCTTTTTGAAGCGCCCAAACAGCTCGGCTACCGGCAGCAAGGGCGGCAGGCCTGTATTGCGCAGCTCCAGCGCGGCCGGCGTGAGCGTCACCTCAATTTCGCCGCCCGGCAGATTGTGGCGGATGGCGTTACTGAACAGATTATTCAGCAGCAGCTGGGCCAGGGCTTCATCCAGGGGCACGCGCACGCCGGGCGCCACGTGCTGGGTGGTGCGCAGGCCCTTCATTTCGGCCAGGTCGGCGAAGGTGGCCTCGGTAGCGGGCACCAGCTGACTCAGGTCGGTGAGCGGGGCCGGGTAGGCTTCGTAGTGCTCCAGCTTGGCCAGCAGGGTGAGGGCCTGGTTGATTTTGGCCAGGCGCTCCAGCTGGTCGTGGATGCCGGTGAGCATGAGTAGCTGCTTCTGAGTAAGTTCCGAGTCCATTAGCAGCTCCACCTGGGCTTTCATGCTGGCAATGGGCGTTTGCAGCTCGTGGGAAGCGTTTTCCGAAAATTCCTGGAGGCCCTGGTAGTCGCGCTGGGCCTGCCGGGTCATCTTCATCAGGAACTCGTTGAGCACGTTGAACTCCAGCGTGCGGCTGGGTTGCAGGCTGATGGTGGTTTTCTGGCTGAGCTGAAACCGCTCAATACCGCGCAGCAGCGCATTGAAGGGCTTGAGAATATACCAGGAAATCACCTCGCTCAGAATGACCACCAGCGCCAGCAAAAACACGAACGTCCAGGCAAACACGAGCATGATGCCGGTCAGGTATTCGTCGCTGGGAATTACCACCACGGCCTGGCTGGTGATGCCGTAGCGCTGCCCGCCAATGCGCGGATAGGTGGTGAGCCGCACCACGCTGGCCGTTGACTGCAGAGCCGGCACCCACTCCTCGCGCACCCGCACCTGCTGGTCGTGGGCGGCCGTATCGGCAGAGGCCAGACGCCGGATCTGCACCTGGGCCCGGGCCGGGTGGGCGGAGTAGTCCCGGCCGCTGGCCAGCTGACGGCCCACCGTGGCGTTTAGGTGGCGCAGCTTGCCAATGGTGGTTTGCGTGACGCTGCGCGACATGGCCCCGTACACAATCGTAAACCCCACGGCCAGCACAAACAGCGTAATCACCGCATAGGCAATGGTATAGCGGTAATTAAGCTTCATAGCAAGTGGTGAGATGGTGAACTTGTGAAATGGTGAGTTCTTGTTCTAGTGGAGCGAGGGGCGCGGTTGGCATCGGCGCGGCGTTGCCGTGCTAGCGGCGTTGTTCTTCAGGGAGTACCCAATGTGGGCCAACGGCACCATTGGTGCCGACCTAACGTCAAACTCACCATTTCACCATCTCACCATATCACCTCATTCCGGAGCGTTGAGCTTGTAACCGAGGCCGTACACGGTGCTGATGTAGTCCTGGCCGCCGCTGTCGGTGATTTTCTTGCGCAGGTTTTTCACATGCTGGTACACAAAATCCACGCTGTCGAGGTTGTCGGTGTAGTCACCCCAGAGGTGGGCGGCAATGGCCTGGCGGCTCAGCATGCGGCCTTTATTGTTGATGAAGTAGAGCAGCAGGTTGGTTTCCTTGCGCGTGAGGTTGAGCAGCTTCCCCCCTACCCGGCACTCGAAGGAGTCGAGGTCGGCCGTAATATTCTGAAACGTGAGGATATTGTTTTTCTGGGGGCTGCGGCGGCGCATAATGGCCTTGATGCGGGCGTGCAGCTCGGGCAGCGGGAAGGGCTTGGTGATGTAGTCGTCGGCTCCTTCGCTGAGGCCGGTGAGCTTGAAATCCAGCGCATTTTGGGCCGAAATAATGATAACGCTGCTTTCCACCCCATCCTTGCGCAGCAGTTTGAGCAGGTTGATGCCGTTGCCATCGGGCAGCATAATGTCCAGTAACACCACATCATAGGTGAAGAGCACGAGTTTCTCGCGGGCCTCATCGAAGGTGGCGGCCACCTCACAGATGTAGTGTTCCTGCACCAGGTACCCCGCAATACTGCGGGCTAGCTCCGGGTGGTCCTCAATCAACAGAATTTTCATACGGTGGCAGACGACGGCTCGGGCCGGCAGACCACCGGAACCTACCATGAGCACCGGTAAAAATATTGAAAAGCTCCACTATACGCTACCCATTAGGCTACAGAATTCGAAACTCTACCGGCAGCTCATACGGCACGGCCACGGCCCGGCCCGCCACCACGGCCGGCTGCCAGGCGGGCATGATGCTCAGGAGCCGCAACACTTCGGCATCCGTGCTGCTACTGATTCCTTTTACTATTTCCGGATTCTGCACCCGGCCCCGCTTATCCACCACGAACCGCACCCGCACGTTGCCCTCCACCTGATTGCGCGAATCAATGGCTGGGTAGCGCAGATTACGCGTGAGCCAAGTGTGCAAGGCTTGGTCGCCGCCCACAAATTGTGCGGGCCGCTCGAAGGCAAACCACGCGGTATCCCGGCCGGCGCGCGTGAAGCAGCGGCCAGCGGTGCGTAGGCCTGCCCGGTAGGTTTCGGTGCGCAGCGCGCGCCCGTTGGGGTACCAGGCCCGCAGGGAGCCCTGACGCTGCCCTTGCTGGTAGGTGAGCTGCCAGCGGCGCTGCCCGCCGGGGTACCAGGCCTGCGCCACCCCATGCAGCTTGCCGCGCTGGTAGGGGTAGCGAGCCACGCGCCGGCCGGTGGTGGGGTTCCACTCGGTGCTGAACCCCTGCCGCTGCCCGCTCCGAAGCTGGCTGTACTGCTCCTGGTGCAGGCGCTGGCCGCCCGGTTTGTAGGTGGTTATGCTCCCGCCCGCCCCTTGCCTTTGCACCACCGTGTAGTACGCGGCAGAATCCGGGTTGGCAGTAGTGCGGCCGGTGGCGGTGTAGTAGGTGCGGGTCAAGAGCTGGGCCCCGGCTGGCTGACCGAGCAGCAAGATGAGGACGATTACCCAAAGGGCTGAAAAAAGTGGGCGCATCATGTGGAATTGGAATAGAAGAAGCATCAAGTGAGAAATAGATGCTTAATCAGTCCATATTGCACACCGCGCCCTATGCGTACTTCACCTGTTTACCTCGCCATTCCGCAGCCCTGCCACGAAAACTGGGACCTGATGACGCCCACTGAGCGGGGCCGCTTCTGCCAGGCCTGCCGCAAGGAGGTAAGGGACTTCAGCGAAATGCCGGCCGCCGATATTTTACGAGTACTTCAGCTGGCCCCGGAAGGCAGCGTGTGCGGCCGCATACCCGTGGATGCGTTGCAGGAAAGCCGCCGCCTGGCCGAGGCCGCTGCCCGGAGGCCGCACTGGCCGTGGGTTAGCCACCTCCGCCAAGTAGTGGCCGCCGTTGGGCTGCCGTTGCTGGCGTACTCGCCGGGACCGGCCCGGGCTACTGCCGCCGCAGAGGTAGCCCAAGCACACCCACCCCGAGTGCGCACCCGGCCGCTTACCGTCCAGCTGCGCATTTATGACCCTGCCACCGGCCAAGGTTTGGGGTTTGCCGCCGTGCAGCTGTGGCAAGCTGACTCCTTACTGCGCACCACTCAGGCCGAGGCCGATGGCACGCTGCAGCTTACCTTACCGGCTGCTGATACGCTTCGGGTGCGGGTACAGGTGCCCGGCTACCGCACGACGGAGGAAACGCTCCGGCCGGCCGGGGTTTCGGGGCCGGTGGCAATACCCATGCAGGCTGGACCGGAACAGTTGGCGGTGGTGGATAAGGCCGTGGAAGCACCGCAAACACAACGCCAGGTCTTGGGTGGCGCTATCAGCTCCATTGAGGTGTACCACCCCACTCCGGTGCAACGGATAGTGCAGGCTCCTAAACGGCTGTTCTGGTGGCTGCGGCAGCGGAGCCGGCGGTAAAAGCAAAGGACGGGGAGCCAAAAGCGCGTTGTTTGCGTTTACACTACGCCCTTAGCGCCTGCCTGTCTTCTGCCTATGCCCGCCCTCTCCCCCGACCTTCGCAAAGCCCTATTCAACCTGCCCGCTAAGGAAAAAGACCAGCTGCTGGCCCGCCTCGTCGCCCAGGATGCCACGCTGGTAGAGCAGCTTACCTACCGGCTGCTGGAAGGCGAAGACGCGCTGGAGGACCGCCGCCACCGCCTGCGCCAGCAGGTAGACGACCCCGTGCGCGGCTTCCATCAAACCCCCAACGACCTGCTGCACATCACCCGCCAGCTCCAGCAGCGCCTTACGTACCACGCTAAAATTACCGGCGACACGCTGGGCGAAATTGAGCTGACGCTGCGCCTGCTTACCAACGTGCTACGCCACCAGCCTGAGGCTACCGGCCGCCTGCACGGCCCCACTCAGCCGCTGCTGCAGCATCTGGCCAAGCGCACGCATGATGTACTCAACACTATTGGCAAGCTCCACGAAGACTACCGCGTGGAGTTCAGCCCGGCCGCCAACGCCTTGCTGCCGTTGCTCTACGCCTCGGCGGCGGCTCCATTAGCCCGGGAGCTGGGAGTACCGATGAGTTGGTAGAAACAGGCAACAGGTAGGTACGTCATTCCGAGCGAAGCCGAGGAATCTCGCCCGCTGACGTTGCCAAAGTGACCTTGACAGCACCACGCGAGATGCTTCGGCTGCGCCTCTGCATGACGTTTTTTACCCGTTACCTGCCGACACTCACCTCAGCCCCAACTCAGTCCAGGGCGCGGAAAATGATGGGCATAGTGTACGACATCCAGACGGGTTGCCCGCTCACCCGGCCGGGCATCCACCAGGGCATGATACGCACTAGGCGCAGGGCTTCTTCATCGAGGCCGCTGCCCAGGCCTTTTACCACTTCCGCGTCGCGGATGCGGCCTTCCGCCGTAATGATAAACCGCACGAATACCCGGCCCGAAATTCCGCTACGCAAGGCGGCATCGGGGTAGTGCAGTTCTTTGCGCAGAAACTTTTGAAACGCCTCCGCTCCGCCAGGAAAGCTGGGCATTTCATCGGCCGTGTGGTATACCTGTGGGGCGGCGGGAATTGGGTTGCTGGTACCGGCCAGGCTGGCGGGCGTACTATCCTCCAAGGAAACAGTGTGTACCTGTGCCCGGGTAAAGGCCAGGGGCAGAAGTGCGACAAGTAGCGCGAGTAACAGTTGGCGCATAGCGGAGGGGGCTGGTTATCTGGCAGATGCGCCAAAGCTAGCGGATAGCTAAGCCCGATAGGTAAGCGTAATGTTATGCTTACATTGTTGAATTGTTGGTAACATAGGCTGCATCCTTTTTCCGCTCCGGGCGGTACACAGAGCCAGGGCATTTGTCTTCCACGGGTTGTTTTTACTCTTCTGTTTGTATGGCTACCACTCCCACCCCCGACCACATGCGGGTTCCGGCTAACCTCAGCGCCGAAAATCTGCACCAGGCTCTCACGGAACTGGATACCAAAATTAAAACGCTGCACAACCGCGCCAACGCCACCACCGCTGGCTCCCAGGCCACTTACCACCAGCACGCTGAGGCGCTGGAAGTCAAGCGGGCCCGCCTGGCGGAGGCACTGTACCACACCTCCTCAGCCAACCCGCCCACCGCTACCCCCCCGGCTACTACCCAAGAGGCGGGAGGTACACTGGATGAAATATGGCGCGGCATTGAAACCCTCCGCCAGGATTTGCGCAACCTCATTTAGCACTGGCGCAGGTAGGTTATTGAATGTATTTATGAACGTAAAGCGAAGAGAGCTGCCTGGTAGGCAGCTCTCTTCGCTTACTGACTGCCTTGAGCTAGTGTGCCACTCGGCCGGCGCACTTGCCATTCGGGGCCGCAGGTGAGCCATTCAGCCGGTGGTTTTACCGTTCCCGGAAATGTAGTTTCACAAGCCTGTGGAGGCAAGTAAGTTTGATTCATCAATCAACCCCTACTCACCTCCCTGCTATGGCTTACGCTACTTCCCTCCGCTCTATCTGCGCCGCTTTCTTCTTGTCGGCTGCGGTGCTGCTGCCCGGCCCAACGGCCGCCACTACTACCACGCAGGCTCTGGCCCCCACCCCAGCCGAGCGCCCCGCTGCCCACCCCAACTTCACGGTGCAGGTAGTGGGCAAGGGCCGGCCAGTCCTCCTGATTCCGGGCTTAACCTGCCCCGGCACCGTGTGGAATGAAACCGTGGCCCACTATCAAAAGCAGTACCAATGCCACGTCATTAGCCTGGCCGGCTTCGGGGGCACGGCCGCCCCAGTCAGCACCGATAAGCTGCTGCAAAGCGTGCGGGACCAACTCCTGGCCTACATCAAAACCCAGAAACTTAATAAGCCCATCGTTATCGGTCACAGCCTGGGGGGCTTTATGGCCCTGTGGATGAGCAGCACCCAGCCCGAAGCCGTGGGGCCCTTGGTCATCGTCGATTCACTGCCCTTTATAGGGGCCATTCAGAACCCGGCCGCCACGGTGGAGCAGGTGCGGCCCATGGCCGAAGGCATGCGCCAGCAGATGAGCAAAGGCAGCGCCAACGCCACCCAGCAACGCCAGATGACGGCATCAATGGTCACGGATACCGCCCGCATTACCCAGGTAACGCGCTGGGCTCTTCAGTCGGACCCCGCTACCGTAGCCCAGGCCATGTATGATATGTACACCACCGACCTACGCCAGGACATAGCCCGGATTCAGCAGCCGGTGCTGGTGCTGGGGGCCTGGGCTGCCTACAAGGCCTATGGCTCAACCAAGGAAAGCACCCGGGCCATCTTCACGCAGCAATATGCCAAGCTACCTCAGCACCGCGTGGAAATGTCGGAGGCCGGCAAGCACTTCCTGATGTATGATGACACGCAGTGGTTTTTCCAGCTTTCGGATGCTTTTCTGAAACAGAATACGGTAGCTGCTAAATAGCCTTTATTTTGCTTCGGCTCCCGGCAGTGGCCGGGAGCCTATTGTGCCTACCTACACAACCCTACATGAGCACCAGTATTACCCAACAGTTTGATCTGCTTCGTCTGGAGCTGGCCACCAAAGCAAAGAGCGGCCTTGACTTTATTCTGGCGGCCAGTGTGGTGTGGGCAGCCATTACCCTGATCTGGTTTACCGCCCTGCCAGCGCCCACCAAGGGCTTCATTACCTTTTTCCTGGGGGCCCTTACGCTGCCGCTGGCCTGGGTGCTGTCCAAGCTGCTGCGCACCACCTGGGCACTGCCGCACAACCCGCTGCAGCCGCTGGGCCTGGTACTTAATTTCGCCCAGCTGTTTTACTTTCCGTTTCTCATATTCATGTATATGCGCTATCCTCAGCATTTTATCATGACGTATGGCATTATTACGGGGGCACATTTTTTCCCGTATGCCTGGCTGTACCGGGCTACGCCTTATGCCCTGGCGGCAGGCTTTATCAGCGTGGGTAGCCTGGTGCTGGGTATGCGCCTGGCCCCTGAGCACCTTTACCTTATCCCGGCATTCCTTACTGCCGCCTTGCTGCTGCTGGCGGGCCTGCTGCTGGTAGCGCACCGTCGTCATCACCTTGCCTATGCCACTGCTACCGCCCGCTAACCAGGAACTGCTTCGCCCTCAGGCGCAGGCAGAAATTGTGGAGGGGGTGCCGGCCCCCAGCCGCTTGTACTGGTATTGCCAACTAGCCGGCTGGCTGCTGTACGGAGTTTTCAACCTGGTAGTGTTTGCGGCCTTCGGGACGGTTTCCGCTGATTCGTTTAAGATAACGGCTGCCATTGTAGTTACCCTTTTCCTGATTTCTCATGGGCTACGGTATTTTTTGCGGGCCCGAAGCTGGCAGCACCTCTCTCCCATAGCCTTGCTGCTGCGGCTGCTGCCTACTAATCTGGCATTGGCCGTGTTCAGCCAAATCATTATCTGGCTGGTAATTCACTGGCTGATCCGGCCGGCTGCCACGGGGCAGCCGTACGGCTGGCAGCAGTTTCTGGGCTACAGCTTCAACGTCAATTTTGTGCTCTGGCTGTGGGCGGGCTTCTACTTTGGCTGGCACTACCTGCGCCGCTCTCAGCAGGCGGAGGTAAATACCTGGAAGCTGGCCGCTGCCGTGCGCGAAGCCGAAATGCGCACCCTCAAAGCCCAGATCAACCCGCACTTCATGTTCAATGGGCTCAACAACATCCGGGCCCTGGTGATGGAGGACCCCGCCCGCACCCGCGACATGATTACCCACCTCTCCGACCTGCTGCGCTACTCCATTCAGCTGAACTCGGCCGAGCAGGTGCCCTTGCGCCGGGAGCTGGAAATTGTGGAGCACTACTTGCAGCTTGAGGCCTTGCAGCTGGAAGAGCGCCTCCGTTATACCCTGGATGTAGACCCGGCCGCCCTGGAAGTTTCTATTCCGCCCATGACGCTGCAGCTCTTGGTAGAAAACGCCATTAAGCACGGCCTTGCACCCCGGCCGGCGGGAGGCTTCATTCACCTCACGGCCCAGCTCAATGACTCCAGCACCCTGCACATTACGGTGCGCAACACCGGCCGCTATGCGCCTGGCCCCAACCACCAGGGTGTGGGCGTACGCAACGCCCGGGAGCGGCTGCAGCTGCTGTTCGGGGCAGCGGCTCATCTGCACCTCGCCAACGACGCCCACGCCCCCGATACTGTGGTAGCGCACTTGCAGCTACCCGCCCGCCAACTCCTCCCGGTTACCACAGCTGCCTTAGCCGGTCACGCCACTTCCTGATGCTGCGCAACTCCCCTACCACCCGCGTGCGGCACCTACTTTCCATTTCATTAGCTTATAGCTGCGCTGTATGAATGCTCTGCTCGTTGACGATTCCCGCCTGGCCCGCACGGAGCTGCGCCACCTGCTGCGCGCTTTCCCGGAGGTAACGGTGGTGGGTGAGGCCCGCCATGCCGGGGAAGCACGCACCCAGCTCCAGGACCTGCAACCCGATATTTTGTTCTTGGATATTCATATGCCCGGCGAAACGGGTTTTGAGTTGCTGGCCTCTCTGGATGTAGCCCCGCACGTCATCTTCACCACCGCCTACGACGAGTATGCGCTGCAGGCTTTCGAGGTGAATGCGCTGGATTACCTGCTTAAGCCCATTCAGGAAAACCGGCTGGCGGCAGCCCTGGCCAAAGCCCGCACCAAGCTTATGACCCCGGCTCCGGTTTCTGCACTGGCCCCCGCCGCCGGTCCGGAGCCGGAAGAGCCGGCCCCTGCCCTGCTTACCGAGCAGGACCAGGTGTTTGTGAAAGACGGGGAGCAGTGCTGGTTTGTGCGCCTGGCCGATATCCGGCTGTTTGAAATCAATGGCAGCTACACCCAAATTTACTTCGAGCAGCACCGCCCCCTTATTCCGCGCACGTTGCAGCACCTGGAGCAGCGCCTGGATGCCCGCGTTTTTTTCCGGGCCAACCGCCAGCAAATTATTAACCTGAAATGGGTGGAAAGCATTGAGCCCTGGTTTAGCAATACGCTTAAAATCAAGCTGCGCGGTGGTGGCCCCGAGGTGGAAGTGTCGCGGCAGCAGTCGGCGCGGTTTCGGGAAATGCTGAGTTTGTAGCAGTGGTTCCCGGCGGGGCATGGCTCCAAGAAAGGATGTATCCTTTTAGGTTTCATTGGAGTACAAAGCTTTGTGTAGCCGCCGCTTGTCCTGGCAGCTCCTTCCTCCACTAGCCACCGTCTCTGGTATGAAAATTCTCCTACTCTGCTCCGCCTGCGCTCTGCTGCTGGCGGGCACTTCCTGCTCCAGCGAAGATAAAATGCTGGAGCGCCCCAGCCGCTACGGCTCCGTTTCCATGGACCGTACCAAGCGCGACAACAACAAAGCCCGTTTCAAAAAGGAGCGCAACACCGTTGGCCTGGGCCTGAACATCGACCCCAACGCGAAGAACCCCTACAAATACCGCACTGTAAACGCGCCAAAAAAGTACAAATACGCCAAGCCGCGCTAGTTGCTTTTTAACCTCCTTTTCAGTAGCCACCGGCTCATTCGGATTGTCCGGATAGGCCGGTGGCTTTTTAGTAGAAAACGCCCCCCAAAGCGCTGGTCTGTTGAGTATCTTTAGCGGAGGAAGCTGCCGAATATTTTTAACTGCTTCCCCTGGATTCCTGACCTAATTTAGCCCGATTGTATGCGTCTATCCGGTACTCTGTTTTGGCGGCAAGCTGGTTTTGCGCTGTGTTTGCTGGTGTTGGGCCTTCCACTGGCCAGTTGGGGGCAGGCTCCGCAGAAAACGGTGCAGGCGGGCCGGGTGGTAATCAAGCTTGCGCCCGCGTACGTGGCTACTGCCCCCAGTGCATTGCCCGCATTGCAGGCCGCTTTGCGCCACCTCGCGGCAGAGCCGCTGCAGCGCAAATTTCCGCACAGCACCCCGCCACCCACCGATTTACCCGGAGCAGTTGACCTAGCGTTGGTATACGAAGTCAGGATTCCGGTGAATATCCCGGTAGAGGAAGCCTGCCGCCAGCTGCAGAAAACCGGGGTGGTGGAATACGCTGAGCCCCTCTACTACTATCCCCCACTGCTTCAGACCTCCGACCCCTTGGCCGACTCCACCCGTGCCGGGGGCCAGTATCATCTCAAAAATATTCGGGCCTACCGGGCCTGGGACGTTACCCAGGGCGATACGGCCATTACCATTGCCATTGTGGACGGTGGCACCCGCCTCACCCACGAAGACTTGGCCTCCCAGGTGCAACGCAACCGCCGCGACCTGCCCGATGGCCTCGACAACGACCAGGATGGCTACGTGGACAATTACACCGGCTGGGATTTTGCCGATAACGACAACGACCCCGTACGGGAAGCCAACAGCGTACACGGTATACTGGTAGCGGGTTGCGCAGCGGCCGCCACCAACAATGCCAAAGGTATTGCGGGTGTGGGCTACCGCTGCCGGTTTCTCCCCCTGAAAATCTATTCCAGCACCCGTACCGGCTCCTTTGGCGGCTACGAGGCCATTGTATATGCCGCCGACCACGGCTGCCAAATTATCAACCTCTCCTGGGGAGCCCCTGGCGGCTTTTCCCGCTTCGAGCAGGATGTTATCAAGTACGCGGCCATCAACCACGACGCGGTGATTATAGCCGCCGCCGGCAACACCGGTGCCGACCTGGATTTTTACCCGGCCAGTTACGAGCATGTGGTATCTGTGGCTACCCTTACCCCCTCGGATGAGCGAAGTACCAATGCCACCTTCAGCCGCCGCGTCGATTTATCGGCCCCCGGCACTCAAATTTTGACCACCTTCGGCAACACCGATACCGACTACATAGCCGTGGGCGGTTCCTCGTTTGCAGCCCCACTGGTAGCGGGAGCAGCGGGGCTGGTGCGTACCCGGTTTCCCCGGTACAACGCGGCCCAGGTAGCGGCCCAACTGCGCCGTACCACTGATAATATAGATGCGCTACCGGGCAACGCCGCGTATGCTGGCCGCATTGGCTCAGGCCGCCTTAATGCTTTGCGCGCCGTAACAGAGGCCAATCAGCATTCCGCCCGCATTATAGGCCGCACCTACAGCCCCGCTCGTCGCAGTTACGCCCCCGGCGACACGCTCCGCCTCACGGTACAGGTGCAAAACCTGTTACAGCCCCTGAGCAACCTCGCGGTTACCGTCACTTCCTTGTCGCCTTACGTGCTGGTACGGCAGGGCAGCTTTGCAGTAGGGCCATTGGTCACCTTGGAGCAGCGCGCTAATTCTACTGCTCCTTTTCGCCTGACCGTAGCCGCTGGCACACCACTCAACACGAAAGCTGTGCTGCGCTACCGCCTGCAGGATGCGGCCACTGGCTACCAGGAAGACCAGTACGAAACCGTGCTACTGAACCCCGATTATGTGGTTTTGAATGCTGGAAACCTAGCCCTTACGCTTACCAGCCGGGGCAATATTGGTTACGATGGGTTGGGTTCTGATGCCGGGGAGGGCGTCAGCTACCGGCAGGGGCCGCCGCTTCTGGCTGAGGGCGGCTTGCTGATTGCCACATCCGCTACCCGCGTGTCCGATAATGTGCGTAATGAGCGGCGCGGCGCCGATACCGATTTCTGGACGCTGACCCGCGCCCAGCTTCGCGCCCAACCGTTGCGGGCCGACCAAGAAGCTAACAGCCTGTTCCAAGATTCGCTGCCCAGCCTCACTCGTGGCCGTACGGTGGGCGTGCGGGTACGCCAGCACGCCTATGCCTGGGCCGCCGCGCCGCATCACAACTACGTAATTCTGGAATACCGGCTCACCAACCTCACAGCCGATACGCTCAAGCCACTGCACGTGGGCTTGTTCATGGACTGGGACTTACCTGGCGAAGCCAGCCGCAACGTAGTGGCCTGGGACGGTGCTCGTCGGCTGCAGTACCTCTTCGATCCGGCGGCCCCCCGGCTGTACACCGGAGTTCAGCATCTGGCCGGCGGTCAGCCCAGTGCTTATGCCATCAATAATCAAGCACCGGCAAGCAGCCCCGTGTACCTGGCCAATGGCTTTAGCTCAGCCGAGAAGTTCATGACCCTAAGCAGCGGCACTCAACAGGCCCAGCTTACAACCGAAACGGATGCCTCGCAGGTAACTGGGGCAGTTTTGCCCCCCCTGGCCCCCGCCGACTCGGCACTAGTAGCTTTTGCTGTATTGGCAGCGCCCACGCTTACGCAACTGGAAACTGCCGCTGCCGCCGCTGCTACCCGCTACCAACAAGTGCTACCCGTACGGCCGGTGCGTTCAGCAGGCCTTATGGTATACCCAAACCCGACAAACCGCTTCGCTCAGCTTATTTTGCCTCAGGTGCCGGCTACTGTAGAAGTATTTTCAGTTGTGGGGCAGCTACTAAGCTCCCAGTTGGTGACAGCCCCACAAGCCCAACTTGATTTACGTGCTTGCCCGGCGGGTCTGTATATAGTACGGGTGCAAACTCAGAATCAGCACTACAGCGTCCGGGTCGAAAAACAATAATCAGCTAAGAATATATTCAGCACACAGGCCAAGGTATTTTTCGTCCAAAATTATTGGCATACAGTTCAATCGAAACTAGCTGAACTCACTAAAAACGCAGCCAATACAATAACTATCTGGGGTTGGCGCAACCTCTTTTAGAACGCCCCAAAACAGGATTTTCAGCATCCTAACCTTCCTATATTTTACACTAATTTTTTTAGTACAAATGCGACAATATGTGTATCTTTGGATATGTCAAAAACGAAGCTTCCCGTTCCTCTTCCGCTCCAGCAGTTTGCCCGGTGCATAGATGCCACCCGACGCCCTATTGACCACATTGGTGATTGGCCTACCAGCGGCCAGGTCTACCCTATTCAGATGCGGCGTCATGCGCGCACCGGCGAGTTACAGGTACATGTGTTGGGCTTTTATGCCGAGCAGCCGTACGGCGCGTTTGCCAAAACCCGCTTTGAGCCTGTGGCTCAGGTGTGGCTTAACTAAGACCATTATTTCATCATCCACGCATAAAAAGGGCCGGCGGTTTTTCGGGATACTACCCCAAAAAACCGCCGGCCTTTTTTATGCGCTGCTCTCAGGCGTTAGCGCTGCACCTCCTCCTTAGCGCTGTTGGCAATTTCCTCGGCCCGAGCGTTTTTGGATTTGAAAATCGGCTCGTCGCCCAGGTTGTAGATTTCCTGAATGTTGTGCAGGATTTCCTCGAAGTCCAGCTTCAGATCTTTTAGCAAACCAGTTTTCAGGTCGAACACCCAGCCGTGTACCGTGGGGTAGCCATTCTCCAGATATTTCTGCTGCACCACGGCCATCTTGATGACGTTGATGCACTGCTCCTGCACGTTCAGTTCCACCAGCCGGTCGTAGCGCTGGTCCGCGTCCTCAATGGCATCCAGCTCTGCTTGGTGCGTGCGGTATACGTCCCGAATGTTGCGTAGCCAGGGGTTCATCACACCCAGGTCTTTAGACTGCATGGCGGCTTTCACGCCCCCGCAGCCATAGTGCCCGCATACCACAATATGCTTCACGCCCAGGTGCGCCACGGCATACTCAATCACCGAGGAGGCATTGAGGTCGATGCTGATAACCAGGTTAGCCACGTTGCGGTGCACGAATACCTCGCCCGGGGCCACGCCCATCAGGTCCTCGGCGGTTACGCGGGAGTCGCTACAACCGATGTAGAGGTAGTCGGGCTTCTGGTCGGAGGCCAGCTGCCGCAGGAAATCAGCGTTGGTACCTGTTTTAGTGGCCACCCACTGGCGGTTGTTCTCGAAGATTTCGTCGTAAGTCGTCATAGGGTCGAATGTACGGTTGAACTGTTTTTTTCGGTGTTAAAACCAGCTTAAAAATGGCGAGAGGCTAGCGGTATTGCCAAAAGATGCCAAAGTCGAAGGGAGTCCACAGGGCTGCTTTCTGGCCGGCAGCCTTCAGACCGTTATTTGCCCAGGTGTTGCAGGTATAAAACAGGTTATACGTGCGCCGGGCCTCGTAAAAGGCATCGTGCTGGCCGTAGCTGTGCCCCTTGATATGCTGGGGCCGGCCTTGGGCGCCAAAGTCGAAGCTGCCTTTAATGAAGGCAACCAGCCGGGCATATTCCGCCGGACTTAGTTGCAGCCGCACACAGTCGGGCCCCTCCACCGGGCGGTGATGAAAAGTAGTATGCATAGCCGTGGTGCCCAGCCAGAACATGGCTTTTACGGCAGTGCTGGGCTTGAGTTCGGCCCAGGTAGGGGTGTCGAGGTAGAAACCTTTGTCGCCCCAGCCAAACCCCACGAATTGCATGGTACTATCGGCGGCGGGCGTATCGGTATAAGGCACCAGCTGCGTCCAGTCGGCGTGGGCAGAGCGTACTGGCACTACCAAATCGGTGTGTACCCCATTGGACAGGATGTAGGCTTCAATTGGTTGCTCGGAGACAGGCGCGTTGCTTGTGGCAGCTACTGGCACGGCCGAAAGGGCAGCAGAAGCAGCTAAGTACACCACAACTGCACCTACTAGCCCGGCGCCGGTCCAGGCTACTCCTTTAACAACTTGTTTGATCGGGATTTTCATGCGGGTCAACCTACGAAAGAGCGGATGGGACCTCATACGCAAGCCTCCTGAAAAAGCTGGCCTAGGCTACCGCTTCCGGTTGTTGCAGCGACTTTCTAAGCATATACCTTTGGCTTTTCGCCCGCGCCCATGCACCAGCCCAATGACCAGCTCTACACCATTCCGGCCCCGTATCGGCGCCTGGAGAACCTGCACATTCTGTTCTGGCTCCTGAAGGATATTGGCTGGTGTATGATCTGGAAGCCCCTGGGCATCAGCATGATTTTTCCCACGCTGACTATTGCCCTGCTCATCACCTGGCGCACCCGCGAGATTAAAGCGGAGCTGGCCCATAACCTAGCTATTGTGTTCTGGATTTCGGCTAACTCCTACTGGATGATCAGCGAGTTTCTGGGGTTTGATACCGTGGTAGTGTGGGGCAACATCACCGGCAAGCACCTAGCATTGCTTCCGTTTCTCACAGGCCTGGTCATCCTGCTGTATTACTACTTAGTACAGAAGCCACGGGAAAACCGGCCGGAGCAAGTGAATGCCTGACAACCGGCTGGTAGCTACCGGAATAGGCGGCGCGTGAATCGCCGGATTTTCCATTTCAACTTCCTGGTAGGCGAACGGCTATGAAAACTATTCTTCTGCACGAAAGAAATGGGGTCGGTATCCTTGCCCAATAGCCCCTGGCGGCGCAGGTACCAGCGCCACGCCCGGGCCCGGTGTACCACGGAAGGAGAGCCGGACAGTCGCCAGTCACCGAATGCGGGGCCGAAACCCAGATCAGTGTGAAATTCTGCTTCCAGTAGTCTTATTAGCGGTTCCAAGGTGGTGGTGCGGGGCGTATGGCCGCCCACAAACCCCAAGGGCGCATCATATTTCAGGGCAGTATCTATGCGCGCCACGCTCAGCTTTCCTGCCGGGTACACCTGCAGACCTCGGCCCAGCAGCACTTGTCGCAGGCTGTCCGCGTTGAATAATCTGGCGGGAGATGAAGCCGGCCGGACCCGGCTGAACGTGCGCCGGGAACGAGAGGACCAGTGGGGCCGCAACAGCATACGGGCCGTTTTTTGCACCTCCGCGTCCGGGGCCGTAACTGCCAGGTGGCGTACGGCCCGGCGCGGCTGCCCACGTAGCGTATTCAGCTTGTGGGCAAAGCTGTTGCTGCCTCCCACAATGCCCAGGCCTTTGTACGCGCTTATCTTTTTCAGGTATAATCCCAGCTGTTTCTCGCTGCCGGTAACCTGGGGCCAGTTTCGGGAATACCACACGTCCAGAATGCGCCCCACCGACTCCTGCGCCGCATCGTTTCGGGAATAGTCCAACATCAGCAACTCAAAGGCAGTTATCTGTTCCGGATTCAGTACGCTAATCAGGTGGTTTTCTAGCTGGTAACGCTGCCCGAAAGGCAGGGGCTGTAGTAGCTGCAAGCTTTGCTGTTGCAGCGCCGGCGGCAGCGTGAGGGGTAAGCCTTTCTGACGCAGGTAAGCGCGCATGGCTTGTTTGCTTCGTATGAATTTCTCCCAGAAAATAGGCAGGGCCCGATTCGGAAAAAAGCTTGTTAGTTCATCCATATTCCTCGAAGGAACCTGAATATTCTGCTCAATAAAGGCCGTGTAAGCCTGAAACGCCGCGCTGGAATCTGAACCGGCAATCTGGTCGAGCAGCTGCTGCACTGCGGAGCGTGGCCGGACTGGCAAGGCAGGCGCTTCGAAACGACCTTTTTGCTGGTTCCAGCTGAAATAATGATAGTGGCGGGCCCAAAAAACGGTATAGTTACGCAGCGCCACCCCGCGGAAATCGTAGGCCAGGGAATACACGGTATCGGCGGTGTAGTTATGTACCCCCACCTGCAGCCCAGTGGTATGCTCCATGAACGTCACCATATCCCGTTCCAGAAACCCTTGGTCGCGGTGCCAGTACACGTAGCGGGGCAGCTCCCGAAGCAGCAACGGGCTGCGGGCCTGCCACAAGGAATCCAGCCGCCGGCCTTCCGCTGCTCTGTAGGCCAGCGCCGAGGGTGGCTTCACCTTATCGGTTACCCTACCTGGAGGCAGTTGCCGCAGATGATGCACACTGCTGGAATCATCTTCCAGCCGGCTCAGCCCCCACTGTTTGTACACCGGAAAGTAGCGCAAATCCGACATTCGGCTTCGCACCAGTGCCAGATGGGTGCGCGAAAAATCCAGCGGCTGCCCCCCCTGCTCACTGACAGAGAATACCACTAAGTCCTGCAGGCTGGACGCGGCCAGCTTGCCCAGCCGGCTTTTCCGTTGGTGGCGGCCCATCTGGTATCGTACGTGTTGACGGCTTTTGGTAAGCCGCACTACTTTTTCCAGGGCCGGGCGGTTGCCGGCCAAAGTCCGCGCGTACAGGGTATCCAGCTGAGTGATTTGCGCGCCTGCCGGCACAGTGGCTAGCAGCCATATGAACACAACAAATCCACGGTACCATACTCTCCTATACATACTATCAAAGTAAATGAAGTAGCGGGTTGTCTCTTCCTGACTGGCCTGGTCATCCTGCTGTGTTATTACCTGGTACCGAAGCCACAGGAAAACCGGCCGGAGCAAGTAGCCACGCTATAGCCGCACCTCCAGCCGAAACTGCGTCTCAATTAGCGTAACAGCCTGAGCCCAGCGCTCCGCCCAGCCGCCGCTTATTTCGTAGTACGCAATATTGAAATCGGCCAGGGTTTGGCGGTGCAGCGCTTCCAGCCGGGTACGCTCCGGCCCGGGCAGGCGGGTACCATCCTGCACCAGTGGCACATCAGGCGCGAGGTAGAGGTACAGGTCGGCGCGGTTCTGCTGGTATATCCCCGGAGGCAGTGTGAGGTACTCCTGCCCCAGCAGCCGCGCGTATGATTGGGTGATGTGCACATCGGTATCGAGTAGCAGTAACGGACCAGCAATAGCGCGGACTTCCGCAATGCGCCGCGCGTGCTCAGCTGCCACTGCTAGCAGTTGCTCCTGTCTGAAATCAGTAGAGTCCGGAATCAGGTCACGGCCGGCTTCGGGTACCCATACGGCCTTGAAGTGCTTGGCCAATTGCTCGGCCAGCGTGGTTTTACCGGTCGATTCGGTACCCAGAATAGCCACGGTGCGCTGGTAATGGCGCTGCACGCTGGCCGGCAGCCAAGCCCAACCGGCCCGCACATCACCCCGAATAGCTGTACCCGAAACCGGCACCTGCGCCCGGAACACATCAAAATCCAGGTATTCGATGCCCATACGCGCGGCTACCAGGGCACCGTAGGGCTCGGAGGTCACAACCAACGTTACTTCCGGCAGCACTTCCCGAAACCGGTCGGCCCAGGCCTGAGCCACGGCCAGGGAGGTTTCGGAGGTGTTGGCTAACTCCTGCTCTCGGTATTCCAGCACTTGTACCTCTACCTCGGGCTGGGCAGCATACGTTTCCCGTATCCAGGCGGCCCGTACCTCGCCCGGCACAGTTTCCTGGTCGCTGGCGCACACTAGCACCGTCAGGCGGGTGCTGTGGCGGCGGGCAAACTCAATGAGGGCGGCGTGCCCGATATGAAACGGCAGAAACTTCCCAAATACCAACGCGTGCTTCATACAAGTGAGGAAAACGGCTACAACAAACTGCGCACTTCAGTAAGATTAAAAATGCAGCCGCACATCCAAGTATACATTGGTGGGAGCCTGCACAAAATATTTGCGGGTGCCATCGGGCTCCACATAACCGTTGTTAAAATAGCGGCTGTTGGTAAGATTATTACCGAACAGCGTAGCCTCCCAGCGCGTCCGGGCGTAGCGTACACGCGCATTTAGCAGCCCGTAGCCGGCAATAGTGGCGGAGTTGGCAAAGTCCAGGTAAGAGCGGCTTTGGTAGCGCGCCGATACGCCCAACAGCCAGGGCCCGGTTGAGTAGTTTACTTCCTGGTTGAGCAGCACGGCGGGCGTCAGGATGGGACGAAAATCCTGGGTTTGCTCCCGGATGCGGCTGTAGTTGAAGGCCGCGTTGTATACCAACTGCAGTTTCGGCGTGGCTTGCCAGTGCGCAGTGCCCTCCAGCCCGGTGCGGTAGCTTTGCTCCACGTTGCTCGTGAGGGCCAACCCGTTGGGGCCTAGCTTTCCGTTCAGCACAATTTCATCCCGGAAATTCAGGTAATAGGCGTTCAGGCTTAGCTCCAGGCGCGGGACCACGTAGCGCACTCCGGCTTCGTGGTCGGTTACGTACTCGGGGCGGGAGTTGAACATCAGGGCCCGGCCTGTGCTGTCAGCGGCCAGATCATCGTTGCCCCCGAACAGGTCGTTGCGGGTTGGCTCACGGCCGGTGCGGCCCAAGCTGTAGTAGAGCGTGGTGTGCTCGGTGAGCTGGTAGCTGAGGCCAGCTTTGGGGTTGATGAACTGCCAGCGCTGCGGCTCCAGCGGCACACTGCCCCGGTAGCGGAAGGTGGCGGTGCGGCCCTGCACATCGGCAAACAGCGTGAGCGGGCCCAGCCGGTACTCCAGCTTGCTGAACACGCTGCCCTCCCGCTTGTAGCCGGTGTTGCGGTACAGCTCCCCGGCCTGCTGCTCACTGCCCAGGTGCCGCCGCCGGTAAGTGCTCAGGTGCAAGCCGCTGGTCCAGGTGAAGCGCTGCCCCCGCAGGGTGTAGGCGCTGAACGCGCCCAGCCAGCCCGAGCGAAAATCGTAGCGGTACAGCTCCGAGGTGGAGGGCAGCCCCAGAAAAGCGTTCAGGTCGAAGTCGTAGCCTCCCTGCAAACCCGAGCCATAGATGCTGCTGCTGATTTCGGAGCGGCCCGACAGCCGCCATTGGTTTTGCAGCTGCACTAGGGCCTGCCGGAACCGGTCGTTTTCTGGGCCGTTGGCATTGGCCCGGCGGTTCACCCGAATCACCGAATCGGGCACACCCAGCCAAGCCAGCTGGTTGCGCTGCTGCCCGGCCAGCACACTTAGTTTCCAGGTAGTTTTATCATAGAACAGCCCGCCGCTCAGGTACACCGAGCTGGAGGTATTGGCCGAGCGAATCTTGTACCCATCGGAATGCAGATGCGAAACTCGGGCGTAGAAAGCTCCGTGCCCGCGCCGCCCGCTGGCGTGCTCCCCATACAGCCGGTAACTGTTGTAAGAGCCGTAGCCGCCGCCCAGCGTCGTGTGGGCCGAGTCCAGCAGGCTCACCGAAGTCAGCTGCAAACTGCCCCCGAAGCTGGCCACCCCGTTCTGGCTGGTGCCCACGCCCCGCTGCAGCTGCACGCTGCTCAGGGAGTTAAACAAGTCGGGGTAGTTGGAGAAGTAGGCACCCTGGTCCTCGGGCTCATTCAGCGGCACGCCGTCCAGGGTACTGTTAATGCGGGTTTGGTCGATGCCGCGCAACCGAAAGTAGGCGTAGCCCTGGGTGCTACCGGCATCAGAATAAGCCGTTACGGCGGGCGTCTGGGTCAGCAGAAACGAGGGTTCCTGGCCCACACTGCGGGCTTTCAGCTCCTGCCCGCTGAGGTTGAGAAACGTGACTGGGGTGCGGCTGCCGGCGCGGTAGGTTACCGTTACCTCCGGCAGTGCCTGCGTCGTATCAGGGACAGCCGGAGCAGTTTGCGCGGCGGCTGGAAGAGCAGATACCAGAACTAGAACGGGGAGTACAGGTTGCTTCATGTACGATGACCTCAAGCGGAAAAGGCGGCCAAAGGTACATTCCTTCCGGTAGGAAACATTGCCCTGGCAATACCTGCTGCTTGCTTTCACCGCGCAGCATTCGGCCACCAAACAGCAACGGCCGCCTCCCCTATCCGGGAAGGCGGCCGTTGTACTTCAGCTGCTCAGAACTACTTCTGCGACAGTTGGGCTTCACCCGACTCTTTCAAGCGAATCAGGTTCAGGGCCGAACCGGCTTTGAACCACTCAATCTGGCCTTCGTTGTAGGTGTGGTTCACCGTGATGAGGTCCGTGTCGCCATCGGCGTGGTGCAGACGAACTTCCAGCGGCTTGCCGGGGGCAAACGTGGTCAGACCGAGGATGTCGATGGTGTCGTCCTCTTCAATCAGGTCGTAGTCGGCCTTGTTGGCGAAGGTCAGGGCCAGCATACCCTGCTTCTTCAGGTTGGTTTCGTGGATACGAGCGAAGGATTTCACCAGCACGGCGCGCACGCCCAGGTGGCGGGGCTCCATGGCGGCGTGCTCCCGCGAGGAGCCTTCACCGTAGTTTTCGTCACCTACTACCACCGAGCCAATGCCCTGGGCTTTGTAGTTACGGGCAACCTGCGGTACGGGGCCATAGGGAGTACCCGAAGTCAGCTCATCCTTCACCGAGTTAGCCTCGCCGTTGAAGGCGTTGGTAGCCCCAATGAGCATGTTGTTGCTGATGTTGTCCAGGTGGCCGCGGTATTTCAACCACGGGCCGGCCATCGAAATGTGGTCAGTGGTGCACTTGCCCTGGGCTTTGATGAGCAGGCGCAACCCTTTCAGGTCGCTGCCTTCCCAAGCCTTGAAGGGCTCCAGCAGCTGCAGACGGTCCGAAGCCTGATCCACGAGTACCTGTACGCCCGAGCCATCTTCGGCAGGCGCCTGGAAACCGGCATCTTCCACAGCAAAGCCGCGCGGAGGTAGCTCAATACCCTGGGGCTCATCAAATTTCACCTGCTCACCGTTTTTGGTGGTCAGCGTGTCGGTGAGGGGGTTGAAGGTCAGGTCGCCGGCAATGGCGAAGGCCGTCACGATTTCAGGCGAAGCCACGAAAGCGTGGGTGTTCGGGTTGCCGTCGTTGCGCTTGGCGAAGTTGCGGTTGAACGAGGTGATGATGGAGTTGGGACGCTTCATGTCGTCCATGTGGCGGGCCCACTGCCCGATGCACGGACCGCAGGCATTGGCCAGTACCACGCCGCCCATCTGAGCGAAGGTGTCCAGCAACCCATCACGCTCCACGGTGTAGCGCACCAGCTCCGAGCCGGGCGTTACGGTGTACTCGGCTTGTACGGTCAGGCCTTTGTCGGCAGCTTGCTTAGCAATGCTGGCAGCGCGGGTGATGTCCTCGTACGAGGAGTTGGTGCAGGAGCCGATCAGGCCAACCTCCAGCTTAGCGGGCCAGTTGTGCTCTTTCACGGCAGCGGCAAACTCCGAAATCGGCCAGGCTGCGTCCGGGGTGAACGGGCCGTTCACATAGGGCTCCAGCTCGGAGAGGTTGATTTCGATGAGCTGGTCGTAGAAATTGGCCGGGTTGGCGTACACTTCGTCGTCGGCACGCAGGTTGTAGGCTACGGCTGCGGCAGCGTCGGCAATTTCGGCGCGGCCAGTGCCACGCAGATAGTCGCCCATTTTCTCATCGTAGCTGAACACTGAGGTAGTAGCCCCGATTTCAGCGCCCATGTTGCAGATGGTGCCTTTGCCGGTAGCCGACAGGTTTTCCGCGCCTTCACCGAAGTACTCCACAATAGCACCGGTACCGCCTTTTACGGTCAGGATACCCGCTACTTTCAGGATTACGTCTTTGGCCGAAGCCCAGCCCGACAGCTTGCCGGTCAGTTTCACGCCAATTACTTTGGGGAACTTCAGCTCCCAAGCCATGCCCGACATTACGTCTACGGCATCGGCGCCGCCTACACCAATGGCAATCATGCCGAGGCCGCCGGCGTTGGGCGTGTGCGAGTCGGTACCGATCATCATACCGCCAGGGAAGGCGTAGTTCTCGAGTACTACTTGGTGAATGATACCAGCACCGGGCTTCCAGAAGCCGATGCCGTATTTATTGGAAACCGAGGCCAGAAAGTCGTATACCTCTTTGTTCTCGGAGTTAGCTACGGCCAAATCCTGGTCGGCACCACGCTCGGCCTGAATCAGGTGGTCACAGTGTACGGTGCTGGGCACGGCCACTTTGGCTTTGCCGGCCTGCATGAACTGCAACAGCGCCATCTGGGCCGTGGCGTCCTGCATGGCTACGCGGTCCGGAGCGAAATCGACGTAGGAAACGCCCCGCTCATACGCCTGCGAAACAGAGCCGCCGTACAGGTGAGCGTACAGGATTTTTTCAGTCAGGGTAAGCGGGCGGCCAACGGCGGTACGGGCGGCTTCAATGCGGGAGCCCATGCCATCGTACACGGCCTTGATCATTTCTAAGTCAAACGCCATAATGCGAAATGGAAAAAGTGGAGAGAACGAACCTGCATAACACAGGTACGCAAATATAGGTACCGGCCGTTGCGCGACCCAACATTTAGGCCCTTTGCCCCCGCCCTCCGGCCTCATTTAGAATGATTCTAACGGATAGTGGCGGAATTGTTGCAGCTTGGGCGCACAGAACGTCATTCCGAGCGAAGGCGGAGCCGTAGTCGAGGAATCTCGCGTGCTGATGTTGCAATGGCAATTTCAACAAAGCGGTAGAGATGCTTCGACTTCGCTCAGCATGACCAATAGTTTGGCAACATCAGCACGTGAGATTCCTCGGCAGGCTCGGAATGACGTTCTGTGTAATAATCTGCGGGCAGCAACGGCCATAGGTTGTAAACAACCGGAGGCCGGCCGTAGTTTAGCCCCGTACTCACTTAACATTTTCACCATGCCCGTAGCCATTGCATTCCGCAAGGCCGTAACCGGGGCCGGACTCGCGCTGGCCGCGGTGGCCTGTCAGTCCAATTCCACCACTTCCGAAAACCAGGCGGCTACTGATGCCGCGGGTAGCAACGCGGCCACGGCCCTCTCAGCCGGTACCTGGCGGGGCATACTCTCGGCCCAGGGCCAGGAAATTCCGTTTCTGTTTGATGTAGCCCAGGACGGCGGCAAGCCCACCGTAACGCTGCGCAACGGCGAGGAGCGCCTGAAGCTCGACGAAATCAGCACCGCCGGCGACTCCACCACCATCCGCCTGGGCGTGTTCGATGCCGCCCTAGTAGTACGCCCTGATGGTGCCGACAAACTAAAGGGCACCTGGGTGAAGTACGACGGCAAAGAACCCTACCGCGTGCCGTTTGCGGCTACGAAAGCCACTTCTGAAACTGTTTTGTTTACGGGTAACAGCCAGAAAGCACCCGTTTTCGGCGACCTGAAAAAGGGCGCTACGTTTCGGACAGTATTCAAGGGCGCAGAGGGTGATACTACTCCTGCAGTGGGCATCATCACCCAGGATTCCGTGAATCCTTCTCGCCTTACGGGTACCTTTCTGACCACCACCGGCGACTACCGGTACCTAGCTGGTAACCTAGTAACCAAGGCCGATGGACAACACATCATGCTTTCTACCTTCGACGGCAGCCACGGCTTTCTGTTTGACGGAAAGCTGGATAAGCCCGAAAACATCAACAACATCAGCGGCCACTTCTACAGCGGCAAAAAAGGCCACGAAACATGGACCGCCGTGCTCGACCCTAATGCCAAACTGCCCGATGCCAATGCCCTCACCGGCATGAAGCCCGGCCAGAAAAAGCTCGACTTCAAATTCCCGAGCATCTACGAAGGCGGCAGCATCTCCCCTTCCGACCCCAAATACAAGGGCAAAGTGGTAGTGGTGCAGATTCTGGGTTCCTGGTGCCCCAACTGCATGGATGAAACCAACTTCCTGGCCCCCTGGTATGAGAAGAACAAGCAGCGCGGTGTGGAAATTATCGGGTTGGGCTATGAGCGCACCACCGACCAAAAAGTGGCCGCGCAGAAACTGCTGAAAATGAAGGAGCGCATGAACATCGGCTACGATATTGCCATTGCGGGCGAAGCCTCTTCGGACGCGGCCAGCAAGTCATTGCCGCAGGTGCAGAAAGTGCTGGCCTTCCCCACTACCATCTTCCTAGACAAGAAAGGCGAAGTGCGCAAGATTCACACCGGCTATTCGGGCCCCGGCACCGGCAAATATTACGAGCAGGAAGTGGCCGAATTCAACAAAACCATTGACCAACTGCTGGCCGAATAATCGGCTTTAGGTAAGCTAAAACTGTCATTCCGAGCAAAGCGAGGAAGCTGGATTATCGTTTCGAGCGATTCACCCAGCTTCCTCGCTTTGCTCGGAATGACAGTTTTTATGCCTTAGCGTTTCTGCTATCGGGGCCGTTCCAGCAGCACAATCGGCTCGTTGTGGTAGGTGGCGCGGGCGAATTCGTGGAAGCCGAATTTGCGGGCCACGTTCAGGGAGGCTACGTTGTCGGGGTCAATGATGCAGGTGAGGCGGGCCTGGGGGAAGCGGGGCTCAATCCAGGCCAGGGCGGCCTGGATGGCTTGGCTGGCGTAACCACGGCCGTGTAGGCGGGGGGCAATGGTCCAGCCTGCTTCCAACGTGCCCTTTAGGGAAGGCGTCAGGTCGCGCTGATTGTCAAAGAAGCCCACGGAACCACAGTACCGGCCGCTGGCTTTTTCCTCAATGGCCCAGGCCCCGTAGCCCAGCAAAGCCCAGTGCCCCAGCTGGCCCAGCATCCGCCGCCACACGTCCTCCTCGCTTTGTGGCTTGTTGCCCAGAAAGCGGTAGAACGCCGGGTCGTTGGCCAAGGCCGTAAACTCCGGCAAGTCGGACACACGGGGGCCACGCAGTAGCAAATCGGGGGTTTCTAGCTCGGGTACTTTTACGGCCGGGGTATCCAGCAGGGTCAGAGGAGGCATCATACAGGCAAGTATAGCAAAATAGAATACGTGTCATTCCGAGCGGGACGAGGAATCTGGGCCAATCTTTCAGAAGATAAAGCCAGATTTCCCACCCCATTCAGCATGAGAGTTGGGCGGACAACCAGCCATCAAGCCGTGGTTATATCCAGCCACAGGGGGCCTTTGGGGCGCAACGTAATAAGTGGGTCGGTACCCGGCAAGGCGGCAGAGGTTGGCGTCAGGTTGAACCAGCGCAAACCTTCCAGCAGTACCAGCTGAATTTCGGTGAGGGCGAAGTGGCTGCCCACGCATAAGCGAGGCCCTCCCCCAAATGGCAGGTAGGCATAGGCCGGAATGGGCGGCCGGGCGGCCGGGGCAAACCGCTCGGGCCGGAAGGCATCGGGCTCTGGCCACAGCCCCGGGTGGCGGTGCAAACCGTAGAGGTAGATAGAAAACAACGTGCCCTTCGGAATACGCAGGCCCCGAAACTCGTCGTCTTCCAGCGCCACCCGGTCCAGAATCCAAGCGGGCGGATACAGGCGCATGGTTTCCTGCACTACCTGCTGGCTGTACGGCAGCTGCGGCAGCTCGCTAAACTCCGGGGCCCGGCCCGCCAGCCCGGCCGCCGCCCGCTCCTGCCGCACCCGGGCCGCCGCTTCGGGGTGGCGGGCCAGCAGGTAAAACAGCCAGCTGAGGGCGTTGGCACTGGTTTCGTGCCCCGCCAGCAGCAGAATATTCACCTCATCGAGCAATTGGTTTTCACTCATGGGCTCCTGGCTGTCCTCGTAACGGGCATCCAGCAGCATTTGCAGCAGGTCATCGGGCGGGGCGGCAGTGGGCGAAACTGCCTGGCGCTGCCGGATATAGCCCCGAATCAACTCCCGCAGCTCCCGGCTAAACGCATCGTGCCGGCCAAAGGTACCGGTGGCGGCAAACCAGGGCCGCAGGTAGGGTTGGCGCACCGTACGCACGTAAAAAGCCTGAATGCGCGTGAGAATATCCGACAACCGGTTGCGCTCCGGCTCCCGCATACTGGTGCCAAACACCGCCCGAGCAATAATATCGAAGGCTACGCGGGTCATTTCTTCGTGAATATCCACGCGCAGGCGGCCACCGGGCGCGGCCTGCACCCGGCGGCCCAGCTCCGTGCTCCACTGCTCCACTACGTCCTGCATCAGGCGGGTGAGGGCCGTGAGACGCTGGCGGTGAAAGCCGGGCTGAATCAGGCGGCGCTGCCGAAGCCAGTCGGCGCCCTCGTTGGTGAGCAGGCCCCGGCCCAGGTACCGGATCAGGCCGTGCGTGAGGTCGGATTTGAGGTAGCGGCGGTGGTTTTTCTGCAGAATGTGCTGGGCCAGAGCCGGGTTGCGGGTAATAACGGCGGGGCGCAAACCACCCAGGTACAGCCGCACCGTGTCGCCGTGTTGGGTGAGTACCCGGTCGAGGTTTTGGACGGGTTGCCGGGCCATAGCCAAGGAGCCCAGCAAGGTGCGCCAGCGTGGCACCTGCGGCAACGTGACCATCTGCGCATCAACTACATCAGAGACGGACATAGGTACAATATTTCTGGACTAGCGAAAGATGCTGGAATGTACAACATCGGTCAATATCCCCTTATCGGAAATAACCTATTGGCCGCCTTTCCGCGTACAGCCTTCCAGAGGCCTGCGTGGCCTGCCGTACTCTTCTCCTTCTACAACCAAACTTCCGCTTTCCTATGTGGATTCAACAGAAAAGCACCCCCGCCCCCGTTGATGAACTGCAAGGCCGCACTGTAGGCCTCAAATTCGAATGCAACAAGTGTAACACCGAAGTATTCACCGACTTGATTGGGGTACCCGCTGCCGACCACCTGGCCAACTCCACCGAAGACGACGGCCAGTACGAAACCGAGGAAATAAAGTGCCCCGGCTGCGACATGACTCACGAAATAACCGTCAAGAGCAACTTCGACGGCGTACATTTTGAGGTATCCGAAGTGAAGCCGGAAAGCATTGCCTACCAAGTGAAGGCTTAACTGGCTTAAAAAACACCAATAGCCACCTGCTCGCAATGCTGGCTTCATCTTCTTACAGCACCAAAAAGCCCCTGACGCACGTGTGCGTCAGGGGCTTTTTGGTCCTACTGAGGCTCTTCCGCTAGGTTATTTCTCCCGCTCAATAGTGTAGTTGATGAGCTGCTCCAGGGAAGTGCGGGAGGAAGATGCAGGGAAGGTGTACAGAATTTCCAGGGCTTCGTCGCGGTAGCGCTGCATCACCTGAATGGCATATTCCAGCCCGCCCGACTGCTTCACAAAGTCAATAACGGCCTGCACCCGGTCTTTGCGGCCGTCGTTGTTTTTCACGTTGAAGATGACGCGGCGCTTGGTCAGCCAATCGGCACGGCTGAGCGCGTGAATGAGGGGCAGCGTCATTTTCTTTTCCTTAATATCAATGCCCACGGGCTTGCCAATTTCGTCGGTGCCGAAGTCGAACAGGTCGTCTTTGATCTGAAAGGCCATGCCCACTTTCTCCCCGAACAGGCGGGCCCGCTCAATGGTAGCCGCATCGGCCCCGGTGGAAGCGGCCCCCACGGCGCAGCAGGATGCAATAAGGGAAGCCGTTTTCTGCCGGATAATGTCAAAGTACACGTCCTCGGTGATGTCGAGGCGGCGGGCCTTCTCAATCTGCAGCAGTTCGCCCTCACTCAGCTCCTTCACGGCGTTGCTCACGATTTTGAGCAGCTCGTAGTCGTTGTTTTCCAGGCTCAGTAGCAGGCCTTTGCTAAGCAGATAGTCGCCCACCAGCACGGCAATCTTGTTTTTCCAGAGGGCATTCACGCTGAAGAAGCCCCGCCGGTAGTTGCTCTCGTCCACCACATCATCGTGTACTAGGGTGGCCGTGTGCAGCAGCTCAATGAGGGCCGCGCCGCGGTAGGTGGCTTCCGGCAGCGGGTCGCCGCCGCTGATTTTGGCCGTAAAGAACACGAACATGGGCCGAATCTGCTTGCCCTTGCGCTTCACGATGTAGCCCATGATCTTATCCAGCAGCAGCTGACGGGTTTGCATGGACTGGCGGAATTTCTGTTCGAATTCCTCCATTTCGGCGGCAATGGGAGCCTGTATCTGGTCCAGCGTAACGGTCATGCGGGTAATTTGGGGCGTGCAATGATACGGGTAAACGCTGAAATAGTGCGGAGCTGAAATTGGGGGGGTAGGGGTAGTTTTCCGGCCAACATGAAAAATACCGCTGTTGGTACACGCAACTGAGTGTTTTCCTGGTTTAATTCGTCCAGCCCCTACCTTCGCTGCTATGCCTACCCAGCCTACTTCCGTCGACTTCGTACTCTCCAGCACCCGGCACAGCCGGCCGTTTGCGGCCGATGCCCGATTTGTGGCTGATGGCCGCCCGAAGCCGGTGGTGGTATTTGTGCACGGCTTCAAGGGTTTTAAAGATTGGGGGCACTTCAACGTACTGGCCGACTGGTTTGCCCACCAAGGTTTTGTGTTTGTGAAGCTCAACCTCTCGCACAACGGCCTGGTGGTAGGTGGCACCGGCGACCTGGAAGACCTGGAAGCTTTCGGCCAGAACAACTTCAGCCTGGAGCTGGACGACATTGGCGCTTTGCTGGATTACTTGCCCATCGCCAAAGATATTCCGCCCGCAGAAGTTGATTTTTCGCGGCTGGCCCTCGTTGGGCACAGCCGGGGCGGCGGACTGGTGCTGCTGAAAACGGCCGAAGACCCGCGCGTGCAGGCCGTAGTAACCTGGGCCGCCATCAGCGACGTGAACCCCGGCTGGTCGGAGCCCCTGATGCAGCAGTGGCAGCAACAGGGCGTATTCCACGTAGAAAACAGCCGTACCCACCAGCAGCTGCCGCTGTACTTTCAGATTGTGGAGGACTACCACCGCAACCGTCTGCGCCTCGATATCCGCCATAACCTGCGGCGCAAGCTGCGCGGCCGGCCCCTGCTCATCATCCACGGCGACCAGGACGAAACCGTGCCGGTGCAGCGGGCCCAGCAGCTCAAGCAATGGCAGCCCACCGCCGAATTGCTCGTTCTGCCCAGCATAACGCACAATTTCGGCGGGGCGCATCCTTGGTCGAGCACCGAGCTACCCGCCGAAGCCCGGCAAGCCGCTGAGGCAACGGTGGAGTTCCTACGGCGCGTGTTGTAACTGCTATGCCCACCGCCTACCTCCTGCTCGGCTCCAACCTCGGTGACCGGGTGGCAACGCTTCAGGCCGCCATCCGACACCTGACTGCTACGGCCGGCACCGTAACGGCTGCCTCAGGCCTGTATGCCACGGCCGCCTGGGGCCTGGAAGATCAGCCGGCCTTTCTGAACCAGGCGGTGCAGCTGGAAACTTCTCTGACGCCGTTGCAGCTGCTGGCCGCCTGCCAGGCCACGGAGCAGCAGGCCGGCCGGGAGCGGCTGGTGCGCTGGGGAGCTCGCACCCTGGACGTGGACATTTTGCTGTACGACCATTTAGCGCTAGACCTGCCGCACCTCCAGATACCCCACCCGCACCTGCCGGAGCGCCGGTTTGCGCTAGTGCCGCTGGCCGAAATTGCGGCGGCGACATTACACCCACCATCAGGCCAAACGGTAGCCAGACTACTGGAAAATTGCCCGGATCCGTTACCCGTTGATCCGTACAACCCGGCGGGTCACTAAATAAAAAAGGCCCACCAAGTAGCTGGCGGGCCTTTTTCACTTACTTAACGGCTGCTTACACCGTAGCTGAGCTAACGGCCGCTTCCGGGGCAATTTTCTTTACCAAGCCTTGCAGCACCTTGCCGGGGCCGCACTCCACAAACTCGGTGGCCCCGTCCTGCACCATGCGCTGCACGCTCTGCGTCCAGCGAACCGGGGCCGTGAGCTGGCGCACCAGGTTTTCCCGGATTTCGTCGGGGTTGGTGTGGGGGGCGGCGTCCACATTCTGGTACACGGGGCAGATACCGGCCGAGAAGATAGTGGTGGCAATGGCCTCGGCCAGTGCCGTTTCGGCCGACTTCATCAGGGGCGAGTGGAAGGCGCCGCCCACCGGCAGCGGCAGGGCACGCTTGGCGCCGGCGGCCTTCAGTTGCTCGCAGGCCAGCTCAATGCCGCGCTGGGAGCCAGACACCACCAATTGGCCAGGACAGTTATAATTCGCGGCTACTACCACATGGCCGCCATCCGTAATTTCTTGACAGATGCGGGCCGTAGTGTCGTCATCGAGGGCCAGAATGGCGGCCATGGTGCCGGGCTGCTCCAGGCAAGCGGCCTGCATAGCCTGCGCCCGTTGGGCTACCAGCCGCAAAGCGTCCTCGAAACGCAGCACTTTAGCTGCTACCAACGCCGAAAACTCGCCCAGGGAGTGACCTGCCACCATGTCGGGGCGAAAATCGGGGAGCACGGCGGCCAGTGCGACGGAATGCAGGAAGATGGCCGGCTGGGTTACATCGGTACGGCGCAGGTCTTCCTCCGAGCCCGAAAACATGATATCGGTCAGGGAAAAGCCCAGAATATCGTTGGCCTGATCCATTAGCCGCTTGGCCACTGTGTGCTGCTCGTACAAGTCGCGGCCCATGCCGCTGAACTGGCTGCCTTGGCCGGGGAAAATAATTGCTTTCATCATGGGGAAATTACGCGGCTGAAGCCCCAAAATCGGGTTAATTCCTCAACCGCCGGGGTGGTGCAAGTAAGGGTGCAAGCTGCACAAAACCGCGCGAATGCACAATGCAACCGGCTACTTCACCGCCACTGTGCTAATGACACCGGTCTGCTTGTCAATTTCGATGGCGCTACCATCGGGCTTGATATTTACCCGGTCGGAGCGCTTCACCAGCACCTGCCAGCGCGGGCCGGCATCCATCACCCGCAAAGTGGGCACCAGGTACACCGCCGAGTCAGGTTGGGAGCGGAAATAGCGCGTAGCAACCGCCGCAGCCTGTTGCTCAGTAGAAACTTCCGTGCCCGAAGTAGAAGCAGCGGGTGTTTGCTCGGCCGGGGCTTGCTCCGTGGTACTTACCGACTGGGCGGAGTTGCAAGCGGCTAACACCAGCATGCTGGCAAAGAAAGGAAGCTGTTTCATAGGAAGGTTTGAAAGTACACAGGGCCCGTTCAGTGGTGAACGGGCCCTGGCTATACGTATAAGATTCGGCGGCTGTTAGCGGTTAATCTGCACCCAACCTTTGAATGTACGCTTGGTACGGTTAGCATCTTTGAACTCCACCTCAGCCTGGTAGAAGTACATGCCATCCGATACCCGGCCGGCGGAGTTGCCCTCGGAGCCGGTGCCGCCACCCGTCCAGTTGATTAGCGGGTCTTTGTCGCTCTCATATATTTTTACGCCCCAGCGGTTGAATATTTTCACCGCTGTACGCTCAATCGGGCTGAATACCTTGGGCCGGAACGTGTCGTTTTTGCCGTCACCGTTCGGTGTGAAGATGTTGGGCAGCAGGAACAAGAGGCAGTTATCCTTACATTCCTTGTTGCTGAGGGCACTCACGGCTCCATTCGCATCCACGGCCTGCACGGCGTAGCAGCCCTGCGCCGAGGTAAGGCCCTGGTGCAGATAGGTAGTTTGCGTACCTGGCACCCGAGTAAGCTCCTGCAGCGGATCGGCATCAGTGGCGGCGTAGAGAATGATGTACGAAACAATATCCCGGCTGCAGTCGGCAGTTGGCAGGTTGCTAAGCGTCCAGCTCAGGCTGTTGGTGTACACCTGCCCACCCAATGGCGTTACCGGCAAGTCGAAGAGGCGGCTGGCCAGACTGTCGCAGTTAGTGGGTTTCAGGGTGAGTACCGGCGTGCACGGAATGGTGAGCAGGCTCACGCACTGCTCCTGACTGAGGTTAATCAGGGAATCTGGGCGCGTGGCGTCGTACGTACCGTTGGTTTTCACATAGTAGCAGTACGTGCGGCCTTTCACAAGCGGGCCACCTACCGTACCCTGGTCTACATAGGTGCCACCCGTGGCCGTTCCGGTTACTTTGGCAATGGGCCTGAACGCTCCGGTAGTATTTTCCCGGCGGTAAATGGTGGTTGGCCTCTTTGTATTGTCCCAGGGCACCTGGTACGTCCAGGCCAGCGCAATGCTGTTGGCTGTGGGGTTCGGGGTACCGGTAACCCGCACGCTGGAGGCCGGGCCAGCTACTTCAACTGCCTCGGCCGCCCCAGTTACCGCCACATTGTAGAAATCGAGGCGGTACGTATAGGTGTTGGTAGTAGTATTCAGCCCAGTGTTTACAAAGGTGGTATCGTCCAGATTAGTGGAGGTGTATACCTGCGTGAAGGCTGTAGCCGCCGGGTTCAGGCCCGTAGCCCGGAACAACCGGTATCCTCGCGAAGGACCAAAGCCAGCCGTAGAAGTTGGCTTCGTCCACCGCACCGTAATTTGCCCGTTAGCGGCGTCGGTGCGGTCAACGGTCACGTTGGTAAGGCGAGCCGAGCGGCCGCTCAGGGTTACGCAGGCCTCGTTGGAGGCAATGCTGGCCCCCAGGCCCGGCGAGGCAAACTGCACGTAAATCCGGTAGCAGTACGTTTTGCCCCGGTCAAGGCCTTTGCCGTTGTTGTCATCCAGGAAGGTGCGCGAGCCAACCCCCACAGTACCTACCTGCACGTAACCGGCTTCCGCCGGCAGGCCCGTTTGGCAAGGCCCCGGAGTATAAGAATAGGAATTCTCGCGGCGGAAAATCAGCATCTGCGCCCCGGGGTTTGGGCAGCTGTAACTGTCCCAGTCCAGCCGGGTAGTGCTACCCTGTAGGGCTGCTCGCAGGTTCTGCGGAGCTGGCCCCACTACAGTAATGTTCCACACGCGCTGGTCGATGAGGGGCACCTGTCCGGCCACGGGTACGTCGGTAGCCTTGAATAACACCTGGTGGGGTTCCTGGCGGATATCGGCGCAGGTGGGCGTCCATTGAAATACGCCCCGGGCGGTGGGCGGCCCCTGGCTGGTTTGGGTAAACGAGGCGGGCCGGGGCAGCATACCGCCAAATGCCTCTAGTAAGATGGGGTTGTTGTCGGGGTCGGTGGCGGTAACTACCCCGTTTGGGACGGGCGTGTTAGCCACCACGCAGATGTCCGCCGGCACCACAATCGTAGGTCGTTGATTGGTAGTAGCCTGCACGAAAATCTGCATATCACGCACCACCTCGCCTATCAGGCGCGCTTTGGCACCCGGAATGCGGCGGTATTCCTTCACTACAAAGGCAATATTGTACACGCCCTGCAAAGCCGGAGAATTCCAGGTGATTTGCCCCGTACGAGGATTCTGCACGAAAATAGCCGGATCGTCCGGCACTCCTACGGGAGGGCCCACGTACGCTACCTGACGTGGGTTTCCGCCCAGGGCCGGGTCGTTAGGGTAGCGAAAACCGGCTACATCTGTTGCCACCACCGTGCAGGCCGGGGGCGTGGGAGCTTGCTGACTAGGCCGCAGCTCATATACCAAAGAGTCGCCGTCGGCATCGAAAGCCGCCGGATTGTGCAAAAACACCTGCCGCACCGCTGCTCTGTCAATAGGAGCCGCCTGTAGCACCGGGGAGGTATTCTGCAGAAACGGATCAATGGTAATTCTGGTTGATATTTTAAAAGGCGTACCAATAGAGTTAAACATATTAATCACGCCACTTACCCGGAAGTTGTTCAGGTATATTACCTCATAAGTACCGGGGGAATTATAGGTATGCTCAAAATAATACACGTTTCGATAAGTATCCGGCGAAATGCGCTGCCGGTTTCCAAAGCGCGGAACAGCGTTGGCACCCGTAGCGCAGGTATTATCCCCGAAGTAGATATTAACGCTCGGCTCATCGGCCGTATTGGGCTCGGCGGAGGTGTAGAGCACCATCTTGAAAAAGATGCGGCGGGGGTTACGGGCGGCAGTAGTGTCGGTTTTGGCCTGAATATCACCAGCCCGCAGGTGAGTGGCATAGGCCGCCGGGCCCAGAAGCAGCCAACTCGCAAGCATAAATAGCCCAGCCAGCCACAGCCGCAAGGAACGATTACGTAACAGAATACTCATATACTCAGCGGCTTGACAGGCGGGAGAACAGAAGAAAAGGAAGGTCAGCAAAAAGCCAGCAGGAACCTAACAAAAAAAAGGAGCCCCGGTTATACTCTAGCGCAAAGTACTAACGGAGTTGGTGCCGGATAGATTCACCTAACGCGCAGCCCTTATCTAGATTGTTTCCTACTGGGTTCGGGGCTACCTTTGACCGTCATACCGACCTACCCAAAAACCCCTTTAGTAGCTCTCTATGAGTTGGATTTCAAAAACCCTTTCCAGCAGCATCGGCCGCAAAATCATCATGGCCATTACCGGCCTCTTTCTCTGCTCCTTCCTGGTAGTGCACCTGGTAGGTAATCTGCAGTTATTCAAGGATGATAACGGTGTTGCCTTTAATGCCTATTCCGAGTTCATGGGCCACAACCCAATCATCCGCACGTTGGAGATTGGACTGGTACTGGGCTTCGGCTTTCACATCTATGAGGGCCTGGCTTTGGCAATTAAAAACCGGGCCGCCCGCGGCGGTCAGGGCTACGTGTCCGACCATATTGAGCAGAACAGCTCCTGGCACTCTCGTAGCATGGCTATGCTGGGCTCCATCGTGCTGTTTTTCCTGATTGTGCACCTGTACAATTTCTTCGGCTCCCTGCGCTTCACCGATGTACCGCGTGACGCCAACGGCAACGAAGACGCTTACGCCCTTGTACTGGCCGCTTTCAAAAACCCGTTTTATGTGGCCCTGTACGTGGTAGCGCAAATTGCACTGCTGTACCACCTGCTCCACGGCTTCGGCAGTGCTTTCCAGACGCTGGGCCTTACACACCGGAAATACACGCCCGCTATCAAGTTTGTGGGCTATGCATTCTCCATTATCGTGTGCGCTGCTTTTGCTGCCATGCCGCTCTACTTCTTCTTCGCGAAATAAATTCTCACCTCGACAGCCTATGTTTCCGGATTCCAAAATTCCCGAAGGCCCGCTGGCCGAAAAATGGGACAGTCATAAATTCAACGTTAAGCTCGTAAACCCCGCCAACAAGCGGAAATACGACATTATTGTAGTTGGTACCGGTCTGGCTGGTGCTTCGGCGGCGGCTTCCCTGGCCGAGCTGGGCTACAACGTGAAGGCTTTCACCTACCACGACTCTCCCCGCCGGGCGCACTCCATTGCTGCGCAGGGTGGTATTAACGCTGCCAAAAACTACCAGAACGACGGTGACTCGGTGCACCGTTTGTTCTATGACACCATTAAAGGTGGTGACTACCGTGCCCGTGAAGCCAACGTGTATCGTCTGGCGCAGGTATCGGTGAGCATCATTGACCAGTGCGTGGCCCAGGGGGTACCCTTCGCCCGCGAGTATGGCGGGCTGCTGGCTAACCGCTCCTTCGGGGGTGCGCAGGTAAGCCGCACGTTCTACGCCCGGGGCCAGACCGGCCAGCAGCTGTTGCTGGGCGCTTACTCGGCCCTTTCGCGCCAGGTAGCTTACGGTAAAGTGAAGCTCTACACCCGCTCCGAAATGCTGGACGTGGTAGTAGTGGATGGTCAGGCCCGGGGTATCATCACCCGCAACCTGATCAACGGTGAAATTGAGCAGCATTCGGCCCACGCCGTGGTGCTGGCTACCGGCGGTTACGGCAACGTATTCTATCTGAGCACCAACGCCAAGTATTGCAACGTAACCGCTCCGTGGCGGGCCCACAAAAAGGGCGCGTACTTCGCCAACCCTTGCTTTACCCAGATTCACCCCACCTGTATCCCGGTTTCCGGTGATTACCAGTCGAAGCTGACGCTGATGTCGGAGTCGTTGCGCAATGACGGGCGCGTGTGGGTACCGGCCTCCAAAGAAACGGCGGAACGTCTGCGCGCTGGCCAGATCCGGGTGCAGGACATTCCTGAAGAAGAGCGTGACTACTTTCTGGAGCGTAAATACCCCGCTTTCGGTAACCTGGTGCCCCGCGACGTAGCCTCGCGTAACGCCAAGCAAATGTGCGACGAAGGTCGCGGCGTGGGTTCCTCGGGCCTGGCTGTGTACCTGGACTTTGCCGAAATTATCAAGCGTACCGGCGCCGAAGCCGTAGCCCAGAAGTACGGTAACCTGTTCGATATGTACGCCAAAATCACTGGCGAAAACCCCTACGAGCAGCCCATGCGCATTTACCCGGCCGTACACTATACCATGGGCGGCCTGTGGGTAGATTATAACCTGCAAACCACCATTCCTGGCCTGTACGCTACCGGTGAGTGTAACTTCTCCGACCACGGCGCCAACCGCCTCGGTGCTTCGGCCCTGATGCAGGGCCTGGCCGACGGCTACTTCGTAATTCCTTACACCATTGGGGATTACCTGGCCCAGACGCCGCCTAAGCCCGTTACCACTGAGCACCCCGCCTTCAAGGAAGCCGAAGCCGAGGTACGGGCCCGCATCCAGAAGCTGATGAGCATCAATGGTACGCGTACCCCCGATGATTTCCATAAGGCGCTGGGCCACATCATGTGGGAATATTGCGGTATGGCGCGCACGGCCAAAGGCCTGGAGTTTGCCAAAGCTGAGATTCAGAAGCTGCGCAAGGAGTTCTGGAGCGACCTGAAGCTGGTAGGCACTGAGGCCGAAATGAACCAAGCTCTGGAGAAAGCCGGCCGCGTAGCCGACTTCCTGGAGTTGGGTGAGCTAATGGTGGACGATGCCTACAACCGCAACGAAAGCTGCGGCGGCCACTTCCGCGAGGAATACGCCACTGAAGAGGGCGAAGCCAAGCGCGACGATGAGAACTATGCCTATGTAGCTGCCTGGCAGTACGTGGGCGAAAACCAGCCGGAAATCCTGAATAAGGAAGAGCTGAAGTTCGAAAACGTGAAGCTCACGCAGCGCAGCTATAAGTAGTAGTGAGTAGTGGGTATTGGGTAGCGAGACACCTCCTGCCCAATACCTCACCCTCTCGCTACTCAACACTCACTACTCAATACTCTTGAAATACAATGGCTGGAAGTAACCCCAATGCCAAACCGATGAACCTGACGCTGAAAGTATGGCGGCAGAAAAACCGTACTACTCAAGGCGGCATCGTTGATTACCAGGTGCGCGACATTTCCCCGGATATGTCCTTCCTGGAAATGCTGGATGTACTCAACGAAGATCTGCTGCGCAAAGGTGATGAGCCGGTTGCTTTCGACCACGACTGCCGCGAAGGCATTTGTGGCTCTTGTAACCTATTCATCAACGGCCGCGCCCACGGCCCCGAGGCTGGCACTACTACCTGCCAGCTGCACATGCGCAAGTTCTCCGACGGTGATACCATCACCATCGAGCCCTGGCGCGCAGCGGCTTTCCCAGTAAATAAGGATTTGAGCGTGGACCGCTCGGCCTTTGACCGTATCATTCAGGCCGGTGGCTACATTTCGGTGAACACCGGCGGCACGCCCGATGCCAACGAAATTCCGGTTCCCAAAGAAATTGCAGACCGGGCGTTTGAAGCGGCTACCTGCATTGGCTGCGGAGCCTGCGTGGCCTCCTGCAAAAACGCCTCGGCCATGCTGTTCGTGTCGGCGAAGGTGAGCCAGTTGGCTCTGCTACCCCAGGGCCACGTGGAGCGCAAAACCCGCGTAGAAAACATGGTAGCCCAGATGGATAAGGAAGGTTTCGGCGCCTGCACCAACATTGGCAGCTGCGCAGCCGAGTGCCCGGTAGGTATTTCCCTGGAAAACATTGCCATCCTGAACCACGAATTTTTGGCGGCTAAAGCCACTTCCAATAACCTGGCGTAGGTTTCTGGGTTATAGCTGTAGAATTCCTAAGAAGGCGAAACGGATTTCCGTTTCGCCTTCTTGCTTTTCGGTAATCTTGCTTTCGGTTTAGCTCTCGACTTCGTGCATACAGAGAACTGCCGGCCACCTTTACGCTTCATTGAATGATAACCATCATTGCGGGTACCAACCGGCTCAACTCCCGGGCCCGACGTCTATCTGATTACTACCTGAACTTGCTGGCAGAACGCGGCGTGGAAGCTCAGATTCTGGATTTAGGAGCCTTGCCAGCAGATTTCACCTCAACGGCTCTTTATCACAACACGGGCCAGAATGAAGAATTTAACCAGCTGGTACAGATGGCGGCCCAAGCTGACAAGCTGGTATTTGTGGTGCCAGAGTATAATTGTTCGTTTCCCGGGGTACTCAAATCCTTCATTGATGGCCTCCCCTACCCGGGCGGTATTCGGGGCAAGAAAGCCGCTTTGGTGGGGCTGAGTACCGGTACGCAAGGCGGGGTACTAGCCCTCAACCACCTCACCGACGTGCTGATGTATCTGGGTACGGCCGTGCTGCCCCAACGCGTGCGTTTGCCCCTTATCGATAAGTACCTGGCCGAGGATGGTACTCTGACGGAGCCACTGTATCAGCAGCTGCTGCAGGAGCAGGCCGACCAGCTGCTCCGCTTCTGATGGCCGTATTTCTGTGGTAAAAGGGCTCCGTTTAGCCTGTGGTGCCTATCTTGCGTACTCCTGTTGGTTTTGGTGGCATGACGCGCTTTTTCGCCTTTTTCCTGTGTATCCTGCTCTTGTTCCAGACGTTTAGTCGGGAACTGCTGGTACTGGATTACCAGGCCCGTAAGGCGGAAATCACGCAGCTTTTTTGCGTGAATAAGGGTAAGCCCCGCCTGCAGTGCAACGGCAAGTGCCACCTGCGCAAGCAGCTCCGCAAAGCCTCGGATGCCGAGAGCAAAGCGCCTGGTGGCCTGGCCAAGGTGAAATACGAGGTGCTGCCCCCCGCTGCGCAACTTGCTCTTCAACCGCAGGCCGGGGGCTCTGCGGCTCCCGGGCGGTTTGCCCCGGCCGTGACCGTGCGCTACGCATTTTCGCCGGAGCACAGCATTTTTCATCCCCCCGCAGCTTAACGAACATCTGGGTTACCCGGCCGCCTGCGCTGGGCTGCTGCTACCACCGGCCCCATTGAGGACTGGTTGGCAGCTGTTTCCATTTTTTCGTTTTGCTGACTTTCCTGATGACATTTCGCTCCTTTACTTTTCTGCTTTTTGCTTCACTGGCCACTACTCTTTCTGCCTGTAAGGATGATGCCGACCTAACGGTGCCGGCCGCTGGCACTCTGGATATTGAAGTAGACAACGTGGTGGGCACGGCCCCCCTGGCCCTGAATACCGGCACGTATTTCACGCCTCTGGGCCAGCAGTTCACGGTTTCCACGTTCAACTATTATATCACCAACGTTAAGCTGAAGAAGGCTGATGGCACCGAGTACGCCGAGCCCGAGAGCTACCACTTGGTAAGAGAAACGGACGCCGCTAGCAAAGCCTTCACCCTGAATAATGTACCCGCTGGCGACTACACTGCCCTGAGTTTTGTGCTGGGCGTCGATAGTGTCCGCAATGTTTCGGGTGCGCAGGTGGGGGCTCTGGACCCGGCCAATGGCATGTTCTGGACCTGGAACTCGGGCTACATCTACACCAAGATGGAAGGCAGCTCGCCCCAGGCGGGCGGCAACCGGCAACTTGTCTTCCACATTGGCGGGTTTAAGAAGCCGAACAACACTATCTGCACGGTATCACCTTCCCTCAACGGCGCGGTCATTCAGGTGCGCAAAGACCGGCACCCAACCGTACACCTGGCGTCCGATGTGCTGAAGATGTTTACGGGCCCCAACACCATCAACTTCACCACCCTCTCCAACACCATGGGCGGCAGCAGCTCCGTGCTGGTGGCCGATAACCAGGCGGCGGGCATGTTTCGCGTGGAGCATATTCACGCCAACTAGCTGGCATGTTGCGCGCTAAGTTTGCCTGGCTGGCCCTGTGGGGGCTGGCCGGGCTTGGGGCCTGTGCCACCGATGCCGATATGGCCCCTGCCTGGGAAGTGCCTGGTACGGAAGTGCCCACCAACTTCCCGGCCCCAGTATATCCGGCTGCCCTGAACCCGCCCACCCATGAAGCCTTTGCGCTGGGCCGCACCCTGTTTTATGACCCGCTGTTGTCACGCACCGGCGACGTTTCCTGCGGCAGCTGCCACCAGCAGCAGGTAGCCTTTGCTCACCAAGACCACCACTTCAGCCACGGAGTGGATAACCTGCTGGGTACCCGCAACGCGCCGGCCTTGCAAAACCTGCGGTGGCGAGCAGAATTTATGTGGGATGGTGGGGCCAAGCACATAGAAACTATGCCCTTGGCTCCTATTACCAACCCCGTGGAGATGGATGAAACGCTGGAAAACGTACTGCGCAAGCTCAATGCCGATGCTGGCTATCAGCAACGCTTCGAGCAGGTGTACGGCAGCCGGCCCATTACCTCCCAGCAACTACTAAAGGCGCTGGCGCAGTTTACGGCCTCCCTCACCAGCAGCAACTCCCGCTACGACCACTACGCACGCCAGGAAAAAGGCGGGGAGCTGACTGGGCCCGAAGTACGAGGGCTAGCCATCATGCGCCAGAAGTGCAGCACCTGCCACGCTGGGGAGTTATTTACGGATGAAACCTACCGCAACAATGGACTGGACCGGAGCTTCTGGGCCGACTCGGGGCGGGCACACATAACCGGCCGCCCCCAGGATGTGGGCCGCTTTAAGGTGCCCAGCCTGCGCAACGTGGCCCTCACTCCACCCTATATGCACGATGGCCGATTCCGGACCCTGCGGGAGGTGCTGGACCACTATGACTCGGGAATGGTAGAATCAGGGACGCTGGACGTGCAGTTACGCCGCAGTGGCGCTGGGCCGGGCATTTCGCTTACTGAGAATGAAAAAACGGATTTGCTGGCCTTCCTGCAAACCCTCACCGACACCGAATTTCTGCACGACAAGCGCCTGGCCGAAAGCCGCTGACTTGCCTGCATTTCCTTTTTTCTGTATGAGAAAGAAAGTACTACTTCTGGTGCTGCCCCTTTTGTTTGGGGCAGCACTGGGCCACGCCTGCGACATTTGCGGGTGTTTCATGGGAATTACGCCTTATGACAACCAAAGTGGATTTGCCCTGATGCACCGCTACCGGGTATTCAACGGGTACCAGAGCTACGGGCAGAAGCCGCAGTTTTTCCCGCCCGCCGCCCGTCCTTTCGTTCCTCGTCACCTTAACCACACTACGGCTGACTTTCGGCACGCCCACAACGGTGACCCAGACGACTACGAAATCTACCGGGTAGTGGAGTTGCGCGGGAAGTACTTCCTTAGCAAGCGCCTGGAGTTGAATGCGTTTCTGCCCTATGTCATGAACTCGGCTCGCGCCAACGGTGCAACGCTCAACCTGGCAGGCATTGGGGATGCCACAGTATTTGCGGGCTACCACCTCATTCGCACTATTGAAACCGCCGGGGTGCAGAGCCGCCTGATAGTAGGCGGCGGGGCCAAGCTACCCACCGGTGAGTACCGGCGGCGTACGGCCCTGGGCCGCCGGTACCCCACGCTTAACCAGCCCGGCACGGGCACCACCGATGGGTTCGTGTACGCCAACTACATCGGCAGCTTCCGGAACGTGGGCCTGAGTGTAAACAGCAGTTACCGCCGTGCCACCCGCAATGCCCTCGATGAAGGATTGGCCCCCAGCACTACCACTTTTGCCAATCTGTTCTACCGTGTAGCATTGGGCGAGGGCAACAAGTGGCAATTCTATCCTTCAGCGCAATTTTTCTACGAGAAAACGGCGGGCGAAACGTTTGAGGGTCGCCTCACCGGGGAACACGCCATGAACAATGCCATGTTAGGCCCAGGCCTGGATATATACTACCGAAATTTCTCCCTGAATACCAGCTTCCAATTGCCCGTGTACACGGCCACCACCGACCACCCCGCCAGCGCGGGCCGTATGGTCGTGTCAGTGGGCTACAGTTTCAAGCAGAGTAAATACCTGATTCAGTAATGAAAGCAGGTGAGTGGAAGCACATCACCCTGAGCCTATTGCAGGATGATGTGCTTCCACTCACTTATATATCCCGGAGGGGTTTACCCTGCTGCCGCAGCCAGCGGCGGTGCTTGGGCTCCCCTACCACTTGAGCCCCGTAGATGCCCCGGTGCCCTGAGAATAAGTAGCTGCTCACGCAAGCCAAGCCAGCGTACAGCCCGCATGAACTCCCAAACAGCTCCATAGCCATGAGGGTGCAGGCCAAAGGCGTATTGGCAGCCCCGGCGAATACTGCCACAAACCCCATACCGGTCAGCAAAGGGAGCGGAAGCGGCAGCACTAGGCCGAGGGCGTTACCTAACGTGGCCCCAATAAAAAACAGAGGTGTCACCTCGCCTCCTTTAAAGCCAGCGCCCAAGGTTAGAGCCGTCAGGAGCAGTTTGAGGGCAAATGCGTAGGGCGGCACAGGCTCCTGAAAAGCCGCCACGATAGTGGGTAGCCCCAGCCCACTGTACGCAGTAGTGCCCAGCGCCCATACCAGCAACGCTACCACCGCGCCACCTAGCACCGGGCGCAGAGGTGGCCACGAAACACGGTTTTTAAAGGCGGCCCCAATACCGTGCGTAACGCTGCCAAACAGCCTGCCTACCAGTCCAAACGCCACGCCGGCCCCCACGGCCAGCAGCAAATTCAGCACGGATAACTCCGGCACAGCCACTACGGGGTAAGCTGTATGACCCACTCCCCAGGCCCGGGCTACCCAGTCGGCCCCGGCAGCCGCCAGCAACGCCGGTACCAAAGCATTGTAGCGCAGGCGGCCCAGCAGCAGCACTTCCAGCCCAAAAACGGCCCCAGCCAGCGGGGTGCCGAATACCGACGCGAAACCGGCACTGATACCAGCAACCAGCAATACAGGCCGTTCCTGGGGCCGAATTCGCAGCCAGCGGGTTAGCTGATCAGCCAGGGAACCACCCATTTGCACGGCCGTGCCCTCCCGGCCCGCGGAACCCCCAAACAAATGCGTAAGTAGCGTACCAAGCAGCACCAGGGGAACCATGCGGAGCGGCAGCGGGGTCCGGGGCTGGTGTATCTCATCCAGAATCAGGTTGTTGCCCGCCTCTACGCTTTGGCCCAGGTAGTAATACAAGCTTCCTACCAGGAGCCCACCCAGCGGCAGCAGAGTCACCATCCAGTCGTGCGCTTCTCGCCAGTCCGTTACCCACTCCAACGCCACCAGAAAGGCTGCCGAAACCGTGCCAGCCAGTGCCGCCACCAAGGCCGATAAACCCAGCCAGCGGCCCACGTAGAGCAGCAACAACCGGTATTCCGCCAGCAGCAGGCGCACTCGAAGGTTCATAAGCGGAATAATGAAGTCGGACTGGGCAAAAGTACGGGCTGCAGTCCGGCTAAACTACCCCAGCCGGAACCCGCAACCCGCTGGGGGGCGTTCAGCTGAAACCCTTATCTTCAGGCAGCCCCTTTTCATTACGCGCTATGCCGCTTCCCTTACTTCGGTTCTGTACGGTTGTCGTTTTACCCGTTCTCGTGGCGGGTTTGCTGAGCAGTTGTGAAAAGAAGGGCATAGTTGATGAAACCCCATACGCGGCAAGTCCCTACCCTCTAGTGCTGCCAGCCGGCCTGCCCCAGAACGTAACCTTACCCACTGATAATCCACTGACGGTGGAAGGAGTGGAATTGGGGCGCAAGCTTTTCTACGAAGTCCGGTTATCTGGCAATGGCACCCAGTCGTGCGCCAGCTGCCACCAGCAAAGCAAGGCATTTACCGATGCGCAGGTACGTGCCATTGGAGCGCAGGGGCAAGCTCACCAGCGCAATACCATGTCGTTGGTTAATTTGCTTTGGGAGAAGAGCCTGAACTGGGATGGGGCCGCAACAAGCCTGGAAACCCAGGCCCGGCTGCCAATCGAAAACCCCTTGGAAATGCACCAGCCCCTGGCGGCGGGGGTACGCAAGCTGCAACAGACTGATCTGTATCCTCCTCTGTTTCAGCAGGCCTTCGGCAGCAGCATCATTACGGAAGCCAACGTACTCAAAGCGCTGGCTCAGTTTGAGCGCACCCTGATTTCGGCCAACTCCCGCTATGATAAGTATTTACGCCGGGAAGGTACCTTAACAGCCACCGAACGGGCCGGAGCGGCGCTGTTCAACAACCACCCCGGAGAGGTAAGCGGTTTGTTTATTCGGGGCGGTACCTGCCACCACTGCCACATCAGTGAAAATGGCCTGTTCACTTCCCCCGATTTTTTCAACAACGGCCTGGACGTCAGCTTCTCTGACCCCGGCCGGAGTGGTGTAACCAATGCCCCCGCCGACCGAGGCCGTTTTAAGGCTCCCAGTTTGCGTAATATTGCCCAAACAGCCCCTTACATGCACGATGGTCGGTTTCAAACCCTGGAGCAGGTCCTCGACCACTATAACGAGCACGTGCAGGTAACCAGCCCCGGCATCGACCCCAACGTATTGCTCTCCAACACGCCCAACGGCACCAAGCTTGACCTCACCGCCCAGGAGAAAACGCAGCTTATTGCCTTCCTCAAAACCCTCACCGATTCCACCTTCCTCACGGATAAACGCTTCTCTGACCCATTCCGCCAGTAACCTTGCCGAGTGGCAGGTTCGGTGATTCTCTTATTTTGTCAGCTGAACGTTTACCTCCGTTTCTTTCACCGGCTGCTCCCTACACTAGGTACCAGTATGTACCCAACCAGGGCTGCAGTCATGTATCCGATGATGCATTGTTACTCTTGTAAACGTTTTAAGCATCAAACCCAACATCAGATGCTTAGCGCTTTTCTCTCCGCCTCTCCCCTCTTGTCTTATGAAAATTCTGCTGATAGCTGCCCTCGTGAGCAGTGCGCTATTGAGTTGCACACTTGGCCCCCGCAGTAGTGGACACCGCCCCCTCAGCCCCGATAACGAGGCAGGCATGCCTGACCGAATACCTGTCGATACTGTTCTCACCGACTCGATACAATCCCCAACAACACCCTAGCAAGGGCAAAATGCAACGAAAAGCCCCCACAGGTTTCTGCGGGGGCTTTTTGATATTATAGATCAAATCGGCTGGCGCTAATCCACGTTATCGTGCAAAAAACGGTTGTCACCCAGCAATTCGTTGTCGTCTGACAGGTTGAACCGGCTGATATTCTGCTCCGAGGAAGGCACCACATTTTCCAGCTTTACCTGGCGCCGCAAATAAGCCGGGGTATCCAGCTGGTCCTTGATAGCATCGTTGGATAACCCGTTGCTCAGGGCCTGCAGACGCTGCCTACGCTCCTCCGCCCGCGCATCCAGCGAAGGCCGGGGCAAGGTGTGGTGCGTAGTTGTGGGTTGGCTGGGCTGCTGCGACAGCATAGGCTCCGGAGCGGGCATCGAAGGTGCAGCCACTACCGGCGACTCGTAACTTACTGGAGCTGGGGCCGATGTTTCCAGATCATAGCGCGTTACGGGCTGGGACTCCGCCACAGGCGCGGGGGCACTGAACGTTGGAACCGCTGGGGCAGCTTCCTGCCGGTCCTTATCAAAAATATTGATCTGGGGGTCGGGTTGCATGCTCACCGTGTCCTGCTCACGGGCTACCACGTTGGTAATATTGTGCGCGTCGCGGGCGAATCCGGTAGCAATTACCGTTACCCGAATGCTCTGGCCCAAGGTAGGATCTACTCCGTGACCAAAAATCACCTCCGCGTTCTGGCCGGCTTTGTCTTGGATGTACTCCGTAATTTCGGTGAGTTCATCCATTTCCAGCTCGGCCTGGTCGCCCGACATGATGCTCAGCAGAATACGCTGCGCGCCTTGGATGTCGGTATTGTTCAGCAGCGGCGAGGCCAGTGCTTCCTCAGCAGCACGCTGGGCCCGGTTCTCGCCTTCGGTGATGCTGCTGCCCATTACGGCCGCGCCGGAGTCTTTCATGACGGTTTTCACGTCTTCAAAGTCCACGTTCACATCGGCCGTTACTGTAATAATCTCGGCAATGGATTTAGCGGCGGTACTCAGCACGTTATCTGCCTTGGCAAAAGCCGAGCGGATAGGCAGATTGCCGAAAATCTCGCGAAGCCGGTCGTTGAGAATCACCAGTACCGTGTCGCAATTGTCGCTCAATTCCTTAATGCCCTGCTCCGCTTGCTGGCGCTTCTTCTTGCCCTCAAACATGAACGGAGCCGTCACGATACCTACCGTGAGAATACCGAGCTCCTTGGCCACCTTGGCAATAACGGGAGCCGCACCAGTACCGGTACCACCGCCCATACCCGCCGTAATGAACACCATTTTGGTGCCGTTGCTCAGCAACTCCCGGATTTGCTCCCGGCTCTCAATGGCTGCTTGCTTGCCCCGCTCAGGGTTAGCGCCCGCGCCAAGGCCCTCCGTCAGGTCGGCCCCGATTTGCAGGCGGTTTGGCACCGTGGAGGAAGCCAGGGCTTGCTTATCGGTATTACAGATGACAAACTCTACGTCCTTGATGCCTTGGCTGAACATGTGGTTCACGGCATTGGACCCCCCACCGCCCACTCCAATCACCTTGATGATGGATTTAGACTGCGCCGGTATATCGAAAGTAAAATTCATGGGTTGAGTCAATTAAAAATCAAAAACTATGAATCAAAAATTGAGCGCAATTCGCTTTCCGCACGACCAAAATCAGTGCTCATTTTTAATTTTTAATTCACAATTCTCAATTGACAGTTAGTATTGCTTGTCGTCGAAATCATCGATCAGCAAGCCTTTTGTGCGGCTGATGATTTTCTGGAAAAAGTCGCCGGCACCCGACGTTTTCTTGGGTGCTTCCTGCTCGGTTTTAGTTGCCGCCTGTTGAGGCTGCGTGGCAACGGGCTGAGGTGCAGCAGGTACCACTGGGCGGGGTTCTGGAGCTGCCCGGTAGTGGTTTGGTTCGGGCTCCTCATAGCCGCGCTGGGCAGTGCGGTCCTCAACAGAGCGGTAGCCTGCCAGTACCAGCCCCACCGTAGTGGCGTACATCGGTGACTTCACGGCCTCTATCTTGCTCTTACCCAGGTGCTCATTCGGGTAGCCGATGCGGGTATCCATGCCGGTTACGTACTCAGCTAACTGTACCAAGTTCTGCAATTGGGAGCCACCGCCCGTCAGTACAATACCGGCGGCCAGCTTGTCCTGGAAGCCCAGGCGCTGAATTTCGGCATATACTAACTCAATGATTTCCTCCATGCGGGCCTCAATGATGTAGGCCAAGTTCTTCAGGCTGATTTCCTTGGGAGCCCGGTCACGCAGGCCCGGAATGCTTACAATTTCGTATTCGGAAGCTTCCTCCGCAATGGCTTTGCCAAACTTCACCTTCAACTGCTCGGCCTGGTTCTGCATTACCAGGCAACCTTGCTTGATGTCGGAAGTGATGATATTGCCGCCAAAGGGCAGCACTGCCGCGTGGCGGATGATGCCGTCCTTGAACACGGCTAGGTCAGTGGTTCCGCCGCCAATATCAATCAGGGCCACCCCAGCTTCCTTCTCCTCATCCGACAGCACGGACATGCTGGAAGACAGCGGCTCCAGGATCAGGTTGTCAATTTCCAGCCCAGCCTTAGTTACGCATTTATAGATGTTGTTGATAGCCGTGCTTTGGGCCGTGATGATGTGGAAATTACCCTCCAAACGGACGCCCGACATGCCAACGGGGTCCAGGATGCCTTCCTCATAATCCACCTTGTAGTCCTGCGGCATTACGTGAATAATCTGGGAGCCAGGAGGCGTAACCAAGCGGTACATGTCGCTGGTCAGGCGCTCCACATCAGCCTGCGTAATCTCATTGTCGACGGACGCGCGGGTGATGCTGCCATTGTGCTGCAGGCTTTTGATATGCTGGCCCGCAATACCCACGTTCACTACGCCAATATTGATACCCGATTGTTCCTCCGCCTGCCGGATAGCCTTTTTAATGGCATCTACTGTCTTGTCGATGTTCGACACGATACCACGCACCACCCCTTCCGACACGGCTTTACCCATGCCCAAAATTTCGAGCTTCCCAAACTCATTTTTACGCCCAACCAAGGCGCAAATTTTGGTGGTGCCAATATCAAGGCCGACTACAATCTTATCGTGTTGCATGGGAGGAAGGGCGAGAGGGTTGCAGGAGAAAACCGCCTAATTCGCTATAAGGTAGCGTTTTAGTCGGATAATTTTATTCGCAGATGATCTGATCTTTAAACTCGACATTTACCCGGTGATAGGTATCCCAGCCGAGTACAGGGGGAATTTGACGGTAAAATACCATCAGTTTCGCAAATTTTTCTGAAATATTCTCAGGAAAGCCAAATTCTACTCGTTGGTCGCCGACTTGCTGGGTAAATGAAATCTTGCCGTTGGGGCCCACAAATACTTCCGCCACCTGAGCCCGCCAGAAAGGTTTCTCATCAACGTAGCGCAGAAACTCCAGGTAACGGGTACCAGCGCTATCCTGAAAGAAGCCCGCTGACAAGGGCTGCCCCCCAAGCCGGGAAACTGGCACCACCCGCGCCGTGAACAAGGGAGAAAGCGGCAAACGGTGGCCATCGGCATCCAAGTAACTATCCTGCCGCGAATCCGTGTGGACTAATCGGGCAATAGGGCGGTTCTGGCGCACGTCGGCGTGGAGGTTGCCGGCCAAGTCGCGGTACACCTGTGCATCTTTCACAAAGCTGTGGGCCTTGAGGCGCGTCTCCAAAACCTTTAGGTCTACATCGGCTGGCGAGGCTCCTTCCAGCCGGTCCTCGCCCTGGCGGGTGAGCAAGCTGGTAACCTCCCGCTCACTGATGAAGAAATTGTTGAACTCGTTGCTGATGGACACAATCACGCCAGCCACCGGCCGGTTGGCTTGCCGGAAGGCCGCAAATGCCCCCAGGCCTACCAGAGTCAGCAGGCAGCCCAGGGCAAACAGCAGGTTATTGGCTTTACGCTTCAGCTCCATTCCAGCGAATTTCCAAAATATTCTTTAAACGAGGAACAAGTTGATCAATGTCGCCGGCCCCAACGGTGGCTAATACGTCAAAATTCAGATTGGTTTCGGCATTTTGCAAAATTTCTTCTTTCGTCTGCAAAGATTTTACCGGGGCAGTTATTTGGGACAAAATCAATTCGGAGGTAACGCCGGGCATGGGTAGCTCCCGAGCCGGGTAAATATCCAGCAACACCACTTCATCGGCAATACTCAGGCTTTCAGCGAATCCCGGGGCAAAGTCGCGGGTGCGGCTGAACAAGTGGGGCTGGAAGATGACGCGGAGCCGACGGCCCGGATACAGGGCCCGCACGGAACGCAGGAAGGCCTCAATTTCGCGTGGATGGTGGGCGTAATCATCCACGTAAACTTTAGGTGCGGCCGCAGTGCCGGCCGTCAGGATGAATTCGAAGCGGCGTTTGACACCCTGATAGGCGGCTACGGCAGTGCGCAACTGCTCGGGGCTGAGGCCGTAGAACTGGGCCACGCAGGCGGCGGCCAGCATATTCTCCACGTTGTGGTAGCCCGGCACGGACAGCACGAGGCCATCGGTAGTACCCTGGGGGCCGTGCAGCGCGAAATGGAACTGGTGGCCCTGGGCGGTGATATTGGTAGCGTACAACTCCGGACCTTCCTCGGGCGAGAGGCCGTAGCGAATGACGCGCACGCCTGCCGGGGCGGCGGCGGCCACGCTGGGGTCGGCGGTGTGGTTGATGATGAGCGTGCCGCCGGGCTGAATCTGGCCTACAAACTGCCGGAACGACTCTACCAGCGCCTCCTTGTGGCCGTAGATGTCGAGGTGGTCGGCATCGGTGCTGGTGACGATGGCCACCGTGGGAAACAGCGTTAGAAAGCTCCGGTCGTACTCATCGGCCTCCACTACTACCGGAATGTTAGTGGCGAGTTGTTCGTTGTTTGTTGTTGGTTGTTCGGAGTCGGCAGCCAAGCCTTCGGTGGCTGTGAGGGAATTATTAATTTTTAATTCTTCATTCTTAATTGCTTCCGAAGGCAGCAGCAGGTTGGAGCCCAAATTCACGCTGATACCGCCTAGGAAGGCGGCGCAGGGCACGCCGGCGTGGTGCAGCAGGTGGGCCACCATGCTGCTGGTAGTGGTTTTGCCGTGGGTGCCGGCTACGGCAATGGTGGGCCGGCCCTGGGTTAATAAGCCCAGCACTTGGCTGCGCTTCTGAATATCGTAGCCCTGCTCCCGCAGCCAGGCCCATTCCTGGTGGTCTTTGGGAATGGCGGGCGTGAGGACTACCAGCGTCTGCGCCCGGTTCTGGCGCACGACCAGCGGAATATTCTCCACGGCGTCTTCGTAGTGAATGGCAATACCTTCGGCCGTCAGCTTTTCGGTGAGGGGCGTGGCCGTTTTGTCGTAGCCGCTCACCTCGTAACCGTTGGCCCGAAACCACCGCGCCAGCGCCGACATGCCAATGCCACCAATACCGAGGAAGAAGACGTATTTTTTCAAGGAGCGAGGAGTTAGAAGCTAGGAGTTCGGAGCGGCGGGCAGCAGTTGCAGCAGCTCGTCCACGATGGTAGCGGTGGCCTGGGGATAGGCCAACTGGCGGATATTGGCGGCGAGCTGCTGCTGCCGGGCCGGGTTTTGCAGTAAGGCCAGCGCCTCGTCGTAGAGCACGGCGCCGGCTTCGGCGTCGCGCACGAGCAGGGCGGCGTCTTTCTGGGTGAGGGCTAACGCGTTTTTGGTCTGGTGGTCTTCAGCCACGTTGGGCGAGGGCACCAGGATGCTGGGCTTGCCGGTGAGGCATAGCTCCGACACCGACAACGCCCCAGCCCGGGAAATAACCACATCGGCAGCGGCGTAGGCCAGGTCCATGCGGCGCACGAACTCCAGAGCCTTCAGGTTATCGGCGGTGAAGGGGGCGGCCTGCTTTTCGGCTTCGGGATAGTACACTTTGCCGGTTTGCCAGAGCAGTTGCACGCCCGCTTCGCGCAGGCGGAGCAGGGCGGTGGCCGTGGCCTGGTTGAGCGTGCGGGCCCCCAGGCTGCCTCCAATGATTAGCAGCACCGGCCGGGCGGCATCCAGCCCAAAGAAATCCAGCGCCTCAGCCCGCTGGCCGTCGGCAATTTCGGTGCGCACGGGGTTGCCGGTGAGTACCAGACGGTCGGCTGGGAAGAACTTCTCCATGCCTTCGTAGGCCACGCAGATGCGCTGCACGCGCCGGGCCATGAGCTTGTTCACGAGGCCGGCGTAGGAATTCTGCTCCTGAATCAGGGCCGGAATGCCCCGGGAGGTGGCGGCCATGAGCACCGGAGCCGAGGCGTAGCCCCCCACTCCCACTACCGCATCGGGCCGGAACTTCTCGATGATTTTGCCGGCTTTGCGCACGGCGCGCATCACCTTAATGGGGAACAGCAGGTTTTTGGGCGTGAGGCTGCGCTGCAAACCGGCAATATCCAGGCCCACAATGTCGTAGCCAGCCTCGGGCACGCGGGTCATTTCCATGCGACCGTTAGCCCCCACAAACAGGATTTCGACCTCGGGATGACGGCGGCGTACCTCGTTGGCAATAGCCACGGCCGGGAAAATATGCCCCCCGGTGCCTCCGCCGCTGATGATTAGTTTCATGGTTTAGTGCTTGGTGCGTAGTTGTTAGTGCATAGTGTTTGGAGTATGATGCTCGGCCTAACGAACTAAGCACTACCAACCAAGCACCAGGCACTACCTCAGGCGTACTGCGTCACGCGCGGGATGCGGGCGGTGTCGGCGGGCTCGCCTACCATCGGGCGGATTTCCCGCTCGCCCCGGCTCACGGCCAGGATGATGCCGATGCTGATGCCGGTGAAGATGAGGGAAGTGCCGCCCATGCTCAGCAGAGGCAGCGGCAGGCCGGTAATCGGGCCCAGGCCCACGGCCACGCCCATGTTTACCATGGCCTGCAGCACTAAGCTAAAGCTCAAACCAGCCGAAAGCAGCCCCCCAAACGCGCCGTAGCTGTTCATCACCGTTTTCAGCCCCCGGTACAGGAAGGCCAGGTAGAGAAACAGTACCACTACGCCGCCCACGAGGCCGTATTCCTCGATGATGATGGCGTAGATGAAGTCGGAGTACGGGTGGGGCATGATGTTGCGCTCCGTGCTTTTGCCTGGGCCCTTGCCGAAAATACCGCCGGTGGCCTCCGCAATGTAGGCGTGCTCCAGCTGGAAGGGTACGGGCTTGCTCTTATCGGTGAAGCTTTCGATACGGGACTTTACCGTTTGTAAGCGTTGCCCAGAAGCCAACCCTACGCCACCTACAACTACCCCAATGGCCACCATTACCGCCATCTGCTTGAACGGTACCCGGCCAATGAACATCAGCAGCAGGCAGGTGGCAAACAGCAGCAGCGCCGTGGAGGCATTCGACAGGATAATCAAACCGCAAATCACGCCTACCCACAGCATCACGGGCAGCAGGGTGGTTTTGAAGTCGTCAACGTGCTGCTGACGGCGGCTGAGCATACTGGCTAGATGCGAAATCAAGGCCAGCTTGGCCAAGTCGGAGGGCTGCACGGTTTGGTTGATGACTGGGATGGTAAGCCAACGGGAAGCGCCGTTCACATCTATGCCCATCACAAAAGTGAAGATGAGCAGTGGCACCGAAATCAGCAGGGCGTAGAGCGACAGGCGCGAGTAGTAGCGGTAGTCGATGCGGTGGGCCAGCCACATGAAGAACAAGCCCACGAAGATGAGGCCGGTGTGCTTGATGAGGAAATACTCGGTGTTGCCGCCCATCTTCTTGTAGGCCAGCGTACCCGTAGCCGAATACACCACCGCAATGGAGATGAACGAGAACAGCAGCACGATGCCCCACAGAATAGGGTCACCCTTCAAATTCTGGCGCAGCCAGTCGGTAATGCGCTCCATGGGCGGGCGGTGAAGTGGTGAAATAGTGAATGAGTGAGTATAGAACGTCATGCTGAGCTTGCCGAAGCATCTCTAACTCTGACTAATCAAGAGCCTTACAACAAAGCGGTAGAGATGCTTCGGCGAGTTCAGCATGACGTTCTGCTATTCGTTGGCTTCTTCGTTGGTCTGATTGTCGGTGAGCAGCTGCACGGCCTGGGCGAACTGCCGGCCCCGGTCTTCGTAGTTCTTAAACAAATCGAAAGAGGCGCAGGCGGGCGAGAGGAGCACCACGTCGCCGGGGGCGGCCAAAGCGGCAGCGCGCTGCACGGCGTCGGCCATGCTGCGGGTTTCCTCCAGGTGCGGCACTACCCCGCCGAAGCTGGCTTTCAGTTTCTCATTATCGAGGCCCAGACAAATCAGCGCCTTCACGCGGTTTTCGGCCAGCGGAATGAGCGAGGAGTAGTCGTTGCCCTTATCGGTGCCGCCGGCAATCCAGACGATGGGCTGGCGGATACCGTCGAGGGCAAACCAGGCGGCTTCCACGTTGGTGGCCTTGCTGTCATTGATGAAGCGGGTGCCGTTCAGCTCGCCCACGGGTTGCAGGCGGTGGTCGGCGTTGTGGAAGGAGGCCAGACTGGCTTCAATCTGCGGCTTCTCGATGCCGGCCAGACGGGCGCAGAGTACGGCGGCCAGCATATTCTGGCGGTTGTGCTGCCCGATAAGCGGCGAGGCGGCCGTATTGATTTCCTCCGTCTTGCTGTAAAAGCCCGGCTGCAGATCCACGCATACCCGCTCCTCATCAATATAATAGGCACCCAAATGGTAATCGGGGCGGTGGTGGAGGCTGAAGGGCAGCTGCTGCACCGGCCGCAGGGCCGCCTTAAAGTAGCGCTGGATGTTCTCGTCGTCGGCGTTGTAGATGAAGTGGCCGGTGCTGTCCTGGTTGCGCATGATGCGCAGCTTGGACTGGGCGTAGTCGGCCAAGGAGTAGTTGTATCGGTCGAGGTGGTCGGGGGTGATGTTGAGCAGCACCGAAATCCAGGGCCGGAACTCGTAGGTGTCATCCAGCTGGAAGGAACTCAGCTCCACCACGTAGTAGTCGTGCGCATCAGCCATAACCTGCTCGGCCAGGGAGTAGCCCACGTTGCCGGCCAGGCCCACGCTGAGGCCGGCGGCCTTCAGCAGGTGGTAGGTGAGCAGCGTGGTGGTGGTTTTGCCGTTGGTGCCCGTGATGCAAATGCACTTAGCCTGGGTATAGCGGCCGGCCAGCTCAATTTCCGAAATGATGGGCGTGCCTTTCTCGCGCAGCGCCTGAATGATGGGCGCTTTCTCGGGGATGCCGGGGCTTTTCACCACCTCATCGGCCCGCAGAATTTCAGCGTCGGTGTGCTGGTTTTCCTCGAAGGGAATACCGGCGGCTTCCAGCTTCTGCCGGTAGGCGGGCTGGATGGGGCTTTTGTCGGAAACGAAAACGGTGTGCCCCTTGGCCTGGGCCAGCAGCGCCGCCCCTACCCCACTTTCCCCGGCTCCTAGAATGACGTAGTGCATGATTATTCAGGTTGTATTTCTCGCAGTGTTTCGCGGTGGAAAACGCAGTGTTGCGCAGTGTTCTGACGCCTGAACACTGCGCAACACTGCGTTTTTCCACCGCGAAACACTGCGAGAAACTCCATTAGCGCAGTTTGAGAGTAACCAAAGTCAGTACCGCCAGCATAATGCCCACAATCCAGAACCGGGACACGATTTTGGATTCGTGGTAGCCCAGCTTCTGGTAGTGGTGGTGCAGGGGCGACATGCGCAGCAAACGGCGGCCCTCGCCGTATTTGCGGCGGGTGTATTTGAAGTAGCTCACCTGCAGCATCACCGAGAGGTTTTCAATCAGAAACACCCCGCACAGCACCGGAATCAGCAGCTCCTTGCGCACAATCAGGGCCAGCACCGCAATGATGCCCCCGATGGCCAACGAGCCGGTGTCGCCCATGAAAACCTGGGCCGGGTACGAGTTGTACCACAGAAAGCCCACGCAAGCCCCCACAAACGCGGCGCAGAAAATAACCAGCTCCCCCGAATTCGGAATGAACATGATATCCAGGTAATCAGCCAGCAGCGCGTTACCACTCACGAAGGCAAAAATGGCCAGCGTGATGCCGATGATGGCCGAGGTACCAGCCGCCAGCCCGTCGAGGCCGTCGGTGATGTTGGCTCCGTTGCTGACGGCCGTGATGATGACGATGACGATGGGAATATAGAAGAAGGCGTAGTATTCGTTGAAAAAGTCGCCGGCCGTGGCGAACAGGTCGCCGTAGTTCAGCTCGTTGTTCTTGAGGAAGGGCACCGTGGTAATCATCAGCTTCACATCCTGGTACACCGAGCTGGCATCCACGGCCGAGAACGAGCCGTTGGGCAGCGCGTACTGGCGCACGGTCACGTCGTTGCTGAAAAACAGCACCCAGCCCACGGTAAGCCCCAGACCAACCTGGCCCAGAATCTTGAAGCGCCCGGCCAGCCCTTCCTTGTCCTTCTTCACTACCTTAATATAGTCGTCCACGAACCCAATGAGGCCCAGCCACACGGTGCTCAGCAACATCAGCACGATGTAGATGTTGTCGAGCTTGGCAAACAGCAGCACCGGCACCAGAATGGCCAGCAGAATAATGAGCCCGCCCATCGTGGGCGTCCCCTTCTTCTCCATCTGCCCCTGCAAACCCAAATCCCGGATCGACTCCCCGATCTGCTGACGCTGGAGCAGCCGGATCAACGGAGCACCGAAATACTGCGCAATGATGAGGGAGGTAACTACCGACAGCGCCGCCCGGAACGAGCTGTACTGAAACACGCCCGTACCCGGCAGGTGGTACGTTTTGTAGAGGTAGTTGAAGAGGTAATACAGCATGGGCGCAAGGTCAGCAGTTGGCAGTCAGAGGGAGTCCAAGCTGCAAAGATTCGGTTTTTTGGGTTTGGTTGTTGGTTTTTGGGTGTTTGGCGGCGGCTGATTGATTGTGGTTTGTCATCCTGAGCAAAGCGAAGGACCTTACCATAAAAGAACAATTGGCGTAACAACGTCTCAGGCAGGCGTAATAAGGTCCTTCGCTTTGCTCAGGATGACAAACCACAATCGACCAGCCGCCAGCACTAAACTCACTTCCCCAGCAGGTCGAACATGGTAGCCAGCACCTGCTTGTCGTCGAAGTCGGTTTTGACGCCTTTGATTTCCTGGTAGGTTTCGTGGCCTTTACCGGCAACCAGTACAATATCGTTGGGGCCAGCCAGGGCCACGGCGGTTTTGATGGCCTCGCGCCGGTCGGCAATGGTAAGCACCTTGCCCTGGGCCGCGGCGGGCACGCCGGCCTGCATCTGGGCTAGAATGTCGTTGGGGTCCTCGAAGCGTGGGTTATCGGAGGTTAGCACGGCGCGGTCTGACAGCTGGGCCGCCAGGCGGGCCATGATAGGCCGTTTGGCCCCGTCCCGGTTGCCGCCGCAGCCCACCACGGTAATCACCTGCTGGCTGGGCTGGCGGATGTCGGCAATGGTTTGCAGCACGTTTTCCAGCGCGTCGGGCGTGTGGGCGTAATCCACGATGCCCGTAACGCGGCTTTTCGGCGACACAATCGGCTCAAACCGGCCCGGGGCCGAGGTCAGGCCCGACAGCACCGTGAGCACCTCCGTGGGTTCCTCGCCCAGCAGCACCGCTGCCCCGTAAATGGCCAGCAGATTGTAGGCATTGAACACCCCGATGAGGCGAAATTGCACCTCCCGGCCGTCTACTTCCAGGTGTAGCCCGTGCACGGCATTTTCGATGAGCTTGCCCCGGAAGTTGCCGTTGCCGCGCATAGAATACGTTTCGCGGCGGCCCGTCACGTTTTGCAGCATCACCGGCCCACGCTTGTCGTCGGCGTTGGTGAGGGCAAAGGCCGACTTCGGCAGCTGATCGAAAAAGCCCTTTTTGGCCTTCAGGTAGGCATCGAAGGTGCCGTGGTAGTCGAGGTGGTCGTGGGTGAGGTTGGTGAAGATGCCGCCCGCGAAGTGCAGGCCCGTGATGCGGTGCTGCACCACGGCGTGGCTGCTGACTTCCATGAACACGTGGGTGCAGCCGGCCCGCAGCATACGCGCCAGCAGCTCGTTCAGGCGGATGGCGTCGGGGGTCGTGTGGGTGCTGGGAATCACCTCCTCGTCAATCTGGTTCTGCACCGTGCTCAGCAGCCCGCAGTGGTAGCCCAGTTCCCGGAACAGCTTGTGCAGAATGGTGGCGCAAGTGGTTTTGCCGTTGGTGCCCGTAATGCCCACCAGCTGCAATTTGCGCGAGGGGTGGCCGTAGAACTCCGCCGCCATCCGGGCCATAGCCTCCGCTGAATCGGGCACCTGCACGTAGGCAACTTCAGGGTTCAGCGCGGCCGGCAACTCCTCACACACCACGGCAGCCACGCCCTGCTCCACGGCTTTGGCAATAAACTGGTGCCCGTCGGTGGCGGTGCCGCGCAAGGCGAAGAACACCGTGCCGAGGCCCGCCTGCCGCGAATCGAGGGTGAGGCTGGTAATGGGTACCTCGGCCGGGCCGGGCTGGGCCAGCACCGTTACGGGTTTCAGCAGCGAGGAAAGGGAGGTATGCAGCGTATTCAAAGCAGGTTGTGGCAGAGTAAAGCGCAGCGGCGCAGTGTTGCAAAAGAGAAGCGGGTGGCGCGGCTCAGGCTCTGGGCCTGCTTTGCGCTTTGGTAGCGGCCGTGGCCTTTTTCGGGGCTGCCGGCCGGGCAGCCGGCACTGGTCTCGGCCGGGCGGTTGACGTAACCGGCTGGGACGCGGCATTCGACCGGGGCGTGCGGTTTTCCAGGGGGTCCGGCACCGCTACGGGCAGCAGCACCGGCGCACTCAGACGGCCCCCAATGGGCTCCAGCTGCAACACCACCGTGGTACCGGGCCGGGCCACCGAGCCCGCCGCTACCGACTGTGCCTTCACGCGCCCACTGCCCACGGAGCGCACCCGCAGCCGGCGGTTTTCCAGCAGAAACAGGGCGTCGCGCAGGGTCAGGCCCTGCACGTTGGGCACCCGGCCGGGGCGCACGGGCATGGCTTTCAGCGTCAGGCTGGCTTTATCGGTATCCGGGTGGGCGGTGCGCACCCAGTCCTCGCCGCCGCCGGTGGCGTTGTGCGTTACGCCCAGCTTGCTGAACATCATCGTCAGCTCATCCTGCATGCCGGCCGGCACGTTGGGCACCCGCGACTTACGCACCGGGGCCCGGGCCAGCAAGGGGCGCTGCGAAGCTACGTCGCGGGCCATGGCTTTATCGGCCAGCTCCCGGAACACCGGCGCGGCCACGTCGGCCCCGTAAATGCGGCCGTTCTTGGGCGAATCCACCACCACAATGCAGCTGTACTTGGGATTATCAGCCGGGAAGTAGCCGCAGAAGCTGGTGGAGTACACCTTGGTATAAGCGCCGTTCTTGAATTTCCAGGCGGTGCCGGTTTTGCCCGCAATCAGGTAATCGGTGGTGCGGATGCCGCGGGCGGTGCCGTGCTCCACCACTCCTTCCATCATGGCGCGCACCTTTTGCAGGGTTTCCTCGGAGCAGATTTTGGGGTTCAGCACCTGCCCTTCGTACTTCTCCAGCACCTTATCGGCCTGCTTGATTTCGCGCACGATGATGGGCTGCACCTTCACGCCGTCGTTGGCCACGGCGTTGTAGAAGGCCAGCGTCTGGAGCGGGGCCAGCTTCAGCTCGTAGCCGATGCTCATGGTAGTCAGGGAAGTACGGCTCCAGCTCCGGTCTTTGGGGTCCTTGATATAGGGCCGCGCTTCACCGGCCATCTGGAAGCCCAGCGGCTTATCCAGCCCGAATTTTTTGAGGTAGTCGGTGTATTTATCGGGGTTCTTGTTGAATACCCGGTCGGCCAGCATAGCCACGCCGATGTTGGAAGACTTCTCGAATACCTGCTGCAACGTAATGCGGCCGTAGGGGTGCGAGTCGGTTTTCACGGCTCCGCCAATCTTCTTGGAGCCGGTGTTGCCGGTGTTGATGGTGTCGGTGAGCTGCAAGTCGGGGTTTTCCTCGAAGGCGGCCATCATGGAGGCCAGCTTGAAGGTGGAGCCCGGCTCGGTGCGGCCCTGGTCGGCAATGGCGTAGTTGTAATCCTCGCGGTACACGCCCTCGGCCACCTTGCCCAGGTTGGCCACGGCCTTGATTTCGCCGGTTTTTACCTCCATCAGAATCACGGTGCCGTACTGAGCGTTATTCTCCACCAGGGACTTGTACAGGGCATTTTCGGCCACGTCCTGGAGGTTGATGTCGAGGGTCGTTTTCACGTCGTAGCCGGGCTGGGGCTTCACCTCGGTGCCATCGTAAATGGGCTTGTTGCCGCCGGGCAGGCGCTCGAACAGGGCTTCCCCATCCTTGCCGGCCAGGTGCTTGTTGAAGGTAAATTCCAGGCCCGCCCCGTTCTTGTCTTCGTTGATGAAGCCAATGGTGCGCTGGGCCAGCCCGCCGAAGGGCCGGAAGCGCTTATCCACCTTCTCAAATATCACCCCGCCCCGGTTTTTGCCTTCCCGGAAAATGGGCCACTTCGCCAGCTCCTTTTTCTCCTGAAAGTTGATTTGCCGGGAGTTCAGGCGCAGGTAGCGCGACTTGTTACGCTTGGCTTTGTTGAGGCGCGAAAGGTAGTCCAGCGGCGTCCGGTCCCCGAAAAAGCGGGACAGCATCAGCGCCAAAGAGTCGTCCTTTTGGTTGAACAGCTCATCACTGACCACGCTGGGGTCCCAGGCCACCCGGTAGAAGGGCAATGAGGTAGCCATGATGCTCTCGTTATCGGAGTAGATGTTGCCGCGGGTGGCGAATACCGGCTGGTACACAATGCGGCGCTCCTGCTCTAGGGCGCTCCATTTGGCCCCTTCGGTGAACTGCACGTGCGTAATGCGCCACACTACGGCGCAGGAAAACAGGCACACGCCCAGAAAAGCCAGCCGGACGCGGGTAACGATGCTCTTTTTAACGTTTCCTTTCATTGCGGCGGGTCGTAGCGGAACGATTGGAAGAAGGTGAATCAGTGGTATGCTCGCCCACGGCATCGGTGCCGATGGGCACGGGCGGGGCCCCAATTTCTACGGTGTCGCCCACAGCGGGCCCGGCTACGCGGCGCAGGGAGTCAGCTTTGGCCCGGGCCACCAGGGCCGCCACCGAGTCGGCAGTAAGCACGGGCAGCATGTCCAGCTCGGCCTCATCGAGGTGGCCGGCGGGCACGGCAATGCGGAAGGGCGGCGAGGAGCTTTCCACCAGCCCGTAGGGAGCTACTTTGCGGGCCACCTCACTTTGCTTGCTGGCCTCCATATAGTCTGATTTGAGGGTAGTGTAGTCGGCCCGCAAGTCCTCCGATTCCACCTTCAGCTTCTGGATGCTGCGGTTCATGCGGGTGGCATAGTGCGTGTTGCCGATGTACACCAAGGTCAGAAACATGATAAACAGCAGCTTGGGCAGGTAGCGCACCGGCAGCCCTTCCCGGAACAGGCCATCCACCCGCGTAACGCGCTCCAGCAGGGTAAATACGCTCCAGGAACTGCCTTTTTCGGCGGCGGGGCGCGGCGGGCGCGGGGGCTTGGGGGCCCGGGGCGCCGGGGCGGGCGCGGGCTGGGGCTCGGCCACTACCACCGGCTCAGGAGCCAGCACGCGGGGCCGGTTGGCGCGGGGCTGTTCAGCAGGACGGATGGTATTGGTGGCCATTTCAGGAATTAAAAATTGAGAATTACGAATTAAAAATTGACCGTTTCAATCGGACTTACCGCCTTGCTTCCCTTCCGGAAAAGCCAAAACACACCTCGTTTCTTTACCGAAAGCCACGCCATTTCTTAATTCTTAATTGCGACGCGCAGCTTTGCACTCCGGGCACGGCTGTTTAGGGCGGTTTCCTCGGGGGAGGCTTCCACGGGCTTGCGGGTGAGCACCTCGAAGGGCAGGTTGGTGCGCCCAAACAAATCCTTCTCCACTTCGCCGTAAAATTTGCCTTTGGCCAAAAAGTTCTTCACCAGCCGGTCTTCCAGGGAGTGGTAGCTCATGACCACCAGCCGGCCGCCGGGGCGCAGTACCTGGGCGGTTTGCTCCAGCATTTCGCGCAGGGCAGCCATTTCGTCGTTGGCCTCAATGCGCAACGCCTGGAACACCTGGGCCAGGTACTTATTTTCCTTGCCCCGGGGCATCACGGGGGCAATGGCCTTTTTCAGGGCCCCGATGGTGGTGAGGCTCTGCCCCCGCCGGGCGGCGGCCACCGTGGCGGCCAGCGTGCGGGCGTTGGTTACCTCCCCATACATCCCGAAAATACGGTGCAGCTCGGCTTCGGAATAGTCGTTGATGATGTCGGCGGCTGAGGTTTCCTCGCCCTCAGAATTCATGCGCATATCCAAAGGCCCTTCGAAACGGGTGCTGAAGCCCCGCTCCGGCGTATCAAACTGGTGCGACGACACGCCCAGATCGGCCAGCAGCCCATCCACGGGCAGGGCCCCGGCCCGTTGCAGCTCCTGGTGCAGGTGGCGGAAGTTGCTGCGGATGAAGGTAAACTCCGGGCGGGCCAGCTTGGCGGCTTCCTGCTCGGCATCCGCATCCTGGTCGAAGCTGTACAGGTGCCCGGTCTTGTCAAGGCGCTCCAGAATCCGGGCCGAGTGCCCGCCGCCCCCGAACGTGACGTCTACGTAACGGCCGCCGGGCTGCAAATCCAGCGCCTCCAGGCACTGTTGCAGCATTACCGGGCGGTGGTAGTCGGTATCGTTCTGGTAGTGGTCCAAGGCAATAGGTTAAGCCGCCAGCGGGTTGGCGGCGGTGGGGTCAAGGGTCAGGAATTTCTGGGCCAGCTTGGAGAAAGTCGGCTGGTCTTTAATGAGGAAGTCGTCGTAGCGCGTGGGGTCCCAGATTTCGCAGCGGTTACCCAGGCCTACTATAATGGCCTCCTTCTCGATACCGGCGTAGCGGCGCATGGTGCCCGGCAGCATAAACCGGCCAATGCTATCCAGCTCTACCTCCGTCATGCCCCGGAAGAAGTTGCGCTGAAACTGCCGGTACTCCTCGTTAAACTCATCCAGCGCCATCACCTTCTCGTGAATTATACGCCAGGCGGCCCGGGGGTACAACACCAGGCAGGGCTCAAACCCGCGCACCAGCACCAGCTGGTTACCCGAGGCCTCGGGCAGGTTGCCCTTCACCTTGGCCGGCAGCACCAGCCGACCTTTGGGGTCGAGCTTGCACTCGTATTCGCCGGAGAGCAGCTGGGTCATGGGGAGGGAAGTGAGCGGGCATAGAAACGGGGTATAGCAAAAGTACGCAACCCATCGGAAAAGCCCACCACTATTTACCATTTTCTACCACCACCAAAAACCCCGCCTACTCGCTTCAAAAGCATTTTTCAACCACTCCCGTAGCCTGCCGCCAACCAACAGTGCCAAGATGACAGCTACCACCAGCACGTCGTATTAGAGTACTAACCAGCCGGCAACGCTTGGGCAAAGGTCCGCAATTTCATACACTGCGTACTCAAATTTAGCAGGCTATACTCTAGGGCTTAGCTTGTATCTTTGCCTTCGAATATGAAACGCCCTTTGCTACACAGGCTCTTTAGCTGCTGGCTGGCTCTGCTGGTCCTCACCTCTTCGGTGGGGCTCACGGTGCAGCAGCATACGTGTAGGCAAAGCGGCCACCGCTCAGCGGCGGTAGTATTCAGCCCGGCGCGCCACGGCTGCCCGCCGGTGCAGGCCCGGCAGCACAACCTGGAGCAGGCAGGCCCGACAAAGCTCACGGCGTCCTGCTGCGAGTTTGGGGCCCATTTTCACAAGCTGGATGCACCTTCAGCGGAGTTAGCCTGGCTGAAAGTACCCGCCCCGGCAATTGTACCGGAGTGGCCCGCCCCGGCTATGTGGGCGGCGGTACCGGCTTTTATCTGGATAGCTGGCCCCCAGGGCTGGCACGCCGCCGACTCCTCGCCCCCACCCCGAGCCGGGCGGCAGCTGCTCACGTTCGTGGGCGTGCTGGTAGTCTAGCGTTTTCTGCGCTTCTCCTCACCGGGAGAGAACAAAGGCCCGTGCCGGTGAGGCATCGGTCATCAGAAACGCTAACTACGTAATTATCATGAGTTTTCTTTCAAGACCCGGCCGGCTGGCTGCCGCTACGGGCTTGGTGCTGGGCAGCACCCTGCCGGTTATAGCCCAAACGCCCGACGCCTCGGTGGCACCCGTGCGCGGGCAGGTGCTGGATGGCACCACCAATACGCCGGTGCCCGGCGCGGTAGTGCGCTGGCTGAGCGCCCCAACTGAGGCGGCCACCACCGATACCCAGGGTTCTTTCTCGCTAGTGCGGCCCGCCAGCCCCGATACTCGCCTGATCATCAACTTTTTGGGGTACCAGGCCGATACCGTACAGGCCAGCGGCGGCTACCTGCGCGTGAGCCTGCGCCGCTCTCAGGAGCTGGGCGAGGTAAAAGTAGAAGGCCGCGCCCCTTCTTACTCGGGCCTCACGCCCACCAACACCCAGGTTATCACCAGCCGCGACCTGACCAAATCGGCCTGCTGTAATCTGGCCGAGAGCTTCGAAACCAACGCCTCGGTGGAAGTTTCGACCACTGATGCCGTGTCGGGGGCTAAGCAGATTCAGCTGCTGGGGCTGGATGGAGCCTATTCCCTGCTCACCATTGATAACCTACCGGCGCTGCGGGGCCTCTCTACTCCTTACCGGCTGGGCTACCTGGCGGGGCCCTGGATTGAGAGCATCGACATCATCAAGGGTATGGGCTCGGTGGTGAATGGCTACGAAAGCATTGCCGGCCAGGTAAACGTGCGCCTCAAAGAACCCGACAAAACCGACCGGCTGCTGTTCAACGCTTATGGCAACGACCTGGGCAAGTTCGACGTGAACCTGAACCTGGCCACCCGCGTGAGCAAGAAGGTAAGTACGGCCCTGCTGCTGCACACCGACCACCTGGGCCGCCGCGTCGACCGTAACAACGACACCTTCCTGGATTTACCGCTGGCCACGCAGTTCAACCTCTTTAACAAGTGGAAGTACATGTCGGGCAAGGGGCTGGTGACGGAAGTGGGCCTGGGGGCTTTGCGCGAAACCCGCCAGGGCGGGCAGCTGGGCTACCGGGAAGGCCAGGCACAGCCGGGCGCGTTCTACGGCACCACCCAGGAAACCGACCGATACACCGGCTACGCCAAAACCAGCTACACCTGGCCCGGCCGGCCCTACCAGAGCCTAGGCCTGCTGCTGAGCGGCACCAGCCACGACTTTACCTCCCGCTACGGCCCGCGCACCTACGACGGCACCCAGACCACGGGCCTGGCCACGCTGCTGTTCCAGAGCATCATTGGTACCACGGCCCACACCTACCGGGCCGGCCTGAGTTTTTTGCACGATGATTTCCGGGAAGTATTCCGCACCGGCTTCACTTACGCCACCGAGACGCCGGCGGAGCGCTATGCCCGGGAGCACCGCAACCGCCTGGAGCAGGTGCCCGGCGCCTTTGCCGAGTACACCTACCAGAACGCCCGCAACCTGACGGTGGTAACTGGCCTGCGCCTGGATTACCACAACCTCTACGGCTGGTTTCTGACGCCCCGCCTCAACGTGAAGTACGACCCGGCCAAGAACACGGTGCTGCGCCTGGCTGCCGGCCGGGGTCAGCGCACGGCCAACCCCATTGCCGAAAACGCCGGCATGCTGGTCAGCTCCCGCGACTTCGTCATCAGCCCCAACCTGCGGCCCGAAACGGCTTGGAACGTGGGCGGCTCGTTCACCCAATACTTCAACGCCTTCGGCCGGCCCGGCACCTTCATCACCGACTACTACCACACCGAGTTCCAGAACCAAGTGGTGGCTGACCCCTACTCCGTAGCCTCTTACCTGCTTATTGGTAACCTAGAGGCCGGAGGACGCAGCTTTTCCCGCAGCTTCCAGACGGAGGTGCAGGTGGAGCCGGTGAAGGGCTTGCAAGCCAAAGCGGCCTACAAATACCTGGATGTGCAGACCACTTACATCGGCGAGCTACTGCCCCGGGTGCTCACGCCCCGGCACCGGTTATTTCTGAATCTGGGGTACGCTACGGCTTTTGATAAATGGCGGGCAGACGTTACGGTACAGGGCTTCGGGCGCCGCCCCCTGGCCCACGCGCCCGGCAGCGGCCACCAGCACGGCGCCGAATCCGGCCTGATGTATGCCCCGCGCTACGCCCTGCTTAATACCCAGCTCACTCGCGCCTTCAAGCGGTTTGAGGTATACGCCGGCGTCGAGAACCTGACCAACTACCGCCAGCCTAACCCCATTGAAGGTGCCTATGCGCCTTTCGGCCCGAATTTTGACGCGGCCATGATCTGGGGGCCGGTATATGGCCGCATGACGTACGCCGGCCTGCGCTTTACGCTTCAATAACTACCTGGGTGCAATTATTTTGCCCGCATTTTCATTACTGAATAACCCTTTTGCTCAACATGAAACTCTTCTCGTCTTTCCTGCTCGCCTGCACGCTCCTGTTTTCTTCCGCCTCCTTTGCCCAGCAAACAACTCCGAAGGCGAAGGGCAACGGCACCGAAACGCTACAGCTAAAAACGTCCGCCGTATGCGACATGTGCAAAGCCCGCCTCGAAAAGTCGTTGGCCTACGAAAAAGGGGTGCAGGCCGCTACCTTGGATGTACCCAGCAAAATTCTCACGGTAACCTACCGCCCCGACAAAACCACCCCGGCCGCCCTACGCACCGCCGTGCAGAAAACCGGCTATGATGCCGGCGACCAAACGGCTGAAGCCCGGGCGTACGACCGGCTACCCGACTGCTGCAAAAAGACCAATAGCACCCACTAACATCACAAAAAAGCCTCCCAACCAGTGGGAGGCTTTTTTGTTGGAAGGTGAGTTAAGCAGCCATGCTACCCAGCATCCGCACCTCAAACTGCAAGTTGGCGGCAAAAGCCAGCGGCCGGTTTAGGCGGCGGCGGTTGGTGCCCGATATTTCCAGCGTAAACCATTCAGAGCGCAAAAACTCCAGCAGGTTAGGCTGGCCTAGCAGTTCCATTTCAATGTGAGTAGGCTGAATGTTGCGTTGACAAAATGTGGCAATCGGGATTTTGCGGCTGTTGGCTGTTAAAAAGCAGCTGCCACTTTCCAGTGCCCCCAGTGTGGGCGTGCCCCGTCCAATACCATGCTCCGGATCAGGAGTCCAGTCTAGGGTGGCGGCCCGTAGTGTAACGGCCGTTACGCCCGGATGCGTGAGTGAAGCCAGGCAGGGCAACGAGCTTGGCAACGTTGTTTCACAGAGAAAAATCAAGTCCATTCCGGGGTCGATGCGCAGGTTTATAGCCCGGGTGCTTAGTCCAAACGCGGAACGCAAGGAGCGCCGAAGGCCCTCATGCGTGGAAATGGTAAGTGAAACGCCCAGAATTACGGGTGCAGTACCCGGAGGGGCACCGATGGTAGGAGAAGCAGGTGTCATAATATAAATAGGTGCGTAAGGTTGAGTAGGCATCAGAACAGGGGCCAGCAACAAGAAACTGCAGCAAGCACAGACAGGGTATCTACGGCAGAAACTACTAGGAACGCTTTGATTATCAGCGGTAAAGTATAGCAAGCAGGCTCAAAAGTAGACCAGAGTCCCATTCTGACCTGTTGAAAATTGTTTTCTTTCAATAATAAATAAGACGATTCGATTTTATATATCTATATTCACCACACACCTACCCAATTAGTGCTTCTACATGAAGATTTCGTGCCTGCTTCTCGATGATGATCCGCTCGTGTTGGACCTACTACAGGCGTACGTGGCCATGACGGATATCCTGGATGTTAAGGCCGCTTTTACTGATCCGCTTAGCGCGCACCGCTACCTACTGGAAAACCCGGTACAAGTGCTTTTTTCGGATGTTACCATGCCCCATCTGAGCGGCATTGACTTGGTTCGGTCTCTACACCAGCCCCCGCTGGTAATCCTGATGACGGCCTATCCGCAGTACGCTATGGAGGGGTTCAACCTGGATGTTATCGACTTCCTGCTAAAGCCCATTTCCCTGGACCGCTTTCTGAAGGCAGTAAACAAAGTAGCTGGTATTCTGCGCGTAAGTACTTCCGCCGCCGATGCTCAGAATGATACGCTCACGGGTTGGGGTTCCTTTTTTATCCGCACTGACGCCCAGTTTGTGCGCCTGCACTACCGGGAGGTGCTCTACATTGAGGCACTGAAGGACTTCACCAAAATCAACACCTCCGACGGCCGTACCCACCTGACGTTGGTAAACCTGAAAAACCTGGAGGAGCAGCTGCCGCCCGGTATGTTCGTGCGCACGCACCGCTCCTACTTAGTCAATGCGGCCCGCATCGATTCAGTAAGCAACTTAGAAGTGAAAGTGAGCGGCCATGCCCTGCCCCTGGGCCAGACGTATCGGGAACGGGTAACGGAGCGCATCGTGAACCGTTCCCTCATTCGGCGCCAACATTAAATTGGTGGCTGTTGGGAGCCAAAACATGAGTTCCGATTTTTCCTACTTAGGCAGCTTCTTTAGCCCGCCAGAGTCGCCACCACGGCAGGTAGGGCTGGTCGTGGTGCTCGTAGTGGTACCCAAAAAAGTAGCAGCTGATGAATGCCCAAACGTGGTGGCGCAGCTGGCTCCGCGACTTGTGCGGGTTTTCGGGGGCGTGCTCACCCCGATGCGGCAGGTAGGTACCGAAATAGAACAGCTGCAGAGTAGCCAGCACGGCCGGTACCATCCAGAAGGCAATGACGTTGGCCGCCGGAAAGAAGTACTTGAGCACGTTGTAGGTCACAGCCATTAGCACTACCTGCACAACGGTTACGTAGTTCCAAGCGAAGCGCGCAAACCAGAACAGAAAGCTGGCATGCTGACCATCATGAAAGTCGGGGTCGTCTTCGGTAGCCACATGGCGGTGGTGCGCGTGGTGCTTGGGCAGCATCCGGGGAAACCAGTTGAAGGCAAACAGCCCGGCCGTAAGCGTACCGATGAGGTTGTTGAGGCGCTTGCGGGAACTTACCACCCCGTGCATGGCATCGTGGGCGGTGATGAACAGCCCCGTGTACAAGTGAGTTTGCACCAGAGCCAGCAGATACGGCCAGGGGCTTCGCCAGTTGGGCTCATAATACCCCAGCAGAAATACCAGCAGCCCAGCCCAGGTAGCTATAATAAGACCAGCGGCTACCACCCCACGCCACCCCAGCGGCCTAGGCTGCACCCGCGTAGGCCGGCTAGCAGTAGCAGTGGTAGGAGCAGCAACTGACATATGACTCGGAATTGGGCTAAAAGGCAAGTAGCATATCGCGCACCTGCTCCATTTGCCACATGGGCGTACTAGTGGCCCCACAAATACCCACCGACTGCCCCGGCTGAAACCACGACGGGCACAGCTCTTCGGCTTTGGAAATAAAGTGCGTGGCGGGGTTCGTATCCCGGCACACCTGGTACAGTACCTTGCCGTTGGAGCTTTTCGTACCCGACACAAATACAACCTGATCAAACTGCGCCGCAAAACGCCGCAGGTCCTTGTCACGGTTGCTTACCTGCCGGCAGATGGTGTCGTTGGCATTTACCTGGTAACCCCGCTCCTCCAGGTTTTCTTTCACCCGATAAAAAGAATCGGTGCTTTTGGTAGTTTGGCTGTAGAGGGTGATGTTTTGGGGCAGCTCGTGTTGTAGCAGCTCCTCCAAGTTCTCAAACACCACGGCTTGCCCACTGGTCTGGCCCAGCAACCCGCGCACTTCGGCGTGCCCATGTTTGCCGTAGATAAATATCTTCTCGCTCCGGTCAAAGCTGCTCTTGATGCGGTTCTGCAGCTTGAGTACTACCGGGCACGAGGCATCTATCAGGGTGAGGTTGTTTTCCAGGGCCATCTGGTAGGTGCTGGGTGGCTCCCCGTGCGCCCGAATCAGGACGGCCTCTTCCCGTAGCTTGGCCAACTGGTCATAATCAATAATGCGAAGTCCTCGCCGCTGCAGGCGCTCCACTTCCTCATCATTATGCACAATGTCGCCGAGGCAATACAAATACCCCTGCTCATCCAGCAGGTCTTCGGCCATTTGAATGGCATAGATAACGCCGAAGCAAAAGCCGGAATTGGGGTCGATACGGACGCTCAGGTGGTACGGCATAGCTAGCGGACTAACAGCGGCGGACCGCATAATGTTGCGCTCATTGGGTGGAAGATAGAACACAAACCGCGAAACTCCGCAGTGGTTTAGTTTTCGCTCCGCCTTAAAACGCCCCGAAGGCTTTCCGCTTTTCCAAGTCCCGGATTACCCGCTCCTCGGCCGGTGATGCCCGCAACACTTCCTGGTTGCGCCAAAAGGCCGGATCATAGGCTTTTTTGCTGGCCTGCTTGAGGTCGTTGTAGCCAACTCCGGTGGTTTTGTAGCCTTTGCCGGCGGGCTGGGCAGTGTAGCGGTAAAAGAACAGGTTCCCGTTGATGGTGGTGGTATCGGTCTGCCCCCGGTAGCGCAATACTACCTGCTGCTCGGCCCTGATGGACTGCAGACGGCTTAGCGAGTCGCGGTGCGGAGCGAAATCCACGGTCAGCTGCATGGTTTGTCCATCCAGGGTAGTGCCTTGCCGCAGCTGCATAGCCATTAGGTGCTCAATCGGAATCTGGGCATCTACCCGGCGGAGCGCGGCCGTATTGAAATCAATGTACAGGGTTCCTTCCGGCACAAACCGGTCTACCCCGGGGCGTTTGCTAAACTCGATGACGGCAGTTTCCTGGCCTTTGTTTTCCAGTACCTCCCGTAGCTGAAACGTAAAAAACTCGGTGCTACCCGGGCTCAACGGCACCGATACCGTACGCCGGCTGGGCTTGGGGTCGAACACGGGAATCAGCCGCAGGGCGGCGGAAAAGTTGCTCATGTCCACGCCCGTATCCTCAGCGGCGGAACCGTAGCGGGCCTGTTGCAGCTGCCAGCCATTGATGCCCTGCCCATCGAACCGAACATCATAAAAGGCATCCAGAAACTCGGTGTAGCGGCCGTTGTGGCGCTGCTTCTGCCGGTAAAAAGCCTGGCCGAACTCCTCTTCTTTCTGGTGCCGGGCCAGTTTGGCGTAGGCCCGCTTCACTAGCTCGGCGGCCAGCTGATCGGGGTTGCGCACTTTCACCTCGGGCAAAGCCACAGTGCTGGCTTTGAGCGTAATCGTAACCGGCGCCCCGGAGGTCACGCTCAGCACTGTGGGGGCATACCCTAAGCTTACTACTGCCAGCTTCTGCGGCAATTTCGTTACGCGCAAACTAAATTCCCCAGCCTCATTGGTAGCGGTGCCAGGCTCGGCGCCCGGTACACCCACGTTGGCGTAGGGGACGGGCTGCCCTTGCTCATCCAGCACTTTGCCTTTCAACTGCGTTTGTTGCGCGGCGGCGGCAAGTGAGCTGGCAAGGGCGGCGGTCAGGAGCAGTAGTTTCTTCATAGAACAGCAAATATGAGAGCGGGCCGGAATACCAATCAGCACACGAATGGCCCGGCCCTACAACGAACAACTACCTGGCCAGGATATACCGAGGCCCCGCTTTTCCGGCTGAAAAGCGGGGCCTTTTACGTGCAGAGCTGGTAAAAATCAGAGGGCCGCCAGCTTTTGGGCCTCTTCCTCCGACACATGGCCCCGTTCTACCATGAAGTTGCGCACCAGCCCGAAGGATTCCGCATCGAGGCCGGATTTGGGGTGTTTCAGCAGGGTGCTCACTAAAAACTGCCGGTCTTCTTCTACGTGCGGGCTCATCCCTAAAAAGGATGGCAGGTTACTTTCCACGCTCAGCCGCAGAAACCGGATTTCGGCATTGTCGTTGTCCAGCTTCACGGCTTGGTCGAATAGCTTGCCGGCTTGCTGCACGTAGGTGAGCTTGTTGAACATGGAAGCATCACGGGCCCGAATGGCCTCGGCCGCGGCTTTGTAGGCTAGTACCACAGCGTCCTGCTTATCGTAGGCAGCCATGAGCTTATGAAATTTCTCGCCGGCCTCTTTACTGGTGGCGGCCTGCTGGTAGTGGCGGCGCAGCTGGTGCACGGCGTAAGGATTTGCTTCGGTTGACACGAGGGTGGTAAACGTCAGGGACAGGAAAAGAAACAGAAATCGGGTCAGCTTCACGCGCAACGGGGTTGGTAGAAGAGCACAAAGTAACGGGGCTATTTGGTAGCACGCCTGATTTCTTCTTCCTACGGCAATTTACTTGCCAATGGCTGATACCAGCTACACCCGCGCCAGCCGGTAGCGGAAGTAAGACCCCAGCAGCAGCAGCAGCTTGGTATTGTTGGGCACGCGCACCCGCTCCCCCAGAATGGTAGCGGCCGGCAGCTGGCGGATTTTATGAAAAAGCTTGAGGTAGTATACGTAAGCCAGGTACACGCCCAACCGGGCCGCTTTGGGTAGCTGCACAATACCAGCATAGCCCGCCTCAAAATCGGCCCGGATATCGGCCTCAATGCTGCGCTTTACCTCATCCGTGAACCGCTCATACTGCACCCCAGGAAAATATACCCGGCCCCGCTCCTCAAAATCAGAACGGACGTCGCGCAGGAAGTTCACCTTCTGAAACGCCGAGCCCAGCCGCCGGGCCGGCTCCCGCAGGTGGTCGAATAAGGCAGTGTCGCCCTCGCAGAAAATCCGCAGGCACATGAGCCCTACCACCTCGGCTGAGCCGTAGATGTACTGCTCGTATAACGACTGGTTGTAGCTTCGGTCGTCCAGGTCCATTTCCATGCTGAACAGGAAGGCGTCGATAAATTCCCGGTCGATGCCGTAGCGGCGCACTACGTCCTGAAACGCGTGCAGCACGGGGTTCAGGCTCAGGCCGATTTCCAGGGCCTCGTAGGTCTGCCGTTTAAAATCAGCAAACAGAGCGGCTTTGTCGTGGTCGTGGAAGGTGTCAACAATTTCGTCGGCCCAGCGCACAAACCCATACACGGAGTACACCGGCAAGTGAAAACGCTGATCCAGCGTGCGGATACCCAGCGTGAAAGACGTGCTGTAGCGCTTGGTTATCAGCTTGGCACAGGCCCGGCTGGTATCAGTAAATAAGGCAACGTGGTCCATTCTGCTGAGTTACTGATTCTCCTTTTCCACTTCGGCCGCCACTACCTGACCCGAAATGAGCGAGGGCGGCACGCCGGGTCCTGGCACGGTAAGCTGGCCCGTAAAATACAGATTCCGCACCTTTTTGCTTTTGAGCGAGGGTTTCAGGATGGCGGTTTGGCGCAGGGTGTTAGCCAGACCGTAGGCATTACCCTTGTAGCTGTGGTAGTCCTGCATGAAATCCTGGTGGGCGTAGCTGCGCTTGTACACCACCGCGTCGCGGATGCTGGTACCGCAGTGCTTTTCCAGCCGGTCCATGAGCAGGTTATAGTAATACTCCCGGGTTTCCTCGGGGTCGGGTAGGTTGGGGGCCACCGGAATCAGCAGGAAAATATTCTCGCAGCCTTCCGGGGCCACACTGGCGTCCGTCTGGCTGGGGGCCGAAACGTAGAACAGCGGCCGGCTGGGCCACCTCGGGTCCTCATAGATTTCCTGAGCGTGCAGGCTGAAATCTTCGTCGAAGAACAGGTTATGGTGGCGCAGGTTGGGCAGGCGCTTGTTCACGCCCAGGTAAAACAGCAACGACGACGGAGCCATCGTGCGTGAGTCCCAGTAATTCTCGTCGTACGTGCGCCACTCGGGGGCCAACAGGTGCTGCTCAGCGTGGTGGTAGTCGGCGCCGGCTACTACTATATCGGCGGGGCGGAAGCCCTGGGCAGTTTGCACGCCGGTGGCGCGGCCGTTTTCCACCACAATTTGCTGCACCTCTTGGTTATACTCCAGCCGTACGCCCTGCTCCTCAGCCAGGCGCACCATGCCTTCCACAATCTTGTGCATGCCCCCCATGGGGTACCAGGTGCCCAGCGCCAGGTCGGCGTAGTTCATGAGCGAGTACAGGGCCGGCGTGTTTTCAGAAGTAGCTCCGAGGAACAGAATCGGGAATTCCACCAGTTCCAGCAGGCGCGAGTCCCGGAAAAACTTGCGCACGTGCTTGTGCATGCTCTGCAACAGATCCAGGCGCACGGCGTCCAGGGCCAGCCGGGGGTCCATGAACTCCAGCAAAGAGCGGCCGGGCATGTGCACGAATTTGCCGATGCCCACCTTGTATTTGTAAGCCGCCTGCCGCAGAAACTCATCCAGCCGGGCACCGCTGCCGGGCTCGTACCGCTCAAACAGCTGGCGCAACTCGCTCATGGCCGCCGGAATATCCACGGCCTCGGGCCCTTTGAAGATTACCTGGTAAGAAGGATCCAGCCGCACCAGCTCGTAGTAGTCAGCCACTTTTTTACCGAAGCGGGCGAAATACTGCTCGAAAATATCGGGCATCCAGTACCAGCTGGGGCCCATATCGAAGGTGAAACCCTGCTCCCGGAACACGCGGGCCCGGCCGCCGGGTCCTTCGTTTTTCTCCAGAACGGTAACGCGGTAGCCCTTCTGGGCCAGGGAGGTAGCGGCCGACAGGCCGGCAAAACCGGACCCGATAACCAGAACGTGTGTAGAGGAAGCAGCAGCCAAGTGGTAAAGGTCAGATGAGGTGGGGTGCAAGCTACAATCCGGCAGGCACATCCAATTGTTTAGCTTCTTAAATGCCCGGGCCTGGCCTGTAGCACAAACAGACGGGCCGCAAACCACGTCACCTGGGATGGTAAACGTCGTCTGCGGCCCGCGATACGCCCGGGGCGGGTCTGTACTCTCTCCCTATTCCCTACACGCCGGGGGCGTATGTCTTCAACGCCTGCTTGAGCTCTTTGCGGGCGATGTGAATACGGTTCTTCACGGTTCCAATTGGAATTTGCAGCTTCTCAGCAATTTCCAGGTACTTGTACCCGATGTAGTACATCATAAACGGAGTCCGGTAATCGGCCGACAGGCCGGCAATGGCTTCGTTGATATCCGTTACTACGAAATCAGAGGTAGCTCCGTTGTGCGTAATGTAGTTTTCGTTGGTGTTGAAGTACTGGAAGTACTCCGTGCTGTCAATATTGCTATTGCGCTTGGTGATTTTGTTGTAATTGTTGATGAAGGTGTTGCGCATGATGGTGTACAACCACGCCTTCAAGTTGGTGCCCGCCTTGAACTTGTCTTTGTTCAGCATGGCTTTGAGCAAGGTTTCCTGCACCAGGTCCTTGGCATCGTCTGCGTCGCGCGTCAGGTTCATTGCCACGGGCTTCAGGGAGTAAGAAATCTTCTGTACTTGGTCGGTGAATTCCAGAGAGGTCATGCTGTTTAGCTTTTCGTGGCAAAAAGTTAAACAAATATACTCGGGTATTTTATAGTTGTACGTACCTACACGGATTTATTTTCTTTAATGCCCGTATTTCGCACGCCCCCTGCTCAGTTTGTAGCTCAACTGCCTGAGGGCAAACTTATTGGCAGCCAGTTACTGCAGCAGGCATACGCACTCAGCCCCGGCCAACTACTTGCTAGCAGTACGGCCGGGGCTGGGCAGAGTTTAGTAGTAACTGGTTACGCTATTGTTAACTCCGGTTGGGCCACGCAGGCTTCGGAGGTCGGCAGACTAGTAGCCAGCAGAATAAAATCGGTGATGAGAGCTAACCGGGAGGCATTGGCTGGCAAATCGAACTCCAGTTGGGCCAGCGGGCCATACAGAAACAGGCGAATATCCGGGCACAACTGGCTCAGCTGCTGCACATAATCCTGCACTTCGTGGCGCTCCGGCACGGCCGTCAGTACGGTTACTGCTGCATACGGTTGATACGTACTGCACACCTTTTCTATTTCTGCTATTGGCAGGTTTTGGCCCAGGTAGAGCACGTGGTGGCCCCGGCTGCGGAGCACGTAGTTCATGAACAACAGGGCCAGCTCGTGCATCTCACGCTCCGGCAGGAACAGTACCCAGCGGCGGGATGAGGCCGGCTGCACGGGCGGCAGCGCATCGGTGGCGGCCATGAGTTTCTGCCGGATCAGGTGCGTTACCAAGTGCTCCTGGGCCGGATTTACGGTACCGGCCTGCCACATCACTCCTATGCGCTGCAGAAACGGATACACCACGCGCAGTACGGCCTGCTCAAAACCATAGTGCTCTACCACCTGGTTCATGATGGCAGTAAGGTGGCACTCGTTCATTTCCAGCATGGCTGCCAGCAAGCCATTCACCTGGTGGCAGTACCGGTCGGCGTGAGCCGCGTCGTCGCAGGAAATAACGGCGCTGCACAACTCCTGCTCCGAGAGTTTAGCTACCTGCGAAATGCGGTAGCCCCGCCCGCACAGAGTAGCCACGTTCAGCAGACGGCGCAGGTCGTCGTCGCAGTAGGTACGGATGTTGGTGGCGGTGCGCACGGGCCGTAGAATACCGTAGCGCTGCTCCCATACTCGAATAGTGTGCGCCTTGATGCCCGAAAGCTGTTCCAAGTCGCTGATAGAAAAGTGTCCCACAATGCTAACCCTGCTTATCCTGCTGATACTCTGGCTGCGTGCTCTTCCCTCGCAGCACCCGCGTAGGAGCCGGCCGCCGCAGCGCCAATTGGTAATACTTCGGCGACACCCACAGCAGGCCAAACTCTTCGCTGCCATCACGGCCAGTGGTTTTATGATGAATTTTGTGAGCCATGTTCAAAGCCCGCAAATACGCATTGCGCGACTTGCGCCAGAACCGCAGCCGGCCATGAATCAGCACATCGTGCACAAAAAAGTACAGGGTACCGTAGCTGGCAATGCCCACTCCCATCCAAAACCGGAAGTCCTTTGCTGCCGAGCCATACATGATCAGCAGCATAGAAAGGGACCCGTAAAACAGGAAGAAGAAGTCGTTGCGCTCAAACGCGTGCGGGTGGCGCACGTGGTGGGAGCGGTGCAGAAACCACAGGGGGCCATGCAGCACAAACCGGTGCATAAACCAGGCTACAAACTCCATTCCCAGAAAAGTAGCCGTGGTTACGGCTACGGCTGCCAGTGTCGTCATAAGAGGCAAACCAGCGCGAAAGTGAGAAGTTTAAAAAACGTGCGTAAGGGAGAAAGGTACGATAATTCACTGCATGCCTGCAACTCACTCCCGTGGAAAGCGAAACAGCGAAACGGCTGCTACTCGCGGCAGAGCATGGAATTCGGGAGCAGTAGTGCTAGCCCCCTGAACTCTACGCCCTGCCGCGAGTAGCAGCCGGAAGCGCCGCGCTAATGACGCAGCGTTAATTTTCCCAGGTTATCTTTTCCTTATTGAGAAAAGCTGTGATACCGCGGCGGCAGTCATCGGAGCCCCTGGCCTCGGCATTCATGCGGGCGGCATAGCGCAGACTGTCCTCCAGAGGCATTTCCGGAATGCGGGCCAGCATTTCCTTGGTAGTTTCCATGCTTTGCCCCGAATTCTCGACACACAGGCGGCGGGCAAAGGCGTACACGTTGGCGGCTAGCTCCGAGCGAGGCACCAGGAAATTTACCAGACCAAAATCCAGGGCTGCCTGGGCCGAAATGGCGTCGCCGGTGAGCAGCAGCTGCTTGGTGCGGGCCTCCCCTATTTTACGCAGCAAAAACACGCTCACAATAGCCGGTAGAAACCCGATTTTCACTTCGGTATACCCGAATTTCGCTTCGGGCACCGCAAAAGCAAAGTCGCAGATGGTAGCTAAGCCGCATCCCCCAGCCAGGGCATGGCCCTGTACCTCCCCGATTACTACCTTTTTGAGGGTATAAATCTGATGGAAGAGCTGCATGAGATGGGTGGAGTCAGCTAAGTTATCAGTGTAGCCAAAACTTTGCAGCTCCTGAATATAGCCCAGGTCGGCGCCGGCGCAAAACACGGCGCCCTCGGCCCGAAGTACAATTACTTTGCAGGCTTCGTCGTCTTCGGCGAATTCAAAAGCCTGCTTCAATTCCGTGACCATTTCAGCGCTTAGGGCATTACGCTTGTCGGGACGGTTGAGGGTGATATAGCCGATAGAGTCTTGGGCTTCATAACGAATGAAACGCAGGTCTTCCAGTTCCTGAGTGGGCATGTCTTCCATGATCAGGGAGTTGCAGTACGGTGGATGAAAACCAGCGGACACCCGGCGCTTATCACCGAAGCATGGATGTGTGCTGATACAGATGGAACGCGCGAAAGCCAAACGTAGCAAAATTGATGCTACGCTGCTAGTCGCAGGATATACTAGTGAAAGGGGGGCTTCGGTTTCGGCTAATTCTGGAAACGGCCTTCCCTACCGCCCCCAGGACACAACGAATGCCCCTTGCAACGTTACATCGTGGGTTCGGAAGCCGGCGGAGCGCAACAAGGAATCCTGGCGCAGCACGTACCAGCTTTTACAGGAAGAATCGAAGACTACGGGCGCGGAGGTACCAAATACGGCAGCCAGCTGCCCGGGCTGCACGCGGGCGTTGCGGCGCAGCACTACCGCCGTGAGGCCGGGCACCGGCGCGGTGGCTGCGCTCAACGGCCCACTCACAAAAGCCAGTTTCCGGTTCTGCCAAGCGGCCAGCGTCAGGCCGGGCTCGGCCACCACGGCTGGTACCGGGCAGGCCTGCCAGCCGGGTCGGTAGCTTACCCGCCGCGCGTCCCGCCGGATGCTGCCGGGCACAATGCGGTAGGTCCGTTCAGTTTCGGTGAGCGGCAAAGAGTCTACCGTTACAATTTCGGCAGCTGCACCCTGCCAGAACCCCACCACTGAGCGGCGCGGAATACTGTAGATAATTAGCTCCTGGGTAGGAGCCAGCTGGTAGGCGGCCCACACCCGGCTACCGGCAAATACCCCCACCAGCGTGCAGGCCAGCGCCAGCCAGGTTAGCTGTTTGCGGGCGAAGAACACCAGCAACAGCAGCAGTACAGTCCCAATCAGCCAGACCTGCAGCGTGGTAACGTGGATGCCGGAAATCAGCGCCCCCGGCATTACGCGGCCAATCCAGAAGATGTACTGGTTAAACCACCGGATTAACATTTCAAACACGTAGGCCACACTCTGGGGGCCGTAATCCAGCACCCGCGCCACGCCCGGCAGAACCACGCCTACCAACGTCACCACGCCTTTCAGCGTCAGCAACCCCAGGCCTACGTACACTGCTATGCTGGAAATAGGCACGGCAATGAGGTTGGAGGCCAGAAAGCTGAGCGGAAACTGGTGAAAATAGTACAGTCCGAGCGGAAACGTGGCTACCTGCGCGGCCAGGGAAAGCGCCGTGGCCGACCACACGTACTGCAGAAATACCCCCAGCCACTGCCAGGATTTCTGCACGGGCTTGGACTGCCAGGGCCGCTGCTTGTTCAGGAACTGGGCTTTCGGATTCCACCAGCTTACAATGCGCGGCTGCAGATACACAATGCTGAGCACCGCCAGGAATGACAGCTGAAAGCCCACGTCGCAAAGCAGGTACGGGTCGTAGCAGAGCAGGCAGAAGGCGGCTACGGCCAGCAGGTTGTACATGGATATTTGCCGACTGGTAGCGCGCCCCACAATGAGGAACGAGAACATCACGGCGGCCCGCAGTACCGAAGCCGACAGCCCCGTCAGGAAGGCGTAGCTCCAGATAACGCCCAGCCCCAGTAAAGCCGTTACCAACCGAAACCAGGGTCCGCGCCGGCCGGGCACCCGCCCCAGCAGCCACGTTACCGCCCCAAACAGCAGCCCCACCTGCAGCCCCGATACGGCCATGATGTGCGTGGTACCCGTGTTGGCATAGGCCTGCTTGGTTTCCTGATCTACTTCATCTTTGATGCCCAACACCAGCGCCGAGGCCAGGGCATATTCCCGCTTAGCGTGCACGTACTGCCGGAAAACGCCATCCAGCACCCGCGCCGCCCGCATGGCCGCCGCCCGCAGCAAACTCGGCGGCCGGGTAGCTACTTGCAGGTATTGGTCAGGGTGAATGAACTGCTGATGATAGACCTGGTGATACTGCAAATAGCGGCGGTAGTCAAACTCGCCGGGATTCAGGGGCGCTTTGCTGGGAGCGGGGGTACCCCGCACTATCCATACGTCGCCGTAGTGCGGGGCCGTCAGCCCTTCCTCACGCGGAATAGACACCCGAATACCGCCCAGCGCCGGCCGCCAGCGCCCCGCCACCCGCACCGCCGACACGCGCACGGTGGTAGCGTAGGTAGCGGGCCGTACCACCGTATAGTCGTCTACCACGGCGCGGTAGTATTCCACGCGGTTGCCAAACTGGTATAAATGATTGGCATTGCGACTCTCAGTGGCCTGCTGGGTGAGTGCAGCGCCGGCTACGCCTAGTGTCAATACAGCCAATAGGCCCGCAGCATCGGTAGCGCCCGGCGTGGGTTGGCGGGCCGCCCACAGCTGCCCTATCAGGTACAAGGCGGCCAGACCCGCCACCCACCAGCGCAGATCGGGCAGCATTTGCCCGGCGTACAGGTAGAGCAGAATACCCAGAATCAGTGGCAGCACCAGCCGAACAGCCGCCGCGGAGGCCCATTTAATCTCCATAATCTCACCTGGAATTAGCAGCTATAGTAACGACGAATAAGCTCGTCCGCAGTCAGGCAGGTAAAATGGAGAAAATGTCCTGAATCACAAAGCCCTGCGCCGGCATCCTGTTGACAGGTTGCCGGCGCAGGGCTTCGGGCTACGGAGTAGTCCGGCCGCTTACCGGGGCCGCTGCCAGATCATCTTGTAGTGCTCAATACCGGCTTCCCAGAACGCCGCCCCGCTTTTCGCGAAGCCGTGGCGTTCATAAAAGCGCACGGCGGCCACCTGGGCATTGAGGTAAACCTCGGCCGTGGGATGGACCGCCTGCACATCCCGCAGCACGGCCGCCAGTAACGCCGCGCCCACCTGCTGGTTGCGGTACTCGGCCAGCACGGCAAAGCGCTCCAGCTTCACGCCGTTTTCGGTGGTGCGCCAGCGGGCGGCTCCGCAGGGCGTACCCTCCCCAGTTACGGCCAGATAATGTGTTGCGTCAGTTTGATCGTGATGGTCGTTTTCCAGCTCAGCAGGCACGTTTTGCCCCAATACAAACACCGTCCGGCGAATAGCCAAGGCCACGAGTAAGTCCTGTTCAGTAGTAATGCGGTGCGCAGTTGTCATGGGTACGTATAAGTGGCGTGTGGGAGGCAATGCCTAAATCGGCCAAAAGGGCAAGGGCGAAAATACAGCAGCGCAGACACACCGCACTGTCAGCAACCCTACAATGCAAAAACGGCTGCCTGCTGGCAGCCGTTTTCTCTGATTTCTACATACAACCAGCGCCAGTGCTTCATGGGCGCGGCTTCAGCTACCTTGCCAGTCTACTGCTCCTGATTCACGGGTAGCGGCTGCGTGCCATCATCCTCGCGGCGGGCATCGGGGTGCTTGCCGGGGTCGTGGTGGGCAATTTCATCCTGGCGACGCTGGTAGCTGGGGCGGTACTCGCGCACGGGGCGGTTGGCCTGGTCCTGCTGCTGCTGCACATCAAACTTGTCGTAGGCCTGCACAATCTGCTTCACCAGGCGGTGGCGCACCACGTCCTCGGCCGTCATTTCCACAAACCCAATACCGCTTACGCCCTGCAGAATATCCAAGGCCTGAATCAGCCCCGATTTCTGCTTGGTGGGCAGGTCAATCTGGCTCCGGTCCCCGTTCACCATCACCTTGGCATTCGGGCCCATGCGGGTCAAAAACATCTTCAGCTGCGAAGGTGTGGTGTTCTGGGCTTCATCCAGGAGCACAAAGGCATTGTTGAGCGTACGGCCCCGCATATAGGCCAGCGGCGCAATTTCGATGGTCTTGTTTTCGAGGTAGAACTTGAATTTCTCGGGCGGCAGCATGTCCTCCAACGCGTCGTAAATCGGGCGCAGGTAGGGGTCTACCTTCTCCTTCATATCACCGGGCAGAAAACCGAGGCTTTCCCCCGCCTCCACTACGGGCCGCGAAATGATGATTTTCTTAACCTCCTTGTTCTTAAGAGCCCGCACGGCCAGGGCCACCGAAATGTAGGTTTTGCCCGTACCGGCCGGCCCCAGCGCAAATACCAAGTCGTGCTTGAGCACCGTATCTACCAGCCGCTGCTGATTTGCCGTTTTGGCTTTGATAACACCGCCCTTGGCCCCGAACAGAATTACGTCCGGCGAGGCCGCCATGCGGGCCTCGTCCAGGTCTTCATCGGCTGATGACAGAAACTGGCTCACTGTTTTGTCGGTAATCTGCCCGTACTGGTGGTAGTGCTCCAGCAGTGCCGACAGGATATCGTTGATGCGGCTGATGACGGCCGTTTGGCCCTGAATCTTGATTTCGTTGCCGCGGGAAATGATTTTGCTACCCGGAAATGCAGCTGCCAGCTGCCGGATATTTTGGTTATCGGGCCCCAGAAATTCAACCAGAGACACGTTTTCCAGAGTGATGATTTTTTCGACCAAACTGAGGGAATTTAAGGGCGGAAGGAAAGTACAAGCGTCCGGGACAGACCCGACGTGACGCTATAAAAACAATAACAATAAAAATCAGCAGTTCGTTTCTGCTGCCGTTTCGCGGCAAAAAGTCTACTTTTGCCGCCCCCAGGAGGGCTTAGCAATAGTACGAATAACTCCCAATTTCCGGTCATGGGCCTGATTACGTTTCTGTCCGATTTTGGCTACCGCGACCATTACGTGGCAGCCGTGAAGGCCCGGATTCTGCAACTTGCCCCCCAGGTACCGGTGCTGGATATAACCCACGGCATCGAGCCCTTCAATATTGCGCACGCCGTGCACGTACTCGGAGCTGTGTACCAGGATTTTTCGGCTGGCACCGTCCACTTAGTGGGGGTGAATGACCTTGGCTCGCCGAAAGCAGCCTGGCACGCGGCCCGTTTCCAGGGGCACTACTTTGTATCCGCCGACAATGGCCTACTGCCTCTGCTCTGCGACGGCACGCCCGACGAGTTGGTGGTGCTGGGCGCGGGGCAAACGGCCACTGCCTCCCCTACTCGCGACTTGCTGGCTCCGGCCGCCGTGCACTTGGCCCAAGGTGGCTCCCTCTCCGACCTGGGCCCTGCTACCACCGAAACCTACCAGCTGCTAAACCGGCAGATGCGCCTGCAAGACAACCGCATCACCGGCCACGTGGTGCACGTCGACCACTACGGCAACCTCGTTACCGACATTAGTCGCACCGCCGTGGAGGTAGTAGGCCGTGACCGGCCCTGCACCATCCATTTCGCCCGCGAAACCGTGCGTGAAATTGTGCCGCACTTTCAGGCTGCCGCGCCCGGGGAGGCCGTGTGCATCTTCAACAGCCAAGACCGGCTCTGCATCGGCATCAACCAAGGCAATGCCTCTGAACTGCTGGGCCTGCACTTTGATTCCCAGGTTGATGTCCGGTTTGTGGGCTGATACTTACTCGATAAGTACAAGGCAAAACCCTATTGAATGTGCTATTAACACAGATTGTTTGTTTATATATTTATTATGTTAAGTAATTAGTGTCACTCTGTCAGTTTTAACTTTTGCTCTTTCATGCTGATCCGTATCGTGCGCATGACGTTTCACCCGGAACGCATACCTGAGTTCTTGGCGCTTTTTCAGCAGTCGGAAAACCAGATTCGTAACATGCCGGGCTGTCGTTTCCTAGAGCTTTGGCAGGATATTCATGAGCCAACTGTGTACTGCACCCATAGCCATTGGGACTCGGAAGATCAACTGAATGCGTACCGAAAGTCGGCCTTGTTTGGGCAGGTGTGGCCTGCTACGAAGGCCTTGTTTGCTGGACCTCCGTTGGCTTTTTCCGTACAGCCCGCTACTCTACCACCTCACTCAGCCCCTGCACTCTAGAATTTACAGCGGTGCATTGGGTTCTGTTTATCACTTCTGTATGCCCACACCCAATTACTTCGAGTTTTACGGTTTGCCGGAATCATTCCGCCCTGATGTGGCGGCCCTAAAGCGCCAGTACTACGCCCTGAGCCGTGAGTACCACCCCGATTTTCATGCTACCGCCACGCCAGAGAAGCAGCAGGAAATACTTCATCTGGCCACGCTCAACACCAATGCCTACCGGATTTTGTCTGATGCCGACCAGCGCATGGCTTATATTTTGGGCCATCATGGCCTATTAGAGGAGGGAAAACAAGAATTGCCTTCAGATTTTTTAATGGAAGTTATGGAGCTCAATGAGCAGCTTATGGAGTTGGAATTTGAGCCTGATTCTGCAGCGGTGGAGCGCCTCAGCGAAGAGGTTAACATTCTGAGTAACACGCTTGAATCCGGCATTGAGCCTGTACTGGCTGGGTACGATGGTTTACCCCATGAAGCCCGTCCCCAAGCCCTAACCCAAGTGCGAACTTATTACCTAAAAAAGCGCTACCTGTTGCGCATTCGCGAATCTCTGGCTAAGTTTGCCACCCGTTCCTGATCTACCGACAGAAACGGTTGACTTGCCCAGATGGCGGAATCGGTAGACGCGTCGGTCTCAAACACCGATATCGAAAGATGTGCCGGTTCGACCCCGGCTCTGGGTACAATAAAAAGGCCCCCTGCTCAACTGAGCAGGGGCCTTTTTATTGTAGCTCATTTCGCTACTGAATAAAGTCCGGGCGGATCAGATTTTCAAAGGTGAAAATTTCGTCCCATTTAGCTTGCGTCAGGAGGTGGCGCTCTGTAACGGCAATGTCATACACGGATTTGCCAGTTTTCAGGGCTTCCTTGGCAATTTCGGCAGAGGCTTCGTAGCCCAGCACTGGGTTGAGTTGGGTGACGATACCGATGCTGTTACGCACCATGTTTTCCGCGTGCTCTTTATTGGCGGTGATGCCTACCACGCACTTCTCGCGCAGGGTCCGGCAGGCGTTGGTCATGTAGCTGATGCTGGTGAACAGGGCGAAGCTGATTACCGGCTCCATCACGTTCAGCTGCAGTTGCCCACCTTCGGCGGCCATAGTCACCGTGAGGTCGGCCCCAATAACGTAGAAAGCCGTTTGATTGACTACTTCGGGCACTACCGGATTTACCTTACCGGGCATAATGCTGGAACCGGGCTGCAAGGGCGGCAGATTAATCTCAAACAAGCCCGTGCGCGGCCCTGAAGACAGGAGGCGCAGGTCATTGCAGATTTTGCTAAGCTTCACGGCCGTGCGCTTTAGCACCCCGGAAAGCTGCACGTAGGCCCCGGTATCGTAGGTGGCCTCAATCAGGTCGCCGGCCAAACTCAGGTCCAGGCCGGTGATGTCGCGCAGGTAGCGGGTCACTAGGTCGGCGTAGCCATGGGGGGCATTTACACCCGTACCAATGGCAGTTGCTCCCATGTTGATTTCGCTGATCAGGCGGCGGCTATCCTCAATCCGCAGCAGTTCCTCGCGCAGATTGGTAGCAAAGGCCCGGAATTCGTCGCCCATGCTCATGGGTACAGCATCCTGGAGCTGCGTACGGCCCATTTTCAGCACGTTCCGGAATTCGCCGCCTTTAGCTGCAAAGGCATCGGCCAACTCACCCAGCACGCCACTGTAGCCTACCAGCTTATTGCTGAGGGCAATCCGGAATGCCGTGGGATAGGCATCATTGGTACTTTGGGAACAGTTGACGTGGTTATTGGGGTGGCAGAACTGATATTCGCCTTTCTGATGGCCCATTATTTCCAGGGCTACATTGGCAATTACCTCGTTGGCATTCATGTTCACGGAAGTGCCTGCCCCGCCCTGAATCATATCGGTGAGGAATTGTCCATCAAACTCGCCGGCTGCTACCCGGTCGCAGGCCTGGGCAATAGCATCGGCAATTTCCGGCTGCAGAACGCCCAAGTCACGGTTAGCCAGGGCTGCGGCTTTCTTTACATAGGCCAGGGCCTGCACAAACAGCGGCTCAACCCGTAGCGGAATACCGGTAATAATGAAATTTTCCAGGGCCCGTAGCGTCTGGATACCATAGTATGCATCGGCGGGAATTTCACGCTCGCCCAGGAAATCGTGCTCAAGTCGGGAGTTAGTCATAGGGAAGGAAACTCGGTGGTGGGTGGTGTGCACAAGCGGCACGAAGGTAAGCACCCGGAAAAGGTGGGGCCGTGTGAGTATGAGTAGATGCGCTGTTGTACTGTGGCAGGGCTGTCGGGGTTGACTACTCTTCCTACTACATGGCATTTGCTTGCGCAGGCTATAATAGCCAAGTTAGAAGAGGGTCGTATCGGCAGGCCGTACAGCCTGGCAAGGCAGGCTGTTCTCCACCCCACCAGCCCGAGGGGTATATCTGTTTCCGAAGAAGACTTCTACCAAGGCCTGAGGGCGGCTGGGCTGGCAATGTTGCGTGCCCATCGTCAGAGGTATAATGCAGCCAGGGCAACTGTTCCCAGCTTCTATTCCAGCCTGATCAACAGGGCCATCATTGCCTTTTTACGAATATTTCGTAGTATTACGAATACATCGTAATTATAAACATTTGGTTTCCCTACATTCTGCTTGCTTACGCAGTAAGTTGGCTACAGCGGGCAGAAATCAGACAATTGCCCATCTATCCACTGCTTTGATGAAACCGCCGACTCGGTTGTTTTCGTCTTTTTTCTGGTTCTATGCTGACACGGCTGTACTTTTTGTTAGGATTATTAGGGCTGCTGGCGGGACCAGCCTGGGGACAAGCCCGCCTGAGTGGTGTGGTACTGGACTCTCTGACGCGGCAACCGCTGCCCTTCGGCACGGTGTTCCTGGCCAGTACCACCCTGGGTGCTACCACCGATGACGCGGGTCGGTTTGCGTTTGCGCGGGTGCCGGCGGGCACGTATGAGGTGGTAGCTTCTTATGTGGGCTACCAGCTGCGGCGGCAGGTAGTAACGGTAGGCACCCAACCCCAGGAGCTAGCATTTCAGCTACCAGCCTCGGCCAATGCGCTGCGCGAGGTGGTAGTACGCCCCCACCCGAACAACCCCAACGACTACCTGAAATTTGCCAGCACTTTCTTGGGCGGCACCTCGTTTTCCCGCCAATGCCGCATCCGCAACCCCGATGCTGTGCGCGTTGATTATGACTTGGACAGTAACGAGCTGACGGCTACTTGTAGCGACTACCTGACGGTGGAAAACCGGGCTTTGGGCTACCGCGTGAAATACTATGGCCTCGATTTCCACTTAAATTTTCGGGAGCAATGGATGTCGTTTTACGGCTCCCCGGTGTTTGAGCCCATGAAGGCGCGCTCCCGGAAGGAGCAGCGCCGCTGGGAGGCCAACCGCCAGCAGGCGTACATTGGCTCACTTACGCACTTCCTGCGCAGTGTGCAGGCCAACGAGGTAGAATCCCAGGGATTTAAGGTACAGCGGCTGCGGCGGGTACCCAACCCGGCCCGCTCCCGGGCCGACAGTTTGCTGGCCTTGCTGCGGGCCCGGGCCGCTACGCTTCGCCCACTCAACCCCCAGCAGTTCGACGACTCACTTTCCCGCCTGGTTAAAGTGCCGGCTCAATTCACCTACCTGTTTACCCAACCCCTACCAGCCACGCAGTTCCGGGAAGTGTTGCCTACTGGCCGTGTTGCCCTGCGGTTTGCTGATTTGCTGCAAGTCACCTTCGACCGGGAACCCGCCGACCCGGCCTACATAGAGTACACGGCCCGTACCTCCGCGCCGGGCAGCACGCTGCCGGCCGGCTTAAGCACACAGGTATCGGTGCTGCACCTGCAACAGCAGCCGCGGGTGGAGCTGCAGATGAATGGGCAGCCTGTGAACCCGCTTGGCCTACTCACGGAAGGCTACTGGGGGTTTGAGAAGATGGGAGAATTTATGCCGGTTGACTATGAGCCCCCGGTTGCTAGGGCCCGGCCCTAGTGTTGTATACTGGCGGCAGATACTCGCTTCGTTGGCTACGCCTAGCACGTGCCTCGTCCCTGCCGCTACACCCTGTACCGGCTGCTATGCTGGCACTTTTCGAAACCCTATAAATACCTGATTATTAAGCTTATTGATAGTGCTGCTAACTCAGCTGCAGGCCATGCACTACATACTGGCTGGCTTTATTCGGAGACGCTACTCCTGACGGACGAGCAGCCAACAAAAATTCCGCGCCCGGCTCTACTGCCCGGCGCGGAATCTGTACGCTATACTCCCGCTGCACTACTACGCGGCCTGCACCATCGGCTGGGCCAGTTGCGCATCCAGGATTTCTACCACAAACCCCTGCTCCGGGGAGTATGACTTGCGGTAGAACACGGTTACCTGACGCCCGCGCACTGACGTAGTGGTGGTGGAGCATACCTCGCCGTAGGCCTTTTCTTTCTCCAGGAAAGGCCGCAGCAACTCAATGGTGGGTAAAAACTCGGCGGGCAAAATTCCGTGCTGCTCCTGCAGCTTCACGGCGCTTACCGGGTACAGAAAACGAGTGTTGAACAGAATCATAGAAGGCTGAATTATCGAGGTGCATTCTGATGAGGAAGTGCCTGAAAAACAGCCTTCACACCCATTTAATTCCCGCTTCGGGCCAGATAGTTCACCAGAAACAGCTAGAGGCTTAACTCCACTACTACGGCCGTGGAGCCCCCGGCGTCATCATCGGTTACCAGCAGTAGCTCCAGCTGTTTGGGGCCCATTTCCCGGTATACAGCCACGCCCTCTACCTTACTGCGGAAGGCCCGGCCATCGGGCCAGCGGAGCGGGGCCAGCTCCAGGGGCAGCACCCGGCGTTTGTCAGGGGGCAGTAGGGCCAGTTCCCCCACGAACGAGCCTAGCACGACCCCATCCTGCACCGCATCTACCGTATCCTCCACCGAGGCCGTTACCAGCAGCCGACCATTCTGCCAGACAGCGCCCGAAAAGCCGGCAGGTTTGCCTTCCACTACGGGCAACTCAAACAATTGCCGGGTTACGGCGGGCAGCTGCGTCGTCTGGTGTTGCAGGTAGGCCCAGGTAGCGCCGAGCGGCAGCCGAAACAGCAAATTACCAGTTCCCACCCCTACCGTCCGCTGAAAAAGCAGCAGTTCCGTGGGGGTAGCCGCTGCCGCTTCCAAGTTGAGGATAATACCGCTGGGCAGTTGCTGGCGCAGCGCGGCATATAAGCCACTTAGGCTGAGCGGGTAAACAGTCCCGGCCATACCTTCGGGCTGCAGAGGCACCCAAAACCCCTGCTCCCGGGCAGGGGTAGCCCCCGAGCCCAGCACGAGTAGCCCGGTTTCCCCGCTTGGTACCGTCAGGGCGGTCAGGCACTCCAGGTCCTGCTTGACGTCTTTGGGAATGCGCCCGGTGCTGAAGTGGGCCGTTTCGAACAAGGTGGTGCGAGCCCCGGCGGCCAGGGTAGCTGCATTCAACTGATACAAAAACGGCGCATCATCCCCGATTACGTAGGCTACCTCCCCAACTATTTCCACGCCTGAGGCCGACGGCAAGTTCGGCAGCACCATTTCCCGACGAATAAGAGCCTGCATACTGTGTTGGTTTAGTAGTACTGGAAGTACTGCGGGTACTTGCTTAAAGTTACCAAAACGCCCCACTGGCAGCTGCTGGTGGGGCGTTAGGTGCACGGTTACGGCGGCAGCCGACTACTTCACAATGGTAAACTCCACCCGGCGGTTGAGCTTGCGAGTTTCTTCCTGCTCATTGGAGGCCCGGGGGCGGCTGCCGCCGTACCCGACGGTGCTGATGCGGTTTTCGGCCACTCCCCGCGTTACCAGGTAGCGTTTCACTTCTGCTACCCGCTCCTCTGAAAGCTTCACATTCAATTCGGCGCGACCCTGGTTATCGGTATGGCCTTCCAGGCGAATGTTGACCGTAGGGTTATCCTGCAGGGTGCGGGCCAGGCGGTTGAGCTCAGTGTAGGAAGCCGGCAGCAGCGTAAATTTGCCCTGGGCGAAAATCAGGGTGGGTAGCTCCAGACTGGAGCCCACAGCGGCCGGCACCAAAGCCAGCTCCAGGGTGCGGGAACCCGTGACGCTGATGGTATCGGTGGCCGTGAGGTAGCCGGCGCGGGCCGCTTGCACCCGGTAGCGGCCGGGCGGCAGCGTGAGTTGGAAGCTACCGGCAGCGGCATCGGTGCGGGCTGTGGCGTTGAAGATAATGTTGGGGTCCAGGCGCACTGCTTTTACCTCGGTAGCCAGTGGCTTGCGGGTTTTTGCATCCAGCGTGCGGCCAGTGAACAAGGCGCGGGCTACCACAGCGGGGGCTGCCGGCGTTACTGGCGCCACCGCAACCGTGGTAGCCGTATCGATTACGGGCACTACCCCGGCAGCCGTCCGAAACAGGTCGGCGGGGCCATTGGCAGTGCTGGAGGAGCAGTAGTACGCTTGCTTACCATCGGCGGTGAGGCTCAGATAAGCGTCAAAGCCGGGGCCGTTCAGGGGGGCACCTAGGTTGCGCGGTTCCGTCCAGCGGGTCCAGGAGTCGTCGAGGCGGGTAGTCACAAAAATATCAGCGCTGCCGTAGCCAGCGTGGCCGTAGGAGCTGAAGTAGAGCGTTTTGCCATCGGCCGCCAGCCAGGGGGCAAACTCAAAACCGGGCGAGTTTACCACGCCGCCCAGGTTAAAGGGCTCTGTCCAAAGTCCGTCGGCAGTGGGGCGACTCACGTATAAATCGTTAGCGCCCTGGGAGTCGCCGCGCTCCAGGCTCAGCAGCAGAATCTGCTGATCGGGGGTCATGTAAAAGGAAGTGGCGGGCCCGGCCGAATAATAGTTGGCTATTTCCAGGGCCTGAGGCTTCACGTTCTTACCGGTGGCGTTGCGGTCTACGCGGCTCACGCCCTCATCCCGAAACAGGCCGTCGCGCTGGTAGTCGCCGCGCACCAGCAGGGTGCGGCCCTCCTGCACCACAGCCATTACGCCGTTGTTTTGGGTAGTGTTCAGGGCGTCAAGGCGGGTGGCGGGGGCCCAGGTACGGCCGTTGTTAGCCGAAGTACTCATCCAAATATCACCCGACTCGGTGATGCCTTCCTTGTTGCCCTGGTAGCGGGTGCGCGCAAAGTAGAGCGTGTTGCCATCGGGCGCCAGCACGGGCTGCAGCTCATTACCGGTGGTTGTGTTCAGGCTCAGTAGGGGCTCGGGGGCACCAAAGCCGGGCTGGGTGGGGTCTACGTTCAGGTGCAGCTTAAACAGCTTCCATTGCTGGGTGGAGCGGTTTTGGGCGCGCTGCCCCACAATGGGCGTACCGTTAAACTTATCGGCGGCGGCCAGGCTGGCGCACTTATCGTTGCCCCGGCTGATAAGCAGAAAACTGCCTACCGGGCCCGAGGGTACTAGTTTCCACTGCTGATAAAAGCTGCCCGTCCAGGGGCGCTGCACCAGGGGCGCGTTGTCGTCGGGCTTCTCCAGGGTGAGGCATTTACCACTGTGGCGGGCTTCAATGCGGTAAAAATCACTGCCTTTAGCGGCCGGCACGAAGCGCCACTGCTGGCTATTGGCATGCGTGAATTCCCATTGCACAGTGGCTGCCCCGGCTTCCGTGGAGGCATTGGTAACATCCAAGGAACGGCCGCTACTGCGCGCCACAACGCCGTACCAGGCTGCTTCGTCGGGCAAGAAGGTAGTTTGGGCCTGCCCTGACACGGTAATCAATACAAAACAAAGCGCTAGCCAAAGCGCCGGGATACGAACCTGCAAATCAATCATGCACGCAAAACGGATGGACCGGCCCGCAAGTTAGCCGAAATGCCGGGCCGGCGGGTTCCGGCAGCAAACAGGCGCTGCCTTTCCCAGAGGAAAAACAGCGCCTGTTTGCCGTATCATACTTGCCACTATGTATTTGCTAAGGACTAGCCGCCAGCCGGTTCCATGCAAAAACCCGGGTGCAAGAATTGGCTAATTGTTGTTGATGTACTTGAACCGCACAAACCGGTCGTTTTCATAGATGGCCGTAAAATGACCACCGCTTTTAGTTTCGGTTTTGCGCTCAGGCGCACGGTGGGTGCTGGTGGCGGTTGGCACAGCGGGATAAGCCCCGGGAGCCATACCGGGTACATGGCAAATAAAGGAGAGGATTTTTGATGGCATGGTCTGCTGTGCGTTAGGCGTTAAATGTTTAGACATGAGCTGCGAAGTCAGAAGAGAGAAACTGTTGAGTTGTAGAGAAATCTGCGGACGAATCAATCGATACAATATAAATATATTATCATTTGATTGAACGATGCTAAGGTATATTTTTTCACCCATACAAGTAAATCAGTAGCAGCCCTGATTTTTACCTCCGTACCAGTACGGATAGACATACGCAAGCCCCGCAACCGCCCTACGGGCGCTTACGGGGTATTATTTTAAATAAAACTTAGCTAATCAGCGAGTTACCTCCGGCGCATATCACCTTACTCTTCCTGTCCCCGCCTGTACGCTCCCGACAGGCCTGCTTTCTCTCTTAGCACGATTCTGGGTTGACTGCACTACTGTAGCTCCACCGTAGCGCAATGTGCGGCGGCATTATACGGCGGATTTTGCCGCTGCTTCTAATCGATTAGCTTATTGCGCATGGCGTATTGAATCAGGCCCACCACCGACTTGGAATTGGTTTTGGTAAATAGGTTACGCCGGTGCGTTTCCACGGTCCGCTCACTGATGAAAAGGGTTTCGGCAATGGCCTGATTGGAAAACTCCCGGGCAATCAGCCGCAGTATTTCCTGCTCCCGCCCCGTCAGTTCCACCGCTTTGGCGGCCTGCAGGCTGGCTGGAATTTGCAGGTTTTGCAGCAGGGTGTGCGCCACATCGTGGCTGAAATAGTTTTGCCCGGCCGCCACCTGCCTGATGGCCTCACTTAGCTCGGCCCGACTGGCTGTTTTGAGCACGTAACCGGAGCCACCGGCCTCCAGCACTTCAGCCACCGTCGCATGGTCATGGAACATACTCAGGATCAGAACCCGCACGGAAGGCCAGGTAGTGCGAATGGCACGGGCTAGCTCCACCCCGCTCATCTCGGGCATGTTCAGATCCAGCACGGCCACCCTCACCTCAGGGTGGCTGGCCAGAAGCCGCAGGGCCTCGCTGCCGCTGTGCGCCTGAATTACCACGTGTAGGTCGGTTTCCGGGCGGAGCATGCTCTTGATGCCTTCCACTATCACCGGATGATCATCGACCAGCAGCACCGGAATAACTTGCGTAGATAGTGTACTTGCCATTCGGTGGGGAAAAGAGGATAAGGAGCGGTGCAGCAATAGAGCCTGGCGGCTGAGTAAGCCGCAATGTATGGTATTGCCCTTACCTTCTACACAATGAATAGAAAAATCAGGATATACCCCACCTCCTACACAACGCCGCGCTACCTAGCCAGGGCAAAACTACACGGAAACCGGCGTTAAGCCCAACTGTAACGGTATTTTCAGGGTTGTGGTAGTGCCCACTCCAACCCGCGACGCAATGGCTAACTGGCCGTGCAGATAGGCTACCCGGCTTTCCACGTTACGCAGCCCAATGCCGGGCACCACTACTTGGTTGGCAGCATCAAAGCCAACGCCATTGTCGATGATGTTGATTTCTAACTGTTCAGGCTGGCAGTTGAAGCGCACTGTCAGTTCTGTGGCCTGGGCATGCTTGATTACGTTATGGATCAGCTCCTGCAAAATGCGGAATATAATATTCTCCTGGGTTGAATCTAGCCGAGGATCTTCTAGCGCACAAGCGTCTAGGGTAACGCGCAGGGAGTTTGGCTCCAGCGCCAAACGGTCTAGCAGAATGCGCAAAGCCGGCACAAGCCCGTGCTGAGTAAAGGTGGTGGGCACCAAGTTGTGCGAGATGCTCCTAACCTCCCGCACAGCTTCGTCCAGCATGTGCAGGGAGCCATTAAACAGCTCCTGCTGACTGGTATCGGAGAGGTGCAACCGCCTCTGTAGTGCTCCAAGTGTTATTTTGGTGGCACTCAGCAGTTGGCCCACGCTGTCGTGCAAATCGGCCCCTATGCGGCGGCGCTCATTCTGCTCAGCAGCCAGAATAGCGCGGGAATGCAGCCGCTCCATGCGCTGGCGTTCCTGCACAAACCCTACTTCGCGCCGCAAATGACGACGGCTGATGAGCAGATACCCGACTAAGGCGGCCGCAATAGCCCCTAACAGAGCCACAGCCAACCCAATTCGCCAGCGGCGGGCGGTAGCCTGGGCTCCTTGCTCAGCTAGCTGCTGCTGGTGCAGCTCTTCGCTGAAGGTAAGGGCCTGCACTTGCCCTACATGATACTGGCTGAACAAACTGTCGCGGAGGGCAGCAGCGGCGCGCAGGTGGCGGTAAGCTTCGGCGGTATTTCCCTCATCAGCATACAAATCAGCCAGGTAATCACTCGCCTCGAATACTCCTTTGGCGTAGCTCCCGGCTTCCCCAACGGCTATAGCCCGCCGGGCATAGCGCAGGGCTTGCCGGGGCTGCTGGTTACGGGCCAAGCGGGCCAGCCCCAAGTAGGCGCGGCTGAGCGCATACGAAACAGGCATACCAGCCGCCCGCCGAATAGCCTGACCGTAGTAGTAGCGGGCCTGATTGCTCTTGCCCTGCCGGGCAGCAATGTCACCCAGGATAGATAAATCCCCGATTTCACTGTGCACATCGGCTTGTTGCAAATCCAATTGATAGCCCTGCCAAGTGTAGTACCAAGCCGAATCGGGGCGGTTCAGCTCCAAGTGAGCTCGTCCAATATTGCCAAGAATGGGCGTCAGCAGCGCTACATCGTGGTGCTGCCGGGCGTTGGCCGCGGCCCGGCGAAAGTACCGCAGCGCCAACAAAGCGCTGCCCTGCTCCAGGTGAGCATAACCAATGGCATTATCGGAGTGAATCAGGCCGCCAGTATAGCCAATGGCCTCGGCTAGTCGCCGGGCGGTTACCTGCGTCTGAACGGCCGTAGCGTAGTTGCCAGTTCGCATAAATGCCCATCCCAGCATCAAGAGCGCACGGCACTCTCCGGAGCGGAACCCCAGGCGGCGGGCCAGCCGCAACCCCTGCTGTCCGTCCTCTACCCCTTTAAGCGGATCAGCATCAGTGCGCGCCCAGGCTAACTGCACAAGCAGGTTGACCCGGTTGGTATCAGGGCGCGAGGCTGCTAGCAGTTGCGCCAGACTATCAGCCCGGGTACTTGGCTGGCCGGCCCAACTCCGGTGCACCGTACTCCAGCACAGGAACGCTAGTAGAAATCGGAGCATAGGCGGCCGGAATGGTTTTACCTCTAAGCTAAAAGGTTTCCGGATGTTGCACAACCAGCCCACCCGCAGACAAGTAAAAAGCCCCGCCGGACTATCCGGCGGGGCTTTTATACTGTAACTCCGGAATACTTAGGAGTTCTTGGAGTCGGGCTCAATAAAGGCTTGCTCCTCCATTTCGGTGGGCACTACCACGATACCTTGCTGCAGTTTGGAGTTGCGCTTACCATAAATGAAGTACACAACAAAGCCTAGCAGCATCCAAACCAGAGCCACCTGCAAGGTGAACGAATCCAGGGCGGCAATCATACCTAGGCACACCACCATACCCAGGATGGGCACCAGCGGGAACGAGGGCGAGGACAACGGGGAGCGGAACGGGCGGGGTTGCGCGGGGTCCGACTTACGCATGATCCAGACGCCGGCCGATACGAGCACGAAAGCCAGCAGGGTGCCGAAAGAGGTCAGGTCGCCGGCCAGGGAGCCGGGCACGAAGGCGGCAAACGCACCCACGAATACCAGCAGAGCCAGGTTCGATTTGTAGGGAGTGCGAAACTTGGGGTGCAAATCGGAGAAAGCCTTGGGCATCAGGCCGTCTTTGGCCATGGAGAAGAACACGCGGCTCTGGCCCATGAGCATTACTAGAATTACCGAGGAGAAACCGGCCAGAATGGCCACCGTCACGGCCGTGCTCAACCAGCCGTAGCCCTTCATCAGGCCAATGGCGTACACCACCGAAGCCTCACCACCTTTGGCTGGATCAGCAAAATCTTTCCAGTTAGCCACGCCCGTCAGTACGTGCCCGAACAGGATGTAGAGAACCGTACACACAGCCAAAGAGCCGAGAATGCCAATAGGCATGTCGCGCTTGGGGTTTTTAGCTTCCTGCGCGGCGGTGCTCACAGCATCAAACCCAATAAAGGCGAAGAAGACAATGGCTGCACCACCCAAAATGCCGCCCATGCCGTGCTTGTTCCAGCCCTCGTAAGTGCGCAGAATTTTGCCAGCCGAGTCTTTTACCACGGCATCCTCCGGGATGAGGTAGGGCGTGTGGTTGGCCGGGTTGATAAACTGCCAGCCTACCGCAATGAAAATCAGCACGATGGCCACTTTCACTACCACAATAATGGAATTAAAAGTAGCCGACTCCTGGGTGCCTTTGATGAGCAGCAGGCTCAACAGGATGATAACCAGCAAAGCGGGCAGGTTGAGGTAGCCCGTATGCAGTACGCCATTGATGGTGGCGCTTTCCAGGGGGGAGTGGCACCACTCGTAGGGTATACTCATCCCGAAGACCTCCAGCAGCTTATTCAGGTACTCACTCCAGGCAATGCTTACGGTGGCGGCCCCCAGGGCATATTCCATAATCAGGGCCCAGCCGATGGTCCAGGCCACAAACTCGCCCATGGTGGTGTAGGCGTAGGTGTAGGCCGAGCCGGCAATAGGAATCATGGCGGCAAACTCGGCGTAGCACAGGCCGGCGAAGGCGCAGCCAATGGCGGCCACAATAAAGGCCAGCGTAACCCCGGGGCCCGAGGCCTGGGCGGCAGCGGCGGCCGTGCGCACAAACAGGCCGGCCCCAATGATGGCCCCAACGCCCAGCGCTACGAGGTTAGCTGCTCCCAACGTACGCTTCAGCGAGCCTTCTCCCGAGGAGTTGGCCTCGCCCAGCAGCTGGGCCAGCGGTTTTTTGGCGAAAATATTTGCCATACAGGTTGATGAGAGAAAAGAGAAAAAGGTGAGACGGGAATTATAAAATCTGCAACAAAAGCCGCCTGCAAGCAGCTACGTGGCCCGAATATAGGCGTTTTGGCTGACTGCCGTGAGAAGTAGGTAAGCAGGCCCCTGGTTTTCACTCCCAATTAAACAGCCGGGCAAATTTCTGCCTGGCCTGCCCAACGTTCACCCACAGACTCCGTCCCGGTGAAAAAGATGCGTATGCCGCTGGCCGCCGCTACCCCGCCGGCTAAAAATCCCACCGTCCGAACGGCTGCCTCGCTCTATCGGGCAAGTGTGGGCTAGGGCCGTATGGCGCAGCGCCCCCCGAACAATGCGCTGGAAACTAGTCTGGAGCCAGACGATAGAACTGTAATATCTGCCGTGGCTTTGGGGGGAGCCGGAAGGTTTTCTGTGGCTGTTGGGCTTGCGGAAGGCGGTTGTTGCCTATATTTGAAACTATGCGCCCGCGCTTTGGTTAGCTGTTGCCGGGAGGCATCCACCACATCCAACACCCCATGAGTCCTCTGCCCAGTAGTACCGGCTCGGTACAAATTCAGCAGTTTTACGACAAAGGCCTGGCTCACGCGAGCTACGCCATCCGCAGCGGCCGCCAAGTGGCCATCATCGACCCGGCCCGCGACCCGCAGCAGTACTACGATTTCGCCGATGAGCACGACGCGCAGATTCTGGCCGTTATCGAAACCCACCCCCACGCCGACTTCGTGAGCAGCCACCTGGAAATTGCCCAGGAAACCGGCGCCACTATTTATGTAAGTAAGCTGGTAAAGGCCAGCTACCCCCACCAGCCCTTCGATGAGGGGCAGCGCATCAGCCTGGGCACCGTGGAGTTGCACGCCCTTAACACGCCCGGCCACTCCCCCGACTCAATCAGCATTCTGCTGTTGGATGAGTTGGGCCAAACCCGGGCCGTATTCACCGGCGACACCCTGTTTGTGGGCGACGTAGGCCGCCCCGACCTGCGCGAGGCCGATATTGTAGGTGGCCACAGCCGCGAAGCCCTGGCTGCACAGCTCTACCAGAGCACCCGCCAGAAACTGATGACGCTGCCCGCTACTACCAAGGTGTACCCGGCCCACGGCCCCGGCTCCCTCTGCGGCAAAACCACTTCCCCCGACCTCGACAGCACCATTGGCAAGGAGGTAAAAACCAATTACGCCCTCCAGCCCATGTCGGAGGATGAGTTTGTGCGGGTGCTGCTGGAAGACCAACCTTTCATGCCGAAGTATTTCGGGCATGATGTGGTGGTGAACAAGCAGGGTGCTTTGCCCTTCGAGGACAGCGTGCGGGCCGTACCCCGCCTGCAGCCCGATGCCCTACTAGCTGCTGGCGCGGTAGTTATTGATACCCGTCCGGCGGCGCAGTTTCGGGCGGGCCACCTGCCCGGCGCCATCAACCTGATGGATGGCGGCAAGTTTGAAACCTGGCTGGGCTCGGTAGTAGGACCCGAGGAGCCATTCTACTTGCTGGCCGACTCGCAGATTGCCCTAGACACGGTGATTCGCAAAACGGCTAAAATCGGGTACGAAGGCAATATTAAAGGAGCCCTGCTCACGCCCCGCGACCTGCCTGCCTCCTCCCCCGAGGTGGACGTGGAGCACGTGCGCCACCAACCCCAGGATTTTACCATTGTGGATATTCGCAACTACGCGGAGGCCCGGCAGCCTATTTTCGACAATGCCCTGGTAATTCCACTCCCCGAGCTACGCGAGCGGGCCCACGAAATTCCGGCCGATAAACCGGTGCTGGTTCACTGTGCGGGCGGTTACCGCTCGGCAGCCGGAGCCAGCATTGTGGGGGCCGCCCTGCCGGCCGGCCTACCGATTTATGATTTGGGTGAGGCCATTTCTACTTTCCAGCCCCAGTCGGCCCACGCTTAATCTTCCCGCTTGCCGTGCAACGTTTTGACGTTGTACTTGCTCTTACCAGGACCAGAGCCGCCAGCGGCTCTGGTCTTTTGCATTCTCTACTTTATCATTTCTGACCTATGAAACAGTTTTTTTACTTTTTATTGCTCGGAGCGGCCAGCGGCCTTCTAGGCGCCTGCGACGAGTTTGACATTGCGAAAGACACCCCCGCCTGCGTCCGGACGCAAACCGAGGAGTTTGCCCGGGGCGCCGCGTCCTGTAAAACCGACCAGCACACCATTGGAGCCAGCGTGAAGGAATACCGGTTTCAGAATCAGACGGTGTATGTGCTGGATATGGGCAACTGCATTGCCGACGGCAGCGCGGAAGTTATTGGGGAGAACTGTCAGCGGCTGGGCTTCCTGGGCGGCTTCGGAGGCAGTACGACCGTCAATGGCGAGTCGTTCACGAAGGCTGAGTACAAGCGCACCATCTGGCAGAACTAGTCTCAGACGCACAAAAGTCCTGACCCCGCTCGGCTCCTAACCAAGCGTCGTCAGGTTTTTGATTTCCGGTTTGCCCCGGTCCGGAGTATCTTCGTAGTCATGCGCGTACTACACACCGCCGACTGGCACTTGGGCCAGCGCTTTATTCAGGGCCACGAGCGTACCGAGGAACACCGCCATTTTCTGGAGTGGCTGGTGCAAACCGTGCGCGAGCAGCAGGTAGAGGTGATGGTAGTGGCCGGCGACGTATTTGATACCGGCTCCCCTTCCAACCAGGCCTTGGAGCTGTACTACAGTTTCCTGCTGAGCCTGCGCCAAACCAGCTGCCGCGACGTGGTGATTGTGGGTGGTAACCACGACTCTCCGGCCACGCTGAACGCCCCCGCCCGGCTGCTGCGCCACCTGCGGGTGCACGTGGTGGGCTGCGTGCCGGAGTGCTTCGAGGAGCAAGTGCTGGTGCTGGATGATGCCCAGGGCAAGCCCGGCCTGGTGGTGTGCGCCGTGCCCTTCCTGCGCGACCGGGACGTGCGCCTCTCAGTGCCCGGTGAAACCGCTGAGCAGCGCGAGGCCCGCATCAAGCAGGGCATTGCCGACCATTACGCCCGCGTGGCCGAGGTAGAAACCGTGTGGCAGCTCAAGGACCTGGGCCTGCCCGTACTGGCTACCGGCCACCTGTACGCTGCCGGGGCTGCCCCCTCCGATTCGGAGCGCACCATTCACGTGGGCAACCTCGGCCAGGTTACCGCCGACCACTTTCCTGCCGTATTCGATTACGTAGCCCTGGGCCATTTGCACCGCCCCCAGCGCGTGGGCGGGCGGGAGCATATCCGCTACAGCGGCTCCCCCATTCCGCTGTCATTTTCCGAAATTGACCACTCCAAGGAAGTACTGCTGCTGGAATTTCAGGCGGGCCGGCTTACGGAGCTCCAAAGCCTGCCGGTGCCGGGGGCGCGGCGCTTAGTCCGCTTCCATGGCACCCTGGATGAGGTAAGTCAGGGCCTTCTGGCCTATGATAATACCGGCTACCCCCTACCCGCCTGGGCCGATGTGCAGGTGCACTCCGAGCTTACCCAGCTGGAAGTAGCCGAGGCCCTGCTGAAAATTATTGGGGAGCTGGACCGCCGCCAGCTAGAAGTACTGGCCCGCCGCCATTTTCGGCTGGTAAAGCTCCGGGCCCTAGCCGACACCGACGAAACCGAGGAAACTTTACTTACCCGCAGCCTCCACGACTTCACGGAGCGGGAGGTATTTGAGCAGCGGCTGGATGCTGAGCCCGAAGCCAGCCGGGCCGAGCTACTGCGCACTTTTGATGAGCTGTTGGAGCGCATGTAGGCTACGTTGGTTCACAGCGTTTCTGCCAATCCCCCCCCGGCGCAGCAGCCCATTGGCACTTTTGCAACCTTGCCTGAGCCACGGCGGCAGCCCCGGTCGGTAGCAATGCCAACGGCCTACTGCGCCAGCCGTAGGGGTTATTTGCCCCGCACGTAAAACGGAATATTGGCCGTAGCCACGTTATCCCGGCCATCGTAGGTGTACACGAACAGGCGGTATGCCCCTTGTTTGGTGGGGGTGGTAAGGGTGGTTTGGGCTTTGGCCCCGGCGGGCACCAAGCCGCTAATGGGCGCGGGGCGGCTTTCCCGGTCACCTCCCGATTTCAGGTCAGTGCTTTCGGGCAGCAGCTCGTAGCGGTAGGTCAGGCGGTCTTTCTCGGGGTCGGTAACGGCGGCCGTTACGGGGTAGCGCTGCCTAGGCTGCAGGTATATTTCGTCAGTGGCCTTTTTACCGTTGAGCAGGAAACTGGTGAGGTGAGGGGCTCGGTTGCTGGGCCATTTACCACTCCACAAATATTGCATTACATCCACCACTTCCGACTCCTTGCCATCCTCGGTGAAGATGCCGTACCAAGTGGGCGTGCGCTCCTGCTTCTGCCCCCACAAAAACACGTAGGTGCCCAGGCACTGGGTAGTATCTTTCTGCACGGAGGCTTCGTAGCGGCTCTGGTACACGGCGGCTTTTTGGCTGCTGGTTTCCTCCACTGAGGCTTTCCAGGGCGTAACCGGGCTTTCCCAATGGCCCGTAGGGCCCCACTCAGCTACCACGTAAGGCCCGGCCCAGCCCGCCGCGCGCACCTGCTGCGGTATGGCCGCCAACCCGGCATAGGTGTTGATGCTGAGGATATCGATGGCCGGGCACCGCTCCTTGATGTAGGCTACCTCCTGGGGGTTGCAGCCGGCCAGCACGGTGCTGGTAGGGTGGTTGGGGTCCACTTCATGAATCATCTGGGCAATTTGCTGCACGGCGTTCCACACCCTGGGGTTGGTGTACTCCAGGTTTAGCTCATTGCCGATGCCCCAAAACAGCACGGCGGGGTCGTTCTTGTACTTGAGCACTTCGGCCCGGATTCTGGCCAGCTGCGCGGCTACGGCCTGGGGGTCGTCGTAGTTGAAGCCGTGCCGCTCCCGGGCTACATCGAGGCCCACCATAACCGTGAGGCCATTTTTGCGGGCATCGGCCAGCACGTTATCTAAGCCACTGGTACTCCACGTGCGGATGGAATTACCACCGTAGGCCCGGATGCGCTCCGGGAACTGGCCACCACCAGCCCCTTTTATAAAGTAAGGTTTACCGGCCCGTAGTAACTCGTAGCGGCCCTGCATTTGCCGAATTTCGACTTTGACGGCGGTTGTTTGAGCGCAAGCAGCGGAGGTGAGAGTCAGCAGCGCCAGCCCGAGGCAAGTTTTCATAGAACAGATTAGTAAGAGTACGCCCCTAAAGGTATCAGCCCGCGCACTGACAACCTCACGCGCAGCACTTGCGTTACACTAGCTCCACCATCTACACTGTCAATCATGAGCATATTTGGTTCTGGCCGTCCTAGCGGCACTGTAGGAGGCCTCCTTTCGGGCCTGTTTGGCGGCCGTAAAGCGGCCGGTTCTTCCTACGACAATTACGGCTCTGCCCCGCGCTCGGGCGGATTCAACAACAAGCTATTGGGTGGCGCCCTGCTGGCCGCTGGCGCGGCCTACCTCTACAACCGCAACAAGAACAGAGGCGTCAGCACCCCCAACTTCACGGGCAACGAATAGTACGTTGAAATGCTAAGCTGCCCGCCCCGCGCCCATTCTGGCGTAGGGCGGGCAGTTTTTTGTGTGTTGGTATGCTTTAGAGTCGCATCAGGGTTTCGAGTTAGCAGGCTCCTGCAGCTCTACCTTGTTCCTATCCGCACCCGACAGTTGATCATGAAGCCTTTAGTAGACGGCGCGAAATAGGCGCTGACGGTCTGAAACGGGCTCCATTACAGCGAGTTTACCTCCTCCGGCTTGTCCACGCTGCGCGATTCAAACGTGGAGCCCCAGTCGTTGACTTCCAGGCCCAGATTATTGGCGTACCACTCCCGCGTTTCCTTTGGATTGTCGGAAAAAAAGAAAATACCACCTATGCCTGTCACTTTGGGGGTGGCAGACGGTTGGTTTGGGGTTTCGTTTTGTGACTTTTCCATTTTTCTATTAATAAATGATTTACGTTTAAAACATTAACGCCATACTGGCTCCCATCTTTCTAAATAAATTCCTTTACTGAATAACTCTTCATTAGTCGCTTTATCAACATATGAAATTTTTATCAACTTCTTATTCCAACCCTTATAGCCTACTACCTTCACCTTTATACTCTTTACCGGAAGCCCTCGCTTATCGAGCACTATCACCCTATTCTGTTCAACTAAATGATTTACTACCCAACTAATAGCCCAATCCCCTTTCCCAGCATCGTTATTATCAAAAGGCACTAAATTTCCTGAAAATGACACAGTATCATTCTTTGATTCACGTACTCTTCGCCTTATCAACTGTGCTACGTGCAACGCATAAGTGGTGTCATCACCATGCTCATGATACATAGACATAAGTGCAGTGGTATCAGTATGAAAAACTGCATTTTTATAACTCAACACTACTATTTTACCAGTAGGTCTGAAGTCAGGTATAATTGTATGAATTTTGAAAAGAGCCAGAAAAAGCGCGAAATAATATGACATACTCTTAGTACTATCAGTCAGTATTCTTAGAATTTAGTATTTCCATTATACAGCCTCACGGCCGGGCAGCCATCGTAAATACCAACTCCCCGCCCTTCACCACATCGGCATACTGCAAAAACGGCCGGGTGAGTTTCTGGCCGTTGAGACGGACTTCCTTCACGTAGACGTTTTTGTCGCTCTGGTTTTTGACGGTGATGCGGAATGTGTTGCCGTTTTCCAGATTGATAGTGGCGCCGTGGATGGCGGGGCTGCCGAGGGCATACTCCGGGGAGCCGGGGGCTACGGGGTAGAAACCTAGGGCCGAGAAGATGTACCAGGCCGACATCTGCCCGCAGTCGTCGTTGCCACCGAGGCCGTCGGGGGTGGGGCGGTACATCTTGGGCAGAATCATCCGCACGCGAGCCTGGGTTTTGTAGGGCTGGCTGGTCCAGTTGTAGAGGTAGGCCACGTGGTGGGCGGGCTCGTTGCCGTGCACGTAGTTGCCGATGATACCGTCGCGGGTGATGTCCTCGGTTTCGGCGAAGAACTTATCCGGCAGGTGCATGGTGAACAGCGAATCCAGGTGCGGCAGAAACTTCTTCTCCCCGCCCATTTTGGCGATAAGCGCGGCCGGGTCCTGGGGCACGTAGAGGCTGTAGTTCCAGGCGTTGCCCTCAATGAAACCCTGGTCGTGGGTGCTCAGCACGTCGAAGCGTGGGCGGAAGCTGCCGTCGGCGAGGCGGGGGCGCATGAAGTTGATGCGCTGGTCGTACACGTTCTGCCAGTTCTGGGCGCGCTTGCTGAACTCCGCTTCGATGTCCGTCTTGCCTAGCTTCTTGGCCAGTTGCGCAATGCACCAGTCGTCATAGGCGTATTCCAGGGTTTTGGATACGGAGGAGCCGCTTTTGTCTTCGGGCACGTAGCCGAGCTGTTCGTAGTAGCTGATGCCGTCGAAGCGTTGCTGATGGGCGGTGGTTACGCAGGCATCGAGGGCGCGCTGGGCCTGGTCGGCGGGCACCACGCCTTTCAGCACGGCATCCACAATTACCGGCACTGAGTGGTAGCCAATCATGCACCAGTTTTCGTTGGCGTAGTGGCTCCAGATGGGCAGCATGTGCATCGTGCTCTGGTCGAAGTGGGCCAGCATGGATTGCACCATGTCGGCGTTGCGCTTAGGTTGCAGCAGGTTGTAGAGCGGGTGCAGGGCGCGGTAGGTGTCCCAGAGCGAAAACGACGTGTAGTTGGTGAAGCCCTCGGCCTTATGGATGTTCTGGTCGAGGCCGCGGTACTGGCCGTCCACGTCCATGTAGGTGGTGGGGCTAAGGGCGGCGTGGTACATGGCCGTGTAGAAGTTCTCTTTATCGGCCCGTTTCGGCGATTCAACAACCACTTTGCTCAGCTCCTGCTGCCACAGCGCCTGCCCGGCCCGCTTCACCGCCTCAAAGTCCCAGCCCGGTACCTCGGCGCGCATGTTGCGCAGCGCCCCCTCGGTGCTCACGCCCGATAAGGCCATTTTCACTTTCACTTTCTCCCCTGCTGTAGTCTTGAAATCAAAGAACAGACGCAGCTGCTCGCCGGCCAGCTCGGGGAAGTTCTTAGTTTGGTCGAAACGGCCCCAGAAGCCGCGATACACCTGTTTCTTGGACAGGTTGCGGCTGCCGTAGCTCACGAACGGCTTCGAGAAGCTCATGGCGAAGTACTCGGTGCGGGTGCGCGCCCAGCCGTGGGTTTGGCGGTAGCCGGTCACGAGCGAGTCGTTTTCCACCCGCACAAAGGTCCAAACGTTCTTATCGGGGTAGTTGTAGATGCCAGCCGTGAGGTCGAGAATGATGTGCGCCTGCTCCGTCTGCGGGAAGGTGTACTGGTGCATGCCCACGCGGTTGGAGGCCGTCAGTTCGGCCAGAATGTTGTGGTCGTCGAGCTTGACGCGGTAATAGGCTGGCTCGGCCACTTCGTTCTGGTGCGAAAACCGGGAGCGGAAGCCGCGCTCGGGCTGGTCGGCGGTGCTGGGGTTGAGCTGAAGCGGGCCGGTGGTGGGCATCACCAGAAAGTCGCCCAAATCGGAGTGGCCGGTGCCGCTGAAGTGGGTGTGCGAAAAGCCCACGATGGTTTTATCGGCGTACTGGTAACCGGCGCAGTACTCGTACACGCGGGGGTTGTACTTGCCGTTCAGCTCGTAGCTCAGCGTGTCGGTATCAGGTGAGAGCTGCACCATGCCGAAGGGCACCGTGGCCCCTGGGTAAGTATGCCCCATCCGGGCCGTGCCCACCAACGGCTTGGCGTACTGGACGAGGTTTTCGGTGGATTTGGCTTTCTGGGCGAGGGTGGGAACAGTGGCGAGGAGCAGCGCGGCAAGCGGCAGTAGTTTCATCAGCTTCGGGGGTGGCGTTGAAGCTGGCAAGGTAGGAAGTACGCCTGCTATTTGCTCATTACAGCGGATTCATGCACAGTGTAGAGACGCGACACTTCGCGTCTTATCGTCGGGCCGATTCAACGATACCGTTCAATGCAGAGACGCGAAGTGTCGCGTCTCTACACTGTGCGTACACTGTTCACGAAACAGCTATAACTTAATAGTAGTAGCGTAACCATATTGAAACCACTCACCTGACTTTAGCACTTCAAGAGACATTTGCAGCTTGTTTCCTATCTGCTTGCAGACAATTTTTGAATCGTGAGTGGCAAGAAATTCTATAATTTCTTGCGCTTCCTGCAAAATCTCCTGTTTTGTTTCATTCATGTAAAATTCAATATGCTCAACCGCACATTCTTTATGATTAATCATAATTGCTATAAATATATATTGGCCGTTCTTTAGCAAATCAACAAGTATTGTATAATTTATTTTAACAATCTTAAACTGATATAAAGCAGCTTTACTTTCGAAAGGAATATTCATTGCTTCCGACAAAACTTGAATGTCCTCTAAATCAATCATAATAAAGGAAAGTAATAGGAAGTATTTAAACCGTTTAGATACAACGCAACAAGCAGAAATACAGCAACGAATGAGCCAATGAAACTAACAAGGCAGGGAATGGACGATGATACTGTTACTCAATGCCCATAACTCACCACACGCGTCACCTGCCACCGCCCGTCACGTAGGCGCCACACCATCATGTTTTTGAAGGTTCCGCAGTCGTCGCGGCCGTTTTCTACATGGCAGAAGCGGTGCTGATAGGTTTCCACGGCGCCGTAGTTGTTGATGGGGTACACCTCCAGGGTGCCGGGCACGAGCTGGCGGTGGAGGCCGGTGGTTTTATTCTGGTCGAACAGATTCCGGAAGCCCTGCATGGTTTGCTGGAAATTGGCCAGGCCGCCCTTGTCGTGGTAGAATTCCAGGTCTTCGGCGAAGAAGGTTTGCAGCGTGGCCACGTCGTGCTGGTTGAAGGCCACGAACATCAGGCTGTCCTGCAAGGCAATGGTGCGGTACAGCTCCGGCGACACCGGTGGCTGGGCCGTACTGGCGGCGGTGGTTGCGGGGCGTACCGGCGCGCAGGCTTCAGTGAGGAGCAGGAGTAGCGCGGCCAGTGGCAGGAGTTTCATCAGCGTCGGTAGTAATAATGAAGGCGGGAATATAAGAATAACGCTACCTGATCAAGGGCGCTGATACGCATACAGGCGCAGATTACCTTCCTCTAGTGCTAGCCGAAACCTTCCTATACTCTCAATTTGCCGTTGTATAGCCTTTACATCCTGTGCCATTTCCCCAGTATTTGTGACACGAGGAAAATCCAGCCATTCTATCTCCTTGTACTCATACCAGCCCCGTGGAGTGCCTGTTACCATGGCTTCCATTGCTGTATCGTAATAATCGAACCTGTAGCTGGTGTTCTCATCGAATACTAGCCTTCTTTCTGCGGCTCCCTGTTCCCAGATTAGCTTTACCCGGCACTCACTTATAAGCGTAGCGTTTTCAACAAGTAGATGCAGCAGTTTCACCCATTTGGTGTTGCTCATCAATGGAACAAATCGGTTTGCTGTAATTAGCTTGTCGAGGGTATTCGAATCTCGCTTCATATTATGGTTGTGCAAGCAGCAATGGAAGCCGCTAGCTGATTCTCCGGCAAGTAGCACCTCATTGTAGGGTGAATTACGTATGCCCAAGCTACCTTTTTGCAACGAGCTTCCACTGCGTATGAAAAAGCTGCTCTCCTCCCTTGCCCTGCTGCTCACGGGCTGCATTACCTGCCAGCCCATAGCGTTGCTATCCGAGGAACGCGCCTGGCTGGGCTCCTACGCCGAAGGGCAGCAGCTTACTTTCCGCAGCAACCGAGGGCACACTGCTACGGCCACGGTGCTGAAGCCCCAGGAGTGGTACACCAACACCGATTGTAACTGGATGGAATCGGGCCGTTACCAGCCCATCTTCTCCCAAATTGTGCTGCGACCCAGCACCGTGTACAACGAGAAGAACCGGGACTTCGTGGTGAACCTGCGCAAGAATACCCCCGAGCGTCCCGCCGATGTGTCGTTTAGCGTGGCCGGCCTGGAGTGCCTCACAGCCTCCAAGGAGGGCCAGATTACATCTAAGCTGCAGCGACAGGCCTGCACTCTCATTACCAGCGGCAAAACCTACCCGGCGGCCTACGTTTTCCGGCAGGGCCAGAACGCTACCATTTATGGGGGCGGGCAGCTGCAGGCGTTTTTCTGGGATAAGCAGGACGGCCTGATCCGGTATGAGCTAACCAGCGGGGAAGTATTTGATCTGATGAGCCGATAAGTGCTGGCGCTGGGTGAACGGTGAATAGTACCGCAGCTGTTTTCAGGGAATTGCGGCAGGGGGTGGTTAACTTTGTAGATGCCCCACCCCTGACTTTTCAGGGCCTGGGCCGTTTCGTTTCCGCTTTGGTGCCCTGGTGTCCGCATGAAAATTCTTCGCGTCCGTTTCCTCAACCTCAATTCCCTGCGCGGGGAGCATGCCGTTGATTTCAGCCAGACTCCCCTCTCCGACGCTGGCCTGTTTGCCATAACCGGCCCCACCGGCGCGGGCAAAACCACCATCCTCGACGCCATTACGCTGGCCCTCTACGGGCAGGTACCCCGCCACGAAAGCAGCGGCCCTGAGCACGTGATGAGCCACGGCACCGGGGAGAGTTGGGCAGAGGTGGAGTTTGAGGTGAACGGGCAGCAGTACCGCAGCAAGTGGGGCCAGTACCGGGCCCGCAAGCAGCCCGGCGGCAAGCTCCAGGACCCTAAAATGGAGCTAAGTGAGCGAAAAACGGCTGAGGATGGCACCGAAACCTGGCCGTTTCTGGAAACCTACAAGTCGAAGGTGCCGCCGCGCATTGCTGAGCTGAGCGGACTGGAGTACAAGCAGTTTCTGCGCAGTGTGCTGCTGGCTCAGGGCGACTTCACCCGCTTCCTGAAAGCCCCGGCCGGGGAGCGGGCCCAGCTGCTGGAAAAGATTACCGACACCCGCAAGTACTCCGATATTTCGCGGGCGGCGTTTGAGCGGGCCAAGCAGGAAAATCTGCTGGTGGAGCAGCTTCGGCAGGGCCTGGAGGGCGTAACGCTTTTGTCGCCGGAGGAGGTGGCGCACCTGGAAGCCGAGCTGCAGGACTTCAACGCGCAGCTTGCCCAAGCCACCGCCACCCAGGAACAGTGGCGCGAGGCCCGGCAGTGGCACCTGCGCCAGCAGGAACTGCGCGAGAAGCTGCGCACCACCCGCCTGCGTCAGCAGGAACTAGCTACGCAGGCCGAAACCCTGGCCCCGCTGCGCCAGCGGCTGGCCCTGCATCAGCAAGCCGCGCCCTTTGCCACCGACCACGCTCTGCTGCTCCAAACCGAGCGGCAGCTAACCCAGCTGCAACAGGAAACGGCCACGCTCCGGACGCAACTGCCGCAGCTGCAGCAAACCGCCGCCACCGCCGAAGCGGCTCACACGGCCGCAGTACAGGCCTACGAAGCTGCCAGCACCACATACAAGGCGCAGGACCCCAAATTGCGCGAGGCGGAGCAGTTGGATTTGCTGATGGCGGAGGGCCGGCGCCAGCTCACGCAGGGTAAAGCCGAATACGAAGAGAAAAACGAGCAGTGCAAGCGCCTGAAGGCAACGGCTGAGCAAGCGGGCCAACGGGCGGGCACCTTACGGGAGCAAGTGAGGGAAGCGGAAAAGTGGCTGCTGCTCAACGCCGTGGTAGGCGAGCTGGCCATCGACTTGTCCGAGCTTTCGGCCAACCTGCAGCAATGGGCCAGTCTCAAAACAACCCTGGGCCAGCTGGGCCAACGCCTGCACGAAGCCCGGCAGCGCCAGCAGCAAGCCGCCACCGAAGCCGCTACCCAACAGCAGGCAGCGGAGGCGGCCCGGCAGCAGTTTCAGGCGCACACTGCCCGTTTTGAGGAAGCCAGCCTGGCCCGCAACGAATGGCTGCAGCGCCTGCGCTACCACGTAAATAGCCTACACCAAGAGCAGGAGCGGGAGCAGCAGCACTGGGACGACCTCCGGCGCAGCCTGCAGATGCAGCAGCTAGTATTGTCACACACTGACACCCGCCAGCTGCTGGAAGCTGGCAAGCCCTGCCCCGTCTGCGGTGCCACTGAGCACCCCTACCTGGCCGGCGTGCTGGGCGTGAGCGAAGACTCGTTTCAGCGTGACTTGCAGCGGGAAGAGGCACTCAGCCAACAAGTTCGGGCGCTGGGCACACGGTTCAACCGGCTAAATACCTACGTGACCATGCTGGAGCAGACGGGCCCGGAGCCTGCCGCTGCCCCCACTGCCACTATTCAACTACTACCTGAAACAGCCGAGAAAAGCGCCGCCGAGGAGGTGAAGCAGTTGGTGTACACGCTACGAGAGCTGCGGGACAACATCACCGCCGCCGACCAGCGCGTACAGAAGGCCCAAACCCGGCACGAAGCCGCCGCTCAACAGCAACTCGCCTATTCTGAGGAAGCCTCCAAGCTAGCCCGAGAGCTGGCCGATGCCGAAGATCAGGTGCTGCCCGTGCGGGCCACCATTCAAAGTCAGGCCCAGTACTTTGGCCTGCCGTTCAGCAACGAAAACGGGCAGGCCCTGATGGAACTGGCCCGTCAGCGCATCACGGAATATGATCAGAAAACCCGCCAGCTCAACACCGCCCAGCTGGAGCTGGGGGGCGTGAGCGTGGAGGCGGCCAAGGCGGAAGCCGACCAACAAGAGCTACATGCCTGGCTGAAAATCCGTAAGCAAGGCTTGGTAAATCAGCACACCACCATTCAGGGGCAGCAGCAGCAGCGCCAGGAGCTGCTCGCGGAACCCAACGTGGCCCAGGCCCGGCAGCAACTGGAAACCGCCCTGCTCCACGCCGACCAGCACCGCCAGCGCCTCGACCAGCAAGTACAGCAGCACCGCACGGCGTTGTCGGTGGCCACCGATAAGTTACAGCAGCGCGAGCAGGCCCTCGCCCAGCAGCAGCAGGAGTTGCAGAAGCGCCTCACTTCTTTGGGGCAGGGCCTCACGGCGGCTGGCCTAAACGCCGACCCCACTACCCTACCGGCCCTACTGCTCCCACACGCGGAGGCCACTGCCGTACAGGCTCAGCTGCAGCGCCATGAGCAAGCCGTAAGCCTGGCCAGCCAAACAGCCGAGGAAACCACCCGGCAACTCACTGCTGAAGAAAACCGCCGCCTCACCTTGGAGCCTCTGGAAGCTGTGAGCCACTACCTTGCGGCGGCCGGTGAGCGGCTGGCCGGCCTGCATCAGCAGGTGGGCCAGCGGCAGGAGCGCCTGAACTCCCATCAGGCCGGGCAGGAGCGCCATGCGGCGCTGGCCACTCAGCTGGAAAAACAGCAGCAGGAGGCCCGCCGCTGGCGGCAGCTGGCCGAAGTCATCGGCTCGGCCGATGGCAAGAAGTTCAGCGAGTTTGCCCAGGGCCTCACCCTGGCCCGCCTCACAGATTTGGCTAACCGCCACCTGCACCGCTTCACCGACCGGTACCGCATCCTGCGTAACCCCGAGCAGCACCTGGACTTGCTGATTCAGGACGAGTACCAGGCGGGGGCCGTACGCACGATGAATTCGTTGTCGGGTGGGGAGAGTTTCCTGGTGAGCCTGGCGCTGGCCCTGGGCCTCTCGGAGCTGGCCGGCCGCCGCACCCAGATTGATACCCTGTTTATTGATGAGGGCTTTGGCACCCTCGACCCCGACACGCTGGACGTGGCCCTTTCGGCCCTGGAGCTACTGCAGGGCACGGGCAAAACCATCGGCATCATTTCCCACGTTGAAGGTCTGAAGGAGCGCATCAGCACCCAGATTAACGTGCAAAAGGGCGCCGGGGGCGTCAGTTCTCTGCAGGTACTCGGGTTCGGGCAAGAGGTGTAACCAGCCGTTTGAAAAAGGACTGTCATTCCGAGGGAAGCGCGGAATCTGGGGTGAACTTACATCAAGCAACCCCGATTCCGCGCTTCGCTCGGAATGACAGTTCAGATGGTTCAAACCTCCCCTTGGCCAGCGGCTCGAATTTCAGCCCAGCTCCAATATCGTTTCGGCTCAATACTGGCGTAGCCAGCCCGGAAAAACGCCACCACTTCCGCTTCCAACTGCTGCGGCATGATGGATGAAGTATAGATGGGCCGTTGGTCGGGGTCGGCGTAGCGCTGAACTTTGCTCAGGCTTTTGCCGCTCAGGCGCAGCAGCGGGCCGGTATCGGTAATGCCATCAAAAGTCCAGCGGCGGGCAGTGGTTTCCAGTGCGTTCAGGCGGGCCGTTAGCGCATCAAGCGGCAGGCGCGGCAGCGTGGGGCGGCTTTCCAGATCAACCCAGGTGGTGTACTTGTACTCGAACTCGTAGCGCTGCTCATCATATAGGCTCAGCACCATATCAGTACCCACCGTGGGCCCGAACAGCGCATAATATGGCAGCGGCTCCGGCGTGCGTACCACCGTGAGCCCGATTTTCGGGTAGCGCTGCACGGTAGTGGCGGTACTGTGCATGATGGCTACGCCCTCCTGCACACGCGTGTATTCCGGCTCCCAGGCAGCCCGCCCGGTTTCCGGATCAGCCAGGACCGGCGCAAACCGGGGTAGAAACCAAGCGAACTTCTCCGCTGAGGCTTCATCTTCGCGGCGCCGCCGGGCCGGTGCTCCAAAGGGCTCGTAAAACCGCACCTTTTCCTCAGCATTCAGCCAGCACACCAGTTGCAGGGCGTGAGTAGCCAACGGGTCCTGCCAATTGATTTCCCGGAAGTCGCCGAGCGTGGCTACCAGGCGCAGCAGATGCTCGTGGCGCAGGGCCAGCTCCGGGTTCAGCAGCGCCCACACGCCCACAAACCCGTCAATATCAAAATGGTTGGCCGTTACAGCTTCGGCCTTCAGCCCCGACGCGGTGGGCTGGTGCAAGGCCCGTAGCACCGAGCCGGCGCTGGTATCGTCGCGCAGCAGATCGGGCGTGGCGGCCCCACGCCAGTGCGCCAGCGTGAGGCTGGCTCCTAATCCGGTGCTATCAACTACAATGGTGGGCTGTTGGCGCAGCTGCTGGAAAGGCACAAAGTATTTCACGGGAGGCAGAGTTGGCTACGGGTGCCCAAAGGTAGCAGCCCAGGCACCCTTGGCGGTTCAGCGCCGGGCCCGGCGGTTGCTGATGCGCTCCACCCGGCTACGGCGCACCCAATGCAGGTATTTCTGCAGCTCCTCTGCTTCGCGTAGGCGCTCTACGGTATTGTAGTGACGGGCCAGCTCTTTGTTATCCAGCAGCAAATGCACGGTACTGTGGCAGGGTTGGCACAGCTCCACAACGGGCCCATAGCGGCCGCCTTCCTCGCGGGGCACCAAGTGGTGACGGGAAGTTTGCTGCACCTGCCGCTCGCATAAGCCGCACTGCCCCACAACCGGACTGGGCGGAGAAGGATCAGAAGGCGTTGCTCGTTTCTTACGCATGATTACAGCCCATCATGTACGGCATACTGCGAAGGTGTGGTTTTGCACCCAACGATGAAAATTCATAAAACCACAACAAAATTTTATTGTAGTTACCGGATAACATTTATATTTGGTTGCGCCTCAGCTGTATGCGCCTATGAATTACGATGAAACAGGAGATACAGCAACTCTCGCGTACGTTTTTCTCATCCTGCATTTTTCACATTCTTACTGTTTTTCTATGCGCGTTTCTACTCCTGCTCTTTCTCTGCGCCGCTTGCTACAAGCTGCTGGCTTAGTGCTGGCCCTGGTAGTGTTTTCGCCCAAGCAGGCCCAGGCCCAAACCTGGCTGGTATCCACTGATGCCTATGTAAAAATTGGGGTAATGGACAAGTTTGGCCAGCTGGGTGGCTACACCGCAAAATTTGTGGTGGTTCACCAAGACACCGGTAAGGAATACACGCTGGTTAAGCAGGTAGCCAAAGGTCAGAACGGCATTGACGTAATCTTCCCTTCGGAAGCCTCGGAGGCTGAATACTTCAAAACGGAACGCGGCGAGTCTGGCAAAGCCACTCCGGGCCGCTACACCTGGGAGTGCCAGGTGGGCGGAAAAAAAGTAGTGGGAGGCCGCTTTGGCTTTTCTGAAGTCGCAAATGATGTTACCTTGGTGGGGAAAAAATAACCCTCCTTTTTCACCCACACTCACCCGCTCACGAAAGCCCAGTGTTGCAGCACTGGGCTTTTCTGCGTTTAAACGGTTCCGGTGGCCGCACCCATCTGTCTGCGGGGCCGTATACCCCCTACCCGGCAGAATGGTACTACCGGGCTATCAACCTGCGCTACAATGCCTAAAAAGTCGTTTTCTGAGTTGATCAGCAGCCCCGGCATGCCGGTATTGGTTGATTTCTATGCCGATTGGTGCGGCCCTTGCAAAACCATGGCTCCTATTCTGGAGCAAGTGGCCAACCAGCACCAGGGCAAGCTCAAGGTCATCAAGATTGACGTGGACAAGAACCAGGCTGTAGCCCAGCAGTTCCGGGTTCAAAGTATTCCTACCCTGATTCTGTTCCACCAGGGACAACCCGTATGGCGGCAGGCCGGCGTAGTGCCGGCCACGCAAATCAGCCAAGTGCTGCAGGGCGTGTTGCGCTAGGCTCGGGTTGCGCGGGCGGCCATGCAACCAGCAGTGCTTGCTTGGGCTCTTTCAGTCGTTTACGCTGGGCGTCCGTACTTTCGGGCTCATGGATAGAGAGGGTCGAATGAGGTTCTGGTTTTTACTTGTTGTTTTTTGCGTGGCTGTGGTAGCCTGTCCCAGCCCTAGTTGGGCCCAGGCACAGTACACGCTTAGTGGTACCATTCGGGCGGCGGGCACCTCCGAGGCGTTGCCTGGAGCTACCGTGGCAGTACCCGCCCTTAACGTGGGCACTACCGCCGACGAGCAGGGAGCTTACTCGCTTACGCTGCCCGCAGGCCGGCACCAGGTAGTAGTGTCCTTTATCGGCTACAATGCCCAGACCCTTACTCTCAACCTGACGCGCAACCAACGCCAGGCATTTCAGCTGACCAGTGCTGGCAATGAGCTGGGCGAGGTAGTGGTGGAAGGCCGGGGCTCTCTGGAGCAGAAGCTGCAGACTACGCAAATGAGCGTAGACCGCCTCACGGCCAAGGAGGCCAAGCTGCTACCGGCCTTGTTTGGGGAAGTAGATATTCTGAAAACCCTGCAGCTGAAGCCGGGCGTTCAGAACGGCGGCGAGGGTACCTCGGGCTTGTTTGTGCGCGGCGGCTCCGCCGACCAGAACCTGGTGCTGGTGGACGATGCTCTGGTATATAATCCCAGCCACTTGTTTGGGCTGTTTTCGGTGTTCAACCCCGATGCGGTGCAGTCAGTGGACCTCTATAAAGGCGGCTTTCCGGCGCAGTACGGGGGGCGGCTTTCCTCGGTGGTGGATGTGAAGCTGCGGCCCGGCAACCCCGAGAAGCTGGGCGTTAGCGGGGGCATTGGCCTGATTTCTTCGCGCCTGACGGTGGAAGGCCCCATCAAAAAGGGCAAAGGTGCTTTTCTGATATCGGGGCGGCGCACATACTTTGATGTGTTTACGCGCCAGATCAATAAGCTCAACGAAGACCAGGACGACTACAACCCCATCCCGGATTACTACTTCTACGACCTCAACGCCAAGGCCAATTACAAGCTGGGCGACAAAGACGAGCTGTTTTTGTCGGGCTACCTGGGTAATGACGTATTCGGTTTCAACTCCCAAAACGGCTTCGATTTCAGCTTCAACTGGGGCAATGCCATCGGGGCGCTGCGCTGGAACCACGTGTTCAGGCCGCGCCTGTTTCTGAATACTACGGCTTCCGTGACGCGCTACGAGTACCAGATCAGCAACCAGCTGGATCAGTTTGCCTTCAATCTGTCGTCCAACATCCGGGACTTTACGCTCCGCTCCGATTTGGACTACCTGCCCAACGACCGGCACGCCCTGAAGTTTGGGGTAACGGCCACTACGCACCGTTTCGGTACCGGCAGCCTGCAGGCCGGCTCCACTGACGGCCGCCTGGCCCTGGGCTCCAGCACCACCTACCCCGGCGCAGAAGCGGCCCTTTACGCCTCCGACACCTACAAGCCCTCCGAGAAATGGCAGCTGGAGTACGGTCTGCGCCTGTCGGGCTTCCAGTCGGGCTCCGATCAGTACGGTGGCCTGGAGCCCCGGGCGGCGGCGCGCTACTCCCTTACCCCCAACGTGTCGTTGAAAAGCAGCTACGCCCTTATGTACCAGTACGTGCATTTGGTTACCAACTCGGGTGCCTCACTGCCCACGGATATCTGGTATCCGTCGCGCAAATCGGTGCAGCCGCAGCGGAGCCAGCAGGTGGCGGCTGGCATCAGCTGGCTGCTGGGTGATGGGCGCTACCTTATCACCAACGAGGTGTACTACAAGTGGGCACAGCGGCAGATTGACTTCAAGGATGGAGCTCAGCTATTCGTGAATCCCGACCTGGACAACGAGTTTCTGTTTGGCAAGGGCTGGGCCTACGGCAACGAAATCTACCTGGAGAAAAAGCAGGGCCGCACCACCGGCTGGATTGGCTACACCCTGGCCTGGACCAAGCGGCGGTTTCCGCCCCAGCGCGGCACCACCGGCATCAACAACGGCAACACCTTCTACCCCACCTACGACCGACGCCATAACCTGACGGCTGTGGTTATTCATAACCTCTCGGAGCGGGTGCAGCTGACGGGCTCCTTCGTGTTTACCTCGGGGCAGGCCACCACGCTGCCGTTGGGCCGCTTTGCCTTCCAGGATATGTACGGGGAGAAAGTATCCGCCGTGCCTATTTACCCCCAGCGCAACACTTTCCGGCTGGCGCCCTACAACCGCCTGGATATTGGGGTGGTATGGAAACTGCGCCCAAACCGCTGGATTCCGGAGTCGGACCTTACGTTTAGCGTGTACAATGCCTACAACCGCCGCAATCCGTACTTCGTGTATTTCGACCAGGTGAAGAATGAGGAAACAGACGAAGTGCTGAACTACCGGGCCCGGCAGGTGTCCCTGTTCCCAGTAATTCCGTCGGTTACGTATAACTTCAAATTCTAAGCTTGAGCTAATGCGTACTTCTCTTATTTCCCGGCTTTCGGCCATAAAATGGCGCTGTGGGCTGCTCATTGGCACTTGGTTACTGGCGGGCTTGCTGGGAGGATGCGGCCTGCAGAAAGATATTGACGTGGAGCTGCCCGCCTACCCGCCGCAGCTGGTAGTGGAGGCCTACCTGGAAAACGGCCAGGTTCCGCGCATAACTGTCTCGGAGTCGGGCCCCTACCTGGCAGCCCCTGAGCTGCAGGTGCCTACCGACGTAAAAGCGTTTGTGGTGTTGCCCGGCGGCCAGCGCCAAGAATTGCTATTTGCTCCGGGGGCCGACCGCCGCACTGGCAAGGCCTACACCCACACCGGCACGCGCCGCCTCACGGCCCAGCCCGGCCAAACGTTTGAGCTAGAAGTAAGCGACTCGAAAGGCCGCCGGGTAACCGGCCAAGCCACCATGCCCGCTACCGTGCCCATTGATACGGTGGAGTGGAAATTCAATGATAAGCAGGGCGAATTCCGCAAAGCTTACGTGCTCACCCGTTTCCGCGACCCCGCCGCCACCACCGACTACTACCGCCTGCAGGTACACAAGAGTAGGCTAGCCACCTCCCCCGAAGTTGACTATACCCCCGATGACCGCCTCAATAATGGGCAGGAGTTCACCTTGGGCACCAGCTACGACTTTGCCGCCGACGATACTATTTTCGTAAGCCTGTACCACCTCGACCAGGCATATTACCGGTTCCTGCAGTCGGTGCAGGATGCGCGCAGTGCCAACGGCAACCCATTTGGGCAGCCTGCCGCCATCAAAAGCACTGTGGAAGGCGGCATTGGGGTATTTACGGTCCTGAATTATCAGCGGCGGCGCATTATCATACAATAGCACGCGGTAGCAAGGAAGCCTCACAAGGGGTGCAAGTGCGAAAAAGTGTGATGTACTACTAAGCCAGAAGAACAATCAAACGGGGGCATTCAGCTCCGGCTCCACCCGTGGACGACTTCAGATAACTGTACACAAAAAGGCTCACTACCACTTAGTAGTGAGCCTTTTTATATGCGTTCCTGCAGACTGGTTTACAGCTTTTCCAGCACCCGCTGCAACAGGGCCGTGAGGCGGGGTTCGGCCACGGCGGCGGTGCGCAGGATGTCGGCAATATCGACCTTCTTGAGTTTGCCGGGGGCGCACAAATCAGTAATGACGGACACGGCCAGCACCGGCAGGCCCATGTGTACGGCGGCAATAACCTCCGGCACGGTGCTCATGCCCACGGCATCGGCCCCAATGGTGCGCAGGTAGCGGTACTCAGCGGGCGTTTCCAGCATGGGGCCGGGCAAGGAGGCGTACACGCCCTGGCGCAGGTACTGGGCAAGGTTGAGCTCCTGGGCGGCTTCCCTGGCTAGTTGCAGCAGCCGGGGGCTGTAGGGCTCCATCATATCGGGGAAGCGCGGGCCCAGCTCGTCCAGATTTCGGCCGATAAGCGGGTTAGTGGGCTGCAGGTTGATGTGGTCATCCAGCAGCATCAGGTCGGAGTAGTTGTAGTCGGGGTTGAGGCCGCCGCTGGCGTTGCTCACAAACAGGTGCTCAATACCCAGTAGCTTCATCACCCGCACCGGAAACACTACTTGCTCCATGGTGTAGCCCTCGTAGTAATGAAACCGGCCGCGCATTACCAGCACCCGCTTGCCGGCCAGCGTACCGGCCAGCAGCTCGCCGGCGTGGCTTTCTACCGTTGACACCGGGAAGTGCGGAATATCAGCGTAGCTGAAGCGGTGCTGTACCTGTACTTCCTTGGCCAGCGCACCCAACCCAGTGCCCAAAATAATGCCCGCCTGAGGAGCAAACCCCTGTAAGCTACGGCGGAGGTAGGTGGCGGCTTCCTGAAGTTCTTTCATGGAGTAATGTCAATTGTCGAGTGGTACTTTTTAAAGCGGCAAGGTCAAAAAACTGTCATCCTAAGCAGTGCAAAGGACCTTACCCCAACTAAACAACGGCCGTAGTTACGACTTGTTCAACTGTGGTAAGGTCCTGCGCACTGCTCAGGATGGCAGCTTCTTGCTAATCAGCCGCTTATTGCACCTGCACCTCAAACGGCATGCGCATTTGGGCGCCCTTCATTTCCGAGAGCTTCTTGTACTGCTGATACATGGGGTACATCGGGCCCATTTCTTCCTTCACCATGCGCAGCTTGGCTTCTTCTGAGAACGAGCTGAACAGGTTTTCCGCAAAGCTTTTCTGGCGGGGCAGCTTCTGAATGCGGTAGTCGCCTTCCTTCAGGTTGGCGCGGCGGGCGGCAATGCGCAGGGCATCGTCCATGGAGCCTAGCACATCGACGAGGCCGCGGGCCTTGGCTTCGGTGCCCGACCACACCCGGCCCGAGGCCAGGCGGCGCAGGCGCTCCACCGGCATTTTGCGACCCTGGGCGGCTTTGGTGGTGAAGTCGGCGTAAATGCGGTTGATTTCCTCCTGGAACTGCTGTTGCTCAAAGGGGGTGAGGGCCCGCGTGATGGTGGGGAAGTCGGAGAACTTGCCGGTAGTTACGCGGTCAGTGGTAACGCCGATTTTGTCGCGCAGGAAGGGCTCAATGTTGGGCAGTACGCCAAACACGCCAATGCTGCCCGTAATGGTGGTCGGGTGGGCCACAATGGTGTCGCAGCCCATGGCAATGAAGTAGCCGCCCGAAGCCGCCACGTCCGACATACTGGCAATAACAGGCTTCACTTTCTTGGTCAGCATCACCTCCCGATAAATGATATCGGAGGCCAGCGAGGAGCCGCCGGGCGAGTTGATGCGCAGCACCACGGCCTTCACGTTCTTATCGAGGCGGGCCTTGCGGATGGCCTCGGCGAAGCGGGTGCTACCGATGCTTTCGTTGCCGCCCTTGCCCGTTACAATGTCGCCCTCGGCGTACACCACGGCAATGCGGCTGCCGCTGGTGCTGCCCTCGTCCTCATCGGCCGACTTCTTGTAGTCCGACAAGTCAATCAGGCTCAGCTTGTCGTCCTTTTCCACGCCCAGCTTGCCTTTCATGTAGTCGGTGGCCTGGTCGTAGTAGCCCAGGTCGGTTACCAGCCCGAGGCGCTTGGCGTCGTCGGCGTTGTGCACCAGCATGGAGTCAGAAATGACCTTGAGGCGGGCCGGCGTAATTTTGCGGGCAGCGGCTACCTCACTCAGCATGGAGCCGTTGAGCGAGTTCAGGAAGGAAGCCGTTTGGAGGCGGGCCGAGTCCGACATGCTGGTACGGAAGTAGGGCTCCACGGCGCTTTTAAACGAGCCCACGCGGAAAATCTGGGCCTGCACGCCGAGCTTATCAAACAGGTTCTTGTAGTACATCGTCTCCGAGGAGAGGCCGTTGAACTCCAGCGTACCCTGGGGGTTGAGGTAGAGCTTATCGGCCACGGAAGCCAGGTAGTAGCTCTTTTCCGACTGGGCATCGGTGTAGCTGACAATGAACTTGCCGCCTTTTTTGAAGTCAACGAGCTCCTGGCGCACTTCTTCCAGCGAGGCCATACCGCCTTGCACCAGCTCCAGGTTCAGGAAGATGCCCTTGATATCGTCGTCCTTCTTGGCCCGACGAATGGCGGCTTTCAGCTCATCGAGGCCGATGGAGCTGCTCTGCCCGCCCGTGAAGCCCGAGAATGGGTTATTGAATTCCCGCTCCCCGATGGGCTTGTCCAGCGTCAGTTCCAGCACCGAGTTGCGGGCCACGGTTACTTCTTTATCGGAAGAAGCAGCAGCCACGATGAAGCCCACCAGCAGCACTACACCTAGCAAGGAAAACAGCACGAGGCCGGTGAAGGTGGCCAGCACGTACTTAAAAAATTGTCTCATGGAAGTAGCAGATTAAGTATCTGAAGCAAAAGTAGCCCCTTTCCGCCCCCAGTACCGGGTATTCAACCAACGCCCCCGTTTGGGGCGGGAACGGGCGGACGAGGTGCCGAAATGGAGAGATGACGTAAAGGCGGCAGAGTCAAAAGCAGGCTAGTCCATCCGTCCAATGGCAGCATCTATGTCCTCCGGAGTATCCACGTCAGGGCCAATATTTAGCAATAGAGCGAACAGTGTTAAAAGCAAGATGAAGCTGACCAATAGTACTCGCACTAGAAAAGGCAGCTTCTTAAATCGTGTTAGCATGCAATGAAGCTGTTTAGAAAGTCGTAAAAATCAACAGAACGTCATGCAGAGGCGCAGCCGAAGCATCTCGCGTGCTGAGCTTGCAATGGTAACTCAACGTCAGCACGCGAGATGCTTCGCTCCGCTCTGCATGACGTTCTACCACTTTCTAAACAGCTTCAATAAGAGCAGGTCTGTAAGTGGCACATAATTTTTCAATACCCATACTTCTCGCCCCACAATTGCCGCAGGCGTTCCTGAGCTTTGATTTCGGCGGGATTATGGCCGGGATGGTAGAACACGGTACCGCTGAGGGCCTCGGGCAGAAACTCCTGGTAAGCGAAGTTGCCGGGGTAGTCGTGGGAGTACTGATACTGGCTGCCGTAGCCCAGCTCGGCCATGAGCTTGGTGGGGGCGTTGCGCAGCGGAATGGGTACCGGCTGCACGCCCTGTTGCCGCACCAGCGCCCGTGCCTCCCGAATGGCCTTGTAGCTGGCGTTGCTCTTGGGTGAAGTGGCCAGATACACCACCGTCTGGCCCAGGATAATATCGGACTCCGGCAGGCCGATGACCGTAACGGCCTGAAAGCAGCTTTGCGCCAGAATGAGGGCGTTGGGGTTGGCCAGGCCCACGTCCTCGGAGGCCAGAATGAGCAGGCGGCGGGCAATGAACTTCACGTCCTCGCCGCCTTCCAGCATCACGGCCAGGTAGTATAGTGCCGCATTAGGGTCGGAGCCCCGAATGCTCTTGATGAAAGCCGAAATGACGTCGTAGTGCATTTCGCCCCCCTTGTCGTAGCGGGCCAGGTGTTGCTGAGCCAGCTGCTGCACACCTTCATCGGTGATGATGATTTCGCCGGTTTTGGCGTCGGGGCGGCTGGCTTCCACCACAATATCCAGCAGGTTCAGCAACTTGCGCGCATCCCCGCCCGAAATGGTCAGTAAAGCACCGTACTCCTGCACCCGCACTTTTTTCTGCTTGAGAATCTCATCCTCGGCCAGGGCTTTGTCTACGAGGCTGGTGAGCACCTCCTTGCTCAGCGCCTCCAGCACGTACACCTGCGCCCGGCTCAGCACGGCCGGAATCACCTCGAACGAGGGGTTTTCGGTGGTGGCCCCAATGAGCGTGACAATGCCCTGCTCCACGGCTCCCAGCAGCGCATCCTGCTGGCTTTTGCTGAAGCGGTGAATCTCATCAATGAAGAGCACGGTGCCCCGCTGCTTTTTGGCCCGCTCTATTACTTCACGCACGTCTTTCACGCCCGCATTCACGGCGCTGAGCGAGGCGAAGGGCTTGCCCAACTCCTGGGCCAATAGGTTGGCCAAGGTAGTTTTACCTACGCCAGGCGGCCCCCACAAAATCAGGCTGGGCAGGCGGCCCGCGTTAAGGTAGCGGCGCAGTACGCCCTCGGGCCCGATGAGGTGCTGCTGGCCGGCATAGTCAGTTAAGGTTTGGGGGCGCATGCGTTCCGCCAGTGGTGCCCCGGGGCGGGGGGCATAGGGCGGCGGAGTGGGCGTAGGGTCAGAATCGAAGAGAGAGCCGGTAGACATGAAGGAAGCAGAGGTAGCGCGAACCAGCGGTTCGCGGGTGGGTGGTCCGGGCCGGATATTTTGCCGGGAACCTTCGCTATACGCGCACAACAAAGTTCGCGCTGCTACCTTCGTTTCCAATGAAGAATTCCGTGAAGGTGCACAGCGCCCTGTTTATTGTGGCCCTGATTTACGCCGCCAACTACAGCATTTCCAAGGATGTGATGCCGCGCTACATGGGGCCGTTCGGGTTGGTGCTGCTGCGCGTGGTGGGTGCCACCGTATTTTTTGGTGTGCTAAGCCGGCTGGTAGCTCCGCAGGACCGTATTACCGGCCGCGCCGACCAGCTTCGGGCCGTGGCCTGCGGGATTCTGGGCATCGGTCTCAATCAGCTGCTGTTCTTTGCGGGCCTCAACCTCACCTCCCCCATCAACGCTTCCCTTATCCAGACCATTGCGCCGGTTGTCACGGTGCTGGCCTCGGTAGTGCTGCTGGGCGAGCGGCTCACGCTGCCCCGCCTGGCGGGCATCGGGCTGGCCAGCGTGGGGGCGGCCAGCATTATTCTGAGCCGGGGGCCGGTGGCGGCCGGCGGACAGGATGGGCTGCTGGGCAACGTATTTATCCTGCTCAATGCCACGGCCTTTGGCTGCTACCTGGTGCTGGTGATGCCCCTGATGCGCAAATACCACCCATTTACGGTGCTGGCCCGCATTTTTCTGGTGGGGGCTTTTCTGGCCGTTCCGGCCGGCTGGCAGCAGGTGCAGCAGCCCGATTACAGCAGCTTTCCGCCCGGCATCTGGGCGGCCATTGCCTACATGGTTATCTGCCTGACCATTCTAGCCTACCTGCTTAACAACTGGGCCCTGAAATACGCCTCCCCCGCCCTGCTGGGCGCCTACATTTACTTGCAGCCGGCCCTGGCCGTGGGCATTGCCGTGGCCCTGGGCAAGGATACCCTCACGCTCACCCGAGGCCTGCAAGCCCTGCTGATTTTTGCCGGTGTATTCCTCGTCAGCCGCAAGCCCCGACCCGCGCCCGCGGCGGAGCCCCTGGAGCCGTCACAAGGCTAAACCGGCGCAGGGCAGGTACGCTGGCTACGTTGATTTCCGATCTGAAAACACGGTTTTTCGCCGCTTCCTGCCGAAATTTGGGGTCTTACTTCCCCCCCTCCGTGGACTTCGCCGAAACCCGCAAAATCATTCACCTCGACATGGATGCGTTCTACGCTTCCGTGGAGCAGCGCGACAATCCGGTGCTGCGTGGGAAGCCCGTGGCCGTGGGTGGGGCCCGGCAGCGGGGAGTGGTGGCGGCAGCCTCCTACGAGGCCCGGCAGTTTGGCGTCCGTTCGGCCATGTCGTCGGCGGTGGCGGTGCGCAAGTGCCCGGGCCTGGTGTTCGTAAAGCCCCGCTTTGAGGTCTACAAGGAAGTGTCGCGGCAGATTCGTAGCATTTTTGCCGAGTACACGCCCCTCATTGAGCCCCTCTCCCTGGATGAGGCCTACCTTGACGTAACCGAAAACCTGCGGGGCCTGGGTTCGGCCACGCGCATTGCGGAAGCCATCCGGGCCGAAATTCTGCAAAAAACCCAGCTGACGGCCTCGGCGGGCATCAGCTACAATAAGTTTCTGGCCAAGCTGGCCTCCGATTACCGCAAGCCCAACGGGCAGTTCGTCATCCGGCCCAGCCAGGGTCTGGCATTTGTGGCGGGCCTAGCCGTAGGGCAGTTTCACGGTATTGGACCCGCTACGGCCGCCCGCCTCAATGGCCTGGGCATCTTCACCGGCCTCGATTTACGGCAGCAGACCGAGGCCTTCCTGCGTCAGCATTTTGGTAAGGCCGGCTCCCACTATTACCACATTGCCCGCGCCCAGGATAACCGCCCCGTGGTGCCCGACCGCCTGCGCAAGTCCATCGGCTCCGAAACCACGTTTGAGCAGGACTTGCTTACGCATGAGCAGCTTGTTACTGGCCTGCAGCCGTGCCTGGAAGCGGTGTGGAGCCATTGCCAGCGCACCGGCCTGCGGGGGCGTACCGTCACGCTCAAAGTCAAGTACACCGATTTTCAGCAGATTACCCGCAGCCGCACATTATTGGGCCTGTTGCCAAACCTGGAAACGATGCAGCAGGTAGCCCACGCGCTGCTGACGACTCTGCTGCCCCTACCCAAGGGAGTACGGCTGCTGGGTGTGTCCCTATCCTCGCTCGAAACTCCGGAAGATACCCTGGGCAAGCAGTTGGCATTTCTGTTGTAGTCATGAAAAAAAGCTCCCGGCGTGTGGCGCCGGGAGCTTTCTACAGATAATCGAAACGTTGGCCGAACTTAGTCGTTGGCTTTTACTTTCGATTTTTTCTTTTTGTCTTTCATCTTCACGTCGGCACCGGCAGCGGCAGGCTTATAGGTGTCGGTGGTAGTCGACTGAGTTTCTACCGTGGTAGTGGTGCTGGCTGGCGTGGTAACCGTTTGGTTAATGGTGCCCTGGGCCGGCGTGGTCTGCATCGGTACCGTGGTGGTCGTCGTCTGGGCCGGCTGAGTAGTGGTAGTAGACTGCGTAGTGGTAGTCTGGGCATTAGCGGCCGAAACTCCGGTTACCAACAAAGCGGCAATAGCAAGTAGCTTTTTCATAGCAGGTGATTTGAGTGAATGGAACTACTTAAAGTCAACCGCACGGCTGGCTTTTGTAGAGCCTCTAACGAAGCTCGCCCGGAAACGTTGCCATCGACCTCTTTTCTGTCCTATGCACTCAACCTCTTGGCAAGTAGCACTACGGCAGTTATCAGCTTTGTACGGCGCCGTTTCTCATATTTGTTGGACTCACAATGGCCGAAATCGAATTGTGAGAAGCAGGGCACTACCTAGGCACCGGATTGGCTTCTTCTGGTCCTCTCCTGCCACGTGTATGCTACGCTTAAAACCAAAAGAACGTCATCCTTTGCAAGTTCAGGACAACGTTCTTCAGTTTGTGTGTTGCTGAGTTGGTTATTTCAGCAACTCGTGCAGCACGGTTTGCATAGAAAATACCCGGTTGCCGGCCTCTTGAATCACCAGGGAGTTCGGCGAATCCAGAATGGCATCCGAGACTTCCACGTTACGGCGTACGGGTAGGCAGTGCAGAAATTTGGCGTCGTGGGTGCTGGCCATGTGCTCGGGCGTGAGCATCCAGCTAGCGTCATTGCTGAGTACTTGGCCGTAGTCGTGGTAGCTGCTCCAGTTTTTGGCCTGCACGAAGTCGGCGCCTTCCAGGGCCTTCTTCTGGTCGTACTCAATGCGGGCGCCTTTCGTGAACTTGGGGTCCAGCTCGTAGCCCTTGGGGTGGGTTATCACGAAATCTACCCAATCCACTTCCGAAAACCAGTCGCAGAAGGAGTTGGGCACGCACTGGGGCAGGGCACGTACGTGCGGAGCCCAGGTCAGCACCACTTTCACCCGCTCCTTCTGCTTGGTTTCGGCCACTGTAATCAGGTCGGCGAAGCTCTGCAGCGGGTGCAGCGTGGCGCTTTCCAGGCTGATAACCGGTACGGTAGCATACTTCAGGATCTTGTTGAAGACCTCCTCGCTGTAATCGGCCTCCCGGTCTTTGAGGGTGGGGAAAGTCCGCACGCCCAGCACGTCACAGTACTGGCTCATCACGGCAATAGCCTCTTTGATGTGCTCCTGGGTACCGCCGTTCATCACCGCACCATCGGCCATTTCCAGCGTCCAGGAATCAGCGCCGGCATTGAGCACCCAGGCTTGCGCGCCCAGGTTATAGGCCGCCTTCACCGAGCTGAGCCGGGTGCGCAGGCTGGGGTTGAAGAAGATGAGCCCAACAGTTTTGTTCTTGCCAATGTGCTGATACCCGTAGGGATTCGCCTTGATTTCCAGGGCTTGCTGCAACAGGGCTTTATAGTCGCCTGCATCGGCGAAGGAAGTGAAGTTTTTCATGTTTGGGTGGTGTGGGAGTAGCTTAGGTCTAAAAGAACGTCATGCTGAGCTTGTCGAAGCATCTCTACCGCTTCATTGTTAGCCAGCCCACGTTTCCAAATCAATACTCTGCCACTCTTGATTAAACGCTGTAATCAACGCATCTTTCTTACTCCGCGTCCAGCCTTTCAACTGCTTCTCGCGGGCTATAGCCTGCGTGGCATCCGGGCAGTTTTCAAAATACACGAGCAAATCTGCCTGATATCGGCCAGTGAACTTGCCAGCATCACCCCGACCATTGCTGTGTGCATAAAGTCGGCGTGGCAAGTCGTTCGTGACGCCGATGTACAGGACGGTTTTGGTCGGGTTGGTCAGGATGTAGACGTACATACAGCGACGATACGAAGAAACCAGAACGTCATACTGGGCTTGTCGAAGCATCTCTACTGTAGTGGTACATGATTACTTCTACAACGAAGCGGTAGAGATGCTTCGACAAGCTCAGCATGACGTTCTGGTTTCTTCACTCTGCTGCTTACATGGCCTTATACTCATTCCAGCTCTTGATCTTCAGGTCCTTCATTTCCAGCTTGCAAAAGGCTTGAATGAAGGCTTTGGCCAGGCGGGCGTTGGTGAGCAGCGGGATACCGAAGTCGATGGCAGTGCGGCGGATTTTGTAGTCGTTGTCCAGCTCGCCCTTCGAGAGGTTCTTGGGGATGTTGATGACTAGGTCAATCTTCTTCTCCTTGAGGTAGGTTAGCACGTTGGGCTCCACGTGGTCATCGGGCCAGAAGAGCAGGGAGCTGGGGATGTTGTTTTCGGCGAAAAAGCGGTGCGTACCCTGAGTGGCGTAGATGGTGTACCCCTTCTTCACAAGCAGCTCCACGGCACCCAACAACGCTACTTTCGACTTGATGGGGCCGCCGGAAATCAACACCGACTTCTGCGGAATCTTATAGCCCACGCTCAGCATCGACTTCAGCAGGGCCTCCTCGGCGGTGTCGCCCAGGCAGCCTACCTCGCCGGTGCTCACCATGTCTACGCGCAGCACCGGGTCGGCGCCGGGCAAGCGGGTAAAGGAGAACTGCGGAGCCTTTACGCCCACGAAGGGCAGGTCGTATACCCGCTCACTCTCGTCGCGCGCCACTTTTTTACCGAGTAGTACCTGCGTGGCTTTCTTGATCAGGTTATTGCCCGATACTTTCGATACGAAGGGGTAGCTGCGCGAGGCGCGGATGTTGCACTCAATTACCCGGATTTCCCCGCTCTTCTCCAGGAACTGGATGTTGAACGGTCCGCTGATTTCGTACCGCTTGGCAATCTTTTCGGCAATGGTTTTCAGCCGCCGAATAGTGCGCACGTACACCTTCTGGGGTGGGTAGTACATGGTGGCGTCGCCGGAGTGCACACCGGCAAACTCCACGTGCTCAGAAATGGCGTAGCTCACAATTTCGCCCTTGTCGGCTACGGCGTCCAGCTCAATTTCCTTGGCATCCTGCACAAACTCCGAAACAACCACCGGGTACTCAGCGCTTACCTCCGAAGCGGCGCGCAGGAAAGCTTCCATCTCGAAGGCATTGGAAACCACGTTCATAGCCGCGCCCGACAGCACATAGCTCGGCCGGATCAGCACGGGGTAGCCTACTTCGCCCACAAACTCAAACATGGCTTCCAGGGAAGTTAACTCCTTCCAGCGGGGCTGCGCAATACCCAGCTCGTCCATGATGCTGCTGAATTTGTGGCGGTTCTCGGCCTCATCAATGCGGGCTGGAGCGGTGCCCAGAATGGGCGCTTTGGCGTCGGCCAAACGGGTAGCCAAGTTGTTCGGAATCTGGCCGCCGGTGCTCAGAATCACGCCCTCCGGCTGCTCGAATTCCAGGATATCCATCACCCGCTCGAAGCTCAACTCCTCGAAGTACAACCGGTCCGACACGTCGTAGTCGGTGGATACGGTTTCGGGGTTGTAGTTGATGATGATAGTTTTGTAGCCTTCCTCGGCGGCGGTTTGCACCGCGTTTACGCCGCACCAGTCGAACTCCACGGAGCTACCAATGCGGTACACGCCCGAGCCCAGCACCGCAATAGACTTGCTGGTTTCCGGCTCTAGGTCGTTTTCGGTGCCGTGGTAGGTGCTATAGAGGTAGTTGGTTTTAGCCGGGAATTCAGCCGCCAGCGTGTCAATCTGCTTGATTACGGGCAGCACGCCCAGGGCCTTGCGGCGGGCCCGCACCAACAACTCGTCGGCTTTCACGTCGCCCTCACCCAGTATCTTCACCGCAATTTGCTGATCCGAGAATCCTGATTTTTTGGCCTCGCGCAACAGGCCAGTTTCCAGGGCATTCAGGCCACTACCACGCTTGGCGGCCAGCTGGTTGCTCAACTCAAAAATGGTGTACAGGCGCTGCAGAAACCAGTGGTCAATCTTGGTCAGATCGTGCACTTGGTTGAGCGTATAGCCGGCCTCAAACGCCAGGTTGATGGCGAAGATGCGCTCCTCGTTTGGCTCGCTCAGCAGCTTGTCGATGGTGGCATTATCCACCTGCTCGGGCTTGTTGGCCACGAAGCCACGCTTGCCAGTATCCAGCATGCGCAGGCCCTTCTGAATAGCTTCCTCGAAGGATTTGCCGATGGCCATGACCTCGCCCACGCTCTTCATAGCGGAGCCAATCTGCCGGTTCACGCCCTCAAACTTGCCCAAGTCCCAGCGCGGCAGCTTCACCACCACGTAGTCCAGGGCCGGCTCAAAGAAGGCCGAGGTGGTCTGCGTCACGCTGTTTTTCAGTTCAGCCAGGGAGTAGCCCAGGCTCAGCTTGGCGGCCACAAACGCCAGCGGGTAGCCTGTAGCCTTAGAGGCCAGCGCCGAGGAGCGCGACAAGCGGGCATTCACCTCAATTACGCGGTAATCCTCCGAAACGGGGTCCAGCGCGTACTGAATGTTGCACTCGCCCACGATGCCCAGGTGGCGGATAGTTTTGATACCGATGCTGCGCAGCTTGTGGTACTCCCGGTTGCTCAAGGTCTGCGAGGGGGCCACCACGATGCTCTCCCCAGTGTGAATACCGATGGGGTCGAAGTTCTCCATGTTGCAGACGGTGATGCAGTTATCATAGGCATCTCGCACCACTTCGTACTCCACTTCCTTCCAGCCCTTCAGCGACTCTTCCACCAGAATCTGGTCGGAAGTAGTGAAGGATTTCTGGGCCAGGGCGCGCAGCTCGTCCATGTTGTTGGCAAAGCCACTACCTAGGCCACCCAGCGCAAACGCCGCCCGCACGATGATGGGAAAACCGATTTTCTCGGCCGCCGCCAGCGCGTCTTCCATATTCGTGACGGCCACGCTACGGGCCGAAAGCACCCCAATTTGATCGAGCTTCTCCTTGAAAATGTCCCGGTCCTCGGTGTCGATGATGCTTTGCACGGGCGTGCCCAGCACCTGCACGTTGTACTTCTCAAACACCCCACCGCGGAACAGGGCCACGGCGCAGTTCAGCGCGGTCTGGCCACCAAAGGCCACCAGAATGCCATCGGGCTTCTCCTTCTTGATGACTTCCTCCACAAAGTAGGGCGTCACGGGCAAGAAGTACACGTCATCGGCCATGTGGTCCGACGTCTGCACGGTGGCAATGTTGGGGTTGATCAGGATGGTGCGGATGCCTTCCTCTTTCAGCGCCTTCAGGGCCTGGGAGCCGGAGTAATCGAACTCCCCGGCCTCGCCAATCTTAAGCGCACCGGAACCGAGGATCAGTACTTTCTGTGGTTTTTTCATTCTTAGGGTTAGGGTAACAGACCGCTGGTGCGGTCATGTTAAAAGGCCGTCGTGCTAGGCCTGCAGCAACCTACTTGTGCGTGCAGGGTTGATTTTCTATTCGGTAAAAACGGTGTCGCTTTTGATTATTTCCCAGTCGCCGGACGGGCGCCTGGCCATCCAGAGCCTGACGGTGGCGTCGGCCTGCTCCCCATCCAAGAAGAAGCGGAAGGAGAGAGAATCCTCTTTAGCACCGAGTTTCTCCAGCTTGAAGTTCTTGGCGGTTATTTTTCCTGTTCTACTCGTTATTCGGGGCGAAATCCGGGCCGAACTCATGGCCCTGTTAATCAGATCAGCCGGATCACCCAGTACAGCTTTCAAAATCGTCCGCTGGCCCATATTCTTGACGAAATAGAACCCGGCGAAAGCCAAAGCACCTATCAGCACATACCCCCAGTTCGGGAAACCTCTACGTTTTTCTTGCATGAGAGTAGTGCGTTGGTGAGTGGTGGATAAGGGGAGAAAGGACCGTCATGCTGAGCGAAGCCGAAGCATCTCTACCGTTGTGTTGGTGTTAAGCTTATCACTAGCACTTCTTCAGCAACTATAGCGGCTTCTAGGCCATTAGAAGAGTCAAACCTGCATTCAATATTGCTTCCTCTTTCTGCGAATACTAAATCGAAAATGACGTTTTGGTAATTGAAGGAATTGAATTCCATTTCTTCTATACCAATGAACTGAAGTTCGATTAAGCAGTGCTTGGCCTGCTTATAGTGTCCTTGCTCATCTAACTCATTTACCATTTCCCATACTTCTATGGTGAAGGTGACAGAGTAACGCCCAGTCGGATAAGTCTCAAAAACAACTTTCGTGATTTCCGCATCATGAAAATCCGGCCAGTATCCGAAGTGCTGCAGAACAATTTCGGAATTGATAATTCGGCTAACAGCAGGATTTTCAGTTTCGGCCATAGTACTTAGGGTAATGAAACCTAACGAAGCGGTAGAGATGCTTCGGCAAGCTCAGCATGACGGAGAAGTGGCGTTCTAGGCCAGTCTACTTCGTAGCCTTGTGCTCGGCTACAGCTTTCAGGAAGTCGTCAAACAGGTACTCCGTGTCCTCGGGGCCGCCGGCGGCTTCGGGGTGAAACTGGGTGGAGAAGAAGGGCTTGCTCTTGTGCTTGATGCCTTCGCAGGTACCGTCGTTGAGGTTCTCGAACAGCATGGTCCACTCGGCGGGCAGCGTGTCGGTGTCTACCGCGAAGCCGTGGTTCTGGCTGGTGATGTAGCTGCGCTTGGTGCCCGTGAGCAGCACCGGCTGGTTGTGGCTGCGGTGGCCGTACTTCAGCTTGAAGGTGTCGCCGCCCGCGGCTAGGCCCATGAGCTGGGAGCCCAGGCAGATGCCGAAGATGGGCTTGTCCTGGCCTAGCGCGGTTTGCAGGTGCTGGATGGTGGCAGTGCACATCTTTGGGTCGCCGGGGCCGTTGCTCAGGAACAGGCCGTCGTAGTCGAGCTTCGTGAAGTCGTAGTCCCAAGGCACGCGGATCAGCTCCACGTCGCGCTGCAGGAAGCAGCGGATGATGTTGGTCTTGGTGCCACAGTCAACGAGCACAATTTTGTGCTGACCCTTGCCGTAGTGCTTCACCTCGGTGGGGCTCACTTGGGCTACCAGGTTGTCTTGGTTGGGGTCGTGCAGGGGCACATCTTCCTCGGCCACAATCTTGCCTAGCATGGCACCTTTTTCCCGCAGGATTTTGGTGAGCATACGGGTGTCCACCCCGAAGATGCCGGGGATGTTGTACTCCTTCAGCCAGTCGCCGAGGCTCTTGGCGGCGTTCCAGTGACTGTGCTCCTCAGAGTAGTAGTTCACGACCAGCCCGGCAATGTGGATCTTATCCGACTCGAAGATCTTCGAAATTGATTCGTACAGCTCCTCGCCCGGCACACCGTAGTTGCCCACCATCGGGTAGGTGAGCACCAGAATCTGGCCGGCGAAGGACGGGTCGGTGAGGTTTTCGGGGTAGCCGGTCATGGCCGTACTGAACACCACCTCGCCCGCGGCGGAGGTGAAGGCGCCGAACGACTGGCCCTGGATTTCAGTGCCGTCTTCGAGGACGAGTTTTACTATTTTGGACATTTAGATAAGGTGAAAAAGACCTGTGTTGTCAGTGAGTTTCTAACCAATAGATGACTTATCAAAAAAGCCATTGGCACTATACCAAACTTCACGCATGAAAGGCGCAATCAGCCAGCAATTGGCTAAATCATCAGTCTCGAAAAATGACCAGTACCAGATGCTCCACTCATGTAAGGAGAAATTCTCTTTTAAGATTGGCTCTACAACTCCCCAGTAGTTTGAGAATTCCACCGTTTTTTCTTGATCCTCTACCGCTTGAATAATGATTTCCATCAAGGCAAATTTCTTATCCTCGTCGGTCAAGGAGAGGTAGTGCTGAACGTATTTGTCAACATCAAGTGGATTTGCCACTTCCCACATCCAGTCCTGCATATGCGGCTCATTGGGCAAGTTCAACTCCTTTGCCAGCTCATCAATTGCTTGCCTAGTTTCATAACGGAAAGGAGGTTTCTGAAGAAGCATATTTTAGCCTTGGTTAGAGTAACCCTTGTGGTGAAGGCCTTGCAACCGTCCGGATACAATTTCGGCTGGAACAGAACCGAATACCGGGGGTCTATTCCAGCCGAACAATGAGGTAAGCCAAACGGGAGAGAAAGAAACTAGATCAATCGGTCCCGCACCCTGCCACTTCCAAATGTCAGGCATCGGGAAGTCGGGCGGGCACAACTGCTGGAAGGAAAAGGGGGAGGCTGTTCTTTCGGGGAAAGAACCGGCCGGTTGCTGCGCAGGAGTCACCAATGGCAGCGGGCAGCTTGTTAGAAGGGGAGCGGGGCTCGGGAGCTTCAGGGTGCTACTCATTGGGGCTGCAAGTTAGGCCACAGGTCGTTTACTTTTTCACTTCGGCCGGAATTAATGCGTACAGCGCCTGCAAAAAACGGTCTACCTCGGCCTTGGTAATATTCAGCGGGGGCAGCAGGCGCAGCACCGTGGGGTCGGAGGCGTTGCCCACGAAGATGTGGTGCTCAGTCAGCAGCTGGTCGCGCAGGTCTTTGATGGGAAAGTCGTACTTGATACCTACCATCAGGCCCCGCCCACGGATTTCCTCGGCCCCGGCGTGGGCTTCCAGCTCCGTGCGCAGGTAGTCGCCCAGCTCGGCGGCGTGCTGCACCAGGTTTTCCTGCTCAATGACTTCCAGCACGGCCAGCGCGGCGGCGCAGGCCAAATGGTTGCCGCCAAAGGTGGTGCCCAGCAGGCCGTAGGACGCCTTCAATTCGGGCGCAATCAGGATGCCGCCGATGGGGAAGCCGTTGCCCATGCCTTTCGCTACCGAAATAACGTCGGGCCGGATGCCGGCATGCTGGTGGGCGAAGAACTTGCCGCTGCGGCCGTAGCCGCTCTGCACCTCATCGGCAATGAGCAGCGCACCGTATTGTTTGGTCAGCGCAGCCAAGCCTTGCAGGAATTCATTGGAAGGCATGATGATGCCGCCCACCCCCTGAATCGGCTCGATGATGACGGCGCAGACGTCGCCGACATGCAGGGCAGTTTCTACCGCTGCCAAATCGTATTCTAGGAAGCTGATGTGGTGGTCGGCGTTGAAAGGCGCCACGATCTTGGGGTTATCGGTGGCGGCTACCGCGCCCGAGGTGCGGCCGTGGAAGGCGCCCTTGAATGCTATGACGCGCTTTTTGCCGGTGTGGAAGGAAGCCAGCTTCAGCGCATTCTCGTTGGCCTCGGCCCCGGAGTTACACAGAAACAGCGTGTAGTCCTCGTAGCCCGACACCCGGCCCAGCTTCTCGGCCAGCTCCCGCTGAATCGGAATCTGCACCGAGTTGGAGTAGAAGCCCAGGTTCTGCAGCTGCCCGGTGAGGCGCTGCACGTAGTGCGGGTGGCTGTGGCCGATGCTGATAACGGCGTGGCCGCCGTAAAAATCCAGGTACTCCTGTCCTTTGTCGTCCCAGAGTTTCGCCCCCAGCGCCTTCACGGGCGTGATGTTGACGAGCGGATACACGTTGAAAAGCTCCATGGTATAGATGTGAGAGCTGAGAAGTTAGAACTTAGAAACAGGCATCGGAGCGCAGAAAAAGAACGTCATTCCGAGCTTGCCGAGGAATCTCGCGTGCTGATGTTGCACTGGTACTCCGGACGTCAGCACGCGAGATTCCTCGGCTTCGCTGCGCTACGCTCGGAATGACGTTCTGCTTAAAACAGCCCAGCTTTCAACCCCAGCCCCGTCGTTTCGGGCAGGCCGAATAGCAGGTTCATGTTCTGCACGGCCTGGCCGGAAGCGCCTTTTACCAGATTGTCGATAACCGAGGTGATGAGTAGCTGCTTGCCGAGTTTCTGCACGTGCAGCAGGCACTTGTTGGTGTTGACTACCTGCTTCAGGTGCACTTCCTTATCCGACACCGTGGTGAACGGGGCGTCCTGGTAGAACTGCTGGTACAGCGCCCGGGCCTCGTCCTGGGTCAGATCCGACGGCGTGTAGACGCTGGCGAAGATGCCCCGGGTGAAGTTGCCGCGGTAGGGAATGAAGTGGATATCCACGTCCAGCTCGTGCTGCAGCTGCGCCAAGCTCTCCCCTATCTCGCCCAGGTGCTGGTGCGTGAAGGGCTTGTAGATGGACACGTTGTTGGTGCGCCAGGAGAAATGCACGGTTTCGGCGAGGCTCTGCCCCGCGCCCGTGCTGCCCGTAATGGCCGACACATGCACATCATCCGTGAGCTTGCCGGCCTGGGCCAGCGGCAGCAACGCCAGCTGGATGGCCGTAGCGAAGCAGCCGGGGTTGGCAATACTCTGGGCCTGCTGAATACGGCTGCGGTTCAGTTCGGGCAGCCCGTACACAAACTCGCGGCCCTCGAACTCGGCGTCAACTTCCAGGCGGAAGTCGTTGCTGAGGTCGATGATGTGGGTAGTTTCGGGTAGCTCGTGCTTCGTCAGCCACGCCTTGGAATTGCCGTGGCCCAGGCACAGAAACACCACATCCTCGTCGCCTTGCAGCTGGGCGGCAAACGTGAGGTCCGTTTCGCCCACTAGGTCGTCGTGGACCTGGTAGACGGGGTTACCGGCGTTGGAGGAACTCACGATGCTGCCTAACTCCACAAACTCATGGTGCAATAGAATCCGCAGCAGCTCCCCCGCCGTGTAGCCGGCCCCGCCGACGATACCGGCTTTGATTTTAGTGTCTTGCATGTTCTGATGGTTGCCTCACCCCCCGGCCCCCTCTCCTTCAAAGAGGGGGAGCCACGGCAGCGCGGTTAAATCAAGCGAAAACTAGAGCTAGAAGTTAGTCCCCCCCTCTCTGAAGGAGAGGGGGCCGAGGGGTGAGGCGCTATTCGTTGAAGGAGCTATGAATCCGCAGCTGGTTGCTGAATATTTTGATGAAGCCTTTCGCGTCGCGCGAGTCCCAGGCGTTGTTTTCCTCCCCGTAAGTGGCCACCTTCGACTGCATCATATCGAAATCCGACTCAATACCCAGCAGCTCAAACTGATACGGCTTCAACGTCACGTACACCGTGCCCGACACCCGCGCCTGCGACGACTCCAGAAACGCCTCCATGTCACGCATTACTGGGTCGAGGTACTGGGCCTCATGCAGCAGCGTGCCGTACCAGTTGGCGATGTAGTCTTTGTGCAGCAGCTGCCAGCGTGAGGAAACGTGCTTTTCCAGCAGATGGTGACCCTTAATCAGAATCAGTGGCGCGGGAGCTTCAAAACCTACCCGGCCCTTAATGCCCAGAATCGTGTCGCCCACGTGGGTGTCGCGGCCGATGGCATACTGGCCGGCCAGCTCATTGAGGGCCACAATCAGGTCCACCGGGTTCATGGTTTGGCCATTCAGCGCTACCGGCTCGCCTTCCTCGAAGGTGATGCTGATTTCCTGGGGCTCGTTTTTGCTAAGCTGCGTCGGCCAGGCCGACTCGTGCAAGCCCTGGCGAGAAGTCAGGGTTTCTACGCCGCCCACGCTGGTGCCCCAGATACCTTTGTTGATGGAGTATTTGGCTTTTTCCCAGCTCATTTCCACGCCGTTGGCCTGCAGATACTCGATTTCCTGCTGGCGCGAGAGGCCTAGGTCGCGGATGGGCGTGATGATTTCGGTGTCGGGCGAAATCACCGAGAAAGCCACATCGAAACGCACCTGGTCGTTGCCGGCGCCGGTGCTGCCGTGGGCAATGTAGTCGGCCTTATTTTCGCGGGCGTACTCAGCCAGGGCCAGGCTTTGGAACATGCGTTCCGCACTTACGCTCAGCGGGTAGGTGTCGTTTTTCAGGATGTTTCCCGCCAGCAGGTAGCGCAGGCAGTCCTGGTAAAACCGCTCGGTCACGTCGATTACCTCGTGGCGCTTGGAGCCCATTTCGTAGGCGCGCTTTTCAATTTCAGCCAGTTCCTGCTTCGAGAAACCACCCGAATTAACGATGACCGTGTGGACTTCCAGGCCCAGCTCTTTCGTCAGATACACAACGCAATAGGACGTATCCAAACCGCCGCTGTAGGCGAGAACTACTTTTTTCATGTGGTGTATGGTGTTGGTCGTCATGCAGAGGCGGAGCCGAAGCATCTCGCATGCTGATGTTATGCTACTACTCAGACGTCAGCACGCGAGATGCTTCGGCTCCGCCTCTGCATGACGTGCTGGTGGCTAACAATTACTGCTCCTGACTCAGGATTTCGATGGTTTGCTGACTGAATTTGTCGTTCAGGTTGTCGTACACCATGCCGGTGCACAGGCACATTTTGCGCTGATTTTCCATCAGGATGCCGTAGTTTTTGCAGCTGGAGCAGCCCTTCCAGAAGTCGTCCGACTGGGTGAGCTCCGGGAAGGTCACGGGGCGGTAACCCAGCTCGTTGTTGATCTTCATTACGGCCGCGGAGGTGGTAATACCGAAGATTTTGGCGGCCGGATACTTGGTGCGCGACAACTCAAACACGCGGTGCTTGATGGCGCGGCCCAGACCTTCCTTGCGCAGCTCGGTGTTCACAATCAGCCCTGAGTTCACCACAAACTTGGCATCCTCGAAGGTTTCGATGTAGCAGAAACCGGCCAACTGGTCATCAATGAAGGCAATGATAGAGTCACCCTTTTCCATCTTCTTAACCAGATAGTTAGGATCACGCTTGGCAATGCCTACCCCCCGCGTTTTGGCGGATTCGGCATACCATTGACAGAGGGTTTCCACATACTGCGCATCGGCAGCATTGGCGACTCGTAGAATCATGGTCAGGACTCGGTTAGTGGCCGCAGTTATACGGCTACAGACTCGGAAAGACGAAAAGAAAGGGAGCAGGCGAGGCTGCGCGGGCCCCGGCAGCAGTGCCGGAAGCATCAAAAACCCGTAAGCGAGGTGGGCCCGTTGGGCCGGTGAGCGGGCGTTCCGGCCGGGGGCCGGAGGAAGTCACACTGAAGGTTACACTCGGACTAAAGTCGGTTGATTCGTGAAGGTTCTCTTGGGGTGGGCTCCGGTGGGAGGACCCGGCGTCGGTTCGCGGTAGAGGCGGAACTCGGACGTGCTATTGCAGCCAGCGGTTAAGCTGGCATGATTCGCACGACCAGTCTAGGTCGTCGCAGAAGTGCAATAGAAGAGAGTTGAATCATGACGGGTGCCGCAGAACGGCGAGGGAGTGTTTTCACGGTTTAAATCGTTTAAACCGCTAAATCGTTGCAAAACTAGATGTTTTTTTTTGGAAACTTTGTGGCCTCAAGTGCAAAAAAAACTTCCACCGCTGGCAGCATCCCGTAGAAGCCCTGGTAGTGTAAGTGCTCAATTTGGCCACTGCTGAATTGCTACGGCCCTTTTTCTCCCCCTGTGATTGTATGCGCGAAGGCCTAAAAATTTTTAAGATTGGCGGCGGCATCATCGATGATGATGCCCAGCTACGGCAGTTCCTCAAGGCACTGGCCCTAGTACCGGGCCGCAAGCTGCTAGTGCACGGCGGGGGTAAAGGGGCCAGCCAGATGCTCCAGAACCTGGGTATTGAGCCCCAGATGGTGCAGGGCCGCCGCATTACCGACGCGGCTACCCTGGATATTGTGACGATGTTCTACGCCGGTAAAACCAACAAGCAGGTAGTGGCCGGCCTGCAGGCCGCAGGCGTGAATGCGTTGGGTCTTTCCGGGGCCGATGGCAACGCCATCCGGGCCGTGAAACGACCGGTGAAGGATATTGACTACGGCTTTGTGGGCGACTTGCCCGCCGATGCAGTCAATACCCAACTGTTGTACCGACTGTTGGAAAGTGGCCTTATGCCCGTGTTCTGCGCCATCACCCACGACGGCGCGGGCCAGCTGCTCAACACCAACGCCGATACCATTGCCAGTACGTTGGCCCGCGCTTTGGCTACGCAGTACGAGGTGGAGTTGCACTTCTGCTTTGAGAAAAACGGCGTGCTACGCGACGTAAACGACGACAACTCGGTAATTCCGCAAATAACCGCCGCTGAGTACGAGCAACTGAAGGCCGAGGGCATCATTGCCGCCGGCATGGTTCCCAAATTGGATAACGCCTTTGCCGCGCTGGATGCCGGCGTAGAGCGCGTAGTTATCGAAAACGCGCTGCGCATCAATGAGCCGGTAAAAACCATCTTATGCCAGAGCTAATTGAACAGCTGGCCGACGGGGCCATTGCGCTGCTGCAGGAACTCATCCGCACGCCGTCCTTCTCACGGGAGGAAGACCGCACTGCTGAATTGCTGATGACTTTTTTGACCCGGCACGGTGCCACGCCGCAGCGCGACGCCAACAACGTGTGGGCCGTTTCCCGGCACTTCGACTCTAGCAAACCGACCATCCTGCTCAACTCCCACCACGACACCGTGAAGCCCGGCAGCACCTGGACCTATGCCCCCTTCGGAGCCGTGGTGGAAGGTGACCGGCTCACCGGCCTCGGCAGCAACGACGCCGGCGCTTCGGCGGTGAGCCTGCTGGCTACCTTCCTGTATTTTGAGCAGCAAGCCACTGCCCCACCGTTCAACCTGATCTGCGCTATTACGGCTGAAGAGGAAGTATCGGGTGTCAATGGCATTCGACGGCTGCTCCCACTGCTACCCCAAATTGACCTGGGTATCGTGGGTGAGCCGACGCAGATGGACTTGGCCGTAGCCGAAAAGGGCTTGGTGGTGCTGGACTGCGTAGCCCACGGCCGCACCGGCCACGCGGCCCGCGAGGAGGGCGAAAACGCGCTGTACAAGGCCGTAGCCGATATCCGGTGGATGGAGAACTTCCGCTTCCCGTTAGTTTCGAAGTTGCTGGGGCCAGTAAAAATGACGGTTACCCAAATCCAGGCCGGCTCCCAGCACAACGTAGTGCCTGACCTCTGCACGTTTGTGGTGGATGTGCGCACCAACGAGCTATACTCCAACCAGGAAGTAGTGGAACTGGTGCGCCAACACGTGCAGTCCGACGTGACGCCCCGCTCCACCCACCTCAATTCCTCCCGCATTACCCTCACGCACCCGCTGGTGCAGCGTGGGGTGGCGCTGGGCCGCCGTACCTTCGGCTCCGTTACTCTCTCTGACCAAAGCATGATGCCCTTCACCACGGTGAAAATCGGCCCCGGCGACTCGGCCCGCTCCCATACTCCCGACGAGTACATTCTGCTCAGCGAAATACGGGCTGGTGTGCAGGGCTATATCGAGTTGCTGGCCGGGCTGGTACTATGATTGATCAGCTGCTAGCTGATGACCGTTGGCTGGTAGCTCTTCTTCTGTTTCAAGCATTTCTCTGCCACTTCGCGGATACTTTCGTGTAATTCCGCCCTTTAAATTGCCCTAATGGCTTCGGGCATCCGTTTCGAGAACACAAGCTAACAGCCAACCGCTGTCAGCTAACAGCTTAATTCACCTATGAAAATCTGGGATAAAGGAATTGCCGTCGATAAGAAAATTGAACGGTTTACAGTAGGTCGGGACCGGGAGTTGGACATGTATCTCGCACAGTTTGATGTGCAAGCTTCCAAGGCTCAAGCAAACATGTTAGCCGCCGCGGGCCTGATTTCTACTACTGAAAACGAACAGCTACAGCAGGGCCTGGCAGAGTTGGCGGCGCAGGTTGAAAACGGCACGTTCACGATTGAGGAGGAATTCGAGGACGTGCATTCCAAAATTGAAGCCTACCTGACCGAGCACTACGGCGACGCGGGCAAAAAAATCCACACCGCCCGCTCCCGCAACGACCAGGTGCTCACAGCCATTCAGCTGTTTTTGAAAGATTACACTCAGCGCGCCGCCGCCCGCACCCTGGAGTTGGTGGAAGTGCTGCTGCAGAAGGCCGAAACGCACAAAGCCGACCTAATGCCCGGCTACACCCACTTTCAGGCCGCCATGCCCAGCTCCTTCGGGCTGTGGTTTTCAGCGTATGCCGAGCACCTGCTGCTGGACTTGGCCCTGTTTGAAGCCGCCCACACCGTAGCCGACCAGAATCCTTTGGGCTCCGGCGCAGGCTTTGGCTCTTCCTTCCCCATCGACCGGCTGCAGACCACCCAGGAAATGGGTTTCGGCAACTTGGCCGTGAGCAGCGTGGGCGCGCAAATGCTGCGGGGAAAAACCGAAAAAACCGTGGCCTTCGCCTTGGCTGGTATGGCTGCCACGCTGGCCAAAATGGCCTATGACCTCGTGCTCTATAACTCTCAGGATTTAGCCTTCGTGGAGCTACCCAAGGAGTTCACCACCGGCTCCAGCATCATGCCCCACAAGAAAAACCCCGACGTATTCGAGCTGATTCGGGCGCGGTGTAATGCCCTGCAAGCACTGCCCAATACGCTTATGCTGGCCACCAGTAACCTACCCAGCGGCTACCACCGGGACTTCCAGATTTTGAAGGAAATCCTGTTCGAGCCCATGACGCAATTTCTGGACATCCTTGACATTGTGCTGTTTGCCTTGCCCCAACTGCGCATCAAGCCGGATTTGCTCAACCAGCCCAAGTACGATGCCGTGTTTACGGTAGAAAATATCAACCAGCTCATCCAGACGGGCACCCCTTTCCGCACAGCCTACAAGCAGGTAGGCCTGGCCGTAGAAGATGGGAGCTACGTACCTCACAAAGAGTTTCAGACTACTCACCTGGGCAGCATCCACAACGTGGGAGTAGAGGAAATTAGAGCGAAAGTGGTGCGGTTTCAGCAGGCAAGTTCACTTATTGGCACCTATTAATAAAGTCTCTTTATACCAGGTGATAAAGCCACTCAAGTTGTTGCCGGCGTTATGACATTCAGTGTATAGACACTACCAAAGCACACCTTTGGTTTTCCTATTCCAACTTATGCTCATCTAACATAGCAATGCCAAAATTATGCACATCATATTCAAAGCATTGATAACCAAACAAATAAACTGATATTTACACCTGGTGAGTGATTACTCACGTAAAAAAGTAAGCTAATACTTACTCGTTTCAGAATCCTTGCGTAATATTGTCCCACTGACGGTAACGACTCCCACTAATTACCGACAAACAATTCCCACGTTCTATTTATCCGGCTGAACTCCCACCCTCAGCCGGCCCTTTCGAAAATCGCGCGATTTTGCCCCCGGCTTTTCGCCAGCAGGTCTTCGGAAACCACGTAGCCGGCCGATTCGGAACTCCCGAGTCGGCCGGCTTCTGTTTGACTACTTGCCAGGGCCTTGCGGAAAACATGCTGCTTTTCTGAAAAAAAATGCGTTTTTAGCGGATAGAGCCCGAACTTGCGGCTTCGCTGGTACTATGGTGCCTCTTGCTTCTGCCTCCCTTCGCCGCGCTAAACCAACCGTTATATGACAAACCGCAAACAGCACATTGCCGACGTAGCATTGCAGCTCTTTGGGGAAAAGGGCTTCGAAAACACCTCCACGCAGCTGATTGCCAAAGCTGCGGGCGTGTCGGAAGCTCTCATTTTCAAACACTTCGGCTCCAAGGACCAACTCCTGGAATTTGTAATTCGGAACGGTTACAAGCGCATTATTGAGGATAACCGGGGAGGTTTGGCCGAGCCAAATCCGCTAGCCTTCATTCACAGCGTAATTGAATTGCCTTTTAAGCTGGTGCAAGCCGAACCTCACTTTTGGAAGCTGCAATACCGGTTAGCTGATTCCGACATGGCCCGGCAACAACACGAGCGGTTTATGAAGCCAGTACCCGCGTTGCTACGCGAGGCTTTCAAAAAACTCGGCTATGACGACCCTGATAAAGAAACGGAGTTACTCCTACTATTAGTAGAAGCCCTTTGGAAGCAGGAAGCTACCAAAACCGACGATTCGCACGGCCAAGGCATGCTGGATTTTATCAAACAGAAATACAGCCTGCAATAAGTTGCTAAAGCCTGGGGCGGTAACGTCGAACCAAGCCGATAAACAGGAACGCCATAGCTCCGGTTTGCAACAGCAAGCCCACGAATAGCAGGACGGAGCCCCCGGCCCACTGTTGAGTTCGGAACAGCGCCCCGAGCAGGATGATGCCGAAACCCAGCAGAAAAGCACTGACTGTAAGTAAGAGCGTAGTTTTCATAGCTGATCAATATCTAGGTTGCACCTCCAAGGTGCATAAAAAGGGCGTCCCGACCGCACGGTCAGGACGCCCTTTTTGCTAAATGCCGCTACTTACAGGTGAATTACCTCGCCGTAGGCGGCGGCGGCGGCTTCCATCACGGCCTCACTCATGGTGGGGTGCGGGTGTACCGCCTTAATGATTTCGTGGCCGGTGGTTTCGAGCTTGCGGGCCACTACCACTTCGGCAATCATTTCGGTTACGTTGGAGCCAATCATGTGGGCCCCCAGCCACTCGCCGTACTTCTTGTCGAAGATGACTTTCACGAAGCCGTCTTTCACACCGCCGGCGGAGGCTTTACCGGAAGCCGAGAAGGGGAATTTACCCACCAGAATGTCGTAGCCCTGTTTTTTGGCTTCTTCTTCGGTGAGACCTACCGAGGCAATTTCCGGGGAGGCGTAGGTGCAGCCGGGAATATTCTGGTAGTTGAGCGGCTCGGGGTGGTGACCAGCAATTTTCTCCACGCAGATAATACCCTCAGCCGAAGCCACGTGGGCCAGCGCCGGGCCGGGCACGATGTCGCCGATGGCGTATACGCCGGGCACGTTGGTTTGGTAGAAGTCGTCCACGAGTACGCGGCCTTTCTCCACCTTGATACCCAGCTCTTCAATACCGATATTTTCAAGGTTGGTCACCACGCCGGCGGCTGAAAGCACCACGTCGCAGGCAATCTGCTGCTCACCCTTGGCGGTTTTGATGGTTACGTTGCAGCCTTCGCCGCTGGTATCCACTTTGGTCACCTCAGCGGAAGTCAGCACGTTCACGCCAATTTTCTTGAAGGACTTCTCCATCTGGCGCGACACTTCCTCATCCTCCACGGGCACGATGCGGGGCAGGTACTCCACCACTGTTACCTCGGAACCCATGGTGCGGTAGAAGTAGGCAAACTCCACGCCGATGGCACCGGAGCCCACTACCACGAGGCGCTTGGGCAGCTCGGGCAGCACCATGGCCTGGCGGTAGCCGATAATTTTCTTGCCATCAATGGGGAGAGCAGGCAGTTCGCGGGAGCGGGCACCAGTAGCCAGGATGATGCTCTTGGCTTCTACGGTTTCCTTGCCCCCATCGGCTTTGGTCACCTCTACTTTGCCGGCGGCCAGCACCTTGCCGGTGCCGGAAACTACGTCAATCTTGTTCTTTTTGAACAGAAAGTTGATGCCTTTGCTCATGCCATCGGCCACGCCCCGGCTGCGCTGAATTACCGCGCCAAAGTCGTAACCCACACCCTCGGCCGAGAGGCCGTAGTCTTTGGCATGGTTGAGGTACTCGAATACCTGGGCGCTCTTGAGCAGGGCTTTGGTAGGAATACAGCCCCAGTTCAGGCAAATTCCGCCGAGCGACTCGCGCTCCACCACGCCTACTTTCAAGCCCAGCTGCGAAGCCCGGATGGCGGCTACGTAGCCCCCGGGGCCGCTGCCGATAACGACCAGGTCGTATTGCAATGCCATATTGTGTTCAATTGAAGGTGAGGAAAGAAGAACCACCCGCAGCGGCTGCGCGCCGGGGCAAGGGCCGGACAAAGATAGGCAGGCCGCGCTACTCCGCCGCGCTGCGTTACGGAACAGACGGTAAGCTCGCCCGACAAAATTTTGTGCCTGAGCTCAGCCTTTGCCGGTACCCGCGCGTACAAGGGCCGTTGGCCACAGGCCAATCACCTGGTTTTGACTGCATTTCCCGTTCATACTCATGAAATTACCCTTACTTTCTCTGCTGGCTGGCTCTACTATTTTCCTGGCCGGAGCCTGTGCCCGGGGCACTACTACCGACGTGGAGCGGCCGACCTCTTCGGCCCGCAACGCTGCCCGCGAAACTGCCCTGGCCCAGCGCGCCGACTCGGCGTCGCGCCCTTCTTCAACTTCTACTATGGCCACGGCATCCGCGGGGCCTGCCGTGCCGTTACCCGTAGAGCCGGCAGCCCGCAAAACCAACGCTGATTACCGGGAGGAAATTCGGGTGGCGGACCAGAAGCTTAAAGTAAAGCCTCGCGACTTTGATGCCCTACTGGCTCGGGCCAAAGCCAAAAGCCACCTCAAGGACTACAAGGATGCCATGCCCGACTACAACTCGGCGTTGCGCCTGAAACCAGCCAGTGCTGAAGCGTACTACAACCGGGGGCTGAACCGCCTGAAAATGAAGGAGTACAGCGCCGCTATTGTTGATTTCAGCAAGGCGGTGAAGTACAACCCCGAGGATAAGGAAGCCTACTTTGGCCGGGGAGCGGCCAAAATGCAGCTCTTCAACTTCAAAGGAGCCGTGCCGGACTTCGCCAAAGCTATCAGCATTGACCCCAACTACGCCGACGCCTACGAGTACCGCGGCATCAGCTACGCCTCCATCAACAAGCCCGCCGAAGCCAAAGCCGACCTGGAAAAAGCCACTCAGCTTAACCCCGAAGCCGAAAAAAGCCTGCGTCGCTACGCGGGGAAATAGCCAATTGAAGTTAAAAAGCCCGGCTGTCCTCCTGAGCCTACGGAGGACAGCCGGGCTTTTTGGCTTCAATCCTATCTTCCTAGCAGCAGTTTCACATAAAAGCTGGGCTGGCGCAGCCGTTCGCGCAGGTCCAGGTCGAGGAACATGTTGCTGATGGTTTCGGCCAGGGTGGGGTTGTTGGCGGCGCGGTTGGCAATGAAGTTGAACAGCCAGGGGTAGCCCAGTAGGCGCTGCATGGCCCGGCTCAGGCGCAGCTCCTGCCAGAGGCGGTTGTACACGGCTGCATCGTAGCCTTTCAGGAAGACCGGGGAGAAATCCTGAGCGGCCAAAGCGCGGGCGGCCCAGTCGGCGGCGTGGCGGCCCGATACCATGGCGTGGCTGATACCTTCTCCACTGAACGGGTCGATGAGGGAGCCCGCGTCGCCGAGCAGCAGGTAGCCGGGGCCCGAGAGCGGCCGGCGCTTGGAGCCCAGCGGCAGCCCGAAGCCCCGCACCGGCCCCAGCCGCTCGGCGGTGGCAAACCGGTCTTTCAGGGCCGGATGCGTTTTCAGGATTTCCTCCAGCCGCTCCCGCAGCTTCACTTTCTTTTTGGACACGGCTTCCGTGAGCATACCCACGCCCACGTTGGCCTCGCCGTTGGGCAGCGGAAATACCCAAAGGTAGCCCGGCAGAAACTCCTTGATGAAGTGCAGCTCGATGAAATTATCGGGGTGCAGGCCCTGCACGCCCCGGTAGTAAGCCCGTAGGCCGGCGCAATGGTGCTCAGGCTCCAGCTCGTGGCCGCCCACCACGCGGGCAAAGTGCGACTGGGCTCCATTGGCCACCAGTAACAGCCGACAGGTGGCAATTTCCTGGCCGTCGGCAGCCAGCAGGCGCCAGGTACCGTTGGGCAGCTGCTCGTGGCGGGCTACGTCGGTATTTTCGCGGAAGTCGATTTCGGGGTGGCGGCGCACTTCTTCGATGAGGAAGTTATCAAAGTGCAACCGCTTGCTGATGTGGCCGGCGGCGCGGTCGAGGGCGGGGTTGTAGCGGGGCTTGAACGGCACGGCCAGGCGGCGGCCGTTGGGCGCGTAAAAATCAATACCCCAGCTAGGCAGTTGGATGGGCTCGGCGGCGAAACGGGCCGGTAGCTCCTCCCCTATGCGGCGCAACTCACTAATGACCTTGCCGCTAAGGGCATCACCGCACACTTTGTCGCGGGGAAAGGTAGCGCGGTCCAGCAGCAGGCAGCGGTGGCCGGCATTGGCCAGATGCAGGGCCGCTGTGGCCCCGCCCGGCCCGGCACCCAGAATGCAGATATCGGTTGTCATGAAAATGGCTTCAGGCCGCAAGCTACACGCTTCAGTCGGCAAGCGGTACGCTACGTGTAGCGCAAACTTTGTGGTTCGCGTCTCCGCGTCGATTAACAAAGCTAACGGCGCGGAGACGCAAACCACAAAGTTTGCGCTACCGGCGCGAGCGGCAGCTTTCCCAGGTTCACAGCTAAAAAAAGCGTGTAGCTTGCAGCATAAAGCTTGTAGCTCCACTCTTATTAACATGACGAAATTGCTCGACGGAAAAGTGGCCCTGATTACGGGTGCTTCCAAAGGAATTGGCCGCGCCATTGCGGTGTATTTCGCCCAGCAGGGCGCTCAGGTGGCCTTCACCTACCTCTCCAGCGTGGAGAAAGGCCAGCAGCTGGAAACCGAGCTGGCGGCCCACGGCTCCAAGGTGAAGGGCTTCCGCTCTGATGCCTCCATCTACGCCGAAGCCGAGAAGCTGGTGGACGATGTGGTGGCCGAGTTCGGCAAGCTGGATATTCTGGTGAACAACGCCGGTATCACCCAAGACGGCTTATTGATGCGCATGAGCGAGCAGCAGTGGGACCAGGTTATTGCCGTTAACCTGAAGTCGGTGTTCAACCTCACCAAAGCGGCCACCAAGCCCATGATGCGCGCCAAAGCCGGCAGCATCATCAACATGACTTCGGTGGTGGGCATCAAAGGCAACGCCGGACAAGCCAACTACGCGGCATCCAAATCGGGTATTATCGGCTTTACCAAGTCGGTGGCCCTGGAGCTGGGCTCGCGCAACATCCGCTGCAACGCCATTGCGCCCGGCTTCATCGAAACCGAAATGACCGATGCCCTCGACCCCAAGCAGGTAGATGAGTGGCGCAAGGCTATTCCGCTGAAGCGCGGCGGCAAGCCTGAGGATATTGCCAAAGCCACCGCCTTCCTGGCCTCCGATGATTCGTCGTACATCACCGGCCAGGTGCTGCAGGTAGATGGCGGCATGTTGACGTAGTTTTTTTTAGATACTAGTACTAGTTCCCCTCCTTGGAAAGGAGGGGTTAGGGGTGGTTGATATTCGATGAACAGTACTAGAGCTAATTCTAAAAAACTGTTCAACCCGCATCAACCACCCCTAACCCCTCCTCTCCAAGGAGGGGAACTAGTTTTAGCTCTAGCTCCTGCCCATCATGCGCCGCTTTCTGCTGTTTCTGCTGCCGCTCTTGCTGCTCTTGGGTGTGCGGCTATATGGCCCGTATGCCCAGCGCAAAACGGTTGAAGCCCATATTCGGCGCTTTATGCAGCCCGATTGGCAAGCTATTTCGCCTCGCCTCCACAACGGCGACCTGATTTTCCAGACGTCCCAATCGGCCCAGAGCCGGGCTATCCAACTGGCTACCCATTCGGCGTACAGCCACTGCGGTATTCTGTTTCAAAGAAACGGCCAGTGGCGCGTGTTTGAGGCCGTGCAGCCCGTGAGCGAGACCACGCTGGCCGCCTGGGTGGCCCGGGGCCAGGGCGGCCGCTTCGTAGTCAAGCGCCTGCGCGACGCCGAAACTGTGCTAACTACCCCGGTTTTGCAGAAGCTGCGCGCGGCTGGTGAGCAGTACCGGGGCAAGAGCTACGACCTATATTTTGGCTGGTCCGATGAGCGGATTTATTGCTCGGAACTGCTGTGGAAGATGTACCAGCAAGCCACCGGCCGCGAAATCGGCCAGCTCCAGCGCCTGCGGGAGTTCGACCTCTCCCACCCCGCCGTGCAAACCAAGCTGCGCGAGCGGTATGGCCAGCAGATTCCGCTTGATGAAAAGGTAATTTCGCCGGTACGGATGCTGGGAAGCCCGGAGTTGGTAACAGTGCGTTAGCACTACGCGAGCTTGGTGTAGCCGGACTGGTAACGCAACTTTTTCCGCTGTTGGGCCGAGACAATCCGCCGCATCTTGCCCAGCATCCGTAAGTGCTTCTGACTTATTTACGCACCCGCATGAGCAAAGCCGTTTTCATTGCCACTGCCGAGCCGTACAGCGGCAAATCCGTTGTGACGCTGGGGCTGGTGCACCTGCTGCTGGGGCAGGCGCAGCGGGTGGGTTACTTCAAGCCTATCATCACGCCCCTCGCCGACGGCCAGCCCGACTATCACATCCAGACAGTGCTGCAGCACTTCCAGTTGCCCCTTACCTACCCCGAAACCTACGCCTACACCGGCCAGGAGGCCCTGCGCATGGTAGAAGGAGGCCGCGCCGGCGAGCTGCTCGACACCATCATTCACCGCTTCAAGCAGCTGGAAGCCACCCACGATTTCGTGGTGGTGGAAGGTACCGACTTCGTGGGCAGCAGCCTGGCTTTGGAGCTGGATTTGAACTGGCAGGTGGCCCGCAACCTGAGCGTGCCGGTGATTCTGCTGATTTCGGGCTTGGATAAAACGGTGGAGCAGCTCGTCAACTCGGCGCTTTCCATCCGGCGCGACGCGCTGGAAAGTGAGGTGCAGGTGCTGGCCCTGGTGCTCAACCGCGTGGCCCCGGAGCAGCTGGACGAGGTACGCGTGCTGCTACGCGACCAGCTGCCGCCCGAAACCCAGCTGGCCCTCATTCCGGAAAGCCCGGCTTTGCGCAGCCCCACCATGCAGGAAATCCACGACCAGCTGGGCGGGGAGCTGCTGTTCGGGGCCGACCAGTTGGCTAATCCCGTCGACCACTTCATCAATGGCTCGATGCAGGTGCCCAACTTTTTGCTGCGTCTGGAAGAAAACGTACTCATCATCACGCCCGGCGACCGGGCCGACCTTATTCTGAGTGCCCTGCAGGCCAATATGTCGGCTAGCTACCCGCGGGTGGCGGGGCTGGTGCTCACCAGCGGCTACCGGCCCGAGGACTCGGTGCTGCGCCTGATTGAGGGTTTGCCCGCAGCCGTGCCGATTCTGCTGGTCGAGTCGGGCACGTTCCAGACTACTACGCGCATCGGCAACATTCAGGCGCGCATCGGGCCGCAGCAAACCAAGAAAATCCGGCTGGCCATCCAGACGTTTGAGCGCCATCTGGATGCCCCGCGCCTGCTGGAGCAGCTCAGTACGTTTGCGCCGCGCGGCCTCACGCCGCACATGTTCCAGTACCAGCTGCTGCAATGGGCGCGCAGCCAGCGCAAGCACATTGTGCTGCCCGAGGGCAACGACGACCGGGTGCTGCGCGCGGCGGCCCGCCTGCTGGAGCAGGACGTGGTGAGCCTCACCATCCTCGGCGACCCAACCCAGATTCTGGCCGCCGCCAAGCGCCTCGGCCGTCCTTTGGACCCGCAGCGCGTGCAGCTGCTCGACCCGCAACATTCCGAACTGTTCCAGGACTTCGCCGAAACCCTGTTTGCGCTGCGCCGCAGCAAAGGCGTGACCCTGGAAATGGCCCGCGACCTGATGACCGACGTGTCGTATTTCGGCTCGATGCTGGTGTATAAGGGCCTGGCCGACGGTATGGTGTCGGGGGCGGTGCACACCACGCAGCATACCATTCGGCCGGCGCTGCAGTTCATCAAGACGCGGCCGGGCGTGTCGGTGGTGTCGTCGGTGTTCTTTATGTGCCTGCCCGACCGGGTGGCGGTGTTTGGCGACTGCGCCGTGAACCCCAACCCCACCGCCGAGCAGCTGGCCGAAATTGCCATTTCCTCGGCCGACAGCTCCCGGCGCTTCGGCATCGAGCCGCGGGTGGCCATGCTCTCCTACTCCTCGGGCACCTCTGGCGAGGGGGCCGACGTGGACAAGGTGCGCCAGGCCACCCAGCTCGTGCGCCAGCTTCGCCCCGATTTGCTGGTGGAAGGCCCCATCCAGTACGATGCCGCCGTGGACCCCGCCGTGGGCCAGCAGAAACTGCCCGGCTCGCCGGTAGCCGGCCAGGCCAGCGTGCTCATCTTCCCCGACCTGAACACCGGCAACAACACCTACAAAGCCGTGCAGCGCGAAACCGGCGCCCTGGCCATCGGCCCGATGCTGCAGGGCCTGAACAAGCCCGTCAACGACCTGAGCCGTGGCTGCACCGTCGATGACATCTACAACACCGTGCTGCTGACGGCCATTCAGGCCCAGGGCTAGTTTCGGCAGCCGCACAAAGGCCCCATTGCTTCAGGTGAAGCAATGGGGCCTTTTGATTTTTTGGGGCTAGCGTTGAAGCATTGGCGATGTGGCGGTATTCTGTGTTCCGTAAGCCAGGTGCTGCTGCTGATTAAAGATACAAAAGGTCATTGTTTATTCTGTTGCTTGGCGTTATTCGTCTGCCGAAACCGAAGCTGAACAGCAAACAAAACGCGGAGAATGTATTCGTCGCCCCGCTATATTGCCAATGCAATGTTAGCAGCAGCTTATTTTGAGTCGTAATGTGATATTTTATTTATTCTTCTAAATTCTCCCAATTTTTCAGCCCAAAGCCCACAAATGTTTAGCAAATCGAAACAGAGATTCCTCAATGACACTGGCGTAAAAAATGAATTTCCCCTTCCCAATTCTGTATTCACAAATTCCAAAATATTGCCATGGCATATGTTATTCCTATGCCTTACTACTTCAACCGAAATGACGTTGGGCTTTTGCGTTTGAAGTTTATTCAGAAAGTCATTTTCTTTAGGAAACGCTAAAGCTTCCACAGGTACTCCTAAAGCTTTTGCGTCTGAAATCAAATTATTGCTTAAAACCTTGTAGGGTGTCAACTCAATAAATTCATTCTGAGGAGTCTGAATTTGTGAAACTGTAATTCGCAAACTTGCTTCTATTCCGTTAAGTAACGAAGAAACCGCAGGCACATAAAATTCATTAAACATACAATCAACTCCTTGGACAAAAAACCAATGGAATTCTGCGGCACTAAGTCTCTCAAAGAAAAAATTTCTCATTGGCGACCATTCTCCATTGATATCAAAATGAGATGAAACATGGTCAACAGGATTCTGCTCAAAGATTTCTTTACGTGGCTGAATTGTCAGAAATGCCTTCCAAACATCTATCCATTTGTCCGTCCGTTGAATTTGATTGAAGTTCATTTTAAGTTACTGCTAACATTCCTGTTGCCGAAGGTCGTGAAGGTATTTGAGTTTGAGCAATATACGTTCTGTACGCAATAGTCTTTAGGCAATAGCACTGATGTTGGCCTTATTACCGCAAACCGGTCCTTGCAACTCGAGGCTATCGAGGAGAGAAACAGGTGCGCCTAGCGTCTTTTTTGCAGCAAAACCGTACTAGCACGGCGTACCCCCGCAGTCGTTACGTACCGGCTGGCCTGCCGAGCTTCAGTTCCGGGCCTTTGGCCAACGTATGACTGCTCCGGATACCTTTGCAGCGGCCTGCCGCCCGATAACTCGGGCACGCGGGCCGGCTGCACGCTTTTAACTCTGCTTTTTTCACCCAACCAACCTACATGGCCTCCGGACTTTTTGCATTACTAGATGATATTTCGGCTTTAGTGAAAGTCAGTGCCGCCAGCCTGGACGACGTGCCGGCGCAGGTGGCCAAAACCACCGGCAAGGTGTCGGGCATCGTGATTGACGATACGGCCGTGACGCCCAAATACGTGGTCGGCCTCGACCCCAGCCGGGAGCTGTCCATCATCTTCCAGATTGCCAAAAAGTCGCTGTTCAACAAGCTGCTGATTCTGACGCCGGCAGCGCTGGTGCTGGGCTACTTCGCGCCCTGGGCCATCACGCCCATCCTGATGCTGGGCGGGGCCTACCTGTGCTACGAGGGCTACGAGAAGGTGCATTCCCTATTCAGCAAGCACCCCGAGGCCCACGCGGAAACCGAGCAGCTGGAAACCATTACGCCGGAGGAGCTGGAAAAGCAGCGCGTGGCCGGCGCCGTCCGCACCGACATCATTCTGTCGGCCGAAATCATGGCCATTGCCTACAGCCAGGTAACCGACCAGCCCATCGTGAACCAGATTGTGGTGATGCTGGCCGTGGCGGTATTCATCACAGTGGCCGTGTACGGCTTCGTGGGGCTGATTGTGAAGGCCGACGACATCGGCCTGCACCTGGCCGAGGGCGACAACAGCGCGGCCACCAAAAGCTTCGGCCGCGGCCTCGTGAAGTTCATGCCGAAGTTCCTCAGCATCCTGAGCTACGTAGGCACCGCCGCCATGCTGTGGGTGGGCGCCGAAATCATTGCCCACGGCATCCCCTTCACCGCTCACCTGCTGCACGACCTGGAAGAAGCCCTAGCCTCCATGCCCGCCGTGGCCTGGCTGGCCAAAGTAGTGGCCTGCGGCCTGGGCGGCCTGGTGGTTGGCTTCGTGGTTGACCAAGTAGTACGGCTGGTGAAGAAGATGCTGCCAGCCAAGAAAGAGGTGGTGGCATAGTAGATTTAGGGCTAGAAGCTAGTTCCCCTCCTTGGAAAGGAGGGGCTAGGGGTGGTTGACCTTGCGTCAGAACAATTTTTAGAACTAGCTCTATAATTCGTTCTACCAGCATCAACCACCCCTAACCCCTCCTTTCCAAGGAGGGGAACTTGTTTTTTAGCTCTACCCCTTGTTTTCCGCAAATTAGGTTAACCAGACCATGCTGCTGAGCTTGCCGAAGTACGAAAGTCCGGTGTTCTGCAGCACCGTTTCCCCTTGTCATTCCCATGCACATCTTCGTCATCAACTCCGGCAGCAGCTCGCTGAAGTACCAACTGTTTCGCTGGCCGCAGGAGCAGCCGCTGGCCCGCGGGCTGGTGGAGCGCATCGGTTTGCCCGATGGCCAGCTCACGCACACGTCTTTGCTGCCCGACGGCCAGGAGCACACCGAACGCCACACCCTGCCCATCCCCGACCACCGCACCGGCCTGGAGCAGGCCATGCGCCTGCTCACCAACCCCGAAACCGGCGTGCTGCCCGACCCGGCCGACGTACAGTTGGTGGGCCACCGGGCCGTGCACGGGGGCGAGGAGTTCCGGGAGCCGACGCTGGTAACGCCGGAGGTGAAGGCCCGCATCCGGGAGCTGTTTCCGCTGGCCCCGCTGCACAACCCGGCCAACCTGCTGGGTATGGAAGTGGCCGAACAGCTGTTCCCGCAGGCCCGGCAGGTGGCAGTGTTCGACACGGCGTTTCATAGCACGCTCCCGCCCCACGCCTACCGCTTCGCGCTGCCCGAGGAGCTGTACACCCGGCACGGGCTGCGCGCCTACGGCTTCCACGGCACCAGCCACCAGTTCGTGAGCCGCGAAACCCTGCGCTACCTGGGCCAGCCCGACGCCCGCGTTATCACGGTGCACCTGGGCAACGGCTGCAGCATGACCGCCACCGTGGCCGGCCGCGCCGTGGATACCAGCATGGGCTTCGGCCCCATGAACGGCCTGGTGATGGGCAGCCGCGCCGGCGACACCGACCAGGCCGTCATTTTCCACTTGGTAGAGCAGCTGGGCTACTCCCTCGACGACGTGAAGAACCTGCTCAATAAGGAAAGCGGCATGCTCGGCCTCACCGGCCACAGCGACATGCGCGACATCACGCGCCAACTCAACGAAGGCGACCCGCGCGCCCGCCTCGCCTACGACCTCTACGCCTACCGCATCAAGAAGTACCTCGGCAGCTTCTTGGCCGTCCTCAACGGGGCTGATGCCGTGGTATTCACGGGCGGCGTGGGCGAAAACGACGCGCTGGTGCGCCAACTGGTGTGCGCCAACCTAGGCTTTCTAGGTATCCGGCTCGATGAAACCGAAAACGCCCGCCGCGCACCCGGCATCCGCGACTTATCGGCGGCCGGCAGCCGAGTGCGGGTGCTGGTGGTGCCTACCAACGAGGAGTTGGAAATTGCGCGGCTGTGCGCGGCCGTGATAGAGTAATGCTGGTTAGTCAGTTGGCGGAGTGTTGATAAAACCACCTGTTATCTAGCCGCTGAAAAAAGTTGGGTGCGTAGTTCATCAAACTTACTCCAATCATCAGCCGGATAAAGCTCAATCCGTGTACTATGGTATCGCAAGGAAAAAGCATTTCCAGCGTGGGATGGTGGTGCCTGCTTGAAACTGCGGATGGTAAGTGCTTGTGCGTAGTGTACAACACTTGCCTCTTGTGCGGCCGTGAGTTGTATAACTGCCTGCTTGATATATTTTCTGTCGGGCCGATAGGAGCAACCTATAGTATCGAGGAGCCATGTTGCCGCTAATGGTCCTTTCCACTGCGAGAAGTCGGGAGAATTACGCCGAGCTTTTTCGCTCATATAAACATGTATTATCTCGCGGTGGCCTCCCCATTCGCCGCATTCTGAGTAATGAGCATATAATGTAAGTGTATCGAAACCTAGGTTACCAATGTGTAATTCTGGACTTCCTATATCCTTCAATTGATAATGTGAGGGCGGAAACAGCTTCGGCAACAGCACAAACGCCGCGCACGCCAGCACAAACAAAACGGGAGCTAATTTCTGCAGCATATCGTGGGCCTGATTCTGTCCCAAGGTAAGCGGCGGCGGGTTCCAGTTTACCATCTCCCCCGCAACCTGCTACCTTCGTTACCAAGCCCCGAAGGCGCGGCGCAACTCTGCGGGTCAATCCGGGGTTCTTAGATTCTAACCTGATTTCTGTCGGCTTTTGCTGTTATCTGCTTCTCCCTGGTTTATTGCGCTGTGCCTGCTGGTGGGGCTGGGCTACGCGGCTCTGCTGTACTCGGCCAAAGCTCCCTGGAGCCGAAGCGTGAACTACGTGCTGGCGGCCGTGCGCTTCGCGGTGGTAAGCTTCCTGTGCTTTCTGCTCCTGTCGCCCTTCCTGAAATCTACTACTACCACCCGGCAGGAGCCCACCGTGGTACTGGCCCTGGATAACTCCCAGTCGGTAGGGCTGTTTACGCCCCCGACGGTGCTGCGCCAAGCTACCCAGGGCTTGCAGCAGCTGGCCCAGGAGTTACGCGGGCAGGGCTTTCAGGTGGAAACCCGCACGCTGAGCGCCACTCAGTCGGCCCGGCCCGATTCGGTGCAGTTCCAGGCCGCCGCTACCGATGTGGATGGGCTGCTCAGCGGTATTGCTGAGGGCTACGAGGGCCGGAATCTGGCGGGCGTGGTGCTCTTGTCGGATGGGCTGGTAAACCAGGGCCGGGCCCCGCAATATGCCGAGTACCCGTTCCCGATTTATGCCCTTGGCGTGGGCGACACCATTGCCAAGAAGGATGTAAGTGTGCCGGCATTAGCCTACAACCGCGTGGCCTTTAGCGGCAACCAGTTCCCTGTTGAAGCCGAAATTGGCTACGATGGGTACGCGGGCAGCACGGCCACGGTGCAGGTGCGCGAAAACGGGCGGGTGCTGCAAACCCGGCAAGTGCGGCTGCCGGCCGGGCAACGCCGGGTAAAAACCACCTTCCTCCTCACGGCCCCGGCCCCCGGCAAGCGGCGCTACGAGGTAGCCGTTAGTCAGCTGTCCGGCGAGTTTACGCTGCTTAATAACCAGAAATTTGCCTACCTGGAAGTGGTCAAGGGCAAGCTGCGGGTACTGCTGGCCGGCGCGGCTCCGCACCCTGATCTGAAAGCCCTGCGCGCCGCTATTCAGCAGAACGACAACTTCGACCTGACCACCTACCTGCCCGGTATCAGCCCCCTAAAAACCCAGGATTTCGACGTGGCCATTCTGCACCAGCTGCCCGCCCAGAGCGGCGTGGGCGCGGAAGTACTGGCCCAGGTGAAGGCCCGCCGGGTGCCCGCCCTGTACGTGCTGGGTTCCCAAACCAACTTCGGAGCCTACAATAGCCTGGGCACTGGCCTCACGGTAACACCCCGGGGCAGCCAGACCGACGACGTAACGCCCGTGCCGAATGCCAGCTTCACGCGGTTTTCGTTTGAGGATGATGCTTTGCGGCGGTTTGCGGCCTACCCGCCGGCGGCAGTACCCTTCGGGGAGGTGCGCGTGAGTGGCGGGACCGAAGTGGCGCTGTGGCAGCAGGTAGGCCGGGTGAAAACCCAGAAACCCCTGCTGGTTTTCGGTGGCACGGCGGCCCGGCGCCAGGCGACCCTGCTCACGGAAGGCAGCTGGCAATGGCGCCTGCAGGAAGCCGTGGAGCACGACGACCGGCCCGAGGCCTACGACCGGCTGGTACTGCGCACCCTGCAGCTGCTCACCCAGAACGCCAACAAAAAGCGTCTCGACGTGTACCCGACCCAGGATGCCTTCGACACCCAGGACGACGTAACCTTCGGGGCAGAAACCTACAACGCCATCTTCGAGCGGATCTACAACCAGCCAATCACGCTTACGCTCACCGACGAGCGGCAGAAAACACGCACCTTCACTTACACCAACACCGACGACGGCTCTCCCCTGCACCTGGGCCCATTGCCAGCCGGGCTGTACCGCTACTCGGCCCGTGCCACCCTGGGGGGGCAGCCCCAGCAAGACCGGGGCGAGGTGCTGGTGCAGGCCCAGCAGCTGGAAGCCACCCAATCCAAGGCCGACCACAACCTGCTGGCCCAGCTGGCTCGGCGCAGCGGGCAGCGGCTGTACTTCCCGCGGCAGCTGCAGCAGCTGGCCCAGGATATCCGCAAAGCCAATTACAAGCCCGTGCTGTACGAGCAAGAAGACCTGCAGGACCTCATCAACCTGAAATGGCTATTTTTCCTGCTCTTGGGCCTGCTCACGGTAGAATGGGCCACCCGCAAATACTCCGGCGGCGTGTAGGGGCGGGGTTGTACAACAGTTTGCTTTTCCTGACGATGACGATGAACCGCTTCTGCTTATTTCTGCTACCAGTCGCAGCGTTGCTGGCCAGCTGCTCCAAAACCACTGAGGACAAGGCCAAGCTGGCCGTGCAGGATTTCGTGCGCACCCGCGCCTCCGAGCCCAGCAACTACTTCGGGGAGAAATTCCGGTTTCGCCCTTACACCAAGCGCGACTCTCTGCTGTACGTGGCCGAAATGGCCCAAATCAACGGTTTGCCCGCCCCACCCGCGCCCACGCCGGCCGATTCGGTGCGCATTGGTACGCTGGTGTACCACAGCTACCGTGACCAGATGCGCAACGGGATAATGGTGCAGGACAGCGGAGAATTTGTGGCCCGCCCCAATGGCACCGTGCGCAATTTGGTGGCTGAAAGTATCCGGCGTAAGCGGCTGGCCGCGAAGTAGCCCTACCTTTGCCGCCAACATTTGATGGTGAGCCGGAACGCTCACGCCCCGCATGCGCTACATTCTGCTCAACAAGCCCTATGAAGTCCTGACCCAGTTTACCGACGAAAACGGCCGGCAAACGCTTAAGGACTTCGTGAACATACCCAACATTTATCCGGTTGGCCGCCTCGATTACGACTCAGAAGGGCTGGTACTGCTCACCGATGACAAGCAGCTCCAGCACCGCCTTTCCGAGCCCCGGTTTAAGGTACCGAAAACCTATTGGGTGCAGGTGGAAGGCGTGCCCACCGAGGAGGCCCTGGAAAACCTGCGGCGCGGCGTAGACCTGAAAACCGGCTTCACCACCCCCGCCGAGGCCGAATTACTGCCCGAAGCCCCTGAGCTTTGGGAGCGGAGCAAGCCGGTGCGGTTCCGGGCTGCCATTCCCACCAGTTGGGTACAGATTCTCATTTCCCAGGGCATGAACCGGCAGGTGCGCAAAATGACGGCCGCCGTGGGCTTCCCTACCCTGCGCCTGGTGCGCGTGCAGCTGGCCGACCTCAAAGTAGCCGACCTCCAGCCCGGCCAGTGGCGCGAGCTAACCGAGAAGGAAATTCAGGCTCTTACCGAAGACATGGCCGCCCAGACGGCCGCCGCCGGCACCTTCCGCACGCCCGGCAAAGGCTCCGAGTACTGGCCCGGCGGCGTGCGCCCGGCCAACGCCAAACCAGCTCCCACAGGCGGCTTCAACCGCAGTAATTCCGCCAAACCCACCGCTGAAGGTGGCAAACGCGCGGCCGGCAGCCGTGGCGCGGGCCGCGCGGCGGGTGCTGGCTCCTTTGCACCCAAGCCAGCCGGTGGCAAAAGCGGCGGCCGGCCCGCAGCTCCGGGAGGTACGGGTCGCAAGCCCGGTACTAAGCCCACCGGGCGGGGTCCGGCCGCGCCAGGTAGTCGCCCCAGCGGCCCCGGCCGCAAACCCGGCCCAACCGGTGGCAAACGCCCCGGCCGCGGCTAATGCGCCGTCAACACTTTCTCCGCTACGGCCGCCGCACGTTAGTGCTGGCGGCCGTGGTGTTTGCGGGCCTGAACGTGGTAGCCGCCTTCCATGCCTGGCGCTTCACGCACTTCACCACGGAGGCCGGGAGGCATACCGGTAACCCGGAGCAACTTACGCCGCTGCAGAAGCTGGGGGTGCTGCTCACCGGCATCAAAAACCCCAAGCCCGTCAACCAGCAGCGGCCCACGTTTCCGTACGTCACCCTGCACCCGCGCAGCCCTAACGGCCGCCTGGAATGCTGGTACGGCCCCGTAGCCCGCCCGCGCGGCACGGTGGCGTTGTTTCACGGTTACACCAGCTCCAAAAGCAAGCTTCTGACTGAGGCCACCTACTTCCGCCACCTCGGCTACAACGTACTGCTCACCGATTTTGCGGGCAACGGCGGCTCTGATGGCAACGTGTGTACCGTAGGTCACCACGAAGCCGCCGACGTAGCCACGGTAGTGCGCTGGCTGCAGCGCCGGGGTGGGCCAGTATTCGTGTATGCCAACTCCATGGGAGCCGTGGCCACGCTACGGGCCGAAGCCGAGCTGGGCGTGCGGCCCACGGCCAACGTGCTGGAATGCCCCTACGGCTCCATGTTGCAAACCGCCCAAAGCCGCTTCCGCTCCATGCACGTACCCTCTTTCCCCATGGCCAACCTGCTGGTGTTCTGGGGCGGGGTGGAAAATAACTTCTGGGCCTTCGACCTCGATGCCCACCCTGCTGCTTTGGGGCACCGCCGACCCACGCGTAACCCGCCCCGAAACCAACGCCATTTTCGCGGCGCTGGCTGGCCCTAAGCAGCGGCAGGATTTTGCCGGCTCCGGCCATGAGCCGTACTGGTGGAAGCATAAGGCGCTTTGGGAGCAAACCGTAGTGGGGTTTCTAACCGAGCAGTAACCGGCGCTCCTGTAGTGGTTCAAGTACTGGTGGGTTATGCCCACCTGTCAGGAAATCCCAACGGTAATTTTCCCGTAGAAGTCAGACCGTCCGGAAAGAACGGCCCAGCTTTGCCCAAAATGACAATCTGTCACGAATAGAGGCCGTTTTTCGGGCTGGTACGCGTCTTGTAACTAACCTGGCGTGAGTGCTTCGGCGCTCTTTCTATCTGACACCTCAACACCCTAACGATACTCCTGAACATGGGAAAAATAATTGGTATTGACCTCGGCACCACCAACTCCTGCGTGGCCGTAATGGAAGGCAACGAGCCGGTGGTAATTCCGAATAGCGAAGGCCGCCGCACGACCCCGTCGATTGTTGCGTTCCTGGACAACGGTAAAGGTGAGCGTAAGGTAGGTGACCCGGCTAAGCGTCAGGCCATTACCAACCCGCATAACACCATCCAGAGCATCAAGCGTTTCATGGGCCGTAACTTCTCGGAAGTGAACGAAGAAGCCAAGAACGTAGCCTACGCCCTGGGTAGCGGTTCCAACAACACGGTCGGCGTGAAAATAGGCGACCGGCAGTACACGCCTCAGGAAATTTCGGCCATGGTGCTGCAGAAGATGAAGCAGACCGCCGAAGACTACCTGGGCCAGCCCGTAACCGAAGCCGTTATTACGGTACCCGCTTATTTCAACGATGCTCAGCGCCAAGCTACCAAAGAAGCCGGTGCTATTGCCGGCCTCGATGTGAAGCGTATCATCAACGAGCCTACCGCTGCTGCCCTGGCGTACGGCCTGGATAAAGACCACTCGAACCACAAAGTAGCCGTGTATGACCTCGGCGGTGGTACGTTTGATATTTCGATTCTGGAGCTGGACAACGGCGTATTTGAAGTACTGAGCACCAACGGTGACACCCACCTCGGCGGCGACGACTTCGACCAGGTAATCATCAACTTTCTGGCCGAAACCTTCGCCAGCGAGAATGAAGGCCTCGACCTGCGCAAGGACGCTATGGCCCTGCAGCGCCTGAAAGAAGCCGCTGAGAAAGCCAAAGTAGAGCTGTCCTCGTCGACGGAAACCGAAATCAACCTGCCGTACGTGACGGCTACGGCTTCGGGTCCCAAGCACTTGGTAGTAAAGCTGAGCCGCGCTAAGTTCGAGCAGCTGGCCGATTCGCTGATCCGTCGTTCGATGGAGCCCGTGAAAAAAGCCCTGCAGGACGCCGGCCTGAGCACTTCGGACATTAACGACGTGATTCTGGTAGGTGGCTCGACCCGCATTCCGCGCATTCAGGAAGAGGTAGAGAAGTTCTTCGGCAAGAAGCCTTCGAAAGGCGTTAACCCCGACGAAGTAGTAGCCGTGGGCGCTGCCATCCAGGGCGGCGTACTGACCGGCGAGGTAAAAGACGTGCTGCTGCTCGACGTAACCCCGCTGAGCCTCGGCATCGAGACGATGGGCGGCGTGATGACCAAGCTCATCGAAGCCAACACCACCATCCCCACCAAGAAATCGGAAACCTTCTCGACGGCTTCGGACAACCAGCCCAGCGTGGAAATCCACGTACTGCAGGGTGAGCGTCCGATGGCTGCGCAGAACCGCACCATCGGTAAGTTCCACCTCGACTCCATCCCGCCTGCACCCCGCGGCGTTCCGCAGATTGAAGTAATCTTCGATATTGATGCCAACGGTATCCTGCACGTAACGGCCAAGGACAAAGGCACTGGTAAGGAGCAGAAAATCCGCATCGAAGCTTCCTCAGGCCTGTCGGATGCTGACATTGAGCGCATGCGTCAGGAAGCTGCTGCCAATGCCGAGGCTGATAAAGCTGAAGTAGAACGCATCTCCAAGCTGAACGCAGCTGACTCGATGATCTTCCAAACCGAGAAGCAGCTGACTGAGTACGGCGACAAGCTGAGCGGCGGCAACAAAACGGCCGTGGAAACAGCCCTGGCTGATCTGAAAAAGGCCCACGAGAGCAAAGACCTGGGTGCTATTGATACGGCTATGGCCGCCATCAATGCAGCCTGGCAGGCTGCCTCGCAGGAAATGTACGCTCAGAGCGGCCCCGAAGGGCAGCCCGGCGCTGAGGGTGGCAACCCCTTCGGTGGTACCGGCCAGCCCGGCGGCAACGGCCAGCAAGGCGCCGGCCACGACAACGTGACCGACGTGGACTACGAAGAAGTAGGCAAGTAAATCACAGCTAGTGCTGGCTCTGCGGATAGCGTAGATGCAGCACCGCAAAAAAAGGCCCGCGGCAAGTTGCCGCGGGCCTTTTTGCATTAAATGAAGTTGCTGCTGTTTCCGACCTAGGGATTTACTCCAGTTGTAGCAACCACGTTCTGGCAAGCCCCTCCTCTTCAAATAGTCGGTACACCAACCCCGACTCACGCGTCTCATTCATGATGAGATTCATGGATAGGCGGGCAAACACATCGTGCGAGAGTAACACGGCCACGTGGTATAGCTGAGCACCGTTGGGGCGGGCGTTTAGCCAGTTGTCAGCAATCCACTTGCGTTCCTCCTCGGAGAAGGCCGTCATTTCGCGTTGGTCGTTCAGGATTTTATACCAGTTGCGGGAAACAAGCAAGTGGCGGGTGTGCGTGAGAAAAGCCTGCATTTCTTCGAAATTGCGCTTGCCCGGTTTGTACTGGATGATGGCACAATTAGCCGGCGCTTCTACTTCCAGCAGGCGGCCGACCGGGTTTTCGAAGTATAGGCGTGTACGTTGCAAAGAAAACGCCATAGAAGGAGCAAAAGTATGGAACAGCTTCAGGAGCCGTGGGTGGTAAAAAGGCTACGTAGTTACTAAGAACCCTTTGAATCTGACAGCTGAACAATGTTTTATCTAATTTCAGCCGCCGACATACTGTGGCTTGCGACGCATTTATTAGCCGGACAACTCAGACACACACAATCACGCAACGCATGGCGCATTTTCTGGTAATTGGGGCGGGTATCGGCGGGCTGACTACGGCGCACGCGCTGTTGCAACAGGGCCACACCGTGCAGGTGTATGAAGCCGCCCCGGAAATACGCGAAGTAGGCGCTGGCCTGGTACTGGGAGCCAATGCCATGCGTGCCCTGAATGAGATGAGCCTGCATGCAGCAGTACACGCCCACGGTACACCGGTAACTCTCCTCAACCTGCTCGACCAGCGCGGCCGCGTATTGCAACGCGCCGATACTACACCGCTTACTCAGTCAGTTGGGTTTGATAATCTGGGAATTCACCGGGCCATGTTGCAGCGGGTTTTACTGCAGCAGTTGCCGGGCGGCACAGTACAGACCGGCACCCCTTTCGAGCGACTGACCACCCAGGGCACAACCGTAACGGCTCATTTCGCCGATGGTAGCACCGCCTCCGCCGATGCATTGATTGGGGCCGATGGTATTCACTCCCGGGTGCGCAAGCAGCTCTGGCCAAAGTCGGAGCCGCGTTATGCGGGGTACACCTGCTGGCGGGCCATTGTGGATGCGCAGCAGCTTGACCTGCCAGCGGGCGAATCGGCGGAGGTGTGGGGAGATGCCGGGCGGCGGTTTGGCTACGTACCCGTGGGCAATGGGCAGGTATACTGGTTTGCCTGCCTGAATAGCTCGCAGCCCCGCAATCCGCAGTTTCAGGCCTACTTATCCGCTGACTTGCAGCGCGAGTTTCGGGCGTTTCCGCAGCCAGTGCCGCAGCTGCTGGCCCTCACGACAGCCCAGCAGCTGCTCTGGAACGATATTCAGGACTTACCCCCTTTGGCTCACTTTGCGCAGGGCCGGGTACTGCTACTAGGTGATGCGGCCCATGCTACCACGCCCAATATGGGCCAGGGCGCGGGCATGGCCGTGGAGGATGCCGCCGTGCTGGCTCAGTGCCTCCACGCTACCCCAACGGATATAGTGGCGGCGTTCCGCGCATTTGAGCAACGCCGACGGGCCCGCACCGCCCGCGTGGTGCGCACTTCCTGGCAACTGGGCCGGGTTGGGCAACTGGAAAATCCTTGGCTGGTAAATGTGCGCAACCGTGTGATGCGGCTACTTCCCGACGCCGTAGCTCAGCGGCAGATGGCTTGGTTATACCAGGAGTTGTAAGCCGCAGCCTAGGTAGTCAGCTCCTTTTTCTCGCCGGGATTGGCTGCTTCGTCGGTTTCCTCTTCGTCTTCTTCCTCGAAGCCTTCCTGAATTTTCTCGACGGCTTCCTCGTGGTCATCGGCATCGGCTTCCTCACAGTTTTCTTCCTGTTCCTCCTTATCGTGAGGTTCGTAGCTGAGCTTGATGTAGATGGGAAAATGGTCGGAGCCCACGTACGGCAGCCGCTCCATATCGTCTACCTTGAAGTGCGGCGACACGAATACGTGGTCAAGCGGCCAGCGCAGCAGGGAATAATCGGCATGAAAAGTAGGCAGCAGGCCCCGGCCCACACGGGGGTCCAGCAGGCCGCTGATACGCCGGAACAGCTCCGAAGTGTGCGACCAGGCCACGTCGTTCATATCCCCGAACACAATGGTAGGCTCGTCTTTTTGGTCGATGGCCTTACCCACCAGCAGCAACTCAGCGTCGCGCTTGGTACTGGTTTTGGATTCGGCGGGTGCTGGTGGCTTGGGGTGCAGGCCGTACACCTGCACCCAAGTGCGGCCGTCGGCTAGTTGCACACGAGCGTGCAGACTGGGCACGTCATCATCCAGTAGGTACTTAATCTCACAGCTTTCCAGTTTCAGGCGCGAGAAGAACAGCAGGCCGTACGTGTTGTCCAGGGGTTCGTGGCAGGTGTAGGGGTGGGTTTCCTCTAGCGGCTTCAACTGCTGATACCACCACTCATCGGTTTCCACGGCCATAATAATATCGGGGTCAACTTTCTGCAGCACCTGCAAGGCCCGTTTGCCTTGCTTGTTAAACTGCAGCACGTTCATCATGGCCAGGCTCAAATGGCGTTTTCCATCCTTGAGCGTGCTGTCGCCCACTTGCTTTTTTACCAGCGGCGTATAGGGCACAATCCGGAAGCCCTGGTACACCACGGCGGCCGCCAAGGCCAGCAGCAGCCCCAGGCCGTAGTAACCAGGCAACTCAGCCCAGCCCAGCGCCAGCCCACCCAAAATTACAACCAGCAACACGCCCACAATCTGCAAGCGCGGAAAATCAAACACCCGAATCCACCACGCCGTTTGGCGTAGCAAGGGCAAAAACGTGGCAATTAGCGCGGCCACGGCCAACAGGGCCATAAGCCCGTGCACCAGGGTGAGCCAGAGGGGAAGAGAGTCGAAGTTGGGCAAGGGGCGGAACGAAACGGGCGAGAGAGAAAAACAGAGCGAAGACGGACGAGAAAACTGCTAATCGTCGTTGAGGCCGCCTTTACGCAGCTCCTCAATGGTGCGCATTACTTTGTCTTTAAGCGAAGTACGGTATTTTTCCAGCGCATCCTGCAGACGGGCGTTGCTGAGGGCCAGCATTTGGGTAGCCAGCACGGCCGCGTTGGTAGCCCCGTCCAGCGCCACGGTGGCTACCGGCACTCCCGCCGGCATCTGCAGCATCGACAGGATAGAATCGAGCCCGTGAATGGACGTGGCCGAGTTGATGGGCACCCCAATAACTGGCAGCGTAGTGAAGGAGGCCACCATCCCCGGCAGATGGGCCGCCCCACCTCCGCCCGCGATAAGCACCCGCAGTCCTCGTTTGCGGGCATTTTCGGCGTACTCCACCAGCCGGTGCGGGGTGCGGTGGGCCGATACCAATGTCAGCTCATACGGTACGCCAAACTGCCGCAGCAGCTCGGCGGCGGCGGTCATAATTTTCAAATCCGACTGGGAGCCCATGATGATACCCACCAGGGGTGTGTCGGTGGGTACGGTTTCTGAGTTGGGAGTGGGAGCAGCGGTGGTCATACGTAGTACAGGAGGAGAGAGAAGCTGGTCGGCGCCCAGCAAGGAGTAGCTTCTACGCACCACTCCGGGCATGGTTGAGCGGCTAAACATAGCATTTTCCCTGTTTGCTGATTCTCAAAGGCTCGTACCTTTACCCGCGCCCTACTGCCCTGCCGATGGAAATTCTGCTTGCCACTTTCACTACTCTGTTTTCCGTGGTTAACCCCTTCGGGGCCATGCCCGTGTTTCTGACCCTCACGGAGGAAGATACGCCCGCCGAGCGCGCCAACATCGGCCTGAAAGCCTGCCTGTACATGGTGGGCGTGCTTACGGTTTCGTTTTTCGCGGGGCAGTACGTGCTCAACTTTTTCGGCATCAACATTCACCATTTGCGCATTGCGGGCGGCATTCTGCTCATGCGCTCGGCCTTCGATCTGCTGACACCGGGCGGCAACCGGGCCAAGGTATCGGAAGCTACCCTGGAGGAGAGCATGCACAAGAACGATATCAGCTTTACGCCTTTGGCCATGCCCATGCTCTCGGGGCCGGGCTCCATGGCCGTGTGCATCGGGTTGTTCACCAAGAAGCTGAGTGTGCCGGATATGGGCCTGATTGTGCTGGGTTTCTGCCTGGTGGCGCTGGCCGCCTACATCATCCTGATGTCCTCGCTCCGGCTCACGCGGTTTCTGGGGCGGCCCGGTATGGCGGCCCTGGCCCGCATCATGGGCTTCCTGACGCTGGCCATTGGGGTAAATTTCCTGGCCACGGCCATAGTGGCACTGTTTCCGGGGCTGAGTCGGTAGATTACTATTGCTCGTGCATTGCAGCGTCGCTGTGCATGTAGTAGCCCCAATAAGCCAACATCAGTATAAAACTCACTCCAAACAGAAGATTAGCTTTCGCGCTGAGTGTGCGAAGAGGAAATGTTGCTACTAGGATGCTCGGCAGATGCACTAGAAAACCTAAGAAGGATAGCATCATTCCGAAGAAAATAGAATCGTCATCGAAATAATACCGGCTGATTTCTAGGTAGTGCTCCTTATAGGGGGACATGAAAACAAGCATCCAGCATAGGATAAGGCTGGAAAACAAAAATTTCACAGCGCGCAGGACTTTTTCAACAAGTGAAATAATAGTCATATTACGATGTATGCAGGAAAGTTGTAAAAGCACCTAAAATCCGGCTTATTAATATGGCTGCAAGGTAGGGCAAATTACAATCTACTTCCTGCGCTAGTAAGAAAGTCTGTCCTCAACGGACTCGCGTAGGCATACGGTGCAACTAGTTCTCAAGCGTTACCTTTGCCCTTCCTATGCTGAAGAACGACCTCCTCCTCCGGGCTGCCCGTGGCGAAGAAACTGAGCGCACCCCCGTGTGGCTCATGCGCCAGGCCGGCCGCATTCTGCCCGAATACCGCGCCCTGCGCGCCCGCCTCAGCGGCTTCAAAGAGCTGGTGGAAACGCCCGACCTCGCCGCCGAAGTAACCATCCAGCCCATCGACGCGCTGGACGTGGACGCGGCCATCATCTTCTCCGATATTCTGGTGGTGCCCGAGGCCATGGGCCTCACCTACGAGATGGTGGAAGCCCGCGGCCCTTTGTTCCCGGAAACCATCAAAACGGCCCACGACGTGGAGCGCATGCGCATTGCCGACCCCGAGGAACACCTGGGCTACGTGCTGGAAGCCATTCGGGTGACCAAGCGCGCCCTCAACGGCCGGGTCCCGCTCATCGGCTTCGCCGGCGCGCCCTGGACGATTCTGGCCTACATGGTGGAAGGCCACGGCTCCAAAACCTTCAGCAAGGCCCGCCGCATGCTGTACGCCGAGCCCGAACTGGCCCACGCTTTGCTGCGCAAAATCACCGCTACTACCATTGCCTACCTGCGGGCGCAGGTGGAGGCCGGGGCTAATATCATTCAGGTGTTTGATTCCTGGGCCGGGATTCTGCCGCCCGCGCACTACCAAGAGTTCAGCAGCCGCTACATTGCCGAAATCTGCGCGGCCATGCCGGCCGATATTCCGGTAACGGTGTTTGCCAAAGGCGCTTTCTGGGCCGTGGAGGAATTTGCCCAGCTGCCCTGCCGCACCATCGGCCTCGACTGGAACCAGGACCCGCGCGCCGTGCGCCCTCTGGTAGGCGACAAAACCCTGCAGGGCAACCTCGACCCCTGCGCCCTCTACGGCTCCCCGGAACAAGTACGCCAAGCCACCATTGCCATGCTCGACCGGTTCGGCCCCCAGCGCCACATTGCCAACCTCGGCCACGGCGTCTACCCCGATACCAACCCCGACAACGTGAAGGTGTTCATCAACACGGTGAAAGAGTATAGCGCCACGCTTAGAGCTTAGAGCTTAGAGCTTAGAGCTTAGAGCTTAGAGCTTAGAGCTTAGAGCTTAGAGCTTAGAGCTTAGAGCTTAGAGCTTAGAGCTTAGAGTGTATGGAAAAGGCCCCGCCGAGGTTACGGCGGGGCCTTTTTTCTTTGTCGAAGTTCGCAGAATCTACCTAGCCATTAGGCACCAAACACTATTTACTGAGCACTAATCCAACCCGCTCGGCCTCTTTCAGCAGCAGCGTTTTCTCGATGGGCACCACGCCTACCTGCTCACACACCAGCCCGCCGCCGAGGTTGGCCAGCGCGGCCGTGGCTGGGGCCGACAGGCCCAATGCCACGCACAGCGCGGCAATGCTGATAACCGTATCACCGGCCCCCGATACGTCGGAGATGGTGCGCAGATGGGCAGGAATGTAGGTGCGTTGGAGCTGGCCGTTTTCCACGAAAACGCCGCGCTCAGAAAGGGTTACGAGGACCGATTCCGGCTGCAGTACCTCGCGCAGGCGGGTTACGGCAGCTTCAAATTGCGGGCGGGCGGCTTCGGTTTCGTCGAATTCCAGCTTCAGACCCTCGCGCAGCTCCTTGAGGTTGGGCTTGAATAGGCTGCAGCCCCGGTAGGCCAGGAAGTTCTTTTTCTTAGGGTCGACAACGGTAGGCACGCCGTGTTGCCGGGCCAGCTGGATGAAGTGCTGAATGCTGCTTTCCTGGAGCACGCCTTTGTCGTAATCCTCAAAAATCACCACGTCGGCGCGGCTGAGCAGCTGCTCGAAGCGGGCGGTGAGCTGGGCGTTTTCCTCGGTATTGAGGTTGGTTTCCACTTCCGAATCGATGCGCAGCAGCTGCTGCCCGTGGGCTAGAATGCGCTGCTTGACGGTGGTGGGCCGGTGGCCGGAGCGCACCATGCCCTCGGCCGACAAGCCGGTGGTGTGCAGCAGCTCCAGCAGCTGGTCGCCGCCCTGGTCCTCCCCTATCACGGCGCAAAGCAGGGGCGTAGCGCCCAGGGCCTGCACGTTCAGGGCTACGTTGGCGGCCCCACCTAAGCGGTTTTCGGTGCGGCTCACATTCACTACCGGTACCGGGGCTTCAGGCGAGAGGCGAGCCGCTTTGCCCCAAACGTAAGCGTCCATCATCACGTCGCCCACAATGAGCACCGTGAGGTGGTTGAAAGCGGCAAATAACTCGGGCAGCGAAGCAGGAAGGGCAACGGGCATTACGGCGTGTTCAAAGTAAGAGGCCGCAAAGGTAACCTACCGGAAGAAATGCGACGCCAGCAGATACTATTCCGACACCGCATGGCGCGGGAGTTAGTGCAGTTTCACCAAGAAGGGTACTTGGATACTCCCAGAACGTCATTCCAAGTGAAGCGAGGAATCTCGCGTGCTGATGTCAGAAAATTACTTCTGCAATGTCAGCACGCGAGATTCCTCGCCTCTCTCGGAATGACGTTCCGGGAATACAACTAGCGCAGCTTCTCCAGGCTGTTTTTGATTCGCAGGAAGGCTTCGCGCAGCTTCTCATCAGCGGCGGCAGTGCTGAAGCGTATGCAGTTGGGTGCGCCGAACGCGCCGCCATCCACGGCCGCTACGTGGGCATCGTTGAGCATGAACATGGCCAGGTCGGCGGCAGAATTGATAACCTCGCCGGTGGGCGTGGTTTTGCCGAAGTAGCCGCTCACATCGGGGAAGATGTAGAAAGCCCCGCTGGGCGTGGGCGTGCGGAAACCAGGAATGTCCTTCACCAGCTCCAGCACCAGGTCGCGGCGGCGGCGGTAGGCTTCCACCATTTCATCGGCCGAAGCACGGCCGCCCTGCAACGCAGCCAGGGCGGCGCGCTGGGTGATGGAGCAGGTGGCGGAGGTAATCTGACTCTGGAGCTTCTCGCAGGCGGCGGCAATTTCCTTGCGGGCCGCCAGGTAGCCGATGCGCCAGCCCGTCATGGCATAGCCTTTGGAGAAGCCGTTGACGGTAATTACCCGGTCTTTCACGGCGTCAAACTGGGCCAGACTGGCGTGCTCCCCCGTGAAGTTGATGTACTCGTAAATCTCATCGGCCAATACGTACACCTGCGGGTGGCGGGCCACTACCTCGGCAAACGCCGCCAGCTCCGTCCGGCTGAATACTGAGCCAGTGGGGTTGCAGGGCGAGGAGTACATGATGAGCTTGGTGCGGGGCGTAATGGCCGCTTCCAACTCTTCAGCAGTTACCTTGAAGTCATTTTCTAAGCTGCCCATCAACTGTACCGTGGTGCCCTCGGCCAGCTTCACCATTTCCTCGTAGCTCACCCAGTAGGGCGCCAGCACCAGCACTTCGTCGCCGGGGTTAATGAGGGCCAGTACGGCGTTGGCCAGCGCCTGCTTGGCTCCTGTGCTCACCACAATGTTTTCGGGCTGGTAGCTGAGCTGGTTGTCGCGCTGCAACTTGTCGCAGATGGCCTGGCGCAGCTCGGGGTAGCCGGGTACGGGCGTATAGAAGGTGTAACCCTCGTCCAGGGCCTTTTTGGCGGCGTCCTTAATGTACTGCGGCGTCTGAAAATCCGGCTCCCCAAAGCTCAGGCTGATAACGTCCACACCTTCAGCCGCCAAGGCTCGGGCCTTTTTAGCCATGGCAATAGTCTGCGACTCCTGCATGGCATTGATGCGGTCAGATAGAACGAGGGGCGCGAGAGTGGTAGCGTCAGCCGACATGTACGGAAAATTTAGGGAGAAATGGGTGGACGGTAAAGATACGAGGAAGGTACGGAGGTTTTGTTGTGAGGGTGAGAGGGTAGGAGGGTTTGGGGGTAGGAGTTGTTGGTCATCCTGAGCTTGCGAAGGACCTTATCACGTTAGGACGAGTCGTTGTTGCGAAGTGTCGTTCTGGCATAATAAGATCCTTCGCAAGCTCAGGATGACAGTACCATTCCAACCAGCACCCTCTCACCCTCCTACCCTCCTACCCTCCTACCCTCCTACCCTCCTACCCTCCTACCCCACCATTTCCTCCCGACCCAGCTTGCGGAAGCATTGCCACAGCACCCGCACATCGGTGGAAGGCTCGTAATCTTTGGCGTAGAGTAGCTCCAGGCGTCGGCGGGTGGCTTCTGTAAGCGGCTCCACAGCTTGCACGGCATCGGCGGGGGAAAGCACGGCCCGGGCCTGGCGGCGGGGGCTAGTGGCGTAGCGCAGCCCTACCCAGGTACTACGGCCGGCTACTACGCGCAGGCAGTTGCGCAAAAAACCGGCCTTCCGCTCCTGCCGCCACACCAGCAGCGGGGCCAATACCAGCAGCCCCACGCCCAGCGCAAAGTCCAGCACCCGCTTGTTGCGCGCCTGCTGGGGCCGGTATAGGTTGAGGGTAATATCGAGGGCGTAATAGTCGCCGGGCGAGTCTTTGCCGGAGCTACCAATAATGTACTCACTATCCTGGGGCAGGATTTTATAGGCAACCGGCGGGTGCTGAGGCAGGCCCACCATCAACCCAATAATCTGGCTGGCGGGCAGGTCGCGGCCACAAAACACCAACTCATTCAGCCCATAAATCCGGATGATGTCTTCCAGCTGCCGCACTTCGCCCAGCAGGTCGTCGGGGGCAACAGCTGCAGCGCGCGGAGCGTCCTGGGGCTCAATGTAGCCAATCACGCGGGCCGGTACGGCGGCCTGCTCCAGCAGCTGGCGCACTCGTCGGCTTTCCTCCCAGGAGCCCACAATACCCACGTTTTTCTGCTGCCGGCTGGCCAGGCTGAAGGTGCGGTAGCGCAGGAAGTTGCTGGCCATGCGCCGCAGTATCAGGGCCGCCGTGGCCCACACGCCCCCCAGCACAATCAGCGCTTTGGAGAAGCGCCAGGCATCCAGGAAGTTGCTGAAAGCTGAAATCAGCACCGTGCCCAGCAGCACGCCCCGCACGATGCGGCTGGCCCGGGTGGGCTGGTCGTAGGCGCCGCTGAAAAACGCGGCCAGCAGCCACACGGCAATATATACGGGCACTGCCAGCAGCATAAACTGCGGCGGGTAAGCCGTGGGCACGTATTTGTGGTTGTCTTCCCAATATTCTTTCAGGAAGTACATGCCCGCGTACAGCAGCGCGGCATCCAGCAGAATGGGGGCCGCCTGGGTAACCAGCCGCTGCGCTACGGCCGCGCCAGCCCGCAGCCAGATGGCTAGGTTGATCAGGAAGCTGAACGTGCCCGCGCGCTCGGGTGCAAAATGCTTGCGGGCAAAAATAACCATGGCCCGGTAGAACACGAACACGTAGTTCACGCTCGTGCGCTTGGTACTTTCGCCCTTGTAATGGATGATGCGGGTGGTGGGCAGGTAATAGTTTCTCCAGCCGCCCTGGGTAAGCCGGTACGAGAGGTCTATATCCTCGCCGTACATGAAATAATCTTCATCCAGTAGCCCTACGGCATCCAGGGCCGTTTTGCGCATCAGCATAAAGGCGCCGCTGAGCACTTCAATTTCGTGGGTATGCTCGGGACTGAGGTAGCCCAGGTGGTAGCGCCCAAACTGCCGCGACTTCGGAAACAGCCGGGCCAGCCCAAAAATCTTGTAAAAGGCCACCCAGGGCGTAGGCAGGCCACGTTTGCTTTCCGGCAGAAACCGGCCCTGCCCGTCCAGCATCTTCACGCCCAGCCCGCCGGCCTCGGGGTGCGCATCCATGAACTCGCAGCACTGCCGAAAGGTATCTTCCTCCACTACCGTATCGGGGTTGAGCAGGAGCTGGTACTGGCCGCTGGCTTGGCGCAGGGCCTGGTTGTTGGCCTTGCTGAAACCAGGGTTGTCGTGGTTTTCAATTAGAGTAACCTCTGGGAAACGGGCTTTGACCATGGCCACCGAGCCATCCACGGAGTTGTTATCCACTACAAACACCTCCACCGGCTTGCCCAGTTTCTCTACCGCCCGCCGCACCGACAGCAGCGCCTGCTCCAGAAAGTAGCAGACGTTGTAATTGACGATAACGACGGAAAGCTTGCAGGCAGGCGTCACAGATTGATAATGCAGGAGCAATGGGCGGTGAAAGGTAGCAACGAATAACCTCCCCCACTACTCTCCCCGCTATAAGGCCAGGGCACTTTCTCGCTGCCCAAAGCCCACTACCAGTTCTATGTTGGGCTGAACGTTAGGCCATTTGGTAGCAGCCCCATACACGGCCAGCAGGCTGTATCCGGAGCAAACTCAATTCATTAATTATTTTTATTCAAAATAATAACAAAATCATCATATATTTAACTCCGCGACGAAAGCCCCGATAGCCACCATCAGCCGTTGATCATCCTTTTTTTACCATGACGCTGAAAAGAATTGCTAGTGATACCAAAGTATTGCTCAAGAATGCTGCCCTAACAGTATCTAAGCAACTTTGGCGGGCTCCGCTAAGCCAGCCAGCCAGCTTCGCCCTGCTACAAGGGCAAGCCCTATATGAGGAGCAGCACCCCTCGGTACAGCTTAGCGGCATCAGGGCAGCTAATGGAGGCAGCGCCCAGCACACGCCCGAAGTGCGTTCCTTCGCCCCCGATTATGTGTGGCAGGTATGCACTGGCCAACACAACATCCGGTCGTTGGCGGTGTGCCGCACGGGTGGCTTGCTGATCAATGGCCGGACCCTGCTCGACCTCGACTTTACCGCCACAGCCGGCTTGCTCGATTCACCTTTCAAGCGTCGGCATGTGCATTACCCACTGGTAGTGGCCCCGTGGCCGCATTTGTGGGGTGGTTTCTATGATTACACCACCTTTGTGGTAGCTAAATTATGCCGTATTGAGCGGGCACTGGGCCCGGGCATCTGGCAGCAGGCCAAAGTATGCTACCCCTTACTGCATACCCAATTTGAGAAGGATTTTTTGGCCCTACTCGGTATTCCTGCCGCCAACATTATTGATACAGCCACGCTGTGGGGCACGGAGTTGCGCACCGACTGTGCTCTGGTGGCCAACAGCCAGCCCACTTGGTCATCTAGCTTAGGTGATTTGGCTTTGTTGCGGGCACGGTTTCGGCAGCCGAAGCCAGCGGGGCCACCCTGGCGCCGATTGTACATCTCGCGGGGGGGCCGCCGCCGGGTACTGAATGAAGAGCCGGTCCGGGCATTGTTGCAGGCTTATGGCTTCGAAATCATCGAGGATGAACCCCGCAGCGTCAGCGCCCAAATAGAGTTGTTTCAGGAGGCCGCCGTTATTGTAACGCCCCACGGGGCCGGACTCACCAACCTGCTGTGGTGCGAACCAGGCACAAAGGTGCTGGAGTTTTGCTACGACGGTTACCGGCCCAACTATTTTTACTACCTGTGCACTGCGCTTAATCTGCGCTACCAGTTCCTGGTTGACTACCGGGTGGGGCCAACCAACAACCACTGGACCAATGTAAGCCACGATATCATGGTACCCCTGGCAGATCTGGAACATCAACTCAACCTACTGCTCAGTTAACGGGCACTATTGGCCCTGCCCTCAGTTTCCGGATAGCCAGACAAGAAAAGCCCGCCGCAGTTAGTGCGGCGGGCTTTTCTTAAGACCATCAGCCAGTAGCTTACCGGGCCTGCCGTTGCCTTTCCACAATGCTGCGGCCCAGAGTAATTTCGTCGGCGTATTCCAACTCCCCGCCCATCGGGATGCCGCGGGCAATACTGCTAACGTTGATTTCCGGCAGGTCACGGAGCTTGCGCGAGAGGTAGAAGGCAGTAGTATCGCCCTCCATGGTGGGGCTGATAGCCAGAATAACTTCTTTAATTTCAGAACCTTCCCGACTCAGCCGCTGCACCAGCGAATCAATGGTCAGGTCGGAAGGGCCAATGCCTTCAATGGGCGAAATTACGCCGCCCAGTACGTGATACATGCCCTGATACTGGGCCGTGTTTTCAATGGCAATTACGTCGCGGATGTCCGATACTACGCACACGGTACTTTGGTCGCGCAGGTGGTTGGCGCAGATGGCACACTCCGGCGTATCAGAAATATTGTGGCAAGTGTCGCAGTAACGAATTTCAAAGCGCATTTTGGCCAGGGCCTCCGCCAGGGAAGCCGTACTGTCGGCCTCCGCTTTCAGCAGATGTAGCGCCAGACGCAGGGCAGTTTTCTTGCCTACACCCGGTAGCTTTGCTAACTCGCCAACGGCGTTTTCAATCAGTTTGGAAGGAAATTCCATTCAGGTCGGGAAGAGGTAAAAGAACTGTCATCCGGGACTTGCCCGGTATAGCGGGGAGTACGAATGGTAACACCAAACGGCCCCCGATAAATCCTTGGCAAACGCCGGATGACAGATTTTTTTGAGAGGATGCTCCCTTATACTACATCGGCCGAAATACCCCGGTCGTGAATGGCGGTGCACATACTGGCCAGTTCGTCGTAGCCGCCGTGCTTCACGGTACACTGCCCTTTGTAGTGAATCAGCAAAGTACACTGCTCGGCCTGCTCGGGTTGGTGGCCGCACACATCCATTAGCGTCCGGATAACGTGCTCAAAAGTGTTAATATCATCGTTGTACACCACTAGGTCGCGCACATCAATGGTTTCTTCCAGGAGCAGTACGTCCTCGTCGTACTCGATTTGCGGGTTACTGTTCATAGGGCAAAATTACGCAAAAACCGGCAAAAAGGCGAAAGGCCCACCCGACATCGGTATGCTATAACTACCTGACAGCATGAACTATTGAGGATACGTTCAGTATCTGTGCAGAATATTGTGTGTGGGTGCGTTCCGGCACAATGCGGCCAGCCCAGATTCCGTAGGGGGAAATTAATATAGCCCGGCACGGCCCTGCTACTCCAGCTTGCGGCGCTACGTATATAGCGTACTTTTAGCCTGCATCCGCTTTTCGCCTGCCTCCTATGCCCGTTCCATCCGCCGAGTTCAAACGTGCCCTCAAGCAACTCACCGATAAGGAAAAGGAAGCCCTGCTCCTACGTGCCGCCCGCCGCGACGCGGAACTCTATGATACGCTTTGCTTTGAACTACTGCCCGATGTGACGACCGAAACCGTGTTCGAGCAGGCCTCCGACCAGATTCATGAGTTGTTTGCCGTGGGAGCTACCGGCCGCCTGCTCAACCGCAGCCTTACCAAAGCCTTGGGCAAGGCCACAAAGGAGGTGGCGCGCGCCCGCCGCATCACCAAGGATAAGCGCCTGGAAATTGACTTGAACCTGTACACCTTGCGCCACATTTTCGAAAACTATACCGGCCAATTTGAAAGCGTGTACGCGGGTTTCTACACCAGCACAGCCCGTTTGGCCGCCCGCACAGCCCAGCTCATCCTCAATAATCTGCACGAAGACCTGTGGCTGGAATACAAAGCAGAACTGGATGACTTTCTGCAACAGCTGCATACCCGCAGCAAAAGCCGTAGCCTCAAATTTGAACTACCTCGGGAATTGGTGCTACCGGACTAAGCGCAACCGCTACGGGTAAGAAACAGAAAAGTTTCGCATAATTTCGGCACTTTAGCAGGATAATTCATCAATTATCCATCTTTATTTCGCAGTACTCTTTCTTCCTGTTTAGCTTTATTCAGGATATCAAATTGGTATTCTGGCAAGTATTTTCCTAACCTTATTCCTATGCGGAAACAGTTTACTCGTTTAGCCGCCGCTGCAGCCGTAGCGGCCACCATCTCCAGTTGTGCTGGTAGCTACCACGCCATTCGGCCCGACCGTCTCGGCAACTACCAAGCGGCCACGCAGGCGGGTGCTCCGGTTGAGTTCGAATACCGGTACAGCGCCCTACTCGCCAATGGAGCCAACAAGAAGTATGTTAAAAAGGAGCGCAAACAAGGGTATCAGGTGGTAGCCGTGAAAGTGAAGAACAACACGAGCACCGACCTGAACTTCTCCCGCGACCTAGAGCTGACTTTCAGCGACCGGCCCATCATGCCCGTACCCAGCGTACAGGCAGCCAACGATATGAAGCAGGGGGTTGCTATCTACCTGCTATACGTGCTGGGTATCGGCCAGGTTGGTGGCACCCGGGACCCCTACACCGGTCAGACTACCGGCGGTACCATTCTCCCCTGGGGCCCCTTCGCGGCGGCCGGCAACATGATTGGAGCCAGCTCGGCTAATAAGAATATGCGCAATGAGTTTGCCAAGTTCGACCTCACGAACAAGGTAATTCGACCCGGCGAAACGGTGTACGGCATTGTGCCGCTACGCGAAGCCAACGTGGCCCCGCTCAAGCTCATGCTCCGCACCAGTGCCGCTTCGGTTCCGGTTACTGTTCCGGCAACGCCCCCCGCTGCTACGCCTGCGCCATCCAACGGCGGGCAGTAGTTTTTCATTGCTGCTGAACAAATAAAAAGCCCTGTTGCGTAGTGCAACAGGGCTTTTTTGCGGATATACACCCGAAATTATTTCTTGGCAATTACGTTGAAGCTCATGGTGAATTCATCCATGATGGCTTTGTCGCCGATGCTTTCGAAGAACGACTTCGAGCCGTATTTGATATCGAACTTGGTCCGGTCGATGGTAGCCGTGCCGCTGGCCGAAGCTACGCCGCCTTTCACGCCTACTTTAGCGGGGAAGGTAATTTTCTGGGTAATGCCTTTGATGGTCAGGTCGCCGGCCACAGTGGCGTTGTTGCCGTTGGTATCACCTTTGAGCGGGGTTACGCTGGTGATTTTGAACGTGGAGGTCGGGTTTTTATCGATGCTGAAGAAGTCCTCGGAGCGCAGGTGACCTACTAGCTTACCATTGTACTCCTGCTCCTTGATATCCTCCACCTTCAGGGAGTTCATGTCTACCACAAACGTGCCGCCTACAATCTGGCTGCCGCGCACCAGTACCGTGCCATCCTTGAACTGTACGTTACCGTTGTGCTGGCCAGTTACTTTCTTACCAACCCAGCCCAAGGTGCTCAGCTGCGGCTGCAGCGCGTACGACTGCGAAGCGGCTTTCTCGGAGCCGGGCGTAACTTTTTTCTGGGCCGAGGCAGGTGAAACAGCAAACAGGGCAGCAACCAGCAGGGCTGGCATAAACAGTTTTTTCATGACAGAAAAAAAGAAAAAAGGGAAACGAAAAGCGAAATTGAATAACTGAAACCGTCAGTTGCGGATTTTATCGAGCAAGTCGCTCAGGTGAGCGGCTTCCTCGTCGGTCAGGTTTTGCAGGCCATTGCGCTGATGCTCCAGCACGGGATCCAGTTGGTTTAGCAGGGTTAGCCCTGCCTCCGTAATGCAAATATCCACAGCGCGGCGGTTGCTGGGGCACACGGTGCGGGTAACCAGTTGCTTGACTTCCAGCTTGTCCACGATGCGGGAGGCGTTGCTGGTTTTGTCCAGCATCCGGTCAATGAGCAGGTTCACGGTGGCTGGCTTGGGATGCTGCCCCCGCAGAATGCGCAGAATGTTAAATTGCGGCAAGGTCAAGGAGTGGCTCTTGAATAAGCTGCTCTGCTGCTGCTGCAACCACCCGGCAGTAAATACCAGGTTAATCAGCGCTTTCTGATAATTATCCTTGAATGTAGGCTGCTTGATTTCCTCCTCGATTTTCATGTAGGGCGGCAAAGATTACAGAACGCGCTGCAAATATATGTACATACATTGAATGTGCAAACATAGTTCTGCTTCTTTTTTTGCGAAATTAGAAGACGGTCATAAAATCTGGCAGCGCTTGGGCAATTAGTGTGCCCAACTACAAACACCACCACGACGTGGTGCGTACGTAGGCTCAGTCTCCACCCTACACCGCGCTACCATGAAAAAAATATTGTTGCCCCTTCTGGCCCTGCTGTTATGCGGCGCGGGAGCTGCTACCGCCCAAACCAACTCACGCACCGTGGCAGGCGCCGTAGAAACCATTCCCTCCGACCGGTTTGTGATGCAGAATGGCGAAGTAGTGCACATGCGCGGCCGCCAGCCCCAGCCTCTCAACCGCAACATCCTGCTCTCAAACGGCACCAAAATCAATACTAAGAGCGGCATTGTGGAGCTGCCCGGCGGCAAAATTACCACGCTAAAAGAGGGCGACTACGTGCGGCCCACCGGCGAAATTGTCTTTGCCACCGCGGGCAGCGCCGCGCAGTCGCGCGGTGACAACACGGTGCCGGCTACTGCGCAGTTCAATACCTACACCGACCCGCGCCCGGCGCCGGCCACTCCCGCCGCCATGGAAACCCGCCTGACGGAGATGAACACCAAGATTAGCTTGATGGCCGAGAAGATTCAGCTGCTCAACCAGAAAATCAGCCTGCTGAGTACCAATGCCCAGCGCCCCACCGATACCGCCGCTCTCGACCAGAAAATTCAGGCTATTGATGCGAAGCTGAAATAACCCCCTCCGCTTTCGTCCATCTGCTCCTCGTCCGCTGCACTGGCTCCGGGCGAGGAGTTTTTAAGTTATGAGTACCGGCAAACTACACTGAGCAAGCTGCTACCAAGCCTGTATTGCTGGCTGAGGCTTCAACCAACTCATCATTTCAGTACCTTGGGGCAGCCCCCGGATGGGGTGTAAACCGATCCTCTAACTTGTACTGCCCGCGTGCTCCGCTTCGCCTATTTATGTCGTTTAGGGCTTTTGCTCGGGCTGCTGAGCTGGGTAGCAGGCTGCTCCCCTACTCCGCCGCCCACCTACCGCATTGGTTTTTCGCAGAGCGTGAGTTCCGGCGACTGGCGGCAGGCCATGCTGGCGGGTATGCAGCGGGAACTGGCATTTCACCCCGAAATCCAGTTTATGGTGCGGGATGCGCAGAGCAACAGCCGGCAACAGCAGCAGCAAATTCATGACCTGCTGGATGCCGGAGCCGATGTACTGATAGTAGCGCCCAATGAGCCGCAGGCGCTGTCGGCTTCCGTTGAGGAGGCGTACCGCCGCGGGGTACCGGTCATTCTGCTGGATCAGCGTACCAACTCCTCCCACTACGCTGCCTACGTGGGTGGTGATAACAACGGTGCCGGGGCCACGGCCGCCCGCTACGCCGCGCAGCTGCTCCGGCAGCAGGGGGGGGTAATTGAAATAACGGGCACTCCCTCGTCCGTTGCCCGGGAGCGGCACCAGGGGTTTACGCAAGCCCTGCAAGCGTATCCGCGTATGCGCGTAGTTGGCACCATTGTAGGCAACTGGAGTGCAACCTCCCCGCAGCCGGCTCTAACCAAACTTCTGCAGAAGCACCCGGAAACCCAGCTCATCTTCGCGCACAGTGACCTGATGGCGCAGGGTGCCTACGCAGTGTGCCAGCGGCTGGGCCGGGAAGATGTGCGCATTATTGGCATAGATGGTTTGGCTGGCAAGGGCAATGGGCTGGAAATGGTGCAGCAGGGCCGCAGCACCGCTTCATTATTCTACTCACCCGGCGGGGAGGAAGCCATCCGGGTGGCCCTAAAAATTCTGCAGCACCAGGCGTACGAGCGGGAAAACATCCTGGGCACGATTGTTATCGACTCAACCAACGTGCTCACTTTGCAGCAGCAGGCCGCTAAGCTGGCCAGCCAACAGGCGGGCATTGAGCAGCAACAGCACCTGCTGCGCACCCTACAGGCCACTTTTGCCAGTCAGCGCACCGTGCTCTACGGCCTGCTGGTTACACTGGCGGCAGCCCTTGGCCTGGGAGCCAGCGCCTGGCGGGCGGCCCGCAACAACCGCCGCACCAACCAAGAACTGGCCCGACAAAATGCCGCCAACGATGCCATCAATCAGGAATTGGTGCGGCAGAATGAGGCCAACGACGCTATTAACCGCCAGCTTAGTACCCAGAACGAGGAAATACGGGCCCAACGCAACCAGCTGGCGGCTCTGGCCGAGCAGGCCCGCGTGGAAACAGAAGCCAAGCTGCGGTTCTTCACTAACTTCTCCCACGAGCTACGCACCCCGCTTACGCTGATTATGGGCCCGGTGGAGGAAATGCTGACCGGCCGCAACAGCACTGCCCTGCTCCCCACCCAGCGCCACGACCTGGGCCTGATCCGGCGCAGCACCCAGCGCCTGCTGCAACTGGTGAACCAGCTGCTCGATTTCCGCAAGATTGAGGTGGGCAAAATGGCTGTGCAAGCCCGGCCCGACGATTTAGTGGCGTTTGTGCGGGAGCTGGTGGAAGCTTTTGAACCGGCGGCCCGGGTGCAGCAGGTAGTGCTGGCATTTCAGCCTATGGAACCCGCACTGCCGGCATGGCTCGACCGTAATGTGCTGGACAAAGTGTTTCTGAACTTGCTTTCCAATGCCCTGAAATATACCCCCGCCGGCGGCCAGATTACGGTAAGCGTGCAGGCGACCAGTGAGGCTCGCAGCCTACAGGTGCAAGTTACCGACACGGGCCGCGGCATCCGCCCCCAGGATAGTCCGCATATTTTTGAGTGGTTTTACCAGGGCGAGCAGCCAGCCACGGGCAAAGGCTCGGGCATGGGCCTGGCGCTGGCGCAGGGCTTGGTACGGCTGCACCAGGGCCAACTCACCGTCAACAGTCAGTTGGGCCAGGGCAGCACCTTCACCGTTACGCTACCCCAGGAACTGCCAGCGGAGCTGCACAGCCCGGATGCGGCCGAGCCCCTGAACTTCTCCGTGGACGAGCCACTGGCCCTGCCCACCACCGAGGCAGATGTGCCGCCTGCTGAAGCAGAGGCGCTGGTATTGGTGATTGAGGACAATGCCGATGTGAATGAGTTTGTGGCTCGCAAACTGCGCCCCCACTTCCGGGTGCAGTCGGCGGCCGATGGTAAGGCGGGGTTGCAGCTGGCTTTGGAGCTAATTCCGGACCTGATAGTGTGCGACGTAATGATGCCCGGTCTGAGCGGCTTGGAAGTAGTGGCCCGGCTCCGCGCCGACTGGCGTACGTCTCACGTGCCGGTGATATTTCTCACAGCCCGCAATGCCCCTGAGCAGCAGGTGGAAGGCGTGCAGGCCGGAGCCGATGTGTACCTGACCAAACCCTTCAACCCGGCCTTTTTGCTGGAGAGTGTGCGCACCCTGCTGGCCAACCGCGCCCGGCAGCGGGAGCACCTCAGCCGGCAACTGCTGACACTGCCGGAACCGGCCGAAACTCCCAACCCCGACCAAGCATTCATTACGGCCCTCACCGCGCAGGTAGAGGCCGACCTGACCCGCACCGACCTCACGGTGGAGGAGCTGGCGCATGTCTTGGGTTTCTCGCGCATGCAGCTCTACCGGAAAGTGAAAGCCGTGCTCGGCACCAGCATCACCGACTTCATCCAGAACGTGCGCCTGAAAAAAGCCTGTGAGTTACTGCGGGCAGAAAAACTCAGCGTAACGGCCGTGGCCTATGAAGTAGGGTACGCCTCCCACTCCTACTTCTCCAACAGCTTCAAAGCGCGCTACGGAATGGCTCCATCCGAGTTCCGGGCCCGCCATCAGGCTGGAGTGAGTTGAAATAATTGTGCACCAACGGCCTTCATGCTGGGTAAAAATCTAATAAAACGAAGAGTATTTTATCCATATACTTATGAATATCAAACATTTACACATTTATTTCAAGTTGAACACACATTGCACGATTTGAGCATAAGCCGGGAAGCTGAACACTGAATCTTTACAGTATCACTCTATCCGGTTTCCCATCCTCAACTGCTCCTATGACATCCCGTCGTGCTTTTGTAAAGTCCGCTGCCTTGCTCTCGGCAGGCGTGTTAGCGGCTCCGTCCCTGCTGGCAAAGTCGCCCTCTACCATTGGTTTACAGCTGTACACCGTGCGCGACGCCATGCAACAGGACCCCGCCGCCGCGCTGGCCCGGGTAGCCAAGCTGGGTTATAACTCGGTGGAAGGTGCCACCTATACCGGCAACCAGAAGTTCTACGGCATGGAGCCGGCCGCTTTTGCCAAGGTGCTGAAGCAAAACGGCCTCATCATGCCCAGCAGCCACTACCTGTTGGGCGAGCAGGAAAACAACGGCCAGGCCACCCAGGGCACCATTCTGCACGGCTGGGATAAGGCCGTGGACGATGCCGCCAAGGTCGGTATCAAGTATATGGTGTGCGCTTACTTACTGGACTCGGAGCGCGGTGACCTGGACCACTACAAGCTGCTGGCCGAGCGCCTGAATAAGGCCGGGGAGCGGTGCAAAAAAGCCGGCATCCAGATGGCCTACCACAACCACGACTTTGAGTTTGCGGCCCAGAACGGAAAGCTTCCCTACGGCATCCTGCTCAAGGAAACCGACAAGAACCTGGTGCAGATGGAGCTGGACCTGTACTGGGCTACCAAAGCTGGCCACGACCCGGTGGAGCTGTTCAAGAAAAACCCCGGCCGCTTCCCCCTCTGGCACGTGAAGGACATGGACAAGACGCCCCAGCACAGCTTCACCGAAGTAGGCAACGGCAGCATCGACTTCAAGCGCATTTTTGCCCAGGCCAAGGTAGCGGGCATGAAATACTTCTTCGTGGAGCAGGACCAAACGCCCGGCTCCCCCTTCGACAGCATTCAGCAAAGCATTACCCACATCAAGCGCAACCTGGTGTAGCCGGCTGCCATTCGCTTCCCACACTTCCCACCCATTTCTTATGGAAAAGAACACCTATGACGCCATCGTCATCGGGTCCGGCATTTCGGGCGGCATGGCTGCCAAGGAGCTGACCGAAAAGGGCCTGAAAACCATTATGCTGGAGCGGGGCCGCAACGTAGAGCACATTAAAGACTACGTGAATGCCAACAAAAACCCCTGGGAGTTTGCCCACCGGGGGGGCCGCACCGAGCAGATGATCAAGGACTACCCGGTGCTGAGCCGCGACTACACCCTGAACGAGAGCAATCTGGATTTCTGGGTAAAGGAAAAGGAAAGCCCCTACGTGGAGGTGAAGCCCTTTGACTGGTTCCGGGGCTACCAAGTGGGCGGACGCTCCCTGATGTGGGGCCGGCAGAGCTACCGCTGGAGCGAGTATGACTTCGAGGCCAACGCCAAGGACGGCACGGCCGTGGACTGGCCCATCCGCTACAAAGACTTGGCCCCCTGGTACAGCCACGTCGAGAAGTTTGTGGGCATCAGCGGCAACCGGGACGGCCTGCCCCAACTCCCCGACGGTGAGTTTATGCCGCCCATGGAAATGAACTGCGTGGAGAAAGATGTGGCCGCTCGCATCCGCAAAAACTTCAAGGACCGCCACATGGTCATTGGCCGCACGGCCAACATCACCAAGCCCCACAACAACCGCGTAAACTGCCAGTACCGCAACAAATGCTGGCTGGGCTGCCCGTTTGGGGCCTATTTCAGCACGCAGTCGGCCTCTCTGCCGGCGGCCATGGCTACCGGAAACCTCACGCTGCGGCCGTTTTCCATCGTTACCAAAATCATCTACGACAAGGATACCAAGCGGGCCAAGGGCGTGGAGGTGCTGGATGCGGAAACCAACCAGACCTACGAGTACTTCGCCAAAATCGTGTTTGTGAATGCCTCGGCCCTGAACTCGGCCTGGGTGCTGATGAACTCGGCCACCGACGTGTGGCCCGATGGCCTGGGCAGCAGCAGCGGGGAGCTGGGCCACAACCTGATGGACCACCATTTCCGGGCGGGGGCCCACGGCGAAATGCCTGGCTACGAGGACAAATACACCTACGGCCGCCGCGCCAACGGTATTTACGTGCCGCGCTACCGCAACCTGTTCGGGGATAAGCGCGACTACCTGCGCGGCTTTGGCTACCAGGGCGGTGCCGGCCGGGAAGGCTGGGGCCGCGACGTGGCGGAACTCAGCATCGGTGGCGACTTCAAGGACGCCCTTACCGAGCCCGGCAACTGGACGATGGGCCTCACCGGCTTCGGCGAAACCCTGCCCTACCACGACAACCGCGCCTACCTCGACAAAACCAAGAAGGACAAGTGGGGCCTGCCGGTACTGGCCATTGATGCCACCATCCGGGACAACGAGCAGAAAATGCGGGTGGACATGATGAACGATGCCCAGGAAATGCTGGAAAAAGCGGGCCTCAAAAACGTGCGCACCTACAACAACGGCTACACCCTGGGCGGTGGCATTCACGAAATGGGCACTGCGCGCATGGGCCGGGACCCCAAGACCTCGGTGCTCAACCAGCACAACCAGGTGTGGGACGCCCCCAACGTGTACGTAACCGACGGAGCCGCCATGACCTCGGCCGCCTGCCAGAACCCCTCCCTCACCTACCTGGCCCTCACGGCCCGCGCTGTGGACCACGCCGTGGGTGAGTTGAAAAAACAAAACCTCTAACCCCCTGCAACGATGATGAACCGACGTGATGCCCTGGCCCGCGTAGCTCTGCTGATGGGCGGAGTCGTTATCGGGGGCGACTATTTCCTGACCAGCTGCTCCTCCCCCAGCGAGGAAAAAACCAGCGCCAAACAACCCACGACTACCGCCCCGAAAGAGCTGCCAGCCGTGCTGAACGCCGAGCAGGTAGCCTACCTGAACGAAGTCGGCGACACCATTCTGCCCGCCACCAAATCACCGGGGGCCAAAGCCGCCGATGTGGGCGGCTTCATGGCCGTGATGGTGCGCGACTGTTACAAGCCCGAAGACCAGCAAATCTTCAAGCAGGGCCTGACCAAGCTGGAGGATGCCGCCAAGCAGAAGTACAGCAAAGGCTTTATGCAGTTGGACGCCACCCAGCGCACGGCCCTGCTGACGGCCCTGGACGCGGAGCAGAAAAACTACGCCAAAACCAAAACGCCGGAGCAGCCCAACCACTACTTCCGCATGATCAAGGAGTTGACGCTGCTGGGGTACTTCACCTCTGAAGTGGGGGCCACCAAAGCCCTGCGCTACCTGCCCGTCCCCGGCAAGTACGACGGCTGCGTGCCCTACAAAAAAGGCGACCGGGCCTGGGCCACTACCTGAGTTGTAAGCATAGGACGATGTAGAGACGCGACACTTCGCGTCTCGGCATTGAACGACTAGCATCCGCATCGAAAAAACAACATCAGCAACGATTGAGACGCGAAGTGTCGCGTCTCTACATCAACCAGTAACCGCATGAAACTACGACTGGGCATGATTGGCGGGGGCCAGGGCGCGTTTATCGGGGCGGTGCACCGCATGGCGGCCGCTCTGGATGGCCTGTATGAGCTGACTGCCGGTGCTTTTAGTAGCAACCCCGACACTTCCCGGGCCACCGGGCAGGAGCTGGGGCTGGCCCCGGAGCGGGTGTATGGCTCGTATCAGGAGCTAATTGCCGGGGAAGCCCGGCGGCCGGCTAATGAGCGGGTGCAGGTTATCAGCATCGTGACGCCCAACCATTTGCACTTTGCGCCGGCCAAGCTGGCGCTGGAAAGCGGGTTTGATGTGGTGCTGGACAAGCCGATGACGTTTTCCCTGGCGGAGGCGAAGGAACTGCAACAAGTGGTGGCAATTACCGGCCGCAAGCTCTGCCTGACGCACACCTACACCGGCTACCCCATGCTCAAGGAGGCCCGCCACCTGGCCGCTTCCGGGGCGCTGGGCACCATCCGGAAAGTGTACGTGGAGTATCCGCAGGGCTGGCTGAGCAACTTCGAAGAAGGCGGCGCGAACAAGCAGGCCGCCTGGCGTACCGACCCCGCCCGCAGCGGCGTGGCCGGGGCCATGGGCGACATTGGTACCCACGCCTTCAACCTGCTGGAATATGTAAGCGGCCTGCACGTCACTCAGCTCTGCGCCGACATCAACACTGTAGTACCCGGCCGCCAGCTGGACGACGACGGGGCCGTACTGCTCCGCCTGAACAGTGGAGCCAGTGGGGTGCTGGTAGCTACCCAGGTAGCCGCCGGCGAGGAAAACAACGTGCGCCTGCGCATCTACGGGGAAAAAGGCGGCCTTGATTGGCAACAAGCCGACGCCAACACGCTGCTGGTGAAGTGGCTGGACCGGCCCACCGAAATCCGGCGGACGGGCGCGGGCTACCTCAGCGCCGCCGCCCGCCACAACAGCCGCATTCCGGCTGGCCACCCCGAGGGCTACCTCGAAGCCTTTGCCAACCTCTACCGCAACTTCGCCCTGACCCTGCTGGCCGAGCAAACCAGCCACCCCGCCCCACCCGAAGCCCACGACTACCCCGGCATCGAGGACGGCCTGCGAGGCATGGCCTTCATCGAAACCGTCATTGCTTCGGGCCGCTCCACGCAGAAGTGGACTGACTTTACTGTCTAGCCGCCCTTTATGATTGAACGTCATGCTTCGCTCCGCTCTGCATGACGTCCTACACAGCTAACAGCCCGTAGCTAACAGCTCAAAGCATGAAAACTATTAAAGGACCCGGCATTTTCTTGGCCCAGTTCATCGGCGACCAGGCCCCGTTCAATAGCCTTGCCAGCATCTGCGAGTGGGCGGCGGGCCTGGGCTACAAGGGCGTGCAGCTGCCTACCCTGGACAGCCGCTTCATCGACCTGCAACTGGCCGCCGAAAGCCAGGATTATGCCGACGAAGTGCGTGGTACAGTACAGGCCGCCGGCCTGGAAATCACCGAGCTATCCACCCACCTGCAGGGCCAACTGGTAGCCGTAAACCCCGTGTATGACCAGCTGTTTGATGGGTTTGCGCCGGAAGCGGTGCGCGGCAACCCGGCCGCCCGGCAGCAGTGGGCGGTGCAGCAGCTGAAGTACGCGGCCCAGGCTTCGCAACGGCTGGGGCTCACGGCCCACGCCACGTTCAGCGGGGCGCTGCTCTGGCCCTACATGTACCCCTGGCCCCAGCGCCCGGCCGGCCTCGTGGAAACCGGTTTTGACGAGCTGGCGCGCCGCTGGCGGCCCATTCTGGATGTGTTCGACGAGTGCGGCGTGGATGTGTGTTACGAAGTGCACGCCGGCGAGGACCTGCACGACGGCGTGAGCTACGAGCAGTTTCTGGAGAAAGTAGACCATCACCCCCGGGCCTGCCTGCTCTACGACCCCTCCCACTTCGTGCTGCAGTGCCTGGACTACCTGGAGTACATCGACATCTACCACGAGCGGATTCGGGCCTTTCACGTGAAGGATGCCGAGTTTAACCCCAACGGCCGCCAGGGCGTGTACGGGGGCTACCAGAGTTGGGTAGACCGGGCTGGCCGCTTCCGCTCCCTGGGTGATGGGCAGGTGGATTTCAACGCCATTTTCAGCAAGCTGACGCAGTACGACTACCCCGGCTGGGCCGTGCTAGAGTGGGAATGCGCCCTCAAACACCCCGAAGACGGTGCCCGCGAAGGCGCGCCCTTCATTCAAAACCACATCATCCGCGTCACCGACAAAGCCTTCGACGATTTTGCCGCCTCCGGCATCGACGCGGCCCGCAATAAGACGCTGCTCGGCCTCTAACCTTTCCGAACTCCCCATGAAAAACGCCTTTCTCCTCCTGACTTTCTGCGCCGGCCTAGCTTCCTGCGGTTCCGAAACCGATAAGCCCGTCGCCAAGGAGTCCTACACCCTCGCCGACGAAGCCGAAACCGCCCAGGACAGTACCACCGGTGCCAACCTCAGCGCCGTGGCTCGTCAGCCCCAGGTAGATACCAACGCCACCAAAATAGGCACCACGCCCACCGGTACGCCCGCCGCTGACGGGGCCAAGCTCATTGCCGGCTCCGACTGCACTACCTGCCACCGCGACAATGAAAAGCTGCTGGGGCCGGCCTACAAGGATGTAGCCGCCAAGTACCCCAACACGCCCGCCAACGTGACCATGCTGGCCAAGAAAATCATAACTGGCGGCAGCGGCAACTGGGGCGACGTGGCCATGACGCCCCACCCCGGCCTCTCCCAGAAAGACGCCGAGGAAATGACCCGCTACATCCTCAGCCTGAAGTAAAAGCTGCAGCTGCACGCCCCCTAGTCCGTCATGCTGAGCTTGCCGAAGCATCTCTACCGCTTCGGGTGAGGCTTTTCAACGAAGCAGTAGAGATGCATCGAATTCGCTCAGCATGAGAGTTACCATTCCAACGCCAGCACGCGAGATTCCTCGGCTGCGGCTGTGCCTTCGCTCGGAATGACGTTCCGCGAAACGCTCTGTTAACCCAACCTCGACCCAATTCCCAAATCCCACGCCCACCTGCTTATGACCTCTACAATCCGGGTAAAACTGTCCCTCATGATGTTCCTGGAGTTTTTCATCTGGGGCGCGTGGTTTGTCACGCTGGGCACGTATCTGCTGCGCAATCTGGGGGCCTCGGGCACGCAGGTAGGCGTGGCGTTCCTCACCCAATCCATTGGGGCCATTGTGGCGCCGTTCATCGTGGGCCTCATTGCTGACCGTTTTTTCTCGGCTCAGAAGATTCTGGGCGTGCTGCACCTGGCCGGGGCGGTGCTGCTGTGGCGAGCCTCGCAGGCTCCGGATTTCGGCAGCTTCTACCCCAGCATCCTCACCTACATGATTCTGTACATGCCCACGCTGGCGCTGGTAAACTCCATTGCCTTCCGGCAGATGCAGAACCCCCAGAAGGAGTTTGCCCCCATCCGGGTGCTGGGCACGCTGGGCTGGATTGTGGCCGGCCTTACCATTGGCTGGCTGAACTGGGAGCAGAGCAACAGCCTCCAGCTTACCTTTCTGATGGCGGCCGGCGCTTCGGCCCTACTGGGCGTGTTCAGCTTCACGCTGCCGGCCACGCCACCCGTGAAGAAGGGCCAGTCCAGCTCTGTGGGGGATTTGCTGGGGCTGGATGCCATTGGAATGCTGAAAAACCGCTCCTACCTCACGTTTTTCCTGGCTTCCATTGCCATTTGTATTCCGCTGGCGTTTTACTACGGCTTCACCAACCCCTTCCTGAACGAGGTGGGCATGAAGGGTGCCGCCGGCGTGCAGAGCCTGGGGCAAGTATCGGAGCTGCTGTTTATGCTGGCCATTCCGCTGTTTTTCAGCAAGCTGGGCGTAAAGAAAATGCTGGCTATTGGCATGGCGGCCTGGGTGCTGCGCTACGTGTGCTTTGCTTACGGCGGCGGGGAAAACGGCTACTGGCTGCTGATTGCGGGCATTGTGCTGCACGGCATCTGCTATGATTTCTTCTTCGTGACGGGCCAGATTTACACCGACAACCTGGCCGGCGAGCAGTTCAAAAGCTCTGCCCAGGGCTTCATCACGCTGGCTACCTACGGCGTGGGCATGCTCATCGGCACCCTGCTCTCGGGCCGCATCTTCGACCAGTACCAGCTGGCCGCCGGGGCCCACGACTGGCGCATGATCTGGCTGATTCCGGCCGGTATTGCCGCCGCTGTGCTGGTGCTGTTCCTGCTGCTGTTCAAGGAGCGCAACACCGTCCCTGCTTCCCCCGAAACAGCCGGCGCTGATACTGCTCCGCGCCTGGCCAACGCCAACTAGCCCATATATGGCTACCACTTGGAACCGCCGCGCCGCCCTGAAGGGGCTGCTGACCACTACCGCTGCTGTAGGCACCATAGGCTTGGCCGAGGCATGTACGCCCAATGAAAAACGCACCTCTATGCCTGCCGCTCTAAAAGGAAACATCCGCCAATCGGTGTGCCGCTGGTGCTTCGCTGATTTGTCGTTGGAGCAGTTGTGCGCCGCCGCCAAGGACATGGGCATCCGGGGCATTGATTTAGTAGGCCCCCAGGAGTGGCCCACGCTGAAAAAGTACGGCTTGGATTCGCCCATGTGCAACGGCGCGGAAATCAACCTCACCGACGGCTTCAACGACCCGCAGTTTCACGCCCGCCTGCAAAAGCAGTACGCCGACATGATTCCGCAGGTAGCCAAGGCCGGCTACCGCAACCTTATCTGCTTCAGCGGCAACCGCCGGGGCAAAACGGACGAGCAGGGCTGGACGAATTGCGTAGCCGGACTCAAGCCCTTACTGAAGCTGGCCGAACAGCACAACGTGGTGCTGGTAATGGAGCTGCTCAACAGCAAAATCGACCACAAGGACTACCAGTGCGACCGGACCGCCTGGGGTGCGGAGCTAGCCAAACGCCTCGGCTCCGAGCACTTCAAGCTGCTCTACGACATCTACCACATGCAAATTGATGAGGGCGACGTCATCCGCACCCTCACCGAGCACCACCGCTATATTGCCCACTACCACACCGCCGGCGTGCCCGGCCGCCATGAGTTGAACGACGCCCAGGAACTGAATTATCCGGCTATCATGCGTGCTATCCAAGCCACCGGTTTCCAAGGCTACGTAGCCCAAGAGTTTATCCCCACTCAGTCCGACAAGCTCGCCTCCCTGCGCCAAGCTGTGCAACTCTGCGACGTGTAAGGTGATTTGGCCCGATTTTTACCAGTTATCATTCCGAACGACGCGAGGAATTTAGGTGCACCGTTTAGCGGCAAACCCAGATTCCTCACGTCGCTCGGAATGACAATAAAATGCAGGCCTTTATAGCCTACACTCTCTCTTCTCAACACCGCATCCCATGAAACTCCCACTTCTGACAGCCGCACTGCTCAGTATTTCCATGGCCACCTATGCTCAACAAACCGGCAAACCAGAGGACACCGAAGTGTGGAAGCCGGAGCCCAAAACAGTGGTTGGGAAGCTGAAGACTACCCCGCCCCCGGCTAAGGCCATTGTGCTGTTCGATGGGAAGAATCTAAATGAATGGGTATCGGCCGATGACCGTACCCAGCCGGCCCAGTGGACGGTGGCCGACGGCCTGCTGACGGTGGACAAGCCCAAGGGCAACATCGAAACCAAGCGCACTTTCACCAACTACCGCCTGCACCTAGAGTGGCGCGTGCCCGCCGATATCACCGGTCAAGGCCAGGTGCGCGGCAACAGCGGCGTATTCCTAGCTTCTCTGGGCAAAGGCGACCTGGGCTACGAGCTGCAAATCCTGGACCCCTACCAGAACCCGACTTACGTGAACGGCATGGCGGGCAGTATCTACAAGCAGCGTATTCCGCTGGCCAACCCCGGTCGCAAGCCCGGCGAGTGGCAATCATACGATGTGTGGTGGACAGCCCCCACCTTTAAGGCCGATGGTACGGTGAACACCCCGGCCCGCGTAACGGTAGAATTCAACGGTGTAACGGTGCAGAAGAACGTGGCGCTGGCCGGCCCCACCCGTTACATTGGCCCGCCCCAGTACGAGGCCCACGGCGCCGCCCCTATTAAGCTCCAGTCGCACGGCGACCCGAGCGCCCCGCTCAGCTTCCGCAATATCTGGGTGCAGGAAATGAAGTAGCTAATTGGAGGTTAAGAAGCCCTGCAGTAGCAAAGAGCCCGTTATCCTCGGCCGAGGATAACGGGCTCTTTGGCTTCGTTCCAAACGGGAGCTTACTTGTTGGCTGCTCCTTCCACCAACATTCCCTCCCGCTCGTGCACCAGCCCAAACGGCTCGTCACGCACAATGATGATACCGTCCAGGTCGCACACGTCGGCCAGGGCGCTAAGCTGCACCGCCGACCAGATGCCCAGCGACGTTTCTACCATGCAGCCTATCATAGTTTGCAGGCCGTGGGCGCGAGTTTCCTGCAAAATCCGGAGGCCGTTTAGGTAGCCCCCGGCTTTCATCAGCTTCATGTTTACTCCATCAAATTGCCGGGCTATGTCGGCGAAATCGGCCTCGTCGGTTACCGATTCATCGGCAAATACCGGGCAGTTCAGCTGGCCTTTCAGGGCGCGGTAGTCGGCAGCACAGATGGCGGGCAGGGGTTGTTCCAGTAGGCGCAGGTTCAAGCCTGGCAGCTGCCGAATTTGCTCCCAGCTTTGGTGCAGGCTGTCGGCATCAGTCCAGGCTTCATTACCGTCCACAATCAGTGGATGGCCGGGCAGTAGGCGCGTTACCTCCCGCAGCAGGTCCACGGCACCCTCCCGGTTCACCTTCACTTTCAGCACCGGGAAGCGGCTCAGCTGTTGGGCTTCCAAGAAACTGGCCACCTCCCCGGGCTCCATAATGGGCAAGGTTGCGGCCGTACCTACCGCCACAGCCGGGGCCGGTATACCCAGCCACTGCGGCACCGTCTGGCCCAAGCGGGCTGCTTCCCGGTGTACAAACGCCGACTCTAACGCAAACCGCAGGGCGTGCGCTGGTTGGTGGTGGCCAAGGAAAGTGGTTAGCTCTTCTACTGTCTCGCACTGGCTTAGGCCGGCCGCCTGCAGCCGCGCAAATTGCTCTTGCAGGCCCTCGGGGGTTTCACCATAGCGCACGTTGGGAGCCGCCTCGCCCCGCCCCTGCCAGCCCCCGCCGGCTACCGTCAGCAACAGGTTGGTTTTGAAGGTGGAGGAGTTACGGGAGATTTTCCAGGTGTAGCGCAGGGGCAGTTGCAGGGTGGTGAGGGTCCAGGTGAGCATGGGTGAGAACTGCTAGAACGGCAAAAAAGTGGCGGCCAGATGCTTGGTAGGCGGCACTAAGTGGGAAATTTACTAACCAGCGGGCCAAGCTACGGCATCAGGTACAGTTCTCAGCCCCGATAAACCTATCTTTGTCCGGTTCCCACTGTTTTTCTTTCCCTGAACTGCCGCGCATGAAGTTTTCGCGACTCTCGCTACTTGTACTTATCCTGTTTCTGGTAGCGGCTGTACTCACGGTACTAGCTGCTCAAACGCCCCCCGCCCTCAACCCGAAGGTGGCGTTTGTAGTCCGCTGGCTGGCCCTGGCCGGCCTCATTGCACTGGCCATTCAGCGCCGCTCTATCACCTTCTGGATTGTGGTGAGCATGCTGGTGGGTGCCGAAATCGGCCACGACTTCCCCAAGCAGGCCGTGGGTCTGAAAGTCCTCAGTGACGTATTTCTGCGGCTGGTAAAAACTATTATTGCTCCGCTGGTATTTGCCACGCTGGTAGTGGGCATTGCCGGCCACGCCGACCTGAAAAAGGTAGGCAAAATGGGCCTCAAGGCGCTGGTGTACTTTGAAATCGTCACCACGTTTGCCTTGTTCATCGGGCTGGCCGCCATTAACCTAACCAAGGCCGGTGAAGGCGTAGACCGCAGCGGTATTGCCGCCGACACCGAGCAACTGGCCACGGTGAAGCAGTCTACTGCTGACATCATTCTGCACATCTTCCCCGAGAATATTGCCAAATCCATAGCCGAAGGGCAGGTGTTGCAAGTGGTGGTGTTTGCCATCATTTTCGCCATTGGGCTGGCCATGGTGCATCAGAAACACCGCCAGCCCATGCTGCAATGGACGGAAAGTCTTTCGGAAGTGATGTTCAAGTTCACCAACGTGGTGATGTTCTTCGCCCCCCTGGGCGTGGGTGGGGCCTTGGCTTACACAGTGGGCAAAATGGGCTTTGCTCCGTTGCTCAACGCCTTCAAACTACTGCTCACTCTCTACGGCGCCCTGTTCGTTTTCCTGTTGTTGGTGCTGGTGCCCATTGCCCTCATTGCCCGTATCCCACTTAAGCGCTTCGTGCAGGCCATTGCCGAGCCAGTGAGCATTGCCTTTGCCACTACTTCTTCCGAAGCGGCCCTACCCCGGGCCATGGAAGCCATGGAAAGCATTGGCGTACCCCGCCGCATTGTGGCCTTCGTGATGCCCACGGGCTACTCCTTTAACTTGGATGGCACCACACTCTACCTTTCCCTGGCAGCCATTTTTGTAGCGCAGGCGGCCGGCGTTGATTTGACTTTCGGGCAACAGCTTGTAATGGTATTTACGCTCATGCTCACATCAAAGGGCGTGGCGGGTGTGCCACGGGCTTCCCTGGTTATTCTGCTGGCTACGGTAGCGTCGTTCAACCTACCCTCCTGGCCCGTGTTTATTATTTTGGGAATTGATGCCCTCATGGACATGGCCCGCACGGCCGTAAATGTAATCGGTAACTGCCTGGCTACGGCCGTAGTAGCCCGTTGGGAAGGGGAGTTTATCGACAATTACGTGGCTCCCGAGCCGTTGCAGGACTTGGCGGAGGCCGATAGCACCCTGGCGCAGCACGCTCACTAGCCCGGCAAGGATTAGTTTCCTTTTTTGGGATTCCCGCTTCCAGTTCTGGGGGCGGGAATGTTTTTGTGGCATGGTATGTAGTGTCGGCTGAACGGCTGATTTTAGGTCACTCGCCGAGTTTTTGCGTAATTCCGTCTGCGTAAGCACGTTTGCGCGTGTTACGTGGTTATTTTTGGATTCCTTCCTGATTAATAGCCTCACTTACACATTCCACTCTCTATGGTGAACCGTTCCGCTCCCCTCCTGTGCCTGCTGGGTTTTCTGGGTCTTACGGGCTGTAAATCAACGGAAAAGGCCGTCTTCCAAACTATTCGCTCCAATAACTCGGTGGCGTTGGGGCGGCTACCCAAGCTGGAGGCGGTAGTGGAGCCCGGCCCCCTAAGCATGGCCGAAAGTGAAGGCGCCCTGCCCGATGACGCCAGCAAGGTATTTCGCCAGGAGCTTTCTTACCATTTAGCTGAACCCCAGGAAGATACTGTGCGCTATGGTTATGCCAAGTTCACGGTAACCAAGGCTGAGCAGCAGCGCACTGGCCACGTGTTCCAGGCCTTTCAGATGATTACCCTCATGACGCCTAGCTTGCTGGGTATTCCGCTGGAGTGGTACCGCACCAACGTAACGGCTGAGGTACAAATCATCAATGCCCGGGGCGAGGTTATTGGCACCTACACCGGCACGGGCCGCAGCAAAGTGCGCGTGGCCATGTACCACGGCTACAGCCAGTCGAAAGCGGCCCGCCTCTCCGATGTAAAGGCCATGCGCCTGGCCCTCGATCAGATTCGGCCGAAGCTGGATGCCGATGCCGATACCTTGCGCCTGCAACTAGCTACTTCTGGCCCGGTGGAGGAAATTACCGGCTCGGCCGCTTTAAAGGAAGACAGCACAAGCAATAGATAACCGAACATAGGCGCCGCGACTTATACGGCACCCGCAGCCCCGTACCCCTAAGCAAGGCAGTAACAAGCCTTTTTCGGGGTGCGGGGTTTCGGTTTTTTTGGATGTTCCTGGTTGAAATCAGGCTGGCTGCGGCTGAGAGTCAGGTCTATTTATTCTGTTGCCTTACGCCAAAAAAAACAACCTGCAAGCCCGGCCGGCCGGAGATATAGCCTACCTTTGTTTCCCGTTATGCCAGACCGAAATTCCACTTCCGCGGCTGCCACTACGGCCAAATTCATTTTTGTAACGGGCGGCGTTACTTCCTCGCTGGGCAAAGGCATCATTTCGGCCTCCCTGGCCAAACTGCTGCAGGCCCGCGGCTTCCGGGTTACCATCCAGAAGTTCGACCCCTACATCAACATTGACCCCGGCACGCTCAACCCCTACGAGCACGGCGAATGTTACGTAACCGACGACGGGGCGGAAACGGACCTCGATCTGGGCCACTATGAGCGTTTCCTGAACGTACCCACCTCCCAGGCCAACAACGTCACTACCGGCCGCATCTACGACCACGTGATTACCAAGGAGCGGGAGGGCGCCTATCTGGGCAAAACCGTACAGGTAGTGCCCCACATTACCGATGAGATTAAGCGGCGCATGCTGCTGCTGGGCCAGACCGGGCAGTTTGACGTGGTGATTACCGAAATCGGGGGTTCCATTGGCGACATTGAAAGCCTGCCCTTTGTGGAATCGGTGCGGCAGCTACGCTGGGAACTGCCCGAGAACAGCTCCCTGGTAATTCACCTGACCCTGCTCCCCTATCTGAAGGCGGCCGGGGAGCTGAAAACCAAGCCCACCCAGCACTCGGTGCGGGATTTGCGCAGCGCCGGTTTGCAGCCCGATATTCTGGTGTGCCGCTCCGAGCACCCGATTCCGGCCGAAATGCGCCGCAAAATTGCCTTGTTCTGCAACGTCAACATCAATTCCGTTATCGAGAGCCTGGATGCTGACAGCATCTACTCAGTGCCGCTGCTGATGCTGAAGGAGCACCTCGATGAGCGGGTTATCAAGAAGCTGAAGCTACAAGGCGGCGCCGCCCAACCCGATCTGGACGTGTGGAAGGAGTTTCTGGGCCGGCTGAAAAACCCCACCGAGGAAGTCACCATTGCCCTGGTGGGGAAATACGTGGAGCTGCCCGACGCCTACAAATCCATTATTGAGGCCTTTGTGCACGCTGGGGCTCAGAATGAGTGCAAAGTGACCGTGCGCAGTATTCAGAGCGACCACCTAAGCGCCGAAAACGTGGCCCAGCAGCTACACGGCGCGGATGGGGTGCTGGTGGCACCCGGTTTTGGTGAGCGGGGCTTCGAGGGCAAAATTGCCGCCGTGCAGTACGTGCGCGAAAACAACATCCCGTTCTTTGGGATTTGCCTGGGTATGCAGGTGGCCGTAGTGGAGTTCGGACGCAACGTGCTGGGGCTGAAAGACGCCTCCTCCACCGAAATGGACGCCCAGACGCCCAACCCCGTTATTGCCATGATGGAGGAGCAGAAAACCGTGACCCTGAAAGGCGGTACTATGCGTCTGGGAGCCTACGACTGTGAGCTGCGCCGGGGGTCCAAGGCCGCCAAAGCCTACGGCCGCAACCACATCAGTGAGCGGCACCGCCACCGCTACGAGTTCAACAACGAGTACCTGAAGCAGTACGAGGAGGCCGGTATGCTGGCCTCGGGCCGCAACCCCGAAACCGGGCTGGTAGAAGTAGTGGAACTGGCCAACCACCCCTGGTTTGTGGCCGGCCAGTTTCATCCCGAGCTGAAAAGCACCGTGCAGAACCCGCACCCGCTGTTTGTGCGCTTCGTGAAAGCAGCTATCCAGTACCGGAAAGGGTAAAAAGCAGAGTAAATCCGCTTCTCATCCTGAGCTTGCGAAGGATCTTAGGGCGTGTTTGGGACTGTATAAAAACGCTGTTTCTGTTATGCTGAGCGAAGTCGAAGCATCTCTCCCGCTTCGTTGAAATGCGCCCGCACGAAGCGGGAGAGATGCTTCGACTTCGCTCAGCATGACAATTCCCAAACACGCTCCTATTACATCAGCACGGGTCATTACTACGGTTGTTGTGCCAGCGTGACAAAATCCTTCGCAAGCTCAGGATGACAGGCGGTTGGCATTTAATCTACTGACAAAAAAGGCCGCGCGAAAAATATTCGCCTGACAACTCCGACCTTTACGCCAGGGCCGCCGGATTTTTGCTGGTGGCCCTGCTTCTCTCTTTGTTTGCTTCACCATTACTTAAATGGACAGAAATTCAGCAATTGGCGTCTTTTTGATGGCCGCCTTGCTTCTGATTTATCTTCAGTTTGCGCCTAAGCCGGAACCAGAAAAGGCCGCTCCGGCCAACACTACGGCTGCGGCCCGCGCAGCTAAGGCAACTCCCGCTGCCCCCGACTCGGTGGCGCTGGCCCGGCAGTTGGGCACCTTTGCCGCTGCCGCCCAGGGTGCCGCCCAAACCACGGAGCTGAAAAACGACCTGCTGACGGTAACCCTCTCCTCGAAAGGGGGCCGCGTAGAAGCCGTGCGCCTCAGCAAGTACAAAACGTTCTTTGGCCGCCCCCTGGACCTGTTCGATGCCAAAAGCGCCCAGCTGGATACCCGCTTCCGCACTACCGACGGCCGGCAGGTGAAGCTCTCGGACCTGTATTTCCGGGCCGAGCCCCAGGGCAGCAACGGCCTGCGCTTCGTGGCTGATGTGGCCGGCGGCCAGATTGAGCAGACTTACACCCTGCCCGCCAACAGCTACGAGCTGAGCTACAACCTGCGCTTCAACGGCCTTTCCTCGGCCGTGGCCCAGGAACCGCTCACGTTCACCTTCGTGGATAACGTGCGCCAGACCGAGCAGGACCGCAAGCAAAACCGCAACCACACCACCATCAACCGCTACCTAAGCTCCGGCGAGCATACGGCCTTGGCCGAAACTTCGGAAACGCCTGAGGAAATCAAAGTAGCGGAGCCGATGAAGTGGGTGGCGCACAAGCACGACTTCTTCGTGGCCGGTATCATTGCTGACAACCAGTTCAGCTCAGGCCAGTTGAACTCCACCGTTGACCTGAACGATACAACCTACATCAAAACCCTGACCTCGACGCTGGCCATTCCGGCCGCCGATGTGCAGCAGGGCAAGGCGAACTTCCGCTTCTACTTCGGTCCCAACTCCTTTAACATTCTCAAGGAAGTAGCTCCCGACTTCGACCAAAACGTGTACCTGGGCTGGGGCCTGTTCCGCTGGGTAAACCGCTTCGTGGTACTGCCAGTGTTCCACTTCCTGGAGCAGTTCATCGGCTCCTACGGCATCATCATTGTGCTGCTAGTAGTGCTCATTAAGTTGGTTACCTGGCCCCTCACGTACAAAACCTACGAGAGCCAGGCTAAGATGAAGGTGCTGAAGCCGGAACTGGACGCCATCAAGGAGAAGTACCCCGACGACCAGGTGAAGCAGCAGCAGGAAACCATGAAGCTGCACCAGAGCATGGGCGTGAACCCGCTGAGTGGCTGCGTACCCACGCTGCTGACGATTCCGATTCTGTTTGCCATGTTCCAGTTCTTCCCGAACGCCATTGAACTACGCCAGCAGCCCTTCCTCTGGGCCCACGACCTGAGTACCTATGACGACCTGATCAAGCTGCCCTTCACGGTTCCCTTCCTGGGCAACCATATCAGCCTGTTCACGGTGCTCATGACCCTGTCTACGCTGGCCATGACCTACCAGAGCAACCAGAGCAACCCCGCCGCCATGCAGGGCCCGATGAAGTTCTACAGCTACCTGATGCCGCTGGTGTTCTTCTTCGTGCTCAACAGCTTCGCCGCCGGTCTGACGTGGTACTACCTGGTATCCAACCTGGTGACGATGGCCCAGCAGGCCATTACCCGCCGCTTTGTGGATGACACCAAAGTGCGCGCAAAGCTGGAAGCCAACAAGGTGAAGAATAAGGACAAGAAACCCACCGGCTTTGCCGCCCGCCTTCAGGATGCCATGAAGGCCGCCCAGGAAAAAGAAGCGCAGAACCGTCCAGGCAACCGCACCACTGCTCCATCCAATGACGACGACACGGACGTAGAGCCTGGCACGGGCGCTTCGGATATTTCGCCGAAAAAGCGCCGCAAAACGCGCCGCCCCTAAAGCTGCTACTGCAGTAAGCTTACTGAAAACGCCCCGTGGCTTGTTAGCTGCGGGGCGTTTTTTCTGGCACCAAGTTTGGCTATAGAGTTTTACCTATATTTCCTCTCCTCACTTTCCTGCGTTGGTATGCGTGCTTTCCTATTTGCTCCGTTTATTGCCCTGCTGGAGTTATCTGCTTTGCCGGCCTGCACGGTAAATCATTCCGTGCCTGCGGCTACCGCCGTACCCACTGCTCCTGCCAGCCTACCAGCTCCGCCCACGGATGGGCGGCCTGTTGCTGGCGCGCCCGTGCAGGCCGTGCCAGTGCTTACATTTGGCAAAACCCCCTGCTTCGGTAAATGCCCCCACTTCACGGCCCAGATTTATGCCGATGGCCGCATGCACTACGAAGGCTTCAAGTACGCGCCCGTGGAAGGCACCTATGATATGCAGCTTGGTGCGGCCGTGGTAAAAGAGCTTATGCAGGCCGCCGAGGCCCGGCAGTTCCGCAGCTTCAACGCCGAGTATGGCAGCGGTGCTTCTGATATGCCTTCTACCGGACTCACGATTACCTACCCGGATGGCTCCAAAAAATCGGTAAGGGCTGAGGGCGACGCCCCGGCGGAGTTGCAGCAGCTATTCGCCCTAGTTAACGCCCGCATTGAAAAAGCCCTGAGTACCGTGAGTGCCAAGTAGCCACACGCAGCAGCACGAAAAAAGCCACCCCAAAGCGAGGTGGCTTTTTTTCGTGTTCGGTAGCTGGGCAATGCCGGTGTTAGCCCTTGCGGGCTTCGTCGTAGCGCCTAGTTACCTCGCCCCAGTTCACCACGTTCCAGAACGACTTGATGTAGTCCGGGCGCTTGTTTTGGTGCTTGAGGTAGTAGGCGTGCTCCCACACATCGAGGCCCAAAATAGGGGTACCGCGCTGGATACCGGCCACATCCATCAGGGGGTTGTCCTGGTTGGCGGTGGAGGTAATCATGAGCTTGCCGGCCTTCTTATCATAAATCAGCCATGCCCAGCCCGAGCCAAAGCGGCCGGTGGCGGCTTTGGTGAATTCCTCGGTGAACTTTTCATAGGAGCCGAAGTCCTTGTTGATGGCCGCCGCCAGGCCGCCAGTGGGCTGCCCCCCACCCTTGGGCGAGAGAATTTGCCAGAAGAACGAGTGGTTCCAATGGCCGCCGGCGTTGTTGCGGATAGCATCGGGCTGCTTGCCGGCCGATGCCAGCAGCTGGGCCAGGCTCATTTTCTCTTCGGGCTTACCTACCACGGCTTCATTCAGCTTGGACACGTACGTTTTATGGTGCGCATCGTGGTGAATTTCCATGGTTTTGGAGTCGATGTGCGGCTCCAGAGCATTGAAGGCGTAGGGCAGGGCGGGCAGCGTGAACGGGCCGTCGGCTATGGGCGTGGCCCGGGCTTCGCGCAGCAGGTTTTCTTCGTGAGCGGCCGCCAGCACGGCGGGGCTCACCAGCGCGCCCACGGCCGTGAGCAGGGCATTTTTCAGGAAATCTCGCTTCAGCATGAGAGTAGAAGAGAAGAAACAGTGGACAGGAACATGGGCCGGCACGCAGGAAGCCAGCCAGGCCCAAGGTAGAACTACTTACCCGGTTTGGTAGTTTCCTGTTGCGTTTCGGGGCTACTTTTGTACAAGTGGGCACGGTTTTGGGTCCGGTGCACGTTCATCCGAAGGCCACTTCGCCGCTTCACCCGCTTGTACCCGTATGCTGTTTGCTCTCCGCTCCGCTCCTTCTTTCCGCAAAGCCCCGGTTTTTCGCCTTTTCGGCCTGTTACTGACCCTATTTAGCTTGACCCATGTGGCTCAGGCCCAGGTGCAGCTGCGCGGCGTAGTGCGCGACAAAGACACCAAGGAGGCCCTGCCCTTTGCCAGTGTGGCCGTGCCCGGCACTACCAACGGCACCACCACCAACCTGGAGGGCGAGTTTACGCTGGTAGTCAAGCAGTTGCCCACCACCCTGCTGTTCTCGGAGCTGAACCACGTGAAGGATACGCTGCGGATTACCTCGGCCGCCGAGTCCCTGAATATTCTGTTGGCGGAAGCCACCGTAGTGCTGCCCGAGGTGAAGGTGGCCAGCTTTCCGTTTCAGCTGGTAGACCGGGCCTTCCGCAATTTGCAGCGCAACTACCGCCGCAACTATTACGGCAAGGCCTTCTACCGTCAGATTACCCGCATCGACAACCAGCCCACGGAGTTGCAGGAGGTGGTATGGAACGTGAAATCGAACCCGGCGCGCATTGTGGGCACGACCCTGGCTCAGGGCCGTTACGCCGCCGTGCAGGCCCCCATTAACTTGAGCAACTTCTCAGTATATACCCGCAAGTTTGGCCTCTTCGACCCCGGGCAGGATAGCACCACCTCGCTGGCTCTGATGAGTCCCAACGTGGAGAAAACCTACCTCTTGGAGCTGAAGGGTATTGTAGGGGAGGACTCCACGGGCGGCGTAGCGGAAATCAATTTTGAAACTCGGCCTGAGGTGAAATACCGCTCCCAGGGCACCATCTGGATTGATATTGAAACGTACCAGGTAGTACGCTACCGCATGACGCAGCCCAGCTTCACGGGCAGCACCAACAACCCCCGCCAGAAGTTTGAGGACGCCAAGCTCGACATTGAAATGACCTTCCGGTCTACTAATGGCAAAGGGGAGGTGGCTCCGCTGGAACTGATGAAGATGACCCTGAATACCAACCTGACCGAGCCCGGCAAAGCTCCGCTGGCCATCAACGTATCCTCGTTTACCTACTTTTTCGAGCAGAGCGCCAAGGTGCAAAGTTTGCCCTACGCCCGCGCCAGCCTCACCGACCGGGACCTGGACGCCATTCGGGCCAAACCCTACGACCCCGAGTTCTGGGCTGATAACCCGGTTGTGAAACGCACCCCCGCCGAAGAGGAAGTGGTTAGCGCCTTCGAGAAAAAAGGCGCTTTTGGCTCCATGGTAAAGAAGGCCCCGGCCCAACCCGCCCGCAGCCTCCGCAACGGGCAAGTGGTGCGCTAAAGCAGCCCGCAGCCCCTCGGCCCGGGCCCGTAGCAGCCGCTTGGCCACACCTAATAAGCGCCGCTTAGCGGGGCAAAAACCTCCACCCGGATGGATTTTGTCCCACTAAGCGGCGCTGCGGTTTCCTGGCTAGTGGCTGTTACAAGCCCGGGGCAATAGTGCGGCCGGGCAGTTGCCGACGCTAAGTTGCCTTACCCGAAAAACGCAATCAGCACCAGCAGGACGATACCCACCAAAAAAGAGCAGCCGATACCGATGGCAATACCCTTGAGCAGGCGGGCATCCTCGGAGGAGAAGTGGGAGGGGCGGTCGGTAGGGCGGCGGTTTGACATAGGCAAGTAACCGGCAAAACGAGAAAAAGTGAGGACCGGTGCCCCCGGACACACTTTATTGTACGCGTAACGCAGCGTTGAGCTTATAGGCTGCATCTTTAGCCTTATGAAAACAACCTTGCTTTGCCTGCTGGCGACGGGCCTGCTTCTGGGGGCAGAGTCGGCGGCGCAGGCGCAAACTGCGGCAGTTGCACCTTCCGGGCTCCGCATTGCCTTCGGCTCCTGCAACCGCCACGATTTGCCCCAGCCGTTGTGGGACGATATTGCCCTGGACCGGCCCGATGTGTGGATATGGCTGGGCGACAACATCTACGGTGACACCGACGACCCCAAGGTGCTGCGGGCCAAGTACGAGGCTCAATTCAACCAGCTTGGCTACCGCCAGCTGCGGGAGCAGGGCACCCAGGTAATTGGCACTTGGGATGACCACGACTACGGCCGCAACGACGGCGACAAGAACTACCCTTTTAAAGCCCAGAACCAGCAACTGGCTCTGGATTTTTTGCAGGAACCCCAAAACAGCCCCCGACGGAAGCAGGAAGGAATTTATACCTCGTATGCGTATGCCGTGGGTAAGAAGAAGGTAAAAGTGATTTTGCTGGACGACCGGTATTTCCAGGACCCACTGTTCCGCGACTCGGCCCTGGTGTACCACCCCAACCCCACCGGCGACGTGCTGGGCGAAGCGCAGTGGGCGTGGCTCCGGCAGCAGCTCGCCGGCTCCGATGCCGATGCGCACATCATTGCCTCGGGTATTCAGTTTTTGCCTTACCAGCACCGGTTTGAGAAGTGGGCCAACTTTCCGGTAGCCCGGCAGCGCCTGCTTACGCTGCTCAGGGATACCAAGCCCAAGGGCGTTCTGCTCATCAGCGGCGACCGGCACATTGGCGAAGTATCCCGGGTGCCGGTGCCGGGCCTCAAGCAGCCGGTGTACGAAATAACGTCCAGCGGCCTTACCCACCCCGCCACGCACAACACCAGTGAGCCCAACGCATACCGCGTTGGGCCTTTGGTGAATCAGAAAAATTATGCTCTGTTCCAGTTCCGGCCGCAGGGCCGTCGGCTGGGTGTTACGGCCTCTCTGCGCGGTGATGATGGCCAGGTTTTCTACACCCAAGAGATTAAATTGAACCGCTAGCCGGATACATGGCAGCCCGGAACCTGCACTTCGCTTCCTGCCCCAGTTCGCCTAACTTCGCAACCTCACCTTTTTGCCTTCCGCCGCTTTGTCCTTTTCCCGCTTCCTTTCCCTGCTCCTGCTGGCCTTGGTGTTGCTCAGCCCCGAGTCCGGCTCGGCCCAGCGCCGCCGCAAAAAAGCCCCACCCCGCAAAACTGCCCGTACCGTAGCCCGCCGGGCCCCGGTGCGCAAAACCCGCGTGGTAGCGCCAACCCCACGCCGCGCAACGCCAGTTGCCCCAGCCGCTGTGGTGGCAAAACCAACTGGCAAGCCAGCAACCGCAGCCAGAAGCCGTAACCAGCCGCTACCATTTGCCGGGCAACTGAACTCTTCGCGGTGGGTTGATTCGGTGATGAAGACGCTCACGCCCGACCAGCGGGTGGCGCAGCTGTTCATGGTGGCGGCCTACTCCAACCGGAAGCGCATTGATGAGGACTCGGTTTCGACCCTGATTCAGCAGTACGGCATCGGGGGACTGATTTTCTTCCAGGGCGGGCCAGTGCGCCAGAGTCGGCTGCTGAACCGCTACCAGAGCCAGGCCAAAGTGCCCCTGCTGGTGGCTATGGATGCCGAGTGGGGCGTAGGCATGCGCCTGGACAGCGTGGTGCGCTTCCCCTACCAGATGAGCATGGGCGGCGTGCGCGACAACCAGCTTATCTACGATATGGGCACTGAAGTGGCCGCGCAGTTCAAGCGCCTGGGTATGCACGTGAATTTTGCCCCGGTGATTGATGTGAACAACAACGCCGCCAACCCCGTTATCGGCTTCCGCAGCTGGGGCGAAAACCGGGAAAGCGTAACGGAAAAAAGCTACCTCTACATGAAGGGTATGCAGGACGCGGGCGTGCTGGCCGTAGCCAAGCACTTCCCCGGCCACGGCGACACCGATACCGACTCCCACCTGGCTTTGCCCCTGCTGCGCATCGACCGGAAGCGGATTGACACACTGGAACTGTTCCCGTTCAAAAGCCTGATCAAGCGCGGCATTGGGGGTATGATGGTAGCCCACCTGAACATTCCGGCTCTCGATACCACGGGCATGCCCTCTACCCTCTCCAAGCCCATTATTCAGGGCCTTTTGCAGCAGAAGCTGGGGTTTGAAGGCATCATCTTCACCGATGCCATGAACATGAAGGGCGTCATCAGCAAGTACCCGCCCGGCGACGCTGACCTGCGCGCTTTGCTGGCCGGCAACGACGTGCTGGAGTTCAGCAAAAACATTCCGCTGGCGTTGCGCATGATTCGGGAGGCCATCAACCGGGGCGAGATTTCGCAGGAGGAAATTGACCGGCGCTGCCGCAAGGTGCTGGCCCTGAAACAGTGGGCCGGCCTGGACAAGTACCGCCCCATCGACCTGCGCAATATCACTGCCGACCTGAACACGCCCCACGCCCAGTACCTGAGCCGCCAGCTCTCGGAGCTGAGCGTGACGGTGCTGCGCAACCAGAAAAATCTGCTGCCGTTGCAGCGCCTCGATACGCTGCGGCTGGCCACGCTCACCATCGGCACCAAGGACACCACCGACTTCCAGCGTATGGTGGCCGATTACGCGCCGGTGCGTCACTTCTGGCTGCCCGCCTCCCCCAGCCTGGATGAGCTGGCCCGCATGCGCGAAACCCTGAAAGGCTACAACACCGTGCTGATTGGCCTGAACAACCTGGGCCGGCTGCCGGCCACCAACTTCGGCGTAACCCCCGAAACCAACGTGCTGCTGCGCGAGCTGGGCGGCAAGGGCCAACGGCTTATCGTGTCGGTATTTGGCTCGGCTTACGCTGCCGCCAAGCTCCGCGACTTAGACCGCGCCGATGCTGTGGTAATGGCGTATCAGGAAAGCAAGAATGCCCAGGAAGTAGCTGCCGAGGTAATTTTCGGCGGTATTTCGGCCAGCGGGAAGTTGCCCGTTACCATCTCCGAGCGGTACCCCTACGGAACAGGCCTGGCAACCAAGGGCGGCATTCGGCTGCGGTACAGCCAGCCCGAGGCCGTGGGCATGAACAACAACCTGGAAAGCCGCGTCGATTCATTGGTGAACCTGGCTATTGCGGCCCGGGCCTTCCCCGGGGCGCAGGTGGTTATTGCCCGGCGCGGCACGGTGGTACTGCAGAAAAGCTACGGCACGCAAACCTACCCCACCGCCGGCCAGGCCGCCCGCCCCGTCCGCAGCACCGACCTCTACGACCTGGCCTCGCTGACCAAAGTATCGGCCGCGCTGCCTTCGCTAATGAAGCTCCAGGACGAAGGCAAGTTCAACCCCGACATGACGATGGGCCAGCTGTTTCCGGAGCTGGTAGGCACCAATAAGCAGGACCTCAAGCTGCGCGACGTGCTCACGCACCAGGCCCGCCTGAAAGCTTGGATTCCGTTCTGGAAAGACTATACTAAGCCACGCGGCTTCTTCAATGGCCTGCTAGGTAAAAGCCCCGAGGCCAAAGACGTATCCCTCACCCAGCCTTCGGAGCTGAACCGCCGCTACTTCCGCCCCGATTCCTCGGCGCGGTTTCCGCTGCCGGCCGGCCCACGCCTCTGGGCCCGTGAGGATTTTCCGGCGCGTATTCTGAAGGCCATTGGCGAGTCGCCGCTGAACGAGAAGCCGGGGTACGTGTACTCCGATTTGTCGTTTATTCTGTACCCGCGCTTTGTGCAGCGCGTGTCGGGCAAGCCGCTGGGCCAGTTTGTGACGGATGAGGTGTACCGGCCGCTGGGCGCTACCACGCTGGGCTACAACCCTACCCGCCGCTTCCCGCTCAGCCGCATTGCCCCCACCGAATACGACTCCCTGTTCCGCCACGGCCAGCTGCACGGCACGGTCCACGACGAAGGCGCAGCCCTGCTGGGCGGCCTCTCCGGCCACGCCGGCCTGTTCGGCTCCGCTACGGATTTAGCCAAGCTGGTGCAACTCTACGCTTGGAACGGCAAGTACGGCGGGCAGCAGCTCCTGAAAGCCGAAACCGTGCAGGAGTACACCCGCTGCCAGTTCTGCCCCGACAACCGCCGCGCCCTGGGCTTCGATAGGCCCGCCGCCAACCCGGCCGTAAATTCGGCCCCGCTGGCCTCGCCCCAGAGCTACGGCCACACCGGCTTCACGGGCACCTATTTCTGGGTTGACCCCAAGGAGGAAATTACCTGCGTGGTGCTCACCAACCGCGTAAATCCCACCCGCCGCAACAACAAAATCACGGAGCTGAGCGTGCGCAGCGGCATCCTGCAGATAGCCCTGCAAAGCGTCCGGCAACCGCAGAAGCAGGAAGTGGAAAGCACCGTTCCGAAGGAGGAATAGCGTCCCCTTGTCTGGTTTTCTCGCAGAGGTTCGCGAAGGGTTGCGCAGAGGCTAAAAGGAGGTAATTATGAGTGAAAATGATATTGCATATGTGATTCGCGGGGCGGCTTTCAAGGTGCATACTGCTTTGGGACCGGGGCTGCTGGAGTCGGTGTACGAAGCGGCGCTGGCGCATGAAATCCGCAAAAACGGTTTGCTAGTGGCCACGCAGGTTGGTTTGCCGGCCTACTATGATGACGTGAAGCTGGAATTGGGCTTCCGACTTGATATGCTGGTGGAAGACAAAGTAATTGTGGAAATTAAGTCGGTGGATGTGTTGCTGGATGTGCACCACAAGCAACTGCTGACTTACCTGCGGCTCTCGAAACGCAAACTCGGCTTGCTCATCAATTTCAACACTCCACACGTCAAAGACGGCATCGTACGCCTAGCAAACGGCCTGTAATAGCACAACCTTCCTTTACCTCTGCGCAACCCTCCGCGAACCTCTGCGAGAAAACCATTCCCACTATGCAAGGCCTCATGATGAACACGCCCCTGCGCATTGCGGGGCTGCTGGAACACGCCGAGAAATGGCACGCCGATACCGAAATCGTATCTAAGCTCGCAGAGGGTGGTTTGCACCGCACCACCTACGCCGGCCTGGGCCGCCGCAGCCGGCAGCTGGCCAACGCGCTGCGCCGCCTGGGCATCAACTCCGGCGACCGGGTGGGCACGCTGGCCTGGAATACGCACCGCCACCTGGAGCTGTACTACGCCGTATCGGGCAGCGCCGCCGTGTGCCACACCATTAACCCGCGCCTGTTTGCCGAGCAGCTGGTGTACATTATCAACCATGCCGAGGACCGGCTACTGTTCTTCGACCTCACGTTTCTGCCGCTGGTGGAAAAGCTGGCTCCCAGCTGCCCGAAGGTGGAAACCTGGGTGCTGATGAGTGACCGGGCGCACATGCCGGAAGCCACCACTCTGCCTGACCTGCGCTGCTACGAGGATTTGTTGGCGGCGGAAAACGACGAGTTCGAGTGGCCCGTTTTCGATGAAAACACCGCTTCCTCCCTGTGCTACACCTCCGGCACCACCGACCAGCCCAAGGGCGTGCTCTACTCCCACCGCTCCACGTTGCTGCACAGCTACGCCGCCGCCCTGCCCGACTGCTTCAACTGCTCCGCCCGCGACGTGATTCTGCCCGTGGTACCCATGTTCCACGTCAACGCCTGGGGTATTCCGTACCTGGCCCCCATGATTGGCTGCAAGCTGGTGCTGCCCGGCCCGGGCCTGGATGCGGCCAGCCTCTACGAGCTGTTCGAGACGGAAGGCGTCACATTTACGGCCGGCGTGCCTACCATCTGGTTCGGGCTGCTCACCTTCATGCGCGAGAAGCAGCTGCGGTTTTCCACGCTTCGGCAGATGATTGTGGGCGGCGCTTCCTGCCCGCCGGCCCTGCTGCGGGCCTTCGATGAGGAGTTGGGCGTCACCATCCGTCACGCCTGGGGCATGACGGAAACCTCGCCCCTGGGCACCGTCTGCACCCTCAAGCCCCAGCAGCTCCGCCTCAGCCCCGACGAGCAGTTTGCCATCCAGACCAAGCAGGGCCGCGTGATTTTTGGGGTGGATATGCAGATTGTGGACGATGAAGGCCGGGAGCTGCCCCACGACGGCGCAGCCTTCGGCGACCTGCTGGTGCGCGGCCCCTTCATCGTGGCCGAGTACTTCGGCACCGAGCCCGGCCAGCTTACTGCAAACGGCTGGTTCCGCACCGGCGACGTGGCCACCATCGACCCGGCCGGCTTCATGCAGATAACCGACCGCAGCAAGGATGTCATCAAATCGGGTGGGGAGTGGATTTCGAGCATCGAACTGGAAAACCTGGCCATCGGGCATCCCAGCATAGCCGAAGCCGCCGTAATTGGCGTACCCCACCCCAAATGGAGCGAAAGGCCCCTGCTGCTTGTGGTGCGCAAACCCGGCCAGGAAATTACTCGAGAGGAACTTCTGGCTTACTACGATGGCAAAGTAGCCCGTTGGTGGATACCTGAGGCCGTGGAATTCGTGGAGCAACTCCCTCATACTGCCACCGGCAAACTGCTCAAAACCCAGCTCCGCAAGGATTTCGACGGCTACCAGTGGTAAGTTTTTAGTTGCTGATTGTCATTGCGACCAGCACGAAACAATCCGTTCTTCTCACAACGCCTACCCCTACGAAAAAGCCCCTGACGCCAACACGGACGTCAGGAGCTTTCTACGTATCAGGTATTCGTGTTGTGAGAAGGACAGATTACTTCGTCGTGCCTCCTCACAATGACAGGCTACTTCACATCGGCTGGGTTCTGGGCTTTCATCTTTTCAGCAATGGCCTGCTGCAACTCCGGCAGGTGCTCCTGCATGCGGCGCTGCCCGATTTCCATGCTGGCAGCCATCAGTTGGGGCATTTTGTCGATGGTTTTGCGGCCGATGGGCGTCTGGTAGAATTTGGCCAGCTCCTTCAGTTCCTTCTCCGTGAACTCGTGGGCGTAGAGCTGCACCATATCTTCCTTCATGGCGCTCCAGCTCATGTACTTGTTGATGTAGGCGCGCATTTCGGGCTCCACGGCCTTCATCCCGGGGTTTTGCTCAATCTGCGAGGCCAGCATCCGGTCAATGGATTCCGTAAGGTTTTTCTCGGAGTTGGAAGCCGCCAGCAGCTCCTCGGCCGCCTTGCGCTGGCCAGCCGATAGGGGCGCTTTGGTGGCCGCGGGTGGGGTACCGGCGGGGGTAGTCTGGGCCTGGGCCGCGGAAGCTGTCAGGGCCAGGGCGGTAAGTACAATCCAGTAGTATTTCATACCCGAAGTACGGAAAATAAGCGTGGTTGGCCCCGGGCCGGGCTACACCGTAAAGAAAATCCGGCGGCGGTACAGCACCCACAAAATCCCCACCCACACCAGCGTATAGCACACGGCGTAGGCCAGAGAAGCGTGATAAGGGTTGGCAATATGCTGCGTGAACAGGTGCTGGTACAGCCAGTCGCGGGCGTAGAACACGGTGCCGTGGGCATCGTGCAGCTTCAGGCGGGTGAGCAGGCGTTCGAGCACCTCAGGCAGGAAAAACACCAGCAGCGCGTTGCTGCCGCAGGCTATCAGCGGCCGCATCCAGGCCCCGCGCCACTGCTGCACATCTACCAGAAAATACAGTCCGGCCAGCACCAACAGGCTGATGCCGCCGGCGTAGAGCACGTAAGAGCTGGTCCAGAGGGCTTTGTTGATGGGAAACCACCCGTTCCATACGAGGCCCGCCAGCACCAGCCCGCTGCCGCTTACCAGCATCCACGCGGCCTTGGTAGTGGCATCCGGGCCGGTTCGGCGCAGCCACTGCCCCACCAGCACGCCCAGCAGCCCGGTTACGATGGTGGGCAAGGTCCCCAGCAAGGATTCCGGGTCCCAGCCTTTGTCTTTCAGAAAGATATGGTTCACGGTGAACAGCTGCTTATCCAGCCAGGCCCCCAGATTGGTGGCCGGCTCCAGGTTGGCCGCCCCGATGCCCGGCACCGGCACCAACTGCAACAGTACGTTGTAGAACACCAGCAGCCCCACGCCCAGCCACACCTGCTGCCGCCAGGTAGTTTTCAGAAAGAGCACGGCGCACACCGCGTACACCAGCGCAAGGCGCTGCAACACTCCCGGAATCCGGAACGAGGTAAAGTAGAAGTACGGCACCAGCCCAATGAGCAGGCCTAGCACCAGTAGCACCAGCGCGCGGCGAATGATGCGCCAAATAGCGGCCCGGTGCTGCTCCGGCCGCTCCCGCACCGCCGCCAGCCCGTACACCAGGGCCACGCCCATAATGAACACGAAGGACGGAAACACCAGATCAGCGGGGGTACAGCCGTGCCAGGGCGCGTGGGCCAGCGGGCGATAGTACTGGGTATAGTCGCCGGCGTTGTTTACCAGCAGCATCAGCACCACCGTCAGCCCCCGAAATACGTCCAGGGAAAGCAGGCGGGCAGGTTTATCAGCGGGCATTTTGTGGGTTGGTTGTAGTTGTAATAGAACGTCATGCAGAGGCGTAGCCGAAGCATCCCGCGTGCTGACGTTGTGCCGGTAGCTCAACGAAGCGGCAAAGATGCGGCGGTTCTTTGCCAGACGCACAACAAGCTCAGCATGACAATAGCAGCACAATGTCAGCACGCGAGATTCCTCGGCAAGCTCGGAATGACGTTCTGTTTTTGTTGATTCCTCTATTACACCTTAATGATGATATTGCGCCGGTACATCAGCCAGAGCACCCCGAACCAGATGAGCACGCACACCAGCGCCCCAGCCAGGGAAGCGTTTACGGGGCTGAAATAAGGCACGAACAGCGTATCATACAGCCAGGTACGCAGGCCCACTTTCTCGCCGGCAGCGCCGGTTACCTGCACCATATTCAGCAGCCTCGGAATGAGGCCGGAGAGGAAAAACACAGTAATGGCATTCACGCCGTACACCAGGGCCGGCAGCGTCCAGCGGCGGTACTGCTGCACATCTACCAGCCAGTACAGGCCGGCCAGCGTGGCCAGGGCTAGGCCGCCGGTGTACAGCACGTAGGAGCTGGTCCAGAGGGCTTTGTTGATGGGAAACCAGCCGTTCCAGACCATTCCCAGCAGCACGCAGCCCCCGCCGGCCACAAACAGCCAGGCCACCCGTGTGGCCGGCTCTACCTCCCGGCGGCGCAGCCACTGACCCGCCAGCAGCCCCAGCAGGCCCGTGCCAATGGCTGGCAGCGTGCTTAGCAGGCCCTCGGGGTCCCAGGTGCGGCTTTGTTTCCAGAGGTGGTCCTCGCCCAACACCGTGCGGTCGAGCCAGGCGCCGAGGTTGGTGCCGGCTTCCAGGTTGGCGGGGCCGTAGTCGGGCACCGGCACCAGCTGCATCAGCACGTTATAGAAAATCAGGATAAAGGCCAGCAGCCCGATTTGCTGGCGGCGGTTGGTTTTCAGAAACAGGATGCCACACACCAGAAACACCACCGCAATGCGGGCCAGCACCCCCGGAATCCGCACCGTGCTGAACTCAAACTTCGGAAACAAGGCCGAAAACAGGCCCAGCCCGAACAGGATGGCCGCCCGCTTCAGGATGCGCAAACTAGTGCGGCCGTGGGTGGCGGGCTGCTGCCGGGCTCCATCCAGGGCATAGGTAATACTCACGCCCACGATGAACAGGAAGAAGGGAAAAATCAGGTCGGTGGGGGTACAGCCGTGCCAGTGGGCGTGTTCCAGCGGGGCGTAGATGTGGCCCCAGTCGCCGGGGTTGTTCACCAGAATCATGGCCATGACGGTGAGCCCCCGAAACACGTCGAGCGACTGAAGGCGGCCGGGCTGGGAGGCCTCGGCCAGGGGTGTGGTACCCGTGGTGGCGTGGGCGGCCTGCGTAGTGGTTTGCATACGTGTGAGAAACGGAGGGCGGAATTCCCGGCAAGATGCAGTATCCGGCGGAGTTTTGCGGCGTCTGTTTTACACCTCATCCGTATTAGGTCAGCCCGGGGTGCGGCTCTTCACGGATGTTGGTACAGACTTCAAAAAATACCATATATAGTTGTTTCACTGTACAACAACTGCTAGTTTTAGAGGCATTCCATTGGATTGCCTCCCATTTCCGCTCTTTTCGTCCCGTCCTTTTCCCACCCATTGCCCGTTCTAGCCGCCGTAATTTTCGGCCGGCCAGGCTGATTTTCCTCCCTTCAGCCCCTTTCCCCACCGATAGTATCCCGCCATAGTCCAACTGCCGCGCACCGTTTCCGGTACGCTGGCTTCCGCGTTTCCCCCCTTTCTCTCTCACCTCTCTATTGCGTATGAAAAAACAACTATGGTCCTCTCCGCTGGCCCTGGGGCTGCTGCTGGCCGCCCCGGCCGCGTGGGCGCAACAAGCCACCACGGCCATGCAGGGCGTGGTTACGGGCAGCAACGACGGGCAGCCTTTGCCCGGCGTAAACGTGGTGGTAAAAGGCACGGCCATCGGCACCCAGACCGGAGCCGACGGCCGTTACAGCCTCTCCAACGTACCCGCTGGCAGCACGCTGGTGTTTAGCTTTATCGGCTACGCCCCCCAGGAGTTTCGCGTGGGCAATGCCACCACGGCCAACATTGCGCTGGCCCCCGATTCCAAGAGCCTCAGCGAGGTGGTGGTAACGGGTATGGGCATCAAGCAGGAGCGGCGCGAGCTGAACTACAGCGCCCCCCAGGTGCAGGGTGGTGAGCTGGTGGAAACCCGCCAGACTAACATTGTGAATGCCTTGCAGGGCAAAGTAGCCGGGGTGAGCATCACGTCGTCGGGCGGGGCGCCGGGCGAGGGGGCTGCCATTGTAATCCGGGGCGGTAACTCCTTGGATGGCAACAACCAGCCGCTGTTCGTGATTGACGGAGTGATTATGGATAACTCCTCGTTTACGGAAAGCACGGCCCCGGGCGGGGGCTCGGGCTTCAACGGGCTGCTGGGCCGCTCGGTGGCCAGCCAGAACCGCGTGGGCGACCTGAACCCGGAGGATATTGCCTCGCTCACGGTGCTGAAAGGCGGGGCCGCCGCTGCTATTTACGGTCTGCGGGCCGCCAACGGGGCCGTTATCATTACCACCAAAAAAGGCTCGTCCGGCCGCACGACCATCAGCTACCGTACCCAGTTTTCGGTGGATGAGGTACGGCAGCTGCCCAAGCTCCAGGACCGCTACAAGCAGGGCACCAACGGCACCTTCGACCCCTCGGTGCGCTCTTCGTTCGGGCCCCAGTTTCAGCCGGGCGAAACCGTGTACAACAACCTGAGCGACTTCTTCCAGAAAGGCAAAAGCTGGCAGCACTTTCTTACTATGTCGGGCGGCTCGGAGAAAAGCTCGTTCATTTTCTCGGCCTCGCGCAATACCACCGATGGCATTGTGCCCACCAGCCGCTACGAGCGCACTACCCTGCGCCTGGGCGGCTCGGCCAAGCTCTCGGAAAAACTCAGCCTGACGGGCTCCACCCAGTACATCAACTCGGGTGGTACGGTGCCCATTCAGGGTCCGGGCCTGTTTGGGGGCACGGGCGGCTTTTACACCAGCCTGCTCAACTGGCCCCGCAACGACGATGCCCGCGTGTACCTCAACCCCGACGGGACGCGCCGCCGCCTGCTGGGCTCGGCCACCTCGGCTAACGACGCCGACAACCCGTACTTCTCCATCTACCGCAACCCCCAGACCACCCGCAACAACCGCTTTATCGGTAGTATTCAGGCCTCGCTGGACATCTTCAAGTGGCTGAACCTGTCGAACACCAGCGGCACCGACCTGTACTTCCAGAAGGACCGCTCGGTGCGGGCCGTGGGCACCTCGCTCACCGGCAACCAGGACGGCGGTATCTCGGAAACCAGCACGCTGAGCCGCCTGCTCAACTCCAACACCCTGCTGACGTTCAAGCACAGCTTCACCGACAACATCGGGGGGGCGCTGGTGCTGGGCAACATGGTGGACGTGAGCCGCTCGGAAATTGTGGACAACCTGGGTCTGATTTTCCAGAACCCCAATCCGGCCGTACCATCCATCAACAACACGGTTAACCGCAACGCGCTTACTACCAACTCGGAGCGGCGGCTGGTGGGCAACTTCGCCCGCCTCAACGTGAACTTCTTCAACCAGGTAAGCCTGGAGCTGAACGGCCGCCGCGACCAGACCTCGACCCTGCCCCGCCCCGGCGAAGGCAAAAACTACGGCCGCGTATTTTATTACGGCGCGGCCTCGGCGGGCTGGGAGTTCACCCAGCTGCTAGGCCTCTCCCAGAACCCCTGGCTGAACTACGGCAAGCTGCGCGGCTCCATCTCGGACGTGGGCAAGGACACGGGTCCCTACCGTGTCGATTCGCCGCTGGCCCAGGGCACGTACATTGGCGGCGGCTTCCGCAACGGCTTCTACGGCTCCAACGCCAACCTGGTACCGGAGCACACCCGCGCCATTGAGTTTGGGGTAGACCTGCAGTTTCTGCGCAACCGCGTGGGCCTGGAGGCTAACGTGTACCAGCAGGTTACCCGCGACCAGCTTATTGCCCCGCGCGTGAGCCAGGCCACCGGCTTTATTCTGCAATACATCAACGGGGGCACCGTGGAAAACAAGGGCCTGGAAATTGCCCTGCGCGGCACGCCCGTGCAGCAGGCCGATTTCACCTGGGATGTGGTGGCCAACTACTACGCCAACCGCAACCAGGCCAACAAGCTGCCCGGCTTCCTCACCGAAGTATACCAGTCGGATGCCTGGGTGGTGGACGTGGCCCGGGGAGGGGCCTTCCCCGGCTACGCCATTTCCTCCATCAGCGCCCTGGACTACCAGCGCGCCCCCGATGGCCAGATTCTCATCAGCCCTACTACCGGCTACCCGCTGGTAAACACCAGCACCTTTGTGTACGCCGGCAACCGCGCGCCCCAGTACACGGTGCAGGTGACCAACACGCTGCGTTACAAAGAGCTGTCCTTCTCCTTCCTGTGGGATTTCCGCAAGGGCGGCAAAGTAGTGAACGGCAACGACTGGCTGGCCACCCGCACCGGCCAGAGCGAACGGACCCTGGACCGTTACAAAACGGCCGTATTTGATGGGGTAATCCGGCAGACGGATGGCTCCTACGTGCCGAACACCCGTCCCGTGGAGCTTACCCAGAGCTACTACCAGAACGTGCTGGGCGTAGTTGGCACGCCCTTTATTGAGGATGGCTCTTGGTCAAGGCTGCGTTACGCCACGCTGACCTACCTGCTGCCCGCCAAGCTGTTCACCGATTCCAAAGCGGTGAAAGGCGTGGAGGTGTCGGTGACGGGCCGCAACCTGGTGCTGTTCACCAAATACTCGGGCGGCGACCCGGAAACCTCCTCGGCCGGTGCCGGGGTGCGCGGGGGCGGCTCGGGCGGCTTCGACTACGGCGGCGTGCCCCGCACCCGGGGCGTGGACATGAGCCTGCGCGTGAATTTCTAATGTAGTGGTTAGTGCCTAGTGCTTAGGTAGTAGTGCTTAGCAGAACACACTAAGCACCAAGCACTAACAACTAAGCACTAACACCTATAAACCAACTGACTTTCTTCTGATGAAAAAATATATGCTGCTGCTGGGTTTAGCGCTGAGCAGCGGGGTGATGACGTCCTGCGACAAGTTCTTCGACGTGAATACCGACCCCAACAACCCGGTTACCTCCACGCCCAACTTCCTGCTGCCCGGCATCATATCCCAGGGCGTGCAAACCCAGATGTTCACCTCCCTGGTAACGCCCTACCTCACGCAGTACGTGGTGCGCAAGTCGCCCATCGGGGGCTCCGACCAGTTCATTCTGACCAACGGCAACAGCACCAATACCTTCAATTACAGCTACTTCTACTCGGGCGGCACCATCCCGACGCTGACCAAGGCGGCGGAGGAGGAAGGCTCGCCCTACTACATCGGGGCGGCCAAAATTGTGCAGGCCATGCTGCTAGCCCACGCCACCGATATGCTGGGGGATATCCCGTACTCGGAGGCCTACCTGGGGGCGCAGAACTACACGCCTAAGTACGACTCGCAGGAGCAGATTTACGCCACCATCAACACGCTCTGCGACGAGGGCATTGTCCTGATGCAGAAGCCAGCCAGTGAAAACTTTCGGCCTTTGTACGTGACCTCGCCCAGTGTATCCGGCGACATTCTGTTCCAGGGCAATACCCAGAAGTGGATCAAGTTTGCCAATGGCCTGAAAGCCCGGCAGCTTAACCACCTCACCAAGAAGAGCAGCTACGACCCGGCCAAAGTGCTGGCCCTGGTGGACCAGAGCATGACCACCTCGGCCGATGACGCGCAGTTGCAGTACATCCAGGCCGTGGCCCCGCTTACGGGTACCACCAACATTTTCGGGACTACCCGCAACAACTTCAGCACGGCCACTTTCTCCACCAACGTTATCAAGTACCTGAACGGCAACGCCGCCGGGGCCGCTTACCCCGGCGTGGTCGATCCGCGCCTGACCATTATGGCCACGGCCGGCAGCCCCGGCGCCGACCCGGGCGTGGGCACCAGCTCGGCGGCGGCCATCGTGAACGGCTTCACCGACTTTTACAGCTCCTGGTACGCCCGCGACCTGGGCATTTTTGAGGTAATGACCTACCACGAAATCAAGTTTATTGAGGCCGAGGCCGCTTTCCGGGCCGGCAACCTTGACCGGGCCCTCAGGGCTTACCGAGAAGGTATTAAGGCGCACATCGCCAAAATTGGCGTGGGCGGCACCAACTCCGTGCCCCCGGTTTCCTTCCCCCTCATTTCCGGGGCCCAGATTGAAACCTACCTCAACAGCGCCGCCGTGGCCCAGAACACCTCGGAGCTGACGCTCAAGCGCATCATGGAGCAGAAGTACATTGCTATGTTCCTGAACCCGGAGTCGTGGTCGGATTTGCGCCGCCTGGATTACGACCTCACCATCTACCCCAACCTGCGCTACCCGGCCGGCACCAACGTCAACTCGGCCCTGTCTGCCAAAACCGAGTTCAAGGATCGGTGGCCCCGCCGGATGCTGCCGGGTGCTACCGAGGTGCTGTACAACCCCCAGGCCGTAGCCAAGCTGTTTGCCGAGGCTATGGCGACTTCCAACGACGAGTACGTTGGCAAACCCCTCTGGTGGGACCGTCCTTAGTGCAGGATTCTGCCAAGGACTTTACCCGATTTTCCTCTCCCAGCTACTTTTCGCACGCGCATGACACGCTATATTTCTCTTCTCGCCGCCCGCCGCTGGCAGCCCTTGGGGCTGGCCGGGCTGCTGGCCCTGGGCCTAGCTACGGCCAGTTGCAAAAAGGACGAGTTTGACGACCGTTACACCCTCCAGGATGAGGCCGGTTTCGGCTCCATTACCACCGTGGGCGGGGCCCTGGCTACCAAGTACGCCCCCGGCGAAACGGTGCCGGTGATTGTGGCCTTCAACCCGGGCGACAACCTCAGGGACATTACCGTTTTCCAGGTGATTAACCGGCTGGATTCGGCCGTGGTGGGCACCTACCCGGCCAACGGGCAGTACAACAGCACGCCCCAGATTCTGACCCAGATTGTACCTTACACCGTGCCCGCCACCCTGGCCAACAAAACGCCGGTGCGGGTAGATGTGACCCTGAACTTCGCCGACGGCAGCAAGCGGCTGCGCCGCTTCACGTATCTGTCGGCCAGCTCGCCCACGCTCAAATTTGGCGCTACGCCCGTCACGTACCGCAACGGCCTGAGCGCCACCCAGCAGTCCTCCGGCGACATTCTGGGTTACTCCATTATCCTGAATGAAGGCGGTATTGCCACGGTGCCCGCCGCCGGCAGCACGGCCACCCTGTTCAAGGCCGTAGACAGCCTTACCTACTTTGCGCGGGTGGGCACTGATGCGCCCCGCCGCCTGGGCGTGGTACGCGGCCCCTCGGCCGGCGCGGCTACCACCGTCACGGTAAATGCGCCCGTACCGGCCAACTCCAACGGCCAAACGCTCACGTACTCGTTCGTGGCCTACGCTCAGAACACCGCTACCACGCTCACGGCAGCACCCATCAACATTGTGGGTCCCACCTCCTTTGCTACGGTCCTGAAAACCGGCCGGGTAGTATTCGGGGCCGGGGCTCCTGCAGACTCCGTGGCGTTCAACCTGAAAACGGCTCTGAACGAGCCGAACAGCGCCCCCATTACCAATAAGGACTTGTTTGTGTCGGGTATTTCGACCACCAGCTTCACGCTGGCCGCCGCCAATACCACCCGTTACTACAAGCTTACGCCGGCGCAGGTGGCCTCGGGCCTGTACACCACCGCCACGGCCAACGCCATCGGCCTGCTGCTCTTCCAGAACACGACTTCCGCCGACCTGGGCACCGTGGCCGTGAACGACGTGTACGCCGTGCGCGTGCGGGGCACCGGCGAGATGATGCTCCTGCGCATCACCGGCATCAAAAGCAGCGCCGCCGGCTCCACCGGCCGCGTGAAATTCGAGTACCGGACGCTGTAAGCAACTCCCTCTCTTCACCCAAAAAAGCCTCTCCCGCGCGGCGGGAGAGGCTTTTGCATTAAAGGCTATGTAGAAAGTTCCGGAACGTCATGCAGAGGCGCAGCCGAAGCATCTCGCGTGCTGGCGTTGTACTACCATTCAGACCTCAGCACGCGAGATGCTTCGCCTCCGGCTCTGCATGACGTTCTTTTCCAGACAGCATTCATTGCCTTAATAGTGCTGGCTGGACTGACTACTTACCGCCGGCCGAATATGCGCTCCAAGAAGCCCCGGCGCTTCGGCTTGGTTTTGACTTTGATTTTGGTGGGCGTAGTGACCGTGGGTGTCGGGCGGGGAGCGGGCGGGCGGGGCGTGGTGGCTACCGGGGGCGTAGCGGGCTGGGGCGCGGGCTCCACGGGTTGCGGGGCCGGCACGGGCGGGGCCTGCTGGGCCACTACCACCTCGGCGGGGCGGCCGGTGGTGCGCACCGAAATAGGCCGGCTCTCATTGTGTAGGCGGTCAAAGGCCGTGAGGTAGTAGGCGTAGGCGTGGCCGAAGCGGGCCGTGGTATCCTGAAACTGCAGCTTGCGCCCCGCCTGCGGCCGCACAATGGCTAGCAGGTTGCGCGGGTCGTCGGGGGAAGGTGTTTGGTCGGGCGTGAAGCGGTAGAGTACGTAGTACGAGGCCTCGTCACCGTCGGGGGCGGCGGGGCCAGGCTGCCAGCTCAGGGTATTCACATTCAGCTGGGTACTCACGCTGAGCTGTTGGGCCGGCAGCGGCGGCACGGCATCCAGCCAGGGCATAACCGGCGGCAGAGCCGGGTACCGGAACTCATGCTCCCGCAACGAATCAGTAGTGTGCAGGGCGTTGGCCATCAAGGATTTTGAGCTGAAGAACACGCTCCCGTTCACCTCAGCCGGGAACGTGCGGTTAAAGCGTACCTGCCGGGGCAGCTCGCGGGGGTTGCGCCACACCGTGTCGGAGCGGGTGCTTTCCAGCATACGGTAGGCCCCGTGCCCGATGTACACGTGGCGGCCGTTGGCATTGCGGGCCCACCACTCCACCAGCACGGGGTACTGCGCCACCCGGAAGCCGGTGCTCCAGTACAATTGCGGCAGCACGTAATCAACCCAGCCCTGGCGCGTCCATTCCAGCGCATCAGCGTACAGCCCGTCGTAGCCCTGAAAGGCTTTGGTGGCCGAGCCATTGGGGTCGGAGGTCTGGTTGCGCCACACACCAAAGGGAGAAATACCGAACTTCACCCAGCGCTTAGCCTGCCGGATGGAAGTGTGCAGGTCCCGAATGAGGTTGTTCACGTTCTGGCGACGCCAATCGGCTACGGGTAGGTTATCGGGGTTGAAGCGGGCATAGGCCTGCTCATCATGAATCACCTGCCCGGCCTCGGGGTACGGGTAGAAGTAGTCGTCGAAGTGTACCCCATCAATGTCGTAGCGGCGCACCACATCCAGAATTACCTCATTGATGTACTGGCGCACCTCGGGCAGGCCGGGGTTGTAGAGCAGCTTGCCGGAATACCGGATAAACCACTCGGGGTGGCGGCGGTACGGGTGGTTGGCAGCCAGCCGGCGCGTCACGGTATCCATGGTGGCCCGGTAGGGGTTGAACCAGGCATGAAACTCCATGCCGCGCTGGTGGGCTTCCTCAATCAGGAAGGGCAGCGGGTCCCAGAGGGGCGTGGGCGCTTTACCCTGGGTGCCGGTCAGCCACTTGCTCCAGGGCTCCAGGGTGCTCTGATAAAACGCGTCGGAGGCGGGGCGCACCTGCACGAATACTGCGTTTACGCCGCTTTTCTGGTGGTCATCGAGCATGCGGCGGTACTCGCGGCGCTGCTGCTCGGGGGTGAGGCTGCGGCTGCTGGGCCAGTCGATATTCTCAACGGTGGCAATCCAGACGCCGCGCAGTTCCCGCTTGGGCGGTGCATCGGCGGCACGGCTGCCTGCGGAAAGCAGCAGGCCACAGGCCAGAAACAGGAAAAACAGGCAACGGTAGGCGGTACGCAACTGGGTCATTACCCCAAAAATAGCGCATTCGGCCGCAGGAATCCGCCCTTTTTTACGGCCCGGCACCAGCGTGCTACCCTATAGCTCCTCAAAGGGCAAATCCAGCAGGTCGAAATCAGCCCAGCAGTGGTGGTCGTAGTGCCACCACTCATCCACGTAGTTCACAAAACCCTGCCGCTTCATGGCCGCCAGCAGAATGCTCCGGTTAAACAGCACGTGCGCAGGCAAATTGGTGTAGCGGGAGTTAGCGGCCGGGGTCAGCTCGTCGAAATCAGTGGGCAGCGGTAAGTGGCGGCCGGTAGCGCGTTCCACCAGTCCCACATCCACGGAGCAACCCCGGTTGTGGCGGGAGCCGCGCCAGGGCGGAGCCGCAAACTTCTCATTGCGGATGTGCTCATAAAACTGCACCGTAACGCTGTACGGCCGGTAGGCATCGTACACGCACAGTCCCAATCCTAAACGACCTAGTGCCTCCTGCACCTGCGCCAGGGCCTCTGCCACCGGCCGCCGCAATAGCGCCCTGGCCTGCCGGTACGCCGGTTTCCCCAGCAGGTTTTGCGCGGTGGCGTACCGCATATCTAGCACCAACCCAGGAATCAGGGTAGTCAGATCTACCAGCTCGCGCTCCGCATGGTGGGCCACGCGCTGCTGGTACTCATGAACAGAAGAAATTACGGTGAGCCCGAAAGAGTTTACGGCCATACACTACTTATAACAAACGAAAGCCGAAACTCATCAGTACTGTCGTTGGCATACGCGGGATTAGATCATACTGTTATGCTGGTACTACTTCGTAGGCGCGGCTATTGTTTGTGCGGGCGCTGCAATTCAAGTTGATACACGGCCTCTCCCAGCCGCCGCAAGAAAGGCATCCCCACTGTTTCGTAGTCGTACTGGTCGTCGTTGAGTACCCCGTCCCGGTTCACGTACAGCACCGCGCTGAGCAGGAACTCCACCCCTCGGGCAGAGTCGGTGATATAGGCGTTATCAATGAGAAACCCATAGGCCTGCCCGATTTTATTGTAGATGCGGGCGCCCTCCGGCAACGGCCCCGGTGCGCCGCCCGCCAGCAGGTATTTGGCGTAATTATCGGGGTACTGAGCGGCCGGGTAATGTGGCCACTGGCTCTGGCGGGGCAGCTGGTGCAGGTAGTCCAGCAGCAGGCGGCGGTCCAGTGTATCCAGTTGAAATTGCTGCTGCCGGGGCACCGATGCGGGGAACAGCACGGCCTGCAGGGTGCGCTGCAAGTCAGCCAGGGTGGTGGCATTTCGGGCGCTGAAATCCATGGGCTGGTTGATGCGCTGGCCGTTTTGCAGGTAAGCCTCGCCTACCGTGCGCCGCCGCTGCGGCCCCTGCTCCCACCGCCCTGCAAACGTGGCGGCCGGCTGCACGTACAGCGCCCGGCTCAGGCTGGAATCGGAGAACAGAGACACCGGATTCGTGCGCCGGGCCGTGGAATCTTGGTCGCCGACGGAAAGGCGGTGCCGCAGCACGGTATGGCGCAAGCCGTGCTGGCGCAGGCCAAGCTGCAGCGCCGCCGGCCCCACAAACTCATACAACCGGTTGTAGGCATCATTGTCACTCACCAGCAACAGCTTGCGCACGTACTGCCCCACGCTGGCCCGCTGATTTTGGCTGCTAGTGTCGCGTAGCACCCCGCTTTGCCCGTACGCGGCTGAGTCGATCCGCAGGGGCGAGCTACTGGAAAGTCCCGGTACCTGGCGAGCCAACTGATGCATCTTTTCCAACGCCAGCACAGCCGTGGGCAGTTTGATGGCACTGGCCGGGTAGAAGTACTCCCGGGGCCGCACCCGGTACCGAAACTGCCGGAAGTGGGGCCTCCCCTGCTTGTCACGCCTGATTTGGGTATAGAGTATTTGGAGCCGGTAGTGGCTGGCCGCCCGCGCCACCGGGGCCAGCACCGAATCGGCGCGGAGCAGGCGGGGCAGCGGGTTTTGCGCTTGGGCACTACCACCCAGTAACCAAGCCAGCACGCCGAAAGCCAAAAGTCGTTTCATACCCGACAAGATACTGGTCTGAACACAGCAACGCCCGACTACCTGGCTACAGGTAAGCGGGCGTTGCGGGTGTGGCGCTAGTAGTACGGGCTACTTCTGCTGATCAGAATCAGCGGCTGGGGCGCTGTTTTCCTGGGGCGAAGCGGCGCCGCCTTCCAGGCCGTTGGTCTGGTCAGAGTTGCCGTAGCCCCCCCGGATACCGGCTCCGCTGTCCTGGCTGAGCTGCTCCTGGGTGGTTTCGGGCGTTTTGGCAGTTTCAGGCTGCTCTTGGGCGGGTTCTTGTGGTTGCTGAGCCATATGGTCGTTTACTAGAGACTTACAGATTTACTTGACCAGTTTCGCCGCCCGATACGCCGGTACCGCCGCTGGTGGTGTTGCCGCCCACGTCGCCATCCTGGGCATTGCCGGACGCGTCGTAGTTAGGCGCACCCGAGCGGACCCGGCTGCCACTGATGGCTTGGCCGCCTTCGGTGCCGCCGCTGCCGGAGTTATCATCGGCATTCAGGCCGGTATCGTGGCTGCCAGCGGCTTGGCGGCCTTCGGGCTGGCGCTGGGCGGGTTGGTTATCGGTGGCCTCGGGTAGGTTCCGGGCGTCGGTGGGTTCTTCGCGGGGCTGAGTCATGGGTAGAGAAGTTCGGTGAAATGCCCGGCACGGTGGCCGGACTGTTAGCTTTCTATACGCACGAGGGCAGCCCGCGTTCAGCTTCTGGTTCTTGAAATTCGGGCACTTTTCGTCAAATTAGAGCCGTTTTCAGTTGCCTACCCGCCTACTTATCCATCCATGTCCTCCTCGTCCGATTCCTTTTTACAGAAAACCAGCGAAGAATTATCGTATCTGGTACAGCATCCGGAGCTCTATCATGCCACGTTGGTAGCGGAAGCCGGCCGGGAGCTGCGCCGCCGGGGCGTAGCGCTGCCGCATCCTCAGGGCGCAGAACCGGCGGCAGCCGCTTCGGTATCCGCTGCTCATGCGTACGAAGAACCCGCCTCCTCTTCCTTGGGCCGCTGGTGGCCCGCCGGCCTGATTGCTGCCGCGGTGGCCGGATTGGCCTGGTGGGGCCTGCGCGACTCTACTGCCACTTCGACGGCCGTGGCTGCCAAACCGGTTTCTACTGAGCCCATTGTGCTGGAAGCCGTCAAGACGGACCGCATGCCTGATTTTGAGGCCGAAACTGCCCGGCAGGTAGCTACCACCCGGCGGCAGCTCTCGGCCCAGGACCGGGCCGACACCACAGCTACCGGGCGCTACAGCCGCATGGCCCGCCGCTACTGGCTGGCCGAAAACGCCGCCGCTTACCTCACCAAGCAGGCCGCCGGCAAAAAGGTACCCGAGGTGTTCCCGGGTCAGGTTACGATTGCGCTGGAGCGCATCACCTGGTTTATGAAGGCTAAAGCCTACAACCAGGCTCTGACGCCCGCCATGGAGGAGCATCTGCAACTCATGCAGCAGGGCCTTGTATTACGCCGCAACTCCCTGAAAAACCTCAAAACCCGCTACGAAACGTACGGGGAAACCTATTTGGATCGGGACCTGAACCGCGCCGACTTTGAAGCCTCCGACATTGGCGGGGAACTATTGGGCCAGCCCAGCAAGCGGGCTCCCATGCAGGGCAAAATTTCTGATTTGTAAGCACCGGCCACTGGCACCGTGCTATCCTGTCAGGCCGGGTGGGCTGGCAGGGTTTATGACGCGCGCAGTGCAGCCCCGCTGTTGGGGTTTTGCTACGCGCGTTGTGGTATGAGTGAGCCCAATACACCCGCTGATTTATTTGCCGAGAAAACGGATGCTGAGCTGCTGTACCTGGCCCAACATGCCCAGCACTACCCGGAGGCCGTGGGGCAGGCCGCCATACGGGAGTTGCAGCGCCGGGGCCTGATACCTGATGTTTCGGCCGGGACGCCAGTACCGCAAGCTGCTCCCTCCATTCCTACTGCAGACGCCACCATCGGCAGCACGCTGCTGGGAGTTTTCGGGTTTCGGGAAGGCTACCGCGTCACGCCGCTGCTGCTCTGGTTGAACTTGATAGGCTACGCGCTGTTGGCCTTAGCCGGCCAGAACTTCTGGCAGCCGGCAGCGGCTACTCTCGTGCATTGGGGCTCCAACTTCTCGCCGCTTACTCTGCACGGGCAGCCCTGGCGGCTCCTCACCAGCGTGTTTCTGCACGGCAGCGTAGGCCACTTGTTGATGAATATGGCTTCTCTGGTATTTCTGGGGCTGCTTACGGAGCGTCTTACCGGCTCCCGCCGGCTTTTGCTGATTTACCTGCTGTGCGGGGTTGCTGGCAGCCTAGCCAGTCTGTGGTGGCACGCGCAGGGCGTGAATTCGGTGGGCGCTTCGGGGGCTATTTTCGGTCTGTACGGGCTGCTACTGGCTACGCTGCTGAGGCGGCCGGATGCATTTTCCCGACCTCAACGCTACACTGTGGGCCTGTTTGTGCTGTACCTGCTGGCCGGCAGCCTGGCGGGCGGTTTGCAATCTTACACTACCGATAACGCCGCGCATATCGGTGGCCTGGTAACGGGGGCTGTACTGGGCGCCGCGTTTCCGCCTCCGTCCCTAGTTACTCCGCCAACCGCCTAAGTGCCTGAATCTTCGCCGATGCTGGTTCAGTAACATCGTAACAATCCGTAGCTACGTATCTTTTGTCTGCTACCAGCCAACTACCTGCTTTACCCGCGCATTTCTGATTCCGTGACCGAAACACCCGACCTCCCGAACGATAACGCTACTCCCGATGATGCTGCCCCGCGTTCCTCACGCTGGCGACGGGTGGCGGCGGCCGTGGGCCGCGCGGCTCGGGCTCCATTCGATGGGGCCGGCCTGCTCTACCGGGTAAGTCAGGACAACCTCCATTTTACGCTGCCAGTGCTCAACGGGGCCTTCGGCGACCAGCTCGCCGCCTGCCACGACCGGCGGGCCATCCGGATGAGCTTCCGCCGCTACGAGGCCGATGTGCCGGTAGCAGACTTGGGCTTGCAGCCGGCTCCAGATGGGCGGCCGCGCAAAACCGTGGTATTTCTGCACGGGCTGATGGGCGACGAAATCATCTGGCAAACCGGCAATGGCCCCGACGATTTACGCTTCGGCCCGCGCCTGCAGCAGGAAACCGACGTGTGCTGCCTGTATGTGCGCTACAACTCCGGCCTGCACATTTCCGAAAACGGCCGCCTGCTGCACCAACTGCTCACGGAGCTACTGGATACTTACCCCGAGGCGGTGGGCGAACTGGTACTGGTGGGCCATAGTATGGGCGGGCTGGTCATTCGCTCTGCAGGATATTATGGAAGTCGGAATGAGTTGTCAGTGGTTGGTTGTCAGTTGTCAGGTTCCAACAACGAGCAATTGACAACTGACAACGAGCAACTGACAACTGACAACGAGCAACTGACAACTAAAAACTCACACTGGCTCAACCGGCTGCGGGACGTGTTTCTGCTGGGCGTGCCGAATGACGGGTCGTTTCTGGAGCAGAACAGCCACCTCACCAGCCTGATTCTGCGCAAAATCAACCTGTGGCCCACCCGCGCCATCAGCGGCCTGATTGACAAGCGCAGCAACGGCATCAAAGACCTGCGCCACGCCCGGCTGGTGGACGAGGACTGGCAGAATGAGCACGCCGACGACCTGTTTCCGCCCCGCACGGTGGTGCCGCCACTGCCGGGAGTGCGCTACCACATTCTGGTGGGCTCCCTACTAAAGTCGGCTACCTCGGCCCTGCACGACTACTTCGGCGACGGACTGGTAGGCGCGGGCAGTGCCCGAGGCCGCATCTTCCAGGACCCCGCCGCCCCGCCCGAGCTGCTTATCAGCACCCACGTATACTCCAAGCTGCATCACGGCACCCTGCTCAGCAGCCCCGAAGTGTACCAGTACCTGCGGGAGCGGGTGCAATAGGGTAAGAGGGTTTGGGGGTGTGAGGGTAAGAGTTGTCATTGCGAGCAGCGCGAAGCAATCCTTCCTTTTCAGAGTGTAGAATATAGACCTAAAAAAGCCCCTGATGCCAGCGCGGACGTCAGGGGCTTCCTACTTTTCTGGTGTTTGTGCTTCGTGAAGGAAGGATTGCTTCGCGCTGCTCGCAATGACAGCCAACTCCTACCCTCTTACTCCCAAACCCTCCTGCCCTAAACTACCCAACCACTAGCTCCGTGAAACCAGAACCAACTACCACGGCGGGCAGGGTGAGGCCGGTTTCGAGGGTGGCTTCGGTGGCGGCGGCGGGCTGGCCGTCGGTGCTGAGGGCGGTGGGCTGAAACGGGAGGCCGTGGAGCACTACGCGGTAGGTGGTCCAGGTGGGCTGGTAGGCGCCTTCCGTTTCCTGTTGCAGTAGCAGACCCTTTTCGGAGCCGGTTACGCGGAAGCGGCGGGTGGTGCTCTGGCCTTCCTGGTAGCCGTAGCCTTCGCCCCCGTCTTCGTACAGTACGCTGGTTTCGGTGCCCTGCTTGAAGTACACGTGCAGGGTCACTTCTTCCACCACTTTTTCGCCTACGTACTGCATGAGCGGGTACATGGGCACCACGGCCCCGGCCTTGATGAACAACGGGATGCGGCTCAGGTCGGCGGCAGCCCACACTTCCTGACCGCCGGTTTTGGCCTCGTCGGTGTAGTAATAGAACCAGTCGCCGCGGGGCAGGTACATCCAGCGACCATCGGCGCCGGGCGTAGTAATGGGGCACACCAGCAGATGGTCGCCGAGGCTGAACTCGGCCATGCGCAGGTAGGTATCGGTGTCCGTCTGGTCGAGGAAGGCCAAAGGGCGCAGCATGGGCGTACCCTGGGTGGTGTGCTGCCAGAACGTGGTGTACATATAGGGCAGCAGGCGGTAGCGCAGTTCGATAAAGCCCTTCGCCAGCTCCATGTAGTTCTCCCCGAAGCTCCAGGGCTCCTGGTCGCCATGGTCGCCGGAGCTGTGGGTGCGGAAGAACGGGTGGAAGGCCCCCAGCGCCACCCAGCGTACGTACAGCTCCCCATCAGGGGTGTCAATAAAGCCCCCGATATCGGAGCCGATAAAGGAGAAGCCCGAAATGCTCAGGCGCTGGCACTGGATGTTGGCCAGCCAGAGGTGCTCCCAGCTGGCAATGTTGTCGCCGGTCCAGCCGGAGGAGTAGCGCTGCCCGCCGGCGTAGGTGCTGCGCGTGATGGTGAACGGCCGGTCGGGGTAGCTGAAGCGCTTCACGCCCTCGTTGGTAGCCCGAGCCATCTGCATGCCGTAGATGTTGTGAGCCTTTTTGTGGGAGGCGTGGTGGCCGTCGTAGCCGAAGCGCACATCATCCGGGAAGGTACCCTTCTCGAACACGGCCGGCTCGTTCATGTCGTTCCACACGCCCTTCACTCCTATTTCCTGCACTAGCTCCTTAAACAGACCGGCCCACCACTCGCGCACTTCAGGACGGGTGTAGTCGGGGAAGTTGCAGAGGCCGGGCCACACCGAGCCTTTCATCAAAGGACCATCGGCGCGGCGGCAGAAGTAGTCGTTTTTCAGCCCCTCCCGGAACACCGAGTAGTCGGGGTCAATCTTGATGCCGGGGTCGATGATGACTACCGTTTTGAAGCCATCCTCGGCCAGCTCCTGCACCATGCGCTTGGGCTCGGGAAAGTGCGTGGGGCTCCAGGTAAAGCACCGGTACCCGTCCATATAGTCGATGTCGAGGTAGATGGCGTCGCAGGGAATTTTCCGGTCGCGGAAGCCCTGGGCAATGGCCTTCACGTTGCTCTCGGGGAAGTAGCTCCACTTGCACTGCTGGTAGCCCAGGGCCCACAGCGGGGGCAGCTCGGGCGGCGAGGTCAGGCGGGTGTACTCCTGGGTCACCTCCAGCAGCGAAGGGCCGTAGATGAAGTAGTAGTTCATTTCCCCGCCCTGGGCCCAGAACGAGGCCACATCGGCCCGCTCGGCCGCAAAATCGAAGGAAGCTTTGAACGTGTTATCGAAGAAGATACCGTGGGCGACCTTCTGGTGCAGGGCCAGGAAAAACGGAATATTCTTGTAGAGCGGGTCGGAGCCTTTCTGGTAGCCGTAGGTATCGGTGCCCCAGTTGGTGAACTGCTTGCCCCGCAGGTTCATGTTGTCGGGCTTGTCGCCGAGGCCGTAGTAGTGGGCCCCGCTCTGCACCTGCTTGCTCATCTTCACGATGTCGTTGCCCGACTCGTACTCGTACTCCCAGTGGAAGCCTTTTTCGTCGTCGGTGAGCACCAGACCGGAGCGGTTGAGCACCCGGGTGCGCAGGTTTTCCTTGTCCACCACGCAAATCAGGCGGTCGGTGGTGATGCGGTAGTGGTCGGGCTTCTCGCGGAACTCCAGAAACTCCAGCTCCTGCCGGGCGGGTACGCCATCGGGGAAGGCGTAGCTGAAATCAGCGGGGAATACGCCTTCCGTGATGTAGCGGAAGCGCAGCACTTTATCATTAATCACCTGCAGGCTGAGCTGCACGCCATTATCACAGCGGAAAATGAAATCAGTACCCTGTCGCTCACTTGAAAGTACCCGGCCGGGGTATAGCTCCTGACGAGCCTGGGCGGCCAAGTCATTGACCATATAGTTCAACTCCTGAATATTGTCGGCCATGCAAATAGGGGGTCGAAGAGAAAAAGTTGTGTATTCTGCGCGGGGGCAGCGCCTTACCGGAAAGGCATTCCGTAAAGGTAAACAGCTGGCGGGGTACGGCCCAGCGGAAAGCGCGCCGTTTTCGACCGGCCGCAGTTTTCGCGCTACCGGTACCTTTTTTCTCTACCTTGCCGTACTCCGGATTACTGCTTAGCTTACTTTCTATGCCCCCTGCCCCCCTGCATGTGCTGCTGCTTGGCTGGAACGATGCGCCCCGCACCGGGGAGTTGGTTCCAGCCCTTGGTTCGTTAGTTGGAAATATGACCCCGGCGGCCACCGTATCGGTGGTAGTGCCCCACCAGCCGACTACCGCGCTGGGGCAGGCGGCACACGTAACTGCCCTAGCCGACCTCACGCCCGAACAAGCCTCCGCACCGGTTTCCCTGCCCCAGCAGCGGCCGGCAGCCTGGCAGCGCCCCGCCGCTCCTTACACGGGCACGGCGGCCGATAGCGCTGCCGCCCTGCCTAGTGGGGCCAGCGGCGGCTGGAGTACGCCGGCCGCACCCTACCTGGGCGCCACACCGGGCTTGCCGGACACGGCAACCAGCGCCGTGCTAACCGGCGTGCATGGTTTTGCGGCGGCAGAGGAGCGCCCAGCAGTTATTGACCAGCGCGCGGCCCGGGTGGCGGTGCAGCACTCGGTAGTTTCGCAGCTGGAAGCTGAAGCCTCCGAGCTGCCCGCGCAGGATTTGCTGTTGAACCGCGACGTATTTGCCCAAGACGCCGAGCCGGATTCAGGCGAAGCTACTGACCTCCACGAACTCGCCAACAACCTAAGCCCGCACGCCGAGAACAGAACAGCTGCCCACGCTACTTTACCCGAGGCCTTGGCCGTACTAAGTCTGGACCTGGCTCCGGATGCCGACCTCAATTTTCAGGTGATACAGTACGCCCGCTTTGCCACCCGTCAGGCCTTGCAGGATACTTTTTCCGTAATTTACGCCTCTGATTGGCCTACCTGGCTGGCTGGCCTGGAAATCCGGCAGCAGACGGGCCGACCTTTGGTGCTGCACGTGCACAGCCTGGCTCAGGAGCGCGCCACACCGGCCGACCGGGGGTGGGCCCTGGAGTTGGAGCGGCTGGCCCTGCGCCGCGCCGACTTGGTACTGGCTGCCTCCGATGAGCTGGCTCACCTGCTGCAAGTGCGCTACCAACTGGGGCCCGAACGCCTGCAGCTAGTAGATCCCGCCGACACGGAAACGCTCCGCGGCCTGCTGCTGCAACTTGAAACCCGCCCACCCGGACGCTAGTCCGCAGTTTTTTGCCTACCGCATGAGTTCAAAAACACCCCTCCGCCACGAGTTCGATGCCCCCATGGAAATGGATGGGGCCGACAGTGGCGTTTTCCTGGTTGTCCCGTTCAGCGTGCCCGATACCTACGGCACGAAAGGCCCGCTGCCGGTTATCGGCACTATTGATGGATTTCCCATCCGGACCAACCTGGTACCGTTCGGCGACGGGCAGCACATGCTCAGCATCCGCAAGGAGGTGCGCAACGCCATCAACAAAACCTGGACCGATACCGTGCACCTGGTACTGGAGCGGGACACCGAACCCGGTGGCCTGGAGCTGCCCGCCGACTTTGAGCAGGCCCTGGACCGCGCCGGCCTGCGCGTGCAGTTTGACGCGCTGCCCTTCACCCAGCGTAAGGACCTAGCTATGCGCATTGCCCGCACCAAGAAAGATGAGGCCCGCTCCCAGCGCATCGAAGACGCCCTGGAAATTGCCCGCACCGGCCGCAAAACCAAGCAGTAGGTTGTAGGTTTTAGTTGTTCGTTGTCAGTTGCTAGAAAGATCATAACAACTGACAACGAACAACGAACAACTATACTCGTGTCAATACCAAGGCCGTGCGACTGGTTACGTAGAGGCTCAACTTATCGACGCCATCATCTTTGAAGGTTTCATAGGTCAGCCCGTCGTCAACCCGGCCAAAGCCACCGAACTGGGTATCATCGGAGTTGAGCACGATGCGGTAGCGGCCGGGCGTGGGCACCACAAAGCGGTAGTCGGCCACGCTCCGGTCTACGTGGAAGCTGAACACGAATACTAAGTTGCCCCGCTCAAAAATCATGACCTGGTTATTTGGGTCGATGTTGAGCTGGCGGGCCGGGCCGGCGGTGAGCAGACGGTTGGTTTTGGCCAGGTGCAGCATAGCCTTGTCAAACTGGAGCAGGTACTGAAATTTCAGCTCCGGATTATCGGCCAGGCTCCACTGGCGGCGGGCGAAATGGTGGCTCCAGCCATTGCCCTCGCGGGGGAAGTCCACCCACTCCGGGTGCCCGAACTCGTTGCCGATAAAGTTAAGGTAGGCCTCCCCGCCCAAGCTGAGCGTAGCCAGCCGAATGAGCTTGTGCAGGGCCACGCCCCGGGCCGTAATGGGGTCAGGGTCGGCGCGGTGCATATGCTCGTAAATAGCCGAATCGAGCAGCCAATGGGCCAGGGTTTTGTCGCCTACCAAAGCCTGGTCGTGGCTTTCGGCGTAGGCCACGGTTTTCTCGCCGGCCCGGCGGTTGGTGAGCACGTGCCAGAGGTCGTAGAGGTTCCAGTCCTCGTCGCGGGTGTGCTTGAGCAGCTTAATCCAGTAGTCGGGAATACCCATGGCCAGGCGGTAATCGAAGCCGATGCCACCTTCCTCGATGGGCCGGCACAGGCCGGGCATACCGCTCATATCTTCGGCAATGAGCAGGGCGCTGCGCTTGATTTCACGCACCAGCGTGGTAGCTAGTTGCAGGTAGAGAATGGCATCTTCGTCAGCATCGGGGCCGAAGTACTGCTCGTAGCCGCCAAACGCCACGCCCTCGCCGTGGTGCTGGTAGAGCATGCTGGTGATACCGTCGAAGCGGAACCCATCGAAGTGGAACTCCTCCAGCCAGTAGCGCAGGTTGCTGAGCAGAAACTGCTGCACCTCGGGCTTGGCGTAATCAAACAGCTTAGAATCCCAGCCGGGGTGGTTGCCGCGCGAACCTTCGTGGAAATACTGCCCGCCGGAGCCATCGAAATCAGCCAGCCCTTCGGCCTCGTTTTTCACAGCGTGGGAATGCACTACGTCCAGTAGCACGGCAATGCCCCGGCGGTGGGCCTCGTTGATGAGGTACTTCAACTCCTCGGGCGTGCCGAACCGGGACGACACCCCGAAGAAATTAGCCACGTGGTAGCCAAAGGAGCCGTAGTACGGGTGCTCCATCACAGCCATCAGCTGCAGGCAGTTGTAGCCTTCGGCCTGAATACGGGGCAGAATCTGCTCGGCAAACTCCAGGTAGGAGCCTACTTTGCCTTCTTCGAGGGCCATGCCTACGTGCGCTTCGTAAATCAGCGGCTCGCGCACAAAGTTGGGGACCCGAAACTTCTGATCCGACCATACAAAGGGCTGCTCCGGCCGCCATACTTGCCCCGCAAAATCGTGGGTTTCGGGGTTCTGCACGGCCCGGCGCAGCATGGCCGGTAGCCGGTCTTTGCCGCCCTGGGGCGTTACTACGTGTACTTTGTAGAGCGAATGGTGCGTGAGGCGGTCTTTGTAGTCTTTATCCGCCAGAAATACTTCCCATACGCCATCCTGGCCACGAGTAAGCGGGGTGGCCTGCCGGTCCCAACTATTAAAATCCCCTACCAGATACAACGCTTCAGCGGCCGGGGCCCACTCCCGAAACCAATAACCCCGGCGGCGGCCGTCGTAGTTGAGGCCCAGGCGCTGATGGGCTAGCGCAAACTTGCCGAGGGAGCCACACTGCGCTACTATTTCGGCCAGGCGCTGCGCCAGCCGCTGCTGGCGGCGGCACAGTACCGGCTCATAGGGGGCCAGCCAGGGGTCGTGCTGCACGAGGGGCAGGTGAGCTGTGGGGGCTTCGGCAATGGAGGTAGCCAGTGGTTCGGTCGTCATAGTCAAAGGCACAGATCAGGTTCAGGTCAAAGCTACGCGGATTGTGGAATTGGGGTTGGTTGTGGGTTAGCCGGTAGTGGTTGCCAGTTAGCCAGTTGTTGACCTTGCAGGTGCGCCGCTCCCCCGACAAGGCCCCTCCCGCATCCTGACTAGTTAGCCAACTGTAGGCCTTACAACCGTTCCAGTGGCCGGCGCTATGAGTGGCCGCTAGTTTCTTCACTAGGAAGTGTTAACAGTGGCTAGTATGTTTGGGAATGGAGTACATGTTGACCGACGCGCAGTGGGCGCGCATCGCGCCGTTACTGCCGGGCCGGGAAGGCACGAGCGGCGGGCGGGGCC